>NZ_JBFRCT010000011.1:0-265212 GCF_052113225.1 Paenibacillus sp. YAF4_2
GTCCATCCATAAGTGGCAGATTGCTCCGCCTTTCCCGATTCGGCCATGCGACCAATTCGCGTATCCGGTATTAGCATTCGTTTCCGAATGTTATCCCAGTCTTATGGGCAGGTTACCCACGTGTTACTCACCCGTCCGCCGCTAAYCTTTCCCCGAAGGAAAAGATCCGCTCGACTTGCATGTATTAGGCACGCCGCCAGCGTTCGTCCTGAGCCAGGATCAAACTCTCCATGAAATGGTGTTTTCATCGCTCGACCGAAACCGAACGACGAAAACTCCTTGGTTGTTTGACTTGCTCAAACTTGACTAGCTATTTTATAACTTGTTTGAATCGACGTGATTCATTTGTTCAGTTTTCAAAGAACTTGTTTGTTTGTCACATTTTGTCGGTGACAAGATGTTATATTATCAGCTTCTCAACTCGTTGTCAACAGCTTGTTTCACATTTGTTTTTCAACTCGTGTGTTTCAGTTGTATGCGCCGTGTCTTCCGAAGCGACAAGAAATAATATACCATGTCCGATTTTGAATTACAACTTGTAATAAATGACATTTATATTTAGTTGCATTAAAAAAGCGCTGTATGCCTTAAAGGCATACAGCGCTTATCAATTCTAGTCTTCGCCTAACAAGCGAATTAGTTCATCCTCGTCTTCAATAACGGTAATCCCAAGATCCCGTGCTTTAGTCAGTTTACTGCCTGCACTCTCGCCAGCAATGACGAAGTCCGTCTTCTTCGAGACGCTGCCGCTTACTTTCGCACCACATGCCTCGAGCTTCTTAGCCGCTTCATCTCTCGACATCTTCGACAATGTGCCGGTCAGAACAACAGTCTTGCCGCTGAAGATGCTGTCTTGGCGTACAACGGCAGGCTGATCAGCTTCCGCTTTTACACCAAGCTCTCGCATACGAGCTATACTTGCCGCAATAATGGGATCAGCAAAATAGTTGACTATGCTGTCTGCTACGATAGCACCTACATCCTGAAGACCAACAAGCTCATCTGCTGTTGCTGACATCACACCATCTAGGCTTCCATAATGATCAGCCAGCATTTTAGTCGTAGCCTTACCGGTGTTCGGAATGCCAAGTGCGAATAAGAAAGCGGCCAAATCTCGATCTTTGGATTTTTCAAGCGCATCCAGCAGCTTACGTGCTTTTTTGTCACCGAAACGATCCAGCTTGATCAAATCATCATAGCCAAGGGCATAGAGATCTGCCGGATCATGAACATTACAATCCGCATACAGCTGTTCCGCTGTCATGATGCTGAAAGCCTCGATATCCATCGCGTCGCGGGATGCAAAATGAGTAATACGTCCAATAATCTGCGGACGGCAGCCGAGTTTATTGTTACAGAATAGATGGGCGCCGCGCTGCTCAAGCTCAGTTCCGCATGAAGGACATTCGGTTGGGAACACGATCTCTTGCCCTGGCTCGTCATCTACTTTTCCTAGTATTTCTGGAATAACATCATTGGACCTGCGGATAGATACAAGCGTGCCCAAAGCATACTTCAAGTTCTTCCGCTCAATGTCTCCAATATTATTAAGCGTACAGTTCTGAACGGTTACGCCTGCAAGTTCCACGGCTTCAACTCGTGCTACCGGTGTAATCTTACCTGTACGGCCAACCTCCCAAGATACAGACTCGAGCACCGTGGCCGCTTCTTCCGCCTCAAACTTAAAGGCGACAGCCCACCGCGGGAATTTGTCCGTATAGCCAAGCGCTTCCCTGGTACGCATATCTACAAGCTTCACGACGGCACCATCGATTAAAAAGTCGAGACTGGTACGCATTTCAGTGATATGCACTAACTCCGCCTGTACTTCTTCAATCGTATCGAAATAGGAAGCATACGGATTTACTTTAAATAAGTTATCTTTCAGGAATTGCTGCATTTCACGATGATTCGTAAATGAGATTCCTTCCGCGTGTCCAACATTATAGAAGAAAGCATTCAGCTTTCTCTCTGCCGTTACTTTCGGATTCAGGTTGCGAAGTGCACCTGCTGCGGCATTACGTGCATTCTTAAGCGGATCCACTGCCGCCCTATTATAGCTCTCCAAGACTGACAGGTTCATAATGCCCTCGCCTTGCACTTCAATGATCCCATCTCGGAAAGGAATAGTTAACGGAACAGAACGGATCGTGCGCACCTGCGCCAATATCCCCTCGCCTACTGTGCCATTCCCCCGTGTAGAAGCTTGGATGAGCTGTCCATTCTCATAAGTCAGGTTTAGGGTAAGACCGTCGAACTTCAGCTCAATGACATAACTCGGTTGTGGAAGCGGCTCTTCCTCTGGATGCTTTGCATTATAATCATTAATGCCTTTAAGTACCCGCTGATTCCAAGCGAGCAGATCCTCTGTGTCTTGCGCCTTATCAAGGCTCCATAAACGAGCCCGATGACGGTGAGGCTCAAAGCCTTTTAGCAGCTCTCCGCCTACCCGTTGTGTCGGAGAATCCGGCAGCACTACACCGGTTGCTGTCTCAAGTGCTACCAGCTCATCGTACAGTTTATCGTAGTCAGCATCATTAATAGAAGGCCGATCAAGCGTGTAGTATTGATAGTTATGGGCGGAAATTTCCGCTGCAAGCTCTTGCATACGGGTCACTTGCTCAGGCGTAGCCGTCTGATTGTCCATGGGAGGGTCCCATCCTTCCATTCATTAAACTTTCGTTATTGGTGCAAAACCGGCCAATAGCCGTTTGACACCTACTGGCGCCGGGAAAGCGATTTGGAGTTCCATGTCATTGCCCGTTCCTTTGACGGAAACAATTACACCTTCGCCCCACTTGCCATGTGCGACTCTGTCACCAGCAGTAAACTGTCGTTCAGCACTGCCGCTAGCGGCAGCACCGCCTTGTACGGCTTTCGCTGCTGCGTCAAGCGGTGTACTTACGCGTACTCCCGCTCCCGATGGACCAGAGGTACGTGCTCCCGCGCTAGACGCACCGCCGAAGGATGGCGTGCGTCCTGCTCCAAAGCCAGCGGTGCTGCTGCTTGAGCCAAAGCTCGGGCGACTGCCTCCGCTAAAGCTGCTTCCAGAACGGCCAATGGTACCTCCAGGTGAAGCCAGTGTCTTGACATGGTCCGGCAATTCCTGCAGGAAACGAGAAGGCATATTGGAGCTGGTACGTCCGAATAAGGTACGCATGCGCGCACTGGTCATGTACAGCTGCTTCTCTGCACGAGTGATCCCTACATAAGCAAGGCGTCGCTCTTCTTCTAACTCCTCGTTGTCATTAAGCGCACGGCTGTGCGGGAAGATACTTTCCTCCATCCCAATAATGAATACAACCGGGAACTCGAGACCTTTGGCGCTATGCATCGTCATTAGAACGACCGCATTATTGTCCACCGCTTGGCCTTCCTCGTCTTTATCCATCGAATCAATATCAGCAATAAGAGCCAGATCGGTCAAGAACGCTACTAACGTCTTGTCATCGTTTCGTTTCTCGAAATCCTGCGTAACGGAGAGGAACTCGTCAATGTTCTCGAGGCGAGCCGTCGATTCAAGTGTCTTCTCACGCTGCAGCTCAATGCGGTACTGCGACATTTCCAGCACCTTTTCGGTTAACTCAGTCACTGACAAGTAATCAACCATTTGCGTCAAGTTATCGATCATATCTCGGAACTCATGAAGCAGCCCTTGCGCACGTGCATTCAGATCGATCCCCTGCAAGTTGCCGAGTACGTTATAGATGGATGCACCTTGGCGTACAGCTTCTTCAGCAAGCTTTGCAACTGTTGTATCCCCAATCCCCCGCTTCGGAACGTTAATGATCCGCTGCAAGCTGATATCATCATCTGGATTCGAGATTAGTCTAAGGTAAGCAAGCAAGTCCTTAATCTCTTTCCGATCATAGAACTTAATGCCGCCTACAATCTGATAAGGAATATCGGACTTGATGAGAATTTCCTCTATGACACGAGACTGGGCGTTCGTCCGGTACAAAATCGCATGATCCTCGTATTTACGTCCGTTTTTCACATTCTTACTGATTGTGCCGGTTACGAAATAGCCTTCATCATGTTCGGAATCTGCCTGGTACAACGTAATCAGATCGCCTTCCCCTGCATCGGTCCACAGCTTCTTCGCCTTGCGTCCCGTATTCAACTTAATAACAGCATTCGCTGCATCGAGAATGTTCGAGGTTGAACGATAGTTCTGCTCCAGCATGATTGTCCGAGCTTCTGGATAGTCATCTTCAAAGTTCAGGATGTTCGAAATGTCTGCTCCACGCCAGCGATAGATCGACTGGTCGCTGTCACCGACAACGCAAATATTATGATGTTTGTCAGCCAGCATACGGCAGAGCATATACTGGGCACGGTTCGTATCTTGATACTCATCCACGTGGATAAAACGGAATTTGTTCTGATAGAATTCCAGCACTTCCGGCATTTCCTTAAATAGCTCAATCGTCGTCATGATCAGATCATCGAAATCAAGCGAGTTATTGCTCTTCAGCCGCTTCTGGTACATCTTATATACCTTCGCCACAATATCGGTGAAATAGTCACCTGTCTTCTGCTCGTAACGTTCCGGCGAGAGCAGTTCATTCTTAGCTCCGCTCATCGCAGCCTGCACAGATTTGGGCTCTATCTTTTTCACATCGATATTGAGTTCTTTCATACAATTGCGGATAACCGATAACTGATCTGCGGAATCAAGAATCGAGAAATTAGAGGTAAAGCCAATTCGGCTGATATCTTTTCTGAGAATCCGTACACACATGGAGTGGAAAGTCGATACCCATATATCTTGGCCGGACGGCCCAATCAGCGCGGCAACCCTTGCCTGCATCTCTCTTGCTGCTTTATTCGTAAAGGTAATGGCTAATATGCTCCAAGGAGCAACCCGCTTCTTCTCAATTAAATAAGCGATACGATGGGTAAGCACGCGCGTCTTGCCGCTGCCTGCTCCCGCCATAATAAGTAAAGGTCCATCCGTTGCCTGAACGGCATCTCGCTGCGGAGGGTTCAGCTTCTGTACGGCTTGATCGATATTAATCGGATTAAACATGAATGTACTCCTTAATCTTTGGTATAAATTTTTAATTTAAGTATAGAACTGTTCGCATTTGTTCGCTCTTTATTGTTAGTGTAGACAACGGCCTCTAAAGTGTCAATTTACAAATAAAAAGCTATTCCTAAAGCTTTCAAAAACGCTCTCGGAATAGCTCTGTGCTGCTTCATATTACGTAGTATAACCTTAATTTTAAGCTTGCTTCATCAAGCACTCACCTTGTTATCTGGCAACTGCACGAACAGCCTCGACCGTCGACAACGCTGCCTTCAAATCGGTGTAGATGATATTTCCAACAACAATGGTATCTGCATGTTCCGCAGCAAGACGGGCCGTGTCCGCATTATGAATGCCCCCGCCATAAAATAACTGCGTTTCATGAGCAGCTTCCTTCGCTGCACGAACAAGTGCCATATCGCCAAAACGCCCGCTGTACTCGATATAAATGACCGGCAGACGCATGAGTCTAGCCCCCATACGAACATGAGCAACAAGTGCCGCTTCATCCAGCTCTGTTCTAGCGCCGGTGACAGTTGCCGCTGTCGCTTCGTTGTTAAGGATAATATAACCCTGCGAGGCCGTTTCTTCCCATGGCACAAAGGAACCATATTCCTTCAGCCCTTCAACTTGGCGGCCGATGATCCATTCCGCCTTATCGGTATTGAGGACAATCGGGACAAAGTAGCCGTCAAAACCGGGTACCGCACCATCAAGTGTAGACACCTCGAGGGCACAGTCTACCTCATAGCGGCGGATGCGCGCCATGAGATCAACTGTATTTTCAAACGTTACGCCACTGGAGCCGCCAACAATAATAGCATCCGTCCCGGACATACAGATCGCATCTAGTGCATCATCTGAAATATCCTTCTCCGGATCTATTTTGAACACATGTCTCCAGTTGCTGTACCATGCTCCATTCATGCGATGGTTCTCCTTATTTCACGAGCTGCCCGCGTGTTACACCGAGCTGGTTCGTAGCTTTTAGCGTTTTCCATACTTTCGTACCGCTAATACGGCCATCCAGTGCATCGCGATATAATCCAAGCACTTCACGTACTTTGTCTGGCGTTTCTTCCAGGAATTCAACGCGGAAGGATGGTACGCCAAGCTCAAGGAAGTTGCGGATATATTCGGAGCCGGATTGCTCAATTGCATTGTACACCGTATTACGGCAGCCTTCGTCTACACGTACGGGATGCGACATACCAATACGGTCCTGAAGGGATGCGCGATGATCTTCACAAGGACGGCCACAGTTCGTATAGTCCGTTCCTTCGCTCATGAAGGTACAATAAACGCAATGCTCTGTATGGAACATCGGCATGTGCTGCTGGATAACAACTTCCAGACGGGAAGTATCCGATTGCTCCAGCATATCGACCATCTGCTGAATGTTCAGGTCATACGACGGCGTAATGAGATCAAGACCTGCATCAGCAAATACTTCAACTGCTTTATGATTCGCCACGTTAAGCGAGAAGTCACCGATCAATCTCGGGAACGGCTTATCGGGATTCTCTGCACGCGCACGAAGGTAGTAATACAATGCACCTGTATTGCGGACAAGCACCGCATCCGGTTGAAGCTTCAAAATATTCGCATGGTAGCCGTTCTCTCCAGGCATATGAATGCGAGGTGTAGCAAGTGCAATTGGTTTTCCAGCGCTTCTTGCTACTTCAATAGCTGCAGGGAACTGCTTAATGAATTCAAAGTCGGCATAGATCATCTCTACGTTCATTTGAACGGCCGCCTCGACCTGCTCCAAATTACGGCAAAGAGCCGTCAATTGCGGTTCCGCCACCTGTTGTTTGGCTTGTTGTGCTGCTGCCGTGTTAGGAGCATCATCCAAAGGATCAATCATATGCTTCACATAGATCGGCGGCTTCGGACGCTCACCCGTCAGGTTCTCAACAGCTTCACGACGCATCCGGTTCAGTTCACGAACCGGTACGATAAGTTCACCCTCGAGTGCAACTTCAATCTGGTCCAGCTGATACAAGGTACCACCAAGACGACCAAGCTGATCTTCAAGCAATGCTGCATCCATCGGACGCTTATTCGCTTGCTCAAGCATAAGCTCAGATTCAACCGCAACCGTAACACCCTTCTGAACATCCGTCCACCAAGTACGAAGCGGCTCACCTGCTGCACCGGATACCTTCAAATGCAGCGGGAATACACGGTACGGCTTCTCAGTCTCGAAAGTTGTACGTAGACGTCTATCCAGTGCAGGGTCATTGGTCTTCCAAATCTTATCTCCAACATGTACTTTGCGAAGGTCTACGTCATTACGTCCGGCGACAAGCTCAAGAAGAGTCCCTTCCTGTGCTTCGCCTTCAATCTTCTGGCCATGACGGCGAAGATCATAGACACGTCCGCCTTCTTCCTTCTTCGTTGGATCCCCAGCGTCAAATACGATACCGTCGCCGCGCTTGAGCGGAGCTTCAAGGCGGATCGTTACTGCATCACGAAGAATACGTTCAACACGGCCCAGATACACGCCGCGGCTTTTCGGGAAGGTACCGTCTACCAGTTGCTTATTGTTCGTTCCTGTCAGGAAGCCATGTGTAAAGCCGCGGGAGAAGCTTTGCTGCAGCTCACGAATTTCTTCCTTAGAAGGGCCAGTAAGGTCACCAGCAAAATAGCTGTCGATCGCTTTGCGGTATTTACTTACTACGTTCGCCACATATTCCGGGCTTTTCAGGCGGCCTTCAATTTTGAAGGAGGTAACGCCCGCTTGAATCAATTCAGGAATCAGATCAATAGCCGCTAGATCCTTGGGAGATAATAAATAAGCGACATCGCCCATCGGCTTATGCTCGCCATCTACCATAAGATCGTACGGGAGTCGGCATGCCTGCGCGCATTCACCGCGGTTCGCAGAACGTCCGCCCCACATTTCTGATGTTAAACATTGGCCTGAGTAAGATACGCAAAGCGCACCATGTACGAATACTTCCATCGGAAGCTTCGCTTGCTCGCCAATCTTTTGAATTTGCTTCAAGTTATTTTCGCGGCCAAGCACGACACGCTCCATACCAAATGGCTTCGTGAATTCCACTGCTTCTGGCGAAGTAATCGTCATTTGAGTCGAGCCATGAATCGGGAAATCCGGAGACAATTCACGAATCATCTTCACAAGACCCAGATCCTGAACGATAACCGCATCGACACCGGCATTAATACACATCTCAATTAATTGCTTTGCATCGCGAAGTTCATCCTCGAATACGAGAATGTTAAAGGTCAGAAAGCCTTTTACCCCATACGTATGAAGAAAAGCCATAATCTCAGGCAGTTCCTCGCTTCGGAAATTGTTCGCACGAGCCCGGGCATTAAACTTTTCTACACCAAAAAAAATGGCATCCGCGCCGTTAGCTACTGCTGCGCGCATGCATTCCCAGTCGCCGGCCGGAGCCAGCAGCTCGATATCCTCTCGCTTTATATTAATCGTCATTCGACATTCATTCCTCCAATTGTAAACCTGCTATTGCTAGTTTAACAAACCACAGCACTAGATGCCACCACCCAATACTGGCAGGGCAGAGAAAAGAAGCCGGTTCTCACAAATGCGAGAACCGGCTCTCTCTAGCTCTTTATTAAAATTAGGAGAATTTGATCGATTTCACTACGGAATCAATACGATCCAAAGCGCTAGGTGTAGCGTTTGCTTCATTGACACCAAACATGAACATCAGAGTATTTCCTTTGCTTTGAACAAAGTAGAAAATCTCTGTAGTCGGCAGTCCCTCAGAAGAAACATCCTCAACCGAGTATTTGATGACAGTCGCATTACCTACATAAAATGAAGTGTTTCCTGAGACAGTAAGACCTTCTTTTTGCAAAGATTGCTGTACCGCTCTGGATACAGTTGCAGCATCAGTATCTTCAATGGCTTGAATAATCATATGGCCGAAATTATCTACATACGTAACGGATTCCTGATTAAAATCAGTGTCGACCCCAAGCCAATACGCAGGAAGGTTGATCGAATAACCGTATTTGCTGCTAGTTTTGGTAATAAGGTTTGTGCGATCTACATTATCCATATCATCTTCGATTTGACCATAATTCGCTTGTACATAGGCTGTATCGATATCAATCGTTGCCATTGTGGACTTAAATAACGCTTCACCTTGCGCACCCGTCTTGGAATCATAGTTGAAATCGATAGCGTAACGATAGTTGCCTACAATTAGAAGCACTTCATTTGCCGTGTACCAAGTTTTTTGGTCATAGCTGAAATCATAGGATAATACAAGTGCATTACCATCTTTCAATGTAATAGAAGAAGTTTTCTCATTCCGGATATAATTCGAAAGGAAATCTTCATGAACGAGTTGTTGTCTGCGGGCAAGCCATTGTTCAGCAGTATCCTGTCCCTGTACCGAAGAAATGCTGAAGGAGAAGTAGCCGTTCTCACTTACGAAGGAAGGATTGGTGCTGTCCGAATCACGGTACCAGCCTGCAGGAAGCTTAAGGGATAGCCCGAAATCCTTATCGTTGATCGACATTAATCCATCAACTACTTTTGTAATATCTTTTACGGCTTTATTTGCTTTATCAAAAGATGGCACGAAACTATCGAGTAACGATTGGTATGGATCAAGAGCTGTTTTCTCAGACCCGGCTACACCACCCATTACATAATAAAGGGTCTCGCCTTTTTGAACTGCACGATATTCAAACAGCATACCGCGTTTCGTCGTTCTAGTTACCATTTTCTCAAAGTTAAGACCATTAACCGTAATCGTACGTTTGTCGATGACAACTTCGTCGTCGCCTAGCCAGCTCGTCGTAATTTTGTCACGGATCTCATCGCTGCTCAGGACATCGGTCACTTTCTCCGTCGATACGATTACACTGGATTGACTTGTGGTATTCCCCCAAATAACAAACGTTCCGTCGTCGCTTTGATTAGCCAGAACAAGACCCGGAGGGTAGTTCATTGTCCAACCCAGATAGCTGTCTCCTACTTTTGTCTTGCCGTAGTCAGGGTCGATATTCGTGCTGCCACCAGAGTTACCGCTGCCTGACTGTGCAAGAGCACCTGTAACAACAATTTCATTGGTTTTCTTATCTCTGCCGATCTTCGCTCCAAACGCCTCAACAATAACCCGAACCGGGACCATTGTAGTACTCTTGATAATGACTGGCGCAACGGCAACCGTTTGGTCTTTGCCATTTACTTTCACGGTCTTGCTGCCGATTGTTACTACAACCGTTTTATCATTGTAAGTAAGCGTAATAATCTTGTTGTCCTGCAGCTTCAGCTTGGCACCAAAAGCTTTTGTAATTACACTAAGCGGTACCATCGTTGTTCCGCTTTTCTCAAATGGAGCTGTTAATACGGTCGATTGTTTGCCATTAATTGTAACGCTCGTGCTGTTTGTTTTCAGGCGGACTTCTACTGCACCACTTGTTGAATAAGCTGCAAAAGCTGCTGCTGGTACGATCGTTGCAACAAGAAAGACAGCCAAAAGCATAAATACAAAACGTTTCATTCTAAATGCTCTCATTCTCTCTACTCTCCCTATTATAAATAAATAGAATTATTAAGCCGTAGTCAGCGTTAGTTTACGGGTAACCAAATCGCCTTCAATCATCATCATAATTTCAATCTGCTGCCCAGGTAAATACGATTTCAAGAGCTCATTCAGCTCTACAATAGACGAAATCTGATGACCTGCAACGGAGTATAAAATATCTCCAATTTGAATTCCTAGTTTCTTGGCAGATTCCGATTTAACAGAAGTCACCGTCAGGCCATCATCAGTCGGCAGACCAACAATAGCTGCATAGCTTTCTTCCAATCCAACTCCCAAGGATGCACGTTTGACATAACCGTACTTAAAGAATTGTCCGGTTACATAGGAAACGGTATCAATCGGAATTGAAAAGCCCATGTTATCGATGCCTTCATCCACAAACTTCATGGAATTGATCCCGATCACTTCGCCCTTCATATTCACGAGTGGACCGCCGCTGTTACCAGGATTAATAGCTGCATCGGTTTGCAGCAGCCTGTAGAACGACGAGACCGAACGGTTCATACCGCTAAGAATGCCTGTAGTAGCCGTGTTGCGAAGCGAGAAAGATACTGGCGTTCCGATTGCAATAACCGTCTCTCCAACTTTCGCTTGTAGTGGTGAAGCAGCAAACTTCGCAACTGGCAGCTTGGTCGCATTAATTTTGACAAGCGCTAGATCGCTTACCTCGTCAACATTGCTTGTCTTCCCGCTATACTGCTTACCATCCGCTGTGACGACAGTAATATTGGTCATGTCTTTCACGACATGGGCGTTTGTCAAAATCCATCCATCCGATTTCATAATGACGCCTGTCCCATGTGCTAAAGCATACCGCTGATTCCCCCCGTCTACAGGCTTGCCAATGATTCCGACAACAGAAGGCGACACCTTGCTGATAATAGTTGGAATATCGGCAGGCGGTGTGTACGAGTAGGTCTTGGATGATGCATCATAAGTCCCTGCACCTCCCAACGTACCTGTGAGAGATGAAGCTTTTACATACACTTCTCCATTAATTTTGGTCGCACTCAATTTCATTGTTCCGGGACTTGCTGCCGTTCCCGCTGCAAACGCAGAACTAGTCACCAATAGTCCTCCCGTAAGGACAATAACGCCTGCTCGAATCATACTACGCTTCACTCTATCACTCTCCCAGATCCAACAAAAAAGAGAATCCCATATATAGGAAACACTTTCCTAAATGTATCACGCTAAGATAGTGCACAACAAGAAGAATTTGTAATGGATTTGGTAAAAATCGTGAATATAGCCTATTAAAATAATTCCCATTCCTTATTGCGATTTAATTCGGCTAGATTCAATAGCATCGTTTATTTACTCATGAAAAACTTCCTTCTGACATTTCTTGTCCCTGTAAGGATAAAAAGTTGTAGCATGGATACTGCGCTTTCATTTGAATTGCTTTGTTTATATGCGATTTTGGTTTTTCTTTTGTAATTATGAGGTATCCCGTGAAGGAGGATGTTATAATGAGGACAAGCAAACCATAGGAGGGAATTATAATGAAATTAGGCGTATTTGCTGTACTTTTCTCACAAAAACCTTTTGAAGAAGCACTCGATTATATCGCTTCCAAAGGTCTTGAAGCGGTTGAACTTGGAACTGGTGGTTACCCTGGTAATGCACACTGCGATCCAGATGTTCTGCTTGCTGATGCAGGTAAATTGAAAGCGTTTAAACAAGCAGTAGAATCGCGTGGCCTGATCATTAGCGCACTTAGCTGTCATGCTAATCCACTTCATCCGCAAAAAGCAATCTCCAACGCAGATGATGCTATTATCCGTAAAACAATTGAGCTTGCAAACCGCCTGGAAGTTCCAGTGGTAAATACATTCTCCGGCTGCCCTGGTGACCACGAGGATGCAAAATATCCGAACTGGCCGGTTGCTCCATGGCCAAACGATTTCCAAGATATCTTGAAATGGCAATGGGAAGAAAAAGTTATTCCATATTGGTCTGAAGTTGGCGGAATCGCTGAACAAAGCGGTATCAAAATCGGCCTCGAGCTTCATGGTGGATTCTCCGTTCATACACCTGCTACCCTGCTTCGCCTTCGTGAAGCTGCTGGTAAAGCAATCGGCGCTAACCTTGACCCATCCCATATGTGGTGGCAAGGAATTGACCCTGTGGAAGCGATCAAGATTCTGGGCCGCGAAAATGCGATCCATCACTTCCATGCTAAAGATACAACGATTGACGTTAACAACGTAAACAAACATGGTCTGACAGATATGCAATCGTACACAATGATGCTGGATCGTGCTTGGCAGTTCCGTTCCGTTGGCTTTGGTCATGACCTGAAAACTTGGGCAGATATTATCAGCACACTGCGCCTTGTTGGTTACGACTATGTTGTCAGCATCGAGCATGAAGACGGCCTGATGTCCGTTGAAGAAGGCTTCTCGAAAGCTGTTCAAAACTTGCAGCAAGTTTTGATTAAAGAGCCTGTTGGCGATATGTGGTGGGTATAATTCTTTAGTGGTGGGAAGAGTATTCGCTGCGCAAGAGCATGTTTCTTCCGATCGCCATTGTCCGTGGATTTCCTCAATTAACCGCCCAGCGGTTGAAATCCACGGACAAAAGCGAACGCTACGCTTCTCCAGAAACATGTTCTCGCTCCGCTCACTCAACCAACCAAAAAGAATTAATGAAGTGAGTAGTAAAAGAGCCTGCCTGGCATTACGCCGGGCAGGCTCTTCTTATTTTGAAGACACTTATGATAGGGTCTCCCACCTCGCCCACATCTCCTGTGGGTTGAGCTCGTAGATTTCGTTTTGGCGGAACATAAATTGGTGCATAATAAATTCTCTGCGGAGTGTTGCGAAATCTTCGTGGTAGCCTTTGATGAATTCGTTAAGCTCTTTTTCGGTGTATTTACGTTCCTTCTCGAGCTTGGAGACGATATGCTCCAAGACAATGAGCTTTTTCTTGAGCTGCGCTGGGATAGACTTCAGCTTGCCGGCGGCCGTGAAGAAGTTTTTGATCACGGACTGCTTCATACGCTCTAAATCCTCGTTCAACTCTTCTGCCTCTCCTTTCCGACTTGTTTGCCTATAGATCAAGTTTGCCGTTGCATTCGAACCGTTCTTAATAAAGTAATCATTGAGTGAGAAATAAATGGTGTTCTTATCTCTTCGCTCATTAATCAGACTCGCCTCACGCAGCTTAGCCGCATGATGAGTTACAGTTGCTGGTGTTACTCCCAGCTTCTCCGCAAGTACCTGACCATTAAGCTCGCCTTCTGCAAGCAGAATCAATAGCCGAATTCGTGTCGGGTCAGCCAGCGCTTTATGATAATTGACGACTTTATCTAATTGCACAGGTTTTCACTCCTCGTTAATTAGTATATTTAGCATTCATCAAATTAGATAATTATTAAAATAGATAGTAATGGATTACATCACAAAAGTCAATTCTCACAAAATAAAAACGCCAGCCCATTATGACCCCTTTCGGATCATCGGACCAGCGCTCACTATAAAATAATAAAGCCTGCCGTAAAATCGGCAGGCCTTCCTATTTAAGCCATCCAAACTTTAAAGATCATGATGTAATCAATGTAAGCAAACAAGGCAAGCGATACGAATGTAAATCCGATCGCGAATACATTTTTCTTAGAACCAGCTCTCAATAAACGTACAAAACCAATCAAGATCAAAATGGTAAATGCAAGCATGAACCAGTCGAATGTGTTGATATTGCTAGTCGATTGTGCTGCCTCTTCTGCTGCCAAAAACATCGAGTGGACCCCCTTTTATTCGCACGTAGCCTATATTACCTCTATGTTATCTTCAAGTGGCAAATGATGCAAGTCCGATTCAGCTTTCGTAACAACTTTGTCACCATTTCCCACATTTTGAACCAATATATCAGAACGTAGCTTCTCCATTCTGCCCTGCAAATATAAAATGTCCATCTCTTCCATCATTTATAACTACTTTCTTGTTGAAAATAACATAAAGGGGCTCTCCTTTAAGGTACATAAAGGAAAGTCCCTCTGTAAGTTCTAACTTATTCCACTACTCCGGCCACTACACTTTCTTCTGCGGCACGGTACTTCTTAACGGTACGTTCGCGGTCCCGCTCCATAACCGGCTTCAAGTACTTGCCGGTATAGGAACCTGTAACCTTCACAACATCCTCTGGTGCACCTGTTGCAACAATCGTTCCGCCGCCGTTACCGCCTTCTGGCCCGAGATCAATCAAATAATCCGCTGTCTTGATGACATCCAGATTATGTTCAATAACTAGCACCGATTCTCCTGAATCGACCAAACGATGCAGAACGGTTAACAGACGATCAATATCATCAACATGAAGCCCTGTCGTTGGCTCATCCAGAATGTAGAGCGTCTTGCCCGTGCTGCGGCGATATAACTCAGAAGCCAGCTTCACACGCTGCGCTTCACCACCCGACAAAGTTGTAGCCGGCTGGCCTAAAGTCATGTAACCAAGACCAACATCAAGCAGCGTCTGCAGCTTCCGATAAATACGAGGAATGTTCTCGAAGAACTTTGTGCCATCTTCAATGGTCATTTCCAGCACTTCGGCGATATTTTTACCTTTGTATTTCACTTCAAGCGTCTCGCGGTTATAACGTTTCCCTTTGCAAATCTCACAAGGCACATACACATCCGGCAGGAAGTGCATCTCGATCTTAATGATGCCGTCGCCTCTGCAGGCTTCACAGCGGCCACCTTTCACGTTAAAGCTGAAGCGGCCTTTCTTATAACCACGTACTTTCGCTTCATTTGTTGTCGCATACAGATCACGCACATCATCAAATACGCCGGTATAAGTAGCCGGGTTGGAACGAGGTGTACGGCCAATTGGCGATTGATCAATATCTATAACCTTCTCCAAGTGTTCGATACCACGCAATTCCTTATAATCGCCAGGACGAACCTTTGCTTTGTTCAAGTCGCGTGCCAGCGTCTTATACAGGATCTCATTCACGAGTGTAGACTTACCAGAACCAGATACGCCGGTTACTGCTGTAAAGATACCAAGTGGAATCTTCACGTTGACACCACGCAGGTTATTTTCTTTGGCCCCACGAATCTCCAGCCACTTGTCGCCGGTACTGCGGCGCTCAAGCGGAACATCGATAAATTTCTTCCCGCTCAAATACTGGCCGGTTAGTGAATTATCGTCCTTCATAATTTCTTCCGGCGTCCCCTCAGCCATTACCGTTCCGCCGTGAATACCTGCGCCTGGACCAATATCGATGATATAGTCTGCTGCCAGCATTGTATCTTCGTCATGTTCAACAACGATAAGCGTATTGCCAAGGTTGCGCATATGTTCAAGCGTCTCAATTAGACGGTCATTATCACGCTGATGGAGACCAATGCTTGGCTCGTCCAAAATATATAAGACTCCCATTAGACTGGAGCCAATCTGCGTTGCCAGGCGAATACGCTGCGCTTCGCCGCCAGACAAGGTTCCCGCTGCACGGCTCATCGACAAGTATTCTAAACCAACGTTAACGAGGAAGCCGAGACGGCTATTGATTTCTTTCAAAATCAGATGTCCAATCTTCTTTTCTTTCTCGCTTAGTTCAAGCGAATCGAAGAAACGCTGCGCTTCACCAATCGATAAGGAAGTGACAAACGAGATGTTCTTCGCGTTAATCGTAACGGCCAGGCTTTCTTTCTTCAAGCGATGACCTTTACAGGTACCGCATGGCTTCGCGCTCATATAAGCTTGGATATATTCCCGTATGCCCTCTGAGGCCGTTTCACGATAACGACGCTCCAGGTTATGCACGATGCCTTCGAACGGAACGTAAGCTTCCTTCCGATGACCAAAGTCATTCTCATAAAGGAACTTCACCCGCTCCCCGCCTGTACCGTACATTAGCTTTTTCATTTGATCCGCAGTCAGAGCCGATACCGGAACATCCTGCGGAATATCGTAATGCTTGCATACCGCGCTTAGGAATTGCGGGTAATAGTTCGACGTACTTCCTGCCCACGCTTCGAATGCCCCTTCATTAATCGCTTTGCTTGTATCCGGTACAAGCAGTTCAGGGTCAACGATCATCTTCACACCTAACCCGTCACATTCCGGACATGCACCGTAAGGGCTGTTGAATGAGAACATACGTGGTGCAAGCTCCTCGACACTAAAGCCGCATTCGGGACATGCTAGGTTAGAGCTGAACAGTAATTCTTCCTGATCTATAATATCAACAATAACCCGGCCATCAGCCAATTTGAGAGCCGTCTCGAGAGAATCCGCCAAGCGGCCTTGAATATCCGGCTTCACAACGATCCGGTCGATGACAACCTCAATGTTATGCTTCTTGTTCTTTTCCAGTTCAATCTTCTCACTAAGCTCACGAAGTTCGCCATTTACCCGAACCCGCACATAGCCTTGCTTCTGAGTATCAGCAAGCAGCTTCGTATGCTCGCCCTTACGTCCGGAAATAAGTGGGGCCAGAATTTGCAGCTTGGTCCGCTCCGGATACTCCATAATCCGATCGACCATTTGCTCTACCGTCTGCGATGTAATCTCAATGCCGTGTTCAGGACAATGAGGTTTACCGATGCGGGCATACAGCAAACGCAAATAATCGTAAATCTCCGTTACAGTACCAACCGTGGAACGCGGGTTACGGCTTGTCGTCTTCTGATCGATGGAGATCGCCGGCGAGAGTCCTTCAATGGAATCGACATCCGGCTTCTCCATTTGACCTAGAAACTGTCTTGCATAAGCCGATAAAGACTCGACATATCTGCGCTGGCCTTCCGCGTAAATCGTATCGAAAGCAAGCGAGGATTTCCCCGAGCCGCTTAGTCCTGTCAGTACGACAAACTTGTCACGGGGAATTGTAACGTCGATATTTTTCAAGTTATGGGCTCTTGCCCCTTTGATTACAATCTTGTCACTAGCCACTTCTTCGTTCCTCCCATTCCTTATCTCTATCCAAGCTCCGCACGAAGCTCAAGCACCGCATCACGCAGCTCTGCTGCTCTCTCGAACTGCAGGTTCTTCGCCGCATCCTTCATCTCTGCTTCCAGCCTTTGCAGCAAAGCTTGGCGATCCTTCTTCGACATCTTCGCTGAGCCTACGCCCGTCAAGTATTCCGACTTCTCCTCGGCTACTTTCGTCGCCTTAATATCATCATGAACCTTCTTACGAATCGTCTGCGGCGTTATGCCATGCTTCTCGTTATATGCAATCTGGATCGTCCGGCGGCGCTCCGTCTCCTTAAGTGCCTTATCCATGGAATCCGTAATCTTATCTCCGTACATGATAACTCGGCCTTCACTGTTACGCGCAGCACGCCCAATCGTCTGGATCAGCGAGCGTTCAGAGCGAAGGAAGCCTTCTTTATCAGCATCCAGGATCGAGACAAGCGATACTTCTGGTAAATCGAGACCTTCCCTCAGCAAGTTAATACCCACCAGCACATGGAACGTACCAAGGCGCAAATCACGCAGAATCGCAATCCGTTCCAGTGTCTTGATATCAGAGTGCAGATAACGCACTTTAATGCCAATCTCTTTGAAATAATCCGTTAGATCCTCAGCCATCTTCTTCGTCAGCGTTGTGACAAGAACACGTTCATCTTTGGCGATTCTGTCGCGGATCTCGACTAACAAATCATCGATTTGCCCTTTCGTCGGGCGTACCTCAATTATCGGATCAAGCAAACCTGTCGGACGTATAATCTGTTCAATCATCGTCGGGCATTGCTCCAGCTCATAAGGTCCCGGTGTAGCCGATACATAAATTTGTTGTTTGGATTTCTCCTCGAATTCCTCGAAGCGCAGCGGCCGGTTATCCAGCGCCGACGGCAAGCGGAAGCCGTGATTCACAAGCATTTCCTTCCGCGCTCGGTCACCATTGTACATCGCCCGGATCTGCGGCAGGGTTACGTGGGATTCGTCAATAACGATCAGCATATCTTCCGGAAAATAATCCATCAGCGTATACGGCGTAGCTCCACGTTCCCGGAATGTCAGAGGTCCAGAATAGTTCTCGATGCCAGAGCAGAAGCCCATCTCCGCCATCATCTCAAGATCATAACGGGTTCGCTGCTCCAAACGCTGCGCTTCGAGCAATTTTCCATTCTCCCGCAGCTCTGCAAGACGCTCCTCCAGCTCACGCTCGATATTGCCAAGCGCAACCTTCATTGTCTCTTCATGGGTAACGAAGTGAGAAGCCGGGAATATGGCCACATGTTCGCGTTCGCTTACGATCTCGCCAGTAAGCACGTCGATCTCCGTAATCCGTTCAATCTCATCGCCAAACAGCTCGACCCGAATCGCCCGTTCATTATTGGCAACCGGGAAAATCTCTACTATATCACCACGTACGCGGAACGTACCGCGGATAAAGTTAATATCATTGCGCTGGTACTGAATATCAACCAGCTTATGAAGAATTGTATCCCTAGGCTTCTCCATACCTACCCGCAGCGACAGAACTAAACTGCCGTATTCGGAAGGCGAACCGAGACCATAAATACAGGATACACTCGCTACAATAATGACGTCCCTGCGTTCGAACAAAGAACTGGTCGCGGAGTGGCGCAGCTTGTCGATCTCATCATTAATGCTGGAATCCTTCTCGATATAGGTATCTGTAGACGGGATATAAGCCTCAGGCTGAAAATAATCATAATAGCTGACAAAGTAACTTACCGCATTGTCCGGGAAAAACTGCTTAAACTCGCTGCACAGCTGTGCCGCGAGCGTCTTGTTGTGTGCAATGACCAGCGTCGGCCGGTTAAGCTCCGCAATCATATTCGCAATCGTGTAGGTCTTGCCCGTACCTGTCGCACCAAGCAAGGTCTGCTTGGCTTCACCGTTCTTCACACCTTCAACAAGTTTTCTGATCGCTCCCGGTTGATCGCCCTGCGGCGTGTAGTCGGACTTTAATTGAAATAATTGCTCTGAAATCTCACTCACTTGCGCCATCCACCCCGTTTCCCTTACTCATCAATCATTATAGTCAAAATTCTTATATAAAAGAATATAGCATATCCGAATGTGTGTTCCCCTCTATTATAGACATCTATAACAGCCGTTGCAACAAGGTGAAACGGCTTCGCCGTCATTCGATGGCGAGGCGCGTTTCATTCCGGAGAATTCTATGCTCTATTTATAAGATGAAACTTATAAATTCTTAGAATTGCATAAAATCGAAGGGCTTTCCCTAAGCACTCGCTTAGGAAAAGCCCCTTATCATCATTTAAACATCCAGAGTACCGGAACGTTTCTCATCCTCCGCATAAGCTCTGCCTCGACGGTTCGCCGTCCGCGCCCGGCGCAGCAGATCAAGCAGTGTGGCAGGTTCAGCAGATGCATAATAGGTCGCTTTCTCATCAGGCGACAGAATAACGCCAAGTTGATGATGCTCGCCTTCATAACGTGCCCGCTGGGCAAATTTGATCTCGCCATCAGCATTTAACACTTCAAGCTTATACATCGCCGAGCTATTCTGCAGCGATTCATGCAGATCCTCTTTCGAATAGACGCGAGTACCATTCACCTTCGCAATAATCTCGCCCACATTCAGCTTCATCTCATCGGCTGGTGTTCCTGGCACGATGCCAAGAATACGTAAGCCGCGCTGATCATTCACAAATAACGGACTTTGCGCAGCTTCTACGAATCGACTGCGCCAAATAATCGCTTCATGCATCAGTAATGCGCATAAGGCTGCAATCGGCAGAAGCGCCGGCTGCCACCATGCAAGCAGCGCTGCCACCATTAACAGCAGGCTATATCCCATCAGACCTTTCGAGGCATGGCGTGCCTTGGCACGTGGCAGCATCGTACGCGTCATTTCGCTGAAGCCGATAATCATCGGCAGCGCCACAACGCTCCAGCCCTGCGTCCAATCTCCGCCAAATAAAGGCGTCCATGGCAGGTCAACAACTGATGCTCCACCTGTGGCCGGCACAAGCAGCAGCATAGGAACCGGCCAGAAGCCCTGCAGCATATATCCGCCAACAAGCTTGCCGCGTTTCCCTTCGAGGAACAGCGGAGTCGCAAGTTGATCACCTTGCCTGCGAACAAGGAACGCTTCGACCAAATGCAGCAAAGCTACGAGCACGAGAATACCGGGCATATCCAGACTTCCCAGCGAACGCGCAGCATCGCCGATCCAGCCACCGTTATCCTCAAGCGGAGTAAAGCCAATCACCCACTGCAATAGAGCCATCACGCCAGCCGCATAAGCAAAGCATAAATAACGAATCCGGAACAGAAGCAGCACGACCGCTGTTCCCCACAGCCATAATACAGCATCTCCAGTTAAGCTTATGCCGATAAAGGCTGCAGCAATCGAGGCGAGTACACCTGCAACAAGCCCTGCCAGCATGGCCTTTACTAATAATCGGGGCCAGATATGTAAACGCACAGCGAACATCCGCCGTTCAAGACTCACTTGCCGTGTGTATTGTAGGATTATAAATAATACCGCAATATAGTAAAAAGGCTGTGCTAGCAAATGTACAAACGCTTGGCCAAACTGTTCTAGTAATGCATTAGCTTCATCCAATCGCCACACTCCCATTCGACTAAAATAAAAGGCTGACTCTGTTTAGAGTCAACCTTATAATGATTCGACATTTCCTCTTTATTTCCTGCTCACTGCTTGGATTGCTTCCAACAGCTGTTTATCGTTATTCTCGTCTTTGATCCACTTCACGACAGCTTGCTCCAGACTGCTTGCTGTCTTAGTATCAATCTGTCCTGTAGTCGGCAATCCGGCACTTTGCTGGAAGTCTTTCACGGCAAGCTCCGTTGAAGCATTGAAGTAGCCGTCCTCCCGCTGTGTGGAATAACCAAGGCCCGACAGCATAACCTGTGCATTGCGAATCTGCTCACCAATCATGTCCTTCTTCAGCGTTTCCGTCAAAGTAAGTCTAGCCACGGTATACAGCTTCGGCGGCAGTACCTCAATCGTTGGCTTGATGCCCTTCTGATGAATCCAATTGCCATCAGGCGTGAGCCATTTTGCAATCGTCATTTTCACCAGACTGCCGTCACCCAGCGTCTTGTTGTAGCTAACCTGCACCGTACCTTTCCCATAAGAAGTTTCGCCGACCAGAGTCGCTCCTGCCCGCTCCTGCAGCGCACCTGCCAATATCTCGGACGCGCTCGCACTTCCTTTATTCATCACAACTGCAATCGGATAATCCTTCCCTCCGCCTTGCGAAGTGGTCTTATCCCGATCACCTTCACGATCTTCAACTTGTACAATGGTCTCGCCCTTCTTGATAAACTGCTGCGCAATCTCGACAACGACCGGCAGGATACCACCCGGATCATTCCGAACGTCAATGACAAGCCCTTTCATCCCCTGCTTCTCGAGACGGGCAAGCTCCTCTTTGAAGCGATCAGCCGTATTCAAAGAGAACTGACGAATCTCGATGACGCCAGTACCATCATTACGAAGATTGGCAAAGACCGTCTCAACATCAATATCGTCTCTTACGAGAATGAGGTCGATAGGCTGCGTATTACCCGAACGCTCGATTTGGAGCTTCGCTTTTGTTCCTTTAGGACCACGAATTTTGCCAACTGCATCATTCAAGGTAAGACCATCTAATTTCTCGCCGTTTACCGACAACACGATGTCTTTTGCCAAAAGGCCAGCTTTTTCTGCTGGAGAGCCTTTAATCGGCGCAACAACAACGACCTTGCCTTTCTCAAGCGTTACCTCTGCACCGATGCCGGAGAAAGAGCCTTCAATGGATTGGGAGAACTGTTTGGCCACATCCTTTTCCATATAAACAGAGTAAGGATCGTCGAGAGATTCCATCATACCTCTGACTGCACCGTCTACCAGCTCGTTCCGATCAATATCTTTGAAATATTTGGTTTCAATTAACCCTAGAACCGCATTGATTTTCGACTCTTCCTTCGCACTCAGTCCGTTGCGATCACTTGAGGCAGCCGCAGATACCGAAGTTTGCTTCCCATTTGCCGGCCAAAAAATCTGATCACCTATGGTCAACGTTACGAGCACTGAAGCAACCATCGTCATCAGTAGAAGGACAAATACGGTTCTTCCTTTAAAATACACGTTCGACACCACCTTGACCCATCCGATTTTGCGTTAACCTCACTAGTATATGATAAGTTGTCCATATTTATTTGCAACTTCTTCCTAATGCAGGAGAAGGCATACGCGTGAAATAGCGGAAAAGATCCCGCATCCCTCGGTATGCCTTCAATTGCTGCTATTTCAAATAGCTCGACGGATTAACCGCCGTTTGATTTTTCCGAACCTCGAAGTGAAGATGCGGCCCCGTAGAATCGCCGGTACTGCCGACTTCCGCGATTTTCTGGCCTTTCTTCACCGACTGGCCTTCTTTCACCTTAATACCACCGTTTCGAATATGACCATACAAGGTCCATAATCCGTTACCGTGATCAATAATGACCGTATTGCCATAGCCGCTCGTCACTCTTGCTACGAGAACAACACCAGACTCAGCTGCGAAAATATCTGTCCCCTGCTTCGCTGCAAAGTCGATGCCGGCATGAAGCTTCCTAACACCTGTAATCGGATGGATCCGATAGCCGAAGTTCGAGCTGATCCGATATGTACCGCGGATTGGCATGCCTAGCTTGCCGCCAGTATACGGATTTCTGATCGAATTTTTCTTCTTGTTCAGATCCGCGACTTTCTTGGCGAGCGCAATCAGCTGCTTTTCCTGCTCTTCGCTAATGTCCTCAAGTTCTTGCATCTCTTTGGTGTAGTTTGCAATTAATACTTCCTTCTCTTCTTCCTTCTGGTCCAGCTCCGACTTATACTGTTGAAGCTTCGTGTACATCGTCTTCACTTCACCCAAGGCAGATGCGACGTTTGCCTTTTTCTCGGCGACCAACTCTTTATCTTTTTTATGCTGCTCTAGGATACTCCGATCCTGGCTTAAGATAGAATGTAAGGAATCAAACCTGTCAATGAAATCAGAGAAGCTTGTTGCGCTGAACAGCACTTCCAGATAAGATACCGCGCCGTTCTCATACATCAGCTTCATTCGGGATTGCAGAAGCTCGTCCCGGTCTTTCACCTGCTCTTCTGCCTTATCCAGCTCTTTGCCGGCCTTCTGGAGCTCCGCTTCCTTTGTATCCACCTGATCTTGTACATAGTTCAGGTTATCGGCAACGTTATCGAGCTGATCATTCAGCTTGAGAATCTCTTGCTGAGCGTCTTCCTTTTTGACGGAAATGTCATTCTTTTTTGCTTCTGCATTTTTAGCGCTTTGCTGGGCCTGCTCGATTTGCTTCTTGGCCGAAGCAAGATCTTTATTAATTTTATCTAAGGATGATGCGGCATTTCCGCCAACAGGCTGCAACATAAATACAGTCAACATCGTTATGACGATAAATAGTTTTTTCACTTTCACCTGCGCGGTCACCTACACTTTCAAATATTTACGTACCGAGATAACACTTCCCCACACCCCAAGCAAGGTGCCAAGGCCAATAAGCAGTGCTGCGATTTTCCAACCACATTCCGCAACAGGAACCAGCTTAATCATGAGCAGTCCCAATTCCGCTTCATTCAGATGCACAAGCTCCGAATAAGCGAACAGTACCACTGCCGTTGTAATGCCCGAAGCGACGATACCGATTAAAGCACCTTCGACAAAAAACGGCCAGCGGATGAATGCATTAGTCGCGCCTACCAGCTTCATAATGCCAATCTCACGGCGTCGAGCCAGAATCGTCATCTTGATAGTCGTGGAAATCAGGAACATGGCTGTTACGCCAAGGCCAATGACGACAATAAGGCCGATGTTACGGATCGCATTCGTAATTTTGAACATTTTCTCGACGGTGCCTTGTCCGTATTTCACACTCGTAATCGGCTTTGTCTCATCACCATTGTTGAGTGCGGTAATCTGATTCGCCGTCACATTAATGTTCTGTGGATCAAATACTTCGACCGTGAAGGAATCCGGCAGCGGGTTGCTTTCCTGGTCGTAACCATCCAGCAGCTCATCGCCGTCTTGGCCGAGATTTTTGCGGAGCAGCTCAAGCCCTTCTTCCTTCGATACAAACTCAACTTTGCTGACATCTGCCAGCTTACGGATTTTGTTCTCCAGCTGATTAGCCTTCTGCTGATCAATATCCGTCTGCAAGTAAACACGGATTTGAACCTGGCTTTCGATATTGGAAGCCATACTGTTGATGTTCAGAGCCAGAAGCACGAATACACCCAGCAAGAATAGTGAGAAAAAGATCGAGCTGATCGAGGCGAAGGACATCCATCCGTTCCGGATGATGTTCTTGAAGCCCTCGCGGAAATGACGGAGCAGCGTACTAAGCTTCATACCCGTACTCCCCTCTTGCTTCATCGCGGGCAATGTTGCCGTTCTCGATGGCGATAACACGCTTACGCATCGTGTTCACGATCTCTTTGTTGTGCGTAGCCATAACAATGGTTGCGCCGCGGAAGTTAATCTCCTCAAGAAGATTCATAATGCCCCAGGAAGTCTCGGGATCAAGGTTACCGGTTGGCTCATCCGCTACGATAACCGTAGGGTTGTTCACGATCGCACGCGCAATGGCAACACGCTGCTGTTCACCACCGGACAGCTGGGCCGGCAGGCTGGAATGTTTATGTTTAAGACCTACAAGATCGAGCACTTCCATCGTTCTTTTCTTAATCAGGCGGCGAGGCGCTTCGATTACTTCCATCGCGAAGGCTACATTTTCATACACGGTAAGCTTCGGAAGCAGTCTGAAGTCTTGGAAAATAACGCCGATATTACGTCTAACGTATGGGATTTTACGTGGCTTTAATTTACCTATATTGAAGCCGTTGACGGAGATTTGGCCTTTCGTTGGAACTTCCTCACGGTAGATCAGTTTCATGAAGGTAGATTTACCGGCGCCGGATGGGCCGACGAGGTATACAAATTCGTTGCGATCTATGCGGACGGAAACGCCACGCAGTGCGTGAGTACCATCAGTGTACGTCTTCCAAATGTCTTGCATCTCAATCAACATTATCACATCCTGTTTTTTATCAAACTCTAAGCATTTATAAGTTGTTGTCTTATAAATAGGGCTTAGAATTCTCCGAAATGAACCGCTCCCCGCCAACAAAGGACGGTGGTAGCCATTTCACCTCAGCCTTACGTATTCGACAGGGATATACGAAATCCTTCACATTGGGTCTTATTTCCTCATTTTTCACAATTCTCATTATAGTTGTAAAGGTTGATTTACCGCGTTTTCTAGTCTTTTATTCGACAAACAGGCTTTGTCGCCTCATGACGAAAGACCTGTCTGCAAAGCAAATGACAAGTAGGTTTAATCCCTTGCATATACATGAAACACTGTCATTTTTAACGGAAAGGGTGGTCTTGAATATGTGGAAGAAACTGCACTTATGGATCATTATTATTTTTGCGCTGCTGTTAGTCGCATCTGTCGGCTATGGCGCCCTGTCCTATTACTCCGGACAGGACACCGTTCCTGAGCAGGTTACAGCCGGTGGTGTGGATATTAGTGGGCTGCCGATTGATGACGCGCTGAAAAAGCTGGATCAATATGAACAAATGCTGGAGAGTCGAACGATTACCGTCGATGGCAACGCTGCAGCGGACGCGGAAGGCAGCAAGCAATGGACCGCTGCCGAGATCGGCTATAAGGCGGAATTTATCGGGGTTCGTGAGGAGCTCAAAAAGCTCCGGTCGGGGAACGTCTGGACGCGCTCGAAGTTCCGCTATCATTTTCCAAGTACTTTTGAACTGAAACAAAGCTATGATCCTGCCGTCTTCGATAAGCTTGTTCGTGCGGAGTGGGACTGGATCGACTCGAATGAACCTGTGAATGCAACACGTACGATTGCCAGTAATGACAAAGTCGTCTATACGCCTCATACCGATGCTTATCGGATAGACGTTGAACCGTTAAAAGACAAGGTTGCCTCATGGATTGTTGTCCCAGATAGTCAGCTTGGTGGACAGCCGGAACAGACCCTAACGGCCAAGCTTGAAGTGAAAACCGTCCATCCCGACATCACATTAGAAAAACTGAAGGATGAAGGTATTGACCGTAAAATCATCGAGTTCACAACAAGCTTCGCCACCAGCGCTGAAGGCCGTGCTTTTAACGTAACATCAACGGCGAAGGTGTTAAATGATTGGGTGCTCGAACCTGGCGATGTATTCTCCTATGGCGATGTAGTGGCCAAAACCGAAAAGGAATTCGGCTACAAAGAAGCGCCAGTTATTTCGAACGGTAAGCTGGTTCCCGGCATTGGAGGCGGGATCTGTCAGGTATCGAGCACCCTATACAATGCCATTCTCCGCATCTCAGGAATAGATATCGTCGAACGGCGTAATCACTCCCTGCCGGTTGCTTATCTGCCTAAAGGGCAGGATGCCACCTTCGCTTCCGGCGCCATCGACTTCCGCTTCCGCAATTCGACCGGCAAAAAGCTGATCATCCGAACCGTTGTTGAAGACCGGAAGCTGACAGTGAAGCTGTTTGGCACGATGCCTGAAAATATCCGCTACGACATTGAATCAAATATCGTGAAAACCGTGCAGCCTGCCGTGCAAAAGGTAACCGACAAGTCGCTGGCCGCCGGCAAGCAGGTTGTTGTACAAAACGGCTCTGTCGGATACATTGTGGATACGTACCGTACACTTGTGAAGGATGGCAAAGCTGTCTCACGCGAGAAAGTATCGCATGATACGTACAGAGCACAGCCAACGATCATCCATGTTGCACCAGGCTCCGGCGGCTCGTCAGGCACGCAAAACTCGGGTGGAGTGGTTGAGGATGGAATCTAATAATGATGCGTAATTGATTCCTAATCCCCCCCCACCTGCCTTGCTTCCCATCGCAGGCTGGATTTCGTACAACATAATGACGATCCCTGACACGGTAACCTTTCCTATGTTGGATAACGTACAGTCAAATCAGCTCTTTCGGTCAATTATGACTCATTGTTGCTGAAATAGATTGGAGAAACTCCAACGCAGCTTTGGCAGACAGCTTTCTGGCCTCATTCTTGTTGGAGGAATTCCAACGTGGCAGCTTTATAGTTGATAGCAAAGGTACTTCATATGAATAGACGAAAATAACAAAAGACCATCTACTCCGCCATTAAAGCGGGGTTGATGGTCTTTTGTTTAGTCAAATATACGAATTAACGGCTTTTCTCCGCGAATTCGGTTACCCAAGCGGCTGTTTGCTCGAGCACTTGCTCGGCACGGGCAATAGCTGCTTCAACTTGTACTTTTGCCGTACCGCCATACACGTTGCGGGCGTTTACGACTTGCTCCGGCTGGAGCACATTGTAGATGCGGTCGTCGAACAGCTGCGAGAACTGCTTGAACTCTTCCAGTGTCAGATCAAGCAGATATTTGTTCTGCTCGATGCAGTACAATACCGTCTTACCGATGACTTCATGCGCTTGACGGAACGGCAGACCTTTGCCAACGAGGAAGTCAGCAATGTCCGTTGCATTCGAGAAGTCTTGGTTAACGGCTTGACGCATCTGCTCTTTGTTCACCTTCATCGTTGCGATCATTGGTGCGAACAGTTGAAGCGCGCCCTGCATCGTTTTAACAGTATCAAACATACCTTCTTTGTCTTCCTGCATGTCCTTGTTATAAGCAAGCGGCAGAGATTTCAGCACTGTCAAAAGGCCAATAAGGTTGCCGTAGACACGGCCTGTTTTACCGCGTACAAGTTCTGGTACGTCCGGGTTCTTCTTCTGCGGCATAATGCTGCTGCCTGTGCAGAAAGCGTCATCCAGCTCAACAAAACGGAACTCTGTGCTCGACCACAAGATCAGCTCTTCGCTGAGGCGTGACAAGTGCATCATGATGATCGAGGCATGAGACAGGAACTCCAGAATAAAGTCACGGTCACTCACCGCATCCAGACTGTTCTCATACACACGATCAAACTTCAACTGGCTAGCGACAAAATGACGATCGATCGGGAACGTTGTTCCTGCCAAAGCGCCTGCGCCAAGCGGCAGCATGTTGATACGCTTATAGCTGTCTTGCAGACGCTCCAAGTCACGGCCAAACATCGATACGTAAGCCATCAGATGATGAGCGAACAGGATCGGCTGCGCACGCTGCAAATGCGTATAGCCCGGCACGATCGTGTCGATGTTCGCTTTCGCTTGCTCGATCAGAGACGACTGCAGCTTATGCAGCATGTCCACGAATTCAACAACACGCTTGCGCAGGTACAAGTGCATGTCCGTTGCGACTTGGTCATTACGGCTGCGGCCAGTATGAAGCTTACCGCCTACTGGACCAACATCGTCGATCAGTGTTTTTTCGATATTCATATGAATGTCTTCATCCGAAATGGAGAATTCGATATCATTACGTTTGATGCGCTGCAGTACACGATGCAAACCGTCCTTGATCGCCTCTACGTCATCTGCAGGCAGAATGCCCTGCTTGCCGAGCATTGTTACGTGAGCCAAGCTGCCTTGAATATCCTCTTCAGCAAGCTCTTTATCAAACATAATGGATGCTGTATATTCTTCTACCAATTGGTCGGTTTTCTTCGTGAACCGGCCGCCCCATAATTTGCTCACTCGTTACACTCCCTCCCGAATGGTCATAAGGCCGCTAGATGTGATAGGAACATTTAACGGCCTAAATGATTATTCGGTTTATATTATTTCTTGCTTTGTTCTACGCCGGAAGATACTTTCAGACGAAGGGCATTCAGGCGGATGAAGCCAGTTGCATCGCCTTGATCATATGCTTGCGAAGGATCTGCTTCCATCGTTGCAATATCCGGGTTGTACAGGCTTACTGGGCTCTTCACGCCAGCACCGATTACATTACCTTTATATAGTTTCAGACGAACAACGCCTGTTACGTTCTTTTGAGACTCCATTACAAGGGTTTGTAGAGCAAGACGCTCAGGTGCGAACCAGAAGCCGTTGTATACAAGTTGTGCATATTTCGAGATCAGGGAATCACGAAGGTTCATGACTTCGCGGTCCATCGTGAGCGATTCCATTTTACGGTGTGCAGTGAACAGGATTGTACCACCTGGTGTCTCGTACACGCCGCGGCTCTTCATGCCAACAAAGCGGTTCTCTACCATGTCTACACGGCCGATACCATGTTTTCCGCCCAGCTCATTCAATTTATCCATAACGCCAAGCGGGCTCAGCTTATCGCCGTTAATTGCGATACAGTCGCCAGCTTCAAACGTCAGCTCAACGTATTCCGCTTGATCCGGAGCATTCTCCGGGGACACGCTCAGGACATACATTTCTTCGTTCGACTCTGCACTTGGATCAAACCAAGGATCCTCAAGCATGCCGGACTCGAAGCTGATGTGCAGCAGGTTGCGGTCTGTCGAGTAAGGCTTAGAAGCCGAAGCCGTAACCGGAATGCCATGCTTCTCAGCAAAAGCGATCATTTCAGCGCGGCCTGGGAACTCTTCCCGGAAGCGCTCTTCACGCCAAGGCGCGATCACTTTAATGTCTGGAGCCAGAGCAGCTACGCCAAGCTCGAAACGAACTTGGTCATTACCTTTGCCCGTTGCACCGTGTGCGATCATCGTAGCGCCTTCAGCGCGAGCGATCTCAACCATACGTTTTGCAATCAGTGGACGTGCAATCGATGTACCAAGCAGGTATTGGCCTTCATACAGCGCAGCCGCTTGGAACATTGGGAAAATAAAATCACTTGCGAATTCAGCGCGCAGGTCATCGATGTATACTTTCGATGCGCCAGTTGCCAGAGCTTTTGCCTCGAGGCCGTCAAGCTCTTCTTTTTGACCGATATCGGCTGTAAATGCGATGATTTCTGCGTCGTAAGTTTCTTTCAACCATTTCAAGATGATGGACGTATCCAGTCCGCCGGAATAGGCCAGTACAATTTTTTCCTTCGCCATAATTTCTCCTAGCACCCCTTTGATTTATTTAAGCATATTAAATGCTACATGATTGCTGCCATAATTGCTTTTTGCGCGTGCAGACGGTTTTCCGCCTGATCGAAAATAATCGAGTTCGGGCCGTCGATAACCCCTTCGCTTACTTCCTCACCGCGGTGAGCGGGCAAGCAGTGCATGAACAGGTAATCTTTCTTCGCATATTTCGCTAAAGCTTCGTTCACTTGGTAGCCTGCAAAAGCAAGCTCACGTTCCTTCTGCTCCGCTTCTTGCCCCATGCTCGCCCATACGTCGGAGTAAATAACGTCAGCATTATCGACTGCTTCCTTCGGATCATGGCACAGATGAATACGTGCGCCAGTTTCCTTCGCATGATCGATTGATTGCTGTACCAAATCTGGATCCGGCTCATAGCCTTCCGGCGTCGCAATGGAAATATCAACACCAAGCTTCGCAGCGCCCATCATAAGCGAGTGCACCACGTTGTTGCCATCACCGATGTAAGCGAGCTTCAGCCCTTGCAGGCGTCCTTTGTGCTCAAGAATCGTTTGGTAGTCCGCCAGCGCTTGGCATGGGTGGGACAGATCTGTAAGGCCATTAATAACCGGAATCGTTGCTCCGCGTGCCAGCTCCACAACCGTACGGTGAGCGAAGGTACGGATCATGATGCCGTCGAGGTAACGGGACAAGACTTGTGCTGTATCAAGGATCGGTTCACCGCGTCCGATTTGCAGGTCATTGCCGCTCAGGAACAGCCCTTGGCCGCCCAATTGGTAGATACCAACTTCAAACGATACACGGGTACGTGTGGAAGACTTTTCGAAGATCATCCCCAGCGTCTTGCCTTTCAGCGGCTGATAAACATCACCGGCCTTTTGCTTCTTCTTCAAATCAATCGCAAGGTCGATCAAATACCGAATTTCTTCCGGCGTGTAATCAACCAGCATGAGAAAGTCCCGGCCTTTCAAGCTAGCCGCCAAATCTTCCTTAACTGTCTCTTGCATCGTAAAACCTCCTACAATGAATTATCACCACAAACTATTTCAAGCCGTTAAGCTTTAACCGCATTAGCTAACAATGATTTCAAAATCGCTACCGCCTGGTCTATTTCTTCTTTTGTCACCAAAAGATTAGGCAAGAGGCGTACAACATTAGGTCCAGCCGAAATGACGAGCAGGCCTTGTTCCTGTGCTGCCGTCAGGACGGAACCAATCGGCTCTACACACTCGATACCAACGATAAGACCTTGGCCACGTACTTCCTTCACGAACGAGTTACCAGCCAGATTCTCTTTTAGCTGATCCATCAAGTAAGCGCCCATCTCAGCCGCCCGCTCCGGAAGCTGTTCGCCAACGATCGTCTCGACCGTTGCTTTCACCGCTGCAGTTGCAATTGGCGTACCACCAAAGGTTGAGCCATGACTGCCAGGGCCAAATGCTTCACGAAGCTTATCCTTCGCAACAGCCGCGCCTACCGGGAACCCGCTTCCAAGACCTTTTGCCAGGGTGAAAATATCCGGTTCAATACCGTAATGCTCATAGGCGAACAGCTTACCCGTACGGCCCATACCCGTCTGAATCTCATCAACGATAACCAGAATGCCGTTCTCTTCGCAGAGCTTCACCATGGCATGCACAAACGCCGGGTCAGCTGGGAAAATGCCGCCTTCAGCTTGGATCATCTCAAGCATGACAGCTGCTGTTTTATCCGAGATCGCAGCCTTCAGCGCTTCGATATCGTTATAAGGAATATATTTAAATCCTTCCGGCAAAGGCGAAAAGCCTTCCTTCACCTTCTCTTGTCCTGTCGCTGTCAGGGTTGCCAGCGTCCGGCCGTGGAACGATTGTTCAAACGTAATAATCTCATAACGTCCGTTGCTTCGCACCTTCTGCTGGTAACGGCGCGCCATCTTAATTGCCGCTTCATTCGCTTCAGCACCGGAGTTACAGAAGAAGACGGCATCTCCGCTGCTGTTCGAGGTGATCAGGTGAGCTGCCTCTTCCTGATTCGGAATACGGTATAGGTTTGAGACATGCCACAGCTCATCAAGCTGCTTGATGAGCGCTTCTTTCACTTGCTTCGGCGCATGACCGAGGTTCGTAACGGCAATGCCGCTCATGAAATCAAGATATTTATTGCCTTTGTCATCCCACAGCCTGCTTCCTTCGCCCTTCACAAGTGCGATCGGATATCTCGCATACGTTGGCAGCAAGGATTGCTCAGGTGCTGCCGTTACTTTCGTGTCGCTCATCGTGCATACCGCCCTTCTCTACTCTTGTACGATCCGTGTTCCGACGCCGCCTTCACGCACCGCTTTACTCAGTACACCTGGCACTTCGCCGCTGACAATAACGACCTCACGCACGCGTCCTTGAATGCATTGCACCGCTGCGCGTACTTTCGGGATCATGCCGCCGTAAATTTCACCGCTTGCAATCATCTCTTCAATCTCTGCTACAGTCACTGATGGAAGAACTCGCTTCTCGCCATCAACCGTACGCATAATGCCTGGTACATCGGTTACAACAATCATCTGCTCAACGCCAAGATGAGAAGCGACTGCGCCAGCAGCCGTATCAGCGTTGATGTTGTAGCGCTGTCCGCTGGCATCAATACCGATCGGGGCGATAACCGGCATATACCCCATCGCCATAACCCCTTCGATCACTTCTGCATTCACGTCCGTTACATCACCAACAAAGCCGATTTCCGCGCTGTTTGCTACCGGCTTCGCTTGAATCAGTAAGCCGTCCACACCGGATAAGCCGAGTGCCTTGGCACCGTTTGTCTGGATTTTACGAACAATCTCTTTATTAATTCGGCCTGCAAGCACCATCTCAACCACGTCGAGAACATCTTCATTCGTCTTGCGCAGACCGTTTACGAATGCTGTCTCAATCCCAAGCTTCGTCAGCGTCTCAGAGATCGCCGGACCGCCGCCATGGACGATAACCGGATGAACGTCGGACTGCTGCAGCTCGCGCAGCTCGCCGAAGAAAGAATCAGGAAGCGCCGCCAGCGTGCTGCCGCCACATTTCATTACAAACCGTTGTGCCATCGTTGAACCGTTCCCCTCTGCCCTAGCGTTACGTACGATATGCCGCATTAATGCGGACATAATCATAAGTGAGGTCACAGCCCCATGCCGTTGCCGTGCCGTTATCCATATGCAGGTCGACGCGAATCACAACCGTGTCGCCCTTCAAATATTCAAGCGCTGCGTCTTCATCGAACGCGACCGGACGGGACTCTTCCAGCGTCACGATATCACCGATTCGTACGTCTACTGTATCCGGGTTAACAGGCTGACCTGCACGGCCAACGGCTGCAATAATCCGCCCCCAGTTCGCATCTGCTCCAAACACCGCGGATTTCACAAGGGAAGAACCAATAACCGTCTTCGCGATGGCATTAGCTGCTTCATCATTGACTGCGCCGTGCACTTGCACCTCAACGAGCTTCGTTGCGCCTTCGCCGTCACGGGCTATTGCTTTCGCCAGTACTTCGCATACATAACGAAGACCTGCCGAGAAGGCTGCCCAACCTTCATGTGCCGGTGTCAGCTCATTGTTGCCTGCAAGACCACTTGCCATCGCAACGAGCATATCATTTGTGCTTGTATCGCCATCAACCGTTATCATGTTGAATGTATAGTTTGTCGCTTCACGGAGCAAAGTCTGCAGCGATTCGCTGCCGATTGCCGCATCTGTGGTAACAAAGCCAAGCATAGTCGCCATATTCGGATGAATCATACCGGAGCCTTTTGCCGCACCAGCAATATGTACCGTCCGGCCATCGATTTCAACCGCTACGCATACCATCTTTTGTACAAGGTCAGTCGTCAGGATCGCTTGGCAGAAGCCGTCCGCTGCATGACGGTCAGCTTGCAGCTGCGCTGGCAGCGCATCAATACCGGCACGTACCTTATCCATCTTAAGGTTCTCACCGATAACTCCAGTCGAGGCTACCGCTACTTGGTCGGCAGACACACCAATAGAATCAGCAAAGCGTGAACGCATCTCAAAAGCATCCGCTTCCCCTTGCTTACCGGTAACTGCATTCGCATTACCGCTGTTTACGATAACCGCACGCAGATAACCATCGGATTCAATGCTGTCGCGTGTTACTTTGATTGGTGCCGCTTGGAACACATTCGTTGTATATACGCCTGCGGCTGCCGCAGGAACTTCACACACGATTGCGCCAAGGTCATGGCGTGTTGTCTTTTTCAGGCCGCAGTGGAGTCCACCGGCTTTAAATCCTTTAGGAGTTGTAATCGACCCGTCCGAGACGACCGAATACAGCGTAGCAGCTTGCACCTGTCCCATTTCTCCTCGTATCTCCTTCACCTGTACGAATAATTGCTTTAGTCAAAAATGAATAAGTATAATGACAAAACTTTATAATCTCTATGGATACACCGGTATGAGCTGCAGTCCAAGACCTTCATCCCAGCCCATCATTAGATTGAGATTCTGGATCGCTTGTCCCGAAGCTCCTTTAACCAGGTTGTCGATAACCGAAACAATCGTAATACGACCTGTTCTAGCATCATAGTTGAAGCCAAGATCACAGTAGTTCGAGCCCCAAACTTCCTTCGTCATCGGCAAAACGCCTTCCTTGCGGACGCGGACGAATTGGCGGCCTTCATAGAATTGCTTATATCGTTCAATAAAATCAGCGGTGTTATGCTCGCCCTTCACCTTTGCATACATCGTCGACATAATGCCTCTTGTCATCGGCACCAGATGTGGGGTGAACGTCGTCACAACCTCATGGCCAGCCGCTTCCGAGAGCACCATCTCTATTTCAGGAACATGCTGGTGCTGGTTCACTTTATAAGCTTTGAAGTTCTCATTCAGCTCGGAGTAGTGTGTGCCAAGGCTTGCACCACGTCCTGCGCCGGATACACCTGATTTCGAATCGATAATAATCGTTGAAGGATCAATCCAGCCCGCCTTCACGGCAGGAACAAGACCAAGCAGCGCGGAGGTTACAAAACAGCCCGGATTCGAGATAAACGAAGCGTCACGCGCTTTATCACCGTTAATCTCAGGGAGAGCGTATAGAGCTTGCTTCAGATATTGCTCATCCGCTGGTGTTTTTTTATACCATTTCTCGTATACAGCTGTATCCTGCAGACGGAAGTCACCAGACAAATCGATTACTTTCAGACCAGCGTCAATTAGCTGTGGAGCAAGCTTGGCTGCAACCCCAGCCGGAGTCGCCGTAAAGACGAGATCAGCCTTTGCTTTGATCGCTTCTGGTTTAACATCGTCGAGCAATGCCGTCTGAATGTTCGTCAAATGCGGGAACCATTCTGCAATCGGCATACCTGCGCTGGACGAGGAAATAACCGATGTAATCTCCACCAATGGGTGGGTAGCCAACAAACGAATAAGCTCAATACCGCCATAGCCGGTAGAGCCGATTATCGCAACCTTCAGTTTCTCACTCATATCCGTTCTCTCCCTTGGATAAGTTGAACCGATAAGTCATTCAACTTATGTAGATCATCTAAATCTATATTTTACATGAATCAAGTTCACATGGAAATATTACGTCGTTCCGTATTATTATACAGTCGTATTTATATTAATACAACGCTAAATTGATGTCATTTTGCGTAACAAATTATTCCGATTTGAACCCCTGCCCAACAACCTCAGCCGTATTGCTGATGATGACAAATGCTCCCGGATCCACTGCTCTTACCAGCTGCTTCAGCTTAGCCGCCTCCATCTGTCCAACGACCACCATCAGCACCTGACGCTTCTCATTCGTATATCCGCCATGTGCATCCAGTCTAGTAACCCCTCTATCCAGGTCATACAAAATAGCTTCTACGAGCAGGTCCGCATGATCGCTTATGATAAAAGCAACCTTCGACAGTGGAATACCGCTTTGAATAATATCAATCGTCTTGCTCGTCGCAAACAAACCAATAAGCGCATACAAAGCCGCTTCCGGTGAAATTAAGATGCCAGACGCTGCGATCACGCAGCCGTCAAAGCAGGCAACCGCTAGCCCCAGCGGAATACCCGTGTAACGATGTAAAATCTGTGCTGCCAGATCAAGCCCGCCCGTTGAGCCACGCCCCCGGAACACAATGCCAAGTCCGATGCCTACGCCAATACCGCCATAGATCGCCGCAAGCAGCATGTTATCGGTTGGGGGCTTCCAATCTGCGGTCAGCAGCACGAACAAAGGAAGCACAACCGTGCCGAGTAATGTTTTCAACGCGAACCGTTTGCCTAGCAGGAACAACCCTGCGAAGAACAGTGGAATATTTAGTGCCCATTGGGTATAAGCAGGCGTAATGCCAAGCGATTTGTGTACAAGTATAGAAATACCGGATACTCCGCCGGAAGCGATACCATTCGGAGCCAGAAATAGATTGAAACTTAACGCTACAACAAACGAACCAATGATGATCTGCAAAAAGCTCCATACTACCGCAACTGGCGTTGCTTTTCTGCCTACAGGGCGCCTGCTGCGCTTTGTACTCTTCTTGTTGTTATTCGTGCTGTTCATGGATCACCATGCCGCCTCTCATCTTATGTAACCTCTAAAATAAACAAAAAGAAGAGCTCCAACCTTTATAAGTGTTGGAGCTCTTCCCCAAAGCTATGCATATGAACTTTAGTCGTGTCGAATCTGGTTACGCAGATAGCCGTCGATAAAGGCATCCAGGTCGCCGTCCATCACGGCACCAGTGTTCCCTGTCTCCACCGATGTCCGGTGATCCTTCACCATGCTGTACGGATGGAAAACATACGAACGGATCTGACTGCCCCATGCGATATCCGACTGTTCGCCGCGAATCTCCGCCAGATGCTTTTGCTGCTCTTCGATCTTGCGCTCATAGAGCTTCGAACGGAGCATATTCATCGCACGCTCACGGTTCTGAATCTGTGAGCGCTCCTGTTGGCACGCTACGACAATTCCGGATGGAATATGTGTAATCCGGATCGCCGATTCCGTCTTATTGACGTGCTGGCCGCCGGCGCCGCTTGCGCGGTACGTATCAACCTTCAGATCCTCACTACGGATCTCCACTTCAATATCTTCGGTAATCTCCGGCACAACATCGCAGGATACGAACGACGTATGTCTGCGGCCGGACGAATCAAACGGCGAGATACGAACAAGACGGTGAACGCCTTTCTCCGCTTTTAGATAGCCGTAAGCATTGTAGCCTTTAACCGCAATCGTTACGCTCTTGATACCTGCTTCGTCGCCATCCAGATAATCGAGCACCTCAACCTTGAAGCCCCGCTTCTCCGCCCAACGCGTATACATCCGGTACAGCATTTGTGCCCAGTCCTGCGACTCGGTACCGCCTGCACCCGGATGCAGCTCGAGAATAGCGTTCAGCTTATCATATGGCTGGTTGAGCAGGAGCTGCAGCTCGAAGCCGTTAACCTTCTCCACCAGTACAGCAATTCCTTGAATCAGCTCGGCTTCAAGCGATTCATCGCTTTCTTCCTCTGCCAGCTCCAACATCGTCTGCAGATCTTCCGAGTCCACATACAGTCGATCATACTGCTCAACGACCGACTTAATCGCATTCAGCTCCGCGATCACGCCCTGCGCCTTCGTATTATCGTCCCAGAAATCAGGTGCAGTCATTTTCTCCTCAAAGTTCGCGATATGCTCCAGCTTCAGATCTAAGTCAAAGAGACCCCCTGAGTTCTTGGAGCCGCTTAGCTACTTCACGCAAATCTTGCTTCACATTTGGTTCTAACATAGCTTTAGCTTCACCTCAAAATTAAGTATGTGCGGCCAATCCACAGTAAATCCGCATAGACCGCATAAAACGCGCCGTCCTGCCGTGTAGGGCAGTCCGGCGCGTTCAACCGTTATGTTACATTATGCGAATCGCAGGGCTAATGTCACTTACCCATGCCATGGCACATTTTATACTTTTTACCGCTGCCGCATGGGCACAGATCGTTACGTCCTGTACGTTCTTCACGCTTCGTAGGGCGTTTCTCTGCTTCAGCAGGACTGTTCGTCGTCGTTTGGCCTTGTGCGACCTCTTGACGCTCCAGGTTGCTCTCCACGCGTGCCTTCATGATGTATCTCGCTACTTCTTCTTGGATGCTGTAGATCATTTCCTTGAACATCTCGAAGCCCTCGAATTGATACTCACGAAGTGGATCTGTACCGCCGTATGCACGAAGGTGGATACCTTGACGAAGCTGATCCATCGCATCGATGTGATCCATCCATTTGCTGTCTACCGCACGCAGTACAACAACCTTCTCGAATTCACGCATCGTCTCGGCGCCAAGCTCGGCTTCACGCTCATCATAATAAGCGACAACCTTGCCCTTAATAAGCTCGATAATGTCTTCCTTCTCTTTGCCCCACAGATCTTCTTTCGTGAAGGTATCTTCCTGCACGAGATTCGAATTGGCATAATCAGCGATTTCTTGCAGTTCCCATTCTTCCGGAATATCGCCTTCCGTATGCGCGGCAACCACATGCTCGATAACCGGAACGATCATCTCCATGACAATCTCCCGGATATTTTCCGAGTACAACACATCACGGCGCTGCTTATAAATAACCTCACGCTGTTGGTTCATTACATCGTCATATTGCAGGACGACTTTACGAGTATCAAAGTTGCTGCCCTCTACGCGTTTCTGAGCGGATTCTACCGCACGTGTAATAAGGCGGCTCTCAATCGGTTGATCCTCTTCCAGACCAAGACGATCCATCATGCCCATAATGTTCTCTGCACCAAAGCGGCGCATCAGCTCATCCTCCAAGGAGAGATAGAACTGCGAGGAACCCGGGTCACCTTGACGACCAGCACGACCACGAAGCTGGTTGTCGATACGACGGCTCTCATGGCGCTCTGTACCGATAATGTGCAGACCACCCAGATCCGCTACACCTTCGCCGAGCAAGATATCCGTACCACGTCCCGCCATATTCGTAGCGATCGTAACTCCACCCGCTTGACCTGCGTGAGAGATGATTTCTGCTTCTTCCGCATGGAATTTCGCATTCAATACTTTATGCGCTACGCCGCGTTTTTTCAGCATATCAGCCAATCTCTCCGAGTTCTCGATCGAGATCGTACCCACAAGCACCGGTTGATTGTTACGATGACGTTCCACAATTTCTTCGACAACAGCTTTGAACTTGCCGTTCTCCGATTTGTAGACAACGTCCTGCAAGTCTTTACGAATAAGCGAACGGTTCGTCGGGATTTGAATAACTTCAAGACCGTAGATCCGTTTGAACTCTTCTTCCTCTGTCTTCGCCGTACCAGTCATACCGGACAGCTTACGGTACATACGGAAGTAGTTCTGGAATGTAATCGTTGCAAGCGTCATGCTCTCGTTCTGAACCTTCAGCTGCTCTTTTGCTTCGATCGCTTGGTGCAATCCATCGCTGTAACGACGGCCAGCCATAAGACGGCCTGTGAATTCGTCAACGATAACGACTTCTTCCTCATTAACAACGTAATCAACGTCACGCTTCATGATCACATGAGCTTTCAGCGCTTGTTGCACGTGGTGGTTAAGCGTTACGTTGGCATGATCAAATAAGTTCTCGATGTTGAACGCTTTCTCTGCCTTATCAACGCCTGCTTCCGTCAGTGTTACGTTACGAAGCTTAATGTCGACTGTATAGTCCTCTTCTTGCTTCAAGCGGGTAACGAAACGATCAGCTGCGAAATACAGCTCCGTCGACTTTTGTGCTTGTCCGGAAATAATAAGCGGTGTACGCGCTTCGTCGACCAGGATGGAGTCCACTTCGTCTATAATGGCATAATAAAGCGGACGTTGAACCATTTGCTCTTTGTAGAGCACCATGTTGTCACGCAAATAGTCAAAGCCAAACTCATTATTGGTACCATAAGTAATGTCGCAGGCATACGCTTCCTGCTTCTCCTCATGCGTCAAGCCGTGCAGGTTACAGCCGACTGTCAGCCCGAGGAAATTGTACAGTTCAGCCATGATCTGGCTGTCACGTGATGCAAGATAATCATTGACCGTAATAACGTGTACGCCTTTGCCTTGCAAAGCGTTCAAGTAAGTCGGAAGGGTAGCAACGAGTGTTTTACCTTCACCCGTTCTCATCTCAGCAATCTTGCCTTCATGCAGAACCATACCGCCCATCAGCTGTACGTCAAAATGACGCATGCCAAGTGTACGCTTCGATGCTTCACGTACTACCGCGAAAGCCTCTGGCAAAATCTCATCAATGCTTTCGCCTTTTTCAATACGTGCCTTGAATTCTTCCGTCTTGTTACGCAACTCTTCGTCCGACAGCGGAGTGATCGTGGACTCGAGTCCGTTAATTTCTTCTACCGTTCGCGTGAGACGCTTGACCTCGCGCTCGTTTGCATCACCAAATATTTTTTTCACTAGTCCGAGCATGGTCTTCCCCTTTCGTAAATACGCCTGTTTGCCTTAAATTGTAACAGTTTGTAGTGAGCGCCGCAACGCATCACGTTCATTTCCAGCAATAAGCAGGTATACACTCATATAAAAGGCCTCTTCCCCCATTCGGAGAAAAGGCCGTGATTGGCATTATTGTAAGTATTAATGAAGGAATAATTGCTGGCTTCAGATTATTCTTGCTCGATTAGGCCATACTTCCCGTCGCTGCGTTTATAAACAACGTTCACTTCCTTGTTATCAATATTGGAAAATACGAAGAAGTTATGTCCAACCATGTTCATTTGCAAGATCGCTTCCTCTACGTCCATCGGCTTCAGCATAAATCGCTTCGTCCTAACGAGCTCGAGTTCATCTTCCTCATCCAATACGGATAGGGCCGTTCCGCCTGCACCTTCCTTGAACAGCGACTTAACGCCGCCCTCATATCGGAACTTGCGATTGATCTTCGTCTTATGTTTGCGAATTTGACGTTCGAGTTTGTCCACCACGACATCAATGGAGGAATACATATCCTCACTCTTATCTTCCGCCCTCAGCATAACGCCAACCAGCGGGATGGTCACTTCAACTGCATGTTTTCCTTTGGTTACGGAAAGGGTAACTGTTGTTTCGGAGGCAGGTGCTTCTTCAAAATACCTTTCCAATCGACTGATCTTCTTCTCAGCATACTCTCGTAAAGCTTCCGTCACTTGAAAACGATGACCTCGAATGATGTATTTCATGGGGCATTCCTCCTTTACGTATTCTTATTATAACATATGCAATCGCCTATTTCAAAATAGTTTTTAGTTTATTGTGAATTTTCAGATAATATTTTCGAAGGAAGGCCATTAACAAGTTACTTCATTAATATGTGAATAAGCTGTATAACATGACTCAAAGATAACGCAAAACAAATGACCGTATAAAAAAATGAAAAGCCCCGGTTTCCCGGAGCTTAAAATAGGCACTTGTCAATCGAACCATATAATGTGGCTGATGAACCAGCCTGAATGATTACAGTTTGACTACGTTTGCAGCTTGTGGACCGCGAGCGCCTTCTACGATGTCGAATTCGACCGCTTGGCCTTCTTCGAGCGTTTTGAAGCCTTCAGCTTGGATTGCGGAGAAATGAACGAATACGTCGCCGCCTTGTTCAGTCTCGATAAATCCATAACCCTTCTCTGCGTTAAACCATTTAACTTTACCTTGCATACATAAACAGTCCCTTCATCTTCAAATGCTGTGAGGCGTCTAAGATATGTTATGGCCCACAAATCGAATATACCATCATTGACACACTATTGTCAATATTTCCATGTAAGCGAATTCATAATTTTTAAAATACAAGAAAGTATAGTTTATTTCTCCTATACTATCTTATATAAACTACCTTTTTGCATCAAAAAATAGACTGTCTCCGCCGCCGTATGCTGAGTCATATTTCGCCTGAGAACGGCGTCCTTGCTGGATTTTTTCCCACTGTTGCTTCGCTTCATCGCGGAGTGAAATCATTCTAGCAATGATGACGGACTCACTGGAAATAATCTTGTCTGCTTCCAGACGGAGAACGGCCAATTGCTCCACAGGGGCTTCCATATGTTCCAGTTCCTTGAACAGTTCTTCTCGCTGCCGCATATATTCGTCGAACTGTTCCAGATCGGCATTGTCCAACCGCTCAACCAAATTAGACGACAGTTGAATGAGTCGCTGTAAAAGAGCTTCCATTAGCATGTCCCGCCATCTGATTGACTTGTTTGGCCGCTTCCACCCATGTTGCCTTTAGATCAAGCAGGTGGCCAAGCACCTCTTCGGCTGGTTCGGCAGACTTCTTAGTATTCGCTTCGATAAGCCGTTCTTTGAAGTAATCGTAAAGCAGCAGCAGGCTTTCCGATACCGGGTTCGAGCGATCCAGCGTAATAATGAACTCACTAATAATATCCTGTGTCTTCATGAGACTCGTATGGGCATCCGCATTCCGCTGCTCTCTAATCGCCTCAATGCCTTGACGGCAGAAGCGAATCGCGCCGTCATAGAGCATGATGAGCAAAGTAGCAGGGTTAGCGGTTTGGATCGAAGTCTGCATGTATGGGTTGCGCGGTTGGTATTGCATAATAGGTTAACCTCCTGAATTGAGCAAAGATGCCAGGCTCGAGCTCCGTGAGTTCATCTGACTGATGTAGGTTTCCATTGCGGTGAATTGATTGTAATATCTGGTTTCCATGTCATCAAGACGAGTCTGAAGTCTGGAGATTTGATCATCTAGTTCTAATGATTCTTTACCAAGTACATATGTACTTCTAACAGAAGTACTTGCACCTGCTTTGTCAACAATTTGACTAAAAACCGAACTAGCTTGATTGTATAAGCGTGTAGCAATACCATCGCCAGATGAAGATTTGCTATTGCCATCATCGGATGTAAATAAAGCCGTCACTTCATCTGGATTATCCGCAATCATCTGCTTGAGTTTCGTTTCATCAATATACAGCTTTCCGTTATCCTGATAGTTTCCGCTAACCGAAGAGCCGCTAATTAATGAGCTGGAAATGCCAATATCAGATAAGTATTTCATTTGACCAGAAGCTAATCCACTAACAGATGAAGATAACGATTGTCTCATTGTATATAAGCTGTTAGTAAGCAAAGAATCACTCGCTAGCAGCCCGCTCTTAGCCTTTGATTCCCACTGCTCGATCTGAGTATCGCTCATTTCTTTGCGCTGAGCATCCGTAAGCGGAGTGTAGTCACGGTACCGATCTTCGGATAACTCAGAATTAATAGTGCTGATTAGATCATTATACTTATCGACGAACGTCTTAATCTTATTGTATACACTGTCAACGTCCTGGGTAACTCCAATTGTTGTTGCAGTGCTGCTTTCTTGCTTTGCCGTAACACTTAATCCCGCTACCGTAAACGTATTAGAATCATATTCACCCTGTACACCGTTAAATGATATTATAGCATTTTTTCCATCTGCATGGATGGCAGGGTTTCCAGTTACAACCATTGGAGAATCGAGACCTAAGGAATCAAGCAGCCCGCTATCTGATTCTGCAAACGTAATCGCTTTACTGCTGTCAGCATTAGCGAAGCTTAGCTTGCCGTCTTTATCTAGAGATACTTTAATTTCTGAGCTTTGAAGGTCGCTATTCATACTATCAATTAAATCACCAACCTTAGTTGCAGATGTAACATCAAAAGTATGAACTACACCACCAACATTAACCGTAAGTGTCTGAGTACCCGTCACTCCACTCAATTGAGTTCCAGCTGTTAGAGAATCTACTGATCCTGTGATGGTCTGTGCCGATACGCCCGTCAGATTAAAGAGCTGGTTAAGATTCGCGCCTTTCAAGTCAATGTTCGCATCTGCACCAGTTTTTGTAGAGGAGAAGAACATCGTCTTCAGTGTTGAATCATAAGAGACCTTAACCCCCGTAGCTGCCGACTGACTGTTAAAATTAGCAGCAAATTGCTCAAAAGAATCGTTAGGATTAATATCAAGGTCTACAGAGCCTTTCGCTCCCTTTATGGTAATCTTGGAAGCCGTCGCAATTCCCATATCCGATAATTTTGTTCCTGTTAATTTGCCGCTAGTAAGGGACGCAGCCCCTGCCAACTGTTGAACTTTTAGAGTATACTGCCCTTCAATTGCATTAGCTGTACCACTAACCGTTGCAATACTATCATTTGAGGACGTAGCCGACTTTGCCAGATAACCGGACTGCAGTTTCATATCGAATGCTGCGTTCTTAAAATCTAGAATCTTGTTGTTTAGCGTCCGATAATCATCCTGCACCCACTGGTTTATCTGTTTCTTCTGGTTGAGTTTATCCAGCGGCACGCGCTGGGCATCCATCAGTTTTGTAATCATGCTCTCGTAGTCGATACCCGATGCCAATCCGGTTACTCGTAAAGTACTCAATGGTTGTCCCTCCTATTAGTTACCGTTTTTCGTCAACTATCAGACCTGCCATCTCCCAAAGTTTCGCGATAAAGTCCAAGGATTTCTCAGGTGGGATTTCCCGCAATACTTCACCTGTTTCTTTATCCTTGACCTTCACTGCTACCAGATGAGTCTGCTTGTGCACATCAAATTGAAGTTCAGTTGGTCTTCCGCGCATAGCTTTCACTGCCTGTTCAATGTTCTTAAATAATTGTTGTTCTCCAATGCTAACCTTCTCGCCATGCACTTCTGCTGTCTTCATTTCCTCAAAGGAGGTATAAGTACGTGTTCCTTGTACATTTGTATCCATCTGCAACGAAGTTTCTGCATATGCTTCTTTGCTTGGTGTTGTTTTCACGGTGTCCGATGCGGAAATTCGTTCTGATGGAAAATTCGATCCTGAGATAGACATATTAGAGCTCATCCGAATTCCCCTCCTGGCAGTGTGATGTTACCTACTATATCGGAATAATAATTTGCAATTATTATAGATATGATCCGGTAAACCGTATAAAAAAAGAGACCTTAGATGGCCTAAGGTCTCTCTTATGTCCGCTAAGCAGCTTGAAAATTAACGGAGAAGTTGAAGCACGCCTTGCGGCTGTTGGTTAGCTTGTGCAAGCATAGCTTGTGCAGCTTGTGCAAGAATCGAGTTCTTCGTTTGCTCCATCATTTCTTTCGCCATATCAACGTCACGGATACGGGATTCAGCAGCTGTCAGGTTCTCGGAAGAAGTGTTCAGGTTGTTGATTGTGTGTTCAAGACGGTTTTGGAATGCACCCAATTTCGAACGCTCGGAAGAAACTTTGGAAAGAGCATCGTTGATCGAAGTGATTGCAGTCTCAGCACCAGCTTGAGTTGTGATATCAACACTAGCGATACCTAGGCTGCTGGAATCGATTTTGTTAATGTCAACTTTCATTGTTTGGTTTTGGTTAGCACCAATATGCATAGTCAGAGCGCTGTTGTTAGTTACGATGTCGGAAGTGCCTGCTCCTGCAAGTGCAGTGTCAACAGTCATCTTGAAGCCCAGGCCGCCAGCCTGGAAGTCGCTGTCAGTGATTTTCAAGGCAGCTGCGCTTGTGTAAGTAGTAGTGCCAGCGGAGTTAGTGATTGCAAAGTCATCAGCTGTTCCATAAGTAGCATTCAAGTTGAAGGACATTTCGCCAGCTTGAGTATTAGTATTCGACGAAACAGTAAACTTGACCGTACCAGCATTGTTTGTCAGAACTGCATCTCCTGCAGTAATGTCAACACCAGCAACGGTAGCTACTTCAACACCATTTTTGTCTTGGAGTGAGAAGTCAAACTTACCACCGCCAACGTCTTTAGTAGTCAGCTTATAATCACCGAGTTCAAGCCCTGCTACGTTACCGGAAGTTAAATCAAAATCAGTCGCAGCGTCGATACCTGTTGTATTTGTTTTAACGTCAGCCCCTACAGTAGCAGCAGCAGCTGTTGTCACTGTGTAAGTATCAGATGCCAGATTGGAATCAACTACTTGTACTGGTTGAAGAACATGACCGTTTGTTTTGATATTCGCAGTGTTACCTACGCTACCATCCAACAATTTCTTCGTATTGAACTCAGTTGTGTTGGAGATACGGTTGATTTCGTCTTTCAGCTGCGAAACTTCTTTTTGAAGCTCTTTACGGTCAGTATCTGTGTTTGTATCATTGGAGGATTGAACCGCCAGCTCACGCATACGTTGCAGAATGCTGTGAGTTTCGTTCATTGCACCCTCAGCTGTTTGAATCATCGAAATACCATCTTGACCGTTTTTTGAAGCCATGTCCAAACCACGGATTTGGCCACGCATTTTTTCGGAAATTGCCAGACCAGCTGCATCGTCACCTGCACGGTTGATACGAAGACCGGAAGACAGTTTCTCCATGGACTTGCTTTGAGCGCTGGAAGCGTTGTTCAGCGAGCTCAGAGTGTTAAGTGCTGCAATGTTGTGATTAATACGCATTGTTATTTCCTCCCTGAATGTCTGTTAGTTCCGCATCCTTGCGGAAGCTTACGGTGAAAGGGTCGGCCGCCCCTCCCCCGCGCTTATTATATATATCGACAGCATTCGAGAGATTTTATAGAGGAAAAACAAAAATTTCTATTTTTATTTATCAATTTGATTTTGTTTGAACAATTGTATAACCTCATTTAATGATTGCAGGCTGCTTACCGCTTCCCGATTGGATGCCTGAATGCTGACATACAGTTCTTTACGGAAAATCTCAATTTCCTTAGGAGCACGAATACCCAGCTTCACATGGTCACCCTCAACACCAAGCACAACGACTTCAATATTGCCGCCGATCATAATCGATTCATCTGTCTTTCGAGATAATACGAGCATGTCGCTCCTCCTTAGGGTTGATATAAAGGTGTTCTTGAACTAAAGGCATGGTCATGTATGATATACTGCTTGCCACGATTCGTAGCCGTATTCAGGACGATCGGTGCCAGCAGATTAATGGTTGATTTCGCAGGATCTGTTTTTAAGGTAATAACCGACCATATCTCTATATCTTTCTCCTCGGTAAGCTCCAATTCTTGCATGACCGATTCTGGCAAATCCCATTCATAATCCGTATAAAAGAAAAAGGGGCTCGCGATAACAAATGTAATATTCTCATCTTCTGCAGATTGCATCAGCCTAATCGGCAATTCACCTTCTATTTCAGACAACACAAATTGACGCAAGTGCTCAAAGCCTGGTATCCCATTATCGAATTGATATGTAATCAATCTAATCCCCTCTTCTGCTCGAAAATAAAAAAAAGAAAACTACAGGCCACGTACGACTTATACGTATACGGCCTATAGTTATTAAACCTAATTCTATGAAACTTGTAAAACGTCTGCTATAAAACGGTATCAATACTAGGTGGTGTAATCTGTACGGATGCATATTGCCGCATATAGATCTCAGCTTTGCCAGGTGTGTATTCATGAATCGCACGGTTAGGTGTAACCTGCAAATCAACGCCGCCTTCTTCCACAGAGATCTGCACCTTGCCCGGCGTATAACTTAGATCCACGTTATCTATGGAAGCCGGTCCTGCAACAGGAAGAACCAGACCTTCTTTCCGCCAGTCTTTCGCTATATCCGGTATCGGATTGCTTTTCACATGTGCAAGATCAGCAAGTTGCCGTCCTTCCTCCATACGCCTTGCAATACCTTGCAAGGCGATTTCTTTAGCCTGGGAGTAGATTCTGCTCGACACTTCCAAATTGTTTGCTAAACCCAGCCCATCCCAAGCTCTGTCTTGATTAATTTCAAGAACACCCATAGGTTGCTCAATAGATAGCTTCGATGGAATTTGACGCATATCCATTGTAGCCTGTGGCTGCTCAATATGCTGCTCCGCCGGCCTTATTTGAATACCAATAAGAGCCGGCTGCTGTTGAATTTGAATTTGTCCTATAGACATTGAATCAGTCCTATCTTAGGAAATCAACAAGACTTGGTTGGATAATTTTTGCCCCTGCAGACAAAGAAGCTTGATAGACATTTTCCAGTGTTGTCATATTCGTGATGGCCTCAGCCATATCAACGTCTTCAACGTTTCTCTGCATCTTCTGAAGGTTCGTATCTACATCAGATAAACGACTTTGTACAATCTCTACACGATTAACTCGCGCTCCAATTTGAGCTCTTGCCGTAAGCATCGTGTTCATTCGGGTATCAATTTGGCCTAGCAAATTACTAAGCCCTGCTTGGTCCCCGCTGCCTAGCATATCATAAGCGCGATGCATAAGTTGGAATAGGTTATCACTAGTCTCATCTGCTGCATCTGTAACAGGTTCACCAAACACTTCATTACCAGTAATATTAACCTCCATCGTCATACCTGGCGACAGTTCGTATTTTATATTTCCGGTATCAGTCTGGTTGTTAAATGCTTTTGTTTGGGGCGGAATAGCCGTAGGATCAACCGCTTGATCTAAACCAATTGTCGAGTAGGGCTTAGCACCTGTCTGCTCACCATTAAACATTTGTTTGCCATTAAATTGACTATTCCCGATCTCTACCATTTGATTGTATAACTGAGAGACCTCAGTCTGAATAGCGGTCCGGCTTGTCTCTTCAAGTGTGCCATTCGCGCCTTTAATAATTAATTCTCTGAAACGTTGGACGATGTCAGTTGCTTGTCCAATTGTAGTATCCATATAGTCTAGGGAAGACAATGCTGCATCCGCATTGTCCGTATATTGATCATTAGATGAAATCTCACCCCGATAGCGCAGGGCAAAAGTTATACCTACTGGATCGTCGGAAGGTTTATTAATTACTTTACCTGTCGAGATCTGGTCTTGCAGTTTGCTCATATTATTCATGTTGTAATTGATATTACTAAGCATCTGGGAAGACATCATTGTTTGCGTTACGCGCAATGCCATGTGGCTGCACCTCCGGCTTTATCTAGTAGATTATAGGCCGACGCGGCCCATGCTGTTAATAATGCGATCAAGCGTCTCGTCGATAACGGTCATCACACGTGCCGATGCGTTATAGGCATGCTGGAACTTCACGAGATCGGACATCTCTTCGTCCAGCGATACCCCGCTGACGGACATCCGGCGAGAATCCACCTGTTCAACGATGGTTTTCTGATTCGACTGTAGACGTTGCATTTCCTGAGATTGGACACCAAGTTGACCAACAATCGAGCGGAAGAAACCGCTGATCGAGTTGCTATTCGTCCCATCAAAAGCAAATTTCGTATCGCGTGCTTGCGACATAAGGACAGCCATCGAGTTATTGCCCGCTACAACTGACTCGGTACCATCAGAGTTAAAAGTCACTTTCATGGAAGTTGCTAGCAGAGTAGGGTCTGCCACAATCTTCGGATTGAGCTGAATATTAGCCGCTGTCAAATTATCTGTATTGCCATCAGCATCTGTGAACAGAGGCTCACCTTGCTCACCATTCATCGTATAACCAAGCTGATGCAGGCCGTTGAGTCCTTGTACGGTTACTTTCAAAGCTTCCGTTATCTCACGGTTGCCATTGGCGGTGCTGTATGTAACGCCATTCAGTACCGTTCCTTCTGGCAGTACAGAGCCTTTAGGAATTGTAACTTCAATATCTCCGTTAGCAATGGTATTCGCCATTTGGTTCAATTGATCCACATAGCCTTGGACATATTTATCACGGGATTGAACGGTTCCGTAGATGGCACCGTTATCCAAGTCACCACTGGTAATTGCAGCGGTCATGTCATCCAAGGTCAATCCTTGTGACGCCTCGGCGGATTTGCCTGCAACCAGAGTCATACTGCCCATCGTGATTGTATAGCCGTCAGATAAGTCCGACACCTTGATATTCGCAAGACCGGATAATTCGTCAACCAGCGCATCACGTTGGTCCCGCAGGTCATTTGCATCATCGCCAATACCTTCAATTCGCTGGATCTGCCCGTTCAAGTTAGCAATTGTGCTGGAGATCGACTTGAGGTTATCCAGGTTGATTTGCGCATTTTCCGTCAAATCAGACTTCAAATCATTAAGCTGCTTGGATGTATAGTTAAAGGCATCCATCATGGCTTTCGTCTGTTCAACCAATACGGCACGGCCATCTGAGCTTTCCGGCGTTTTACTTAAGTCCGACCAGCTGTTCCAGAAGTTCGAGATAACGGTCTGCAAGCCGGTGTCACTTGGCTCGTTCACGATCGTCTCCAGCTTCTCCAGCGTGTCCGTCTGAACCGTGTAATTACCCAGCCATTTGTACTCACTGTAGTACTGGCTGTCCAAGAACTTATCTCTTACCCGTGTGATTGATGTTGCTTCTACGCCGGTACCAAGCTGGCCTGCCGCTGTAGAATGTGAATAGCCGTAGGCTTCGATTGGACGAGCTGCAGAAAAGTTAACCCGTTGACGGGAATAGCCGACCGTGTTGGCATTGGAGATATTATGGCCAGTTGTGTTCAGCGCCGTCTGTGTCGTGAATATGCTTCGCTTCGCGGTCTCCAGACCATGGAATGTAGATGTCATCGTATCTTGTCCTCTCTCTGCTTAAGTCTTGAGATTGTAGCGACTAGCACGCTGCACATTCATTCCTTGTACGGCGCGATGATAGGTAACCTCGTCCTCCGGTGCACCAAGAAGCAGGTCCTGTGTGAACTGCAAATAGTCCAGATTCATCCGAACGAGCTGCTGATTAAACGTGTTAATATCCTGAAGCGTCTTGATGGCTGCTGACAGCTCCCGCCACATATGCTGAAGCTCCAGCTTCTGCTCGGCATGGTAAACCATCTGGATGAGCTTCTCCATCTTCAAGGAGCGCATATTGCGCAGCCCTTGCTCCACGGTGTACCGCCCAACCTGGAGAAGACGCGTTTGTTCAAGCTCCACAATACGCTGCACGCATTTTTTCTCCCGGCCCGTAATGAGTGATACCATCTCTACATTCTCTGTTCGGATAGCCTGTGCCTTCTCATTAGCGTGCTGGATGAGCTCTTGGTGGGCATTAAGCAATTCCTGCAGGGTGAGCAAAATCTGCCGTACATGTTCGTTCATTTACTCATCATCCCTTCAGGTATGGAAGCAGCTTGTCAGCGATTTTGCCGGCATCAACCTTGTATGTGCCTGCAGATACGGATTGTTTAAGTTCTTCGATACGCTTTTGCCGTTCAGGACTATTCGTTTGGCTGGTGGAGAGCATTTCCTTCGCCTCCGCGGAGATCTCTACTATATCCTTCTGCTTCTTCTTATTCGCGCTATCAACCCGTTGATCCATTTGCTTCTGGTAGTTGTTATATGCGCCGATCCGATTCGTCTCATTTATCTTCATGGATAATCACCTCTTTAGTTAAACAATAGAAAAAAACCGATAACCTTTAACAGTATTATCGGTTTAGCAAGTTTGAAAATGAATAGGCCAACTTATGGGCTAAAAGATTAATTTTACCGGTTTTTATACTGGTCAATCCCTTTATAATAGACCTTCTCCGATGCACTCTTGGAAGCTTCCCTAGCCTCGTCCTCATTCATTTTCTGAGTATCTTTGATGAGGCGGGAACGGCAAGGGCTGCAAATATTATTCTCACGAATCAGGGTACCACATACTTCGCAAGGATACATGAGATTCGGGGCATTATACAGCGAAATCCGGCCCTCTTTAATAAACTTCGTAATCTGTTTGATTGAGACGCCTGTTGCATCGGACAGCTCCGTTATAATGGCACCCTTTTCTTTACGCAAAAAAGTAGAGCACAGCTCGTATTCTTTATCGATATCCCGGATACAAGCAGGACAGACATCACGAAAATTTTTGGCAAACAGCTTGCCACACCGAGGACAATTATCCAGATTCATCATCGATCCCCCAATTCTAGCGTTGAAAGTAGATAGGGTTATTCTAACGGATTAAGGGATTTTTTTCACTAGTAATCTTGTAAAAGAGGATTAGGACTAGGATCTGGCCCAGGTTAGGGCATAGATATCGAGTGGAATCTGTGTTTTTTGATGCAGCGCTGTTGCGCAAGCCTGAATGGTGCTGCCCGTCGTGTAGATGTCGTCGATAAGGAGAAGACGGATGGATCGTGCTGGTTGTGGAAGGGCATGCGGCTTACTAGTACTAGACTCGTAGGGTGCAGTCGAAGCGGCGCTCAAACCAGCGATCACCTCGGGTTTTGCCTGAAATAAGTGCCGGGTATCCTTCATACGCTCTGAGCGGGTTTTAAAGCTTTGCTTCTCGGTATGCCTTTCTCGGATCAGCATATCGTGGAGGGGAATGTGATATTGACCTGCTAAAATAGCTGCAAACCGCTCCGCCTGATTGAACCCCCTCTCCTCTGCCCGCTCCATACTTACCGGAACAAAGGTTACAGCATCCCATCCAAAAGATTGATTGGCCGCTTGGGAGCCCCCGCTTCGCGATAGGGCTTCCTTTGTCAGCGCGGCAAATGCAGGGAACAGCATTTGGGCTAGCAGCTGCTCCAGCTTCTCATTTCCGCGGTACTTGTACTGGGCCAGCCACTCTCGCATTTCACTGCTGTATGCCACAGCACTGCGATTCGCTATAAACTGGGCATCCGTACGACGGATACAGTCCGTGCAAGTAATCCCTCGGCCGCATATCCGGCAATTGATTGGAGTAAGCCATGGTATGGCCGCTTGACAGGAGGAACAGATTGATTTTGCAAAAGAGGATGGCAGATAGGACAGATAGGTTTGAAGCTGACTATGATTCGCTGATCGTATCGAAAGAGGCGCTGCCCCTGCCTCTTTCCCGCAGAAAGGGCATGAGGAGGCGCTGCTGCTGAGCAGGCGAATGGTTTTATGAAGATCCTGGGACGAGCGCTGAAAGAGATGTTTAAAGAACTGTCGCATGGGATGCCTCCTTCCGTTATGAATGGTTTAGATCGTTGCTGTTGAGTTAGTGTCAGACCGTTGAGTGACTATGTGTGATATGAAAACTGCTTGTGATATGGGCATGAGAGATATGTAATTAGAGATACAGTGCTAATGTGAGGTATGTACATCACCCTTAGACGGTAGTGTTTCGCTGCTTAAGCCAGCGCCAGCACCATGATCGGGAATTCTCGGTGTGAATCAAATAACCTCGTTTGCCTGCGATACGGTTCATTCCACGAATATGGCGGACTGCTGCTATTTGGGAACGAGTACGCTCCCTGCCGCAAAAGAAAACATGACCATTAGGGTCATCCCCAGATCTCCCCGCTCTGCCGGCCATCTGGACAAGGGAAGCCTCGTCGAACAAACGACCGTCTGCATCCAGGATATATACATCACTGCGTGGTATCGTTACCCCTCGTTCCAGGATGGTCGTTGTTACGAGTATTCGGATTTCACTTGTTCGGAACCGGCTTACCTTATCTGCTCGATGAGGATCTTGTGATGAAGTTCCTTCGATCGCCGTGATCTTCAATACAGCGCGCAGCAGTTTAGCCATCGGTTCAACCTGTACGATACGCTGTACAAAAATAAACAATTGGGCACCACGTTCCAAAGAATGATGTAGAGCTGCAAGCAGTACTCTAGGCAAAGACTTAGCCTGCAGAAGTTTGGCGACTGATGGTGTCCGGAGCAGTCCTGGCACCGGCAGAGGATGGCGATGATAACGGACAGGAACCCTCGCATGAGGCAGTTCACCTCTTCTCGCTCTGCGTTGAAGCTCCACTGGCGGTGTGGCAGAGAGCAGCAGCTTTGGTCCGTGAGGTGCACAGCTTTTATCAGCTGCATAATGCAGCATCGGATCACCGTGGTAAGGGAAGGCATCCAGTTCATCTATAATGACCAAGTCAAAAGACTGATAGAATCGCATCAGCTGATGCGTCGTTGCAAGCGTAATCTCTCCCGCTTCCCAGCGCTGCTCGCTGCCGCCATATAAGGTGACTACCCTGGCCTTGGGAAAGGCTCGTCTTATACGCGGGTCAAGCTCGATTACGACATCCCGGCGCGGAGTTGCAATTAAAGCTTTGCCGCCGCGTACGAGGACGGATTCAACAAGTGGAAAAATCATCTCGGTCTTGCCTGCTCCGGTGACCGCCCACAGGAGAAATTCCCTTTGATGCTGTTGCGGCGCTTCGATGAAATGAAGCGCTGATTCAGTGGCGGCCGCTTGCGCGGGGCTGAGCTGCCATTTGGATAGGTCGGCCGGAGTGGAGCCGGCCGGCAGTTGTGGGGCTGGCATGCCCAGCACGAGCAGCTCGCATTCGCGGCTGCGCCCCATCGTGAGGCATGCCGAGCAATAGGCGCACATGCGCCCGCATGCTGCGCAAGCCGTGCGGTGCATGTGCGCTTCGCCGCTGCCGCATCGCATGCAGCGGCACTCGCGCCGTCGCCGCCGGCCGCTCTCGGCGGCGACGGCGCCTGTGAGGCGCAGCCAGCTTAGCAGCTGCGCCAACTGCAGTGCGCCGCCGATGTCAGCGGCGGCGCCATCAAGCAGGGCGTGCGCTTCGCTGCGAAGCAGCGCACGGCCCTGTAAGGCCTTGGCGGCCAGCAGCGCAGCTGCCGCCAAGGCCTCCCGCGCGCGAGCAGCTGCGCGCGCGGGGCCAGGGCTAGAGCCGCCCGCGTCAGCGGCGGCTCGCGCCCAGCGCCGGGCAAGCAGGCTGGCATCGCCAGCAGCCTGCTTGCCCGGGCGCCCTAGTGGCGCGCCGGCCGCTTCGCGGCGCGCCTGCTCAATGCAGGCCGCAAGCAAAGCGAGCGGCCCATCCCCCATGCTGCCTGACTCATCCCAGGCAGCTCCAGCTTCCTCCCATAGCTGCACACTACGAATGGCATCCCCTAAAGGTATAGCTTCATTCCATAACAAACCAGCCTCCGCTTTTTCCCCTCCTAATCTAAGCTCTACCGCTTTACTCCGTTCTCTCTGATCTTTCTTTATACCAAGCTCTCTATCAGCGCGCAAAGCCGCTTCTGCCAGTCCCTCCTCCATCCAAAACTCCCTATCAACTTCCGGATTAATAGTCAGCTGAGCTAGCCATTGCCCTGCAATATGGATGAGATACACATTAGCCTTCACCGGTTCCCGCCTCTCCCGCACGCAAAAAAGCACACCTCAATGACGCTTATCGCATCATCGGGGTGTGCTTCACTCCGTGCTTCCAATTGGTTTCCATTATAGCTCAAAATGGCATTTTCGACAAATCTGAAGGATTCTGCAAATCTACGAGAATAGCTTGGTCAGGCTTGCTTACAACCCCTTCGCTCCGTAACGTCCACATCAGATCTGCTGAAGGGTTCTCGGATTGAGAGCGCATCCGCTTCTCTAAACCTTCATCCGCAAACACCTTAATATTCTTATTGCCTTCACTGAGCCGTTCGACGATTTGTGTAGTTTGATCCGCAGAGTGACCATCTACAACGGTTAAATGAACATCCGTCCCCATTCGGCGCGAATAAGAAGAAAACTGTCGAAGATACATTTCCATCCTCATATGCTGATCATGAGCGACAAGAACATAATGCTTGCTTTCACGCGTCTTGCCTCGCCGAAGCCTATAAGCCACATGCACCGATGCGGCGGCCAAAGCATAACAGCCAATCACAAGAAGTAAAATCGCAATCAGGTCGGCCACCTCCTCTTTGTGACAATATATGCCGTTATGCGCCCAGTGGTTCCGGCCATTTGGACAAGGAGGACAAAATGTGCGATCGACAGGTCTTCACCCCCTGTTGTAAAATAAATACCATACAAAAACGCGTGTGAAGCACACCGCTCTAATCCCATTTCTAACGGGAGAGCCGTGTGCTTTTTTTATTTTCTATATAAGGAGTGAATTAGCTATGTTCGAAGCTCAATACGAGAATTGGTTACTAACTCAAGTCGCAGCAAGCAGTGTTGAACGTAAAAGGAGGCTCGAAGAAGAACGCCATGCCGAGGATCTATTCCTCAAAAATGTTTGGTGGCCGGCAGTTGGACAATTCGAGCATTTACACGGTGAATACGAGGCGAGTGATTACAACGATGGGCAGCGGTTTCTGGATTATGCCTACATACGTGAGCCCTACAAACTCTGTATCGAGATCGACGGCTACGGCCCTCATTGCCGCGATGCCGACCGGAGGCAATTCGCCGACAGCCTCATGAGGCAAAACCATCTCATCCTGGACGGCTGGATCGTAATTCGTTTCTCCTACGACGATGTGAAAAGCAAACCACGCCAATGCCAACAATTCATCCAACAGCTCTTCGGCAAGCTCTACAGCCTAAAGCCAGACACCGACCTTACCCTAGAACAGAAGGAGATCCTGCGATACATGAACCTCCTCCGGAAGCCGGCTGCTCCTAAAGATATCAGCTTACTGTTGGACGTTAGCACAAAGTATGCCCGTAAACTTCTCATAGAAATGGTAGAACAACGTCTTCTGCAACCTGCAAATGTCACTGATCACCGCGTCCGAGCTTATAAACTACCTACCATTACATCCATCTCGAACTAACCCCATTTAAACTAGCTACTCTACTTCCACTTAAGACCCTCGCAGGGTCTTATCTCACCTCACACTCACAGTTCCCCCGCATCTAACCACCATTTTCCAACCGATAAGACCCTGCCAGGGTCTTATCACCCACAAACTAGCTAGTCTACTGCCACTTAAGACCCTCGCAGGGTCTTATCTCACCTCGCACTCACCATTCCCCCGCATCTAACCACCATTTTCCAGCCGATAAGACCCTACCAGGGTCTTATCACCCACAAACTAGCTACTCTACTTCCACTTAAGACCCTCGCAGGGTCTTATGTCACCTTGCATGCACCCTCGTACTTCCCATGCAACGCCCCAAAAAAACACAAAAAATCCCGCGTCTACGACACGGGACTCTATTATGTACCTGTAACCAGACCTGCTATGACTTTGGGCCGCCTGATGGCGGGCCACTCTCCACCCTGTTTCTGCCTCTCGCATGCAGCTTTGGTCTGCCCTCGATCGAGCCCCTCGCCTCCTGCGCGCTAGAGCCGCGCACCTTATGCCCGGCTACAGCGTTACCCAGCCATACTTGATAGATTGAATAACCGCTTGCGTACGGTCGTCAACCTCCATCTTTTGCAAAATACTGCTTACATGGTTTTTAACTGTTTTTTCACTAATGAACAAATACTCACCGATCATCTTGTTACTTTTGCCCTCAGCCATGAGACGTAGTACTTCTGCCTCCCGGCGAGTCAGTGGATTATCTTCACCTGCTACAAATTTTACGCCTGGTTCCATGCCTGCTGCAGCTCCGGAAATAACGCCCATGTCGTCTAAGTACGTCATACGGCGCAGTTGATTAATCAGCTTGCCTGTCACCTTAGGATGGATATATGCATGACCGTTCACTACGGAACGAATCGCGTTAATAAGAGACTCTGCTTCCATATCCTTCAGCAAGTAGCCGGTAGYCCCTTTGCGGAGTGTCTCGAATACATAGCTTTCATCATCATGAATGGATAAGATAATAACCTTCACATCAGGAAAAATCGTCTTCAAACGCTCTGTCGTTACTACACCGTTCTCGATAGGCATGTTGATATCCATGAGTACAATCTCTGGAATGGTGTGATTGCAGAATTCGAGCACTTGAATGCCGTCCCCGCATTCCCCAATTACCTCTAGATCGTCTTCCATATTTAAGATCCGTTTAAGCCCCTCGCGGAAAAGTTGGTGATCGTCGGCCAGCAATACTTTAATTTTTTGCTTTGTTCCCGGCGCTGCCTGGTTCATACGTCATCTTACTCCTTTCTACTCTCTACTGAAATTGGGATATGAACTATAATCTTCGTCCCGTGTCCTATTTTTGAGTCGATTTCCATCCTCCCTTCAAGAAGATCTACACGCTCACGCATGCCTATCAAGCCAAAATGGGAGTTATCCTGCGCATGGTTTTCCGTTTGTTCGCTCTGGAATCCAATACCGTTATCCACGATAATAACCGTGACCGTCTCTGTCGAAAAAGCAACCTCCAGCGTTACAAAGGATGCTCTAGCATGCTTGTGTGCATTGGTAAACGCTTCCTGAACGAGCCGGTATACCGCAGCTTCCATGGCTGACGGCATTCTGACTTCTTTGCCGTTAAGCTCGAAGATCGTACGAATCTTCGTCTTATCTTCGAAATCATGAGCGAACTTACGAAGTGCAGGTACAAGACCCAGATCATCCAGGGCCATCGGACGCAGATTGAAAATAATTTTACGAATTTCTTCCAACCCGGAACGAACCTGCCCTTTCAAATCTACTAATTCGTCCTGCACCAACTGAAATTCCTTCTTCAGCAGCATTCTTTCTGCAATTTCCGTGCGAAGAACAATATTGGCAAGGGATTGAGCCGGTCCATCATGAATTTCTCGCGAAATCCGTTTCCGTTCTTCCTCTTGCGCGACGATGATCTTAAGTCCCATCATCTGTCTTGTCTTCGCTGTCTCCAGAATACGTGTTACCTGGTTCAAATCACCAGACAAGTATTGAAGGACAACATTAATCTGAGAGGCAATCGTCTCCGCCCGTTCAATAGACTTCTCCACATTCCGGACCCGCTTCTGCAGATCGTCGCGCCGCGTTTTCAAATACGCTTCTTTCTCGCGATAGACCATCAGGTCGAGCTGGATTTGTGTTGCTTTCTCATAGGCGGTTTTGATGTCCTCTTCTTTATATCGAACAAAATCCCGGCTGACTTCAGTCAGCCGGATACGGGCACGCCGATAGTCCTGTTCAAGCTGGTCAACTCTCTCAATCGTCGTTATCGTTTCCGCTAACACAATCTCAAGCTCCTGGCCAAGTGATTCAAGCTCCTGGCGCGCTGATTCGCATATTTCGTAAATTTGAAGTTTACTGTCCTCCATTACGGAGATCGCATTAGTAATTACTTTATTAATATCGACAATGTGCTGGTCCAAAACAATCGGCAACCTTTCTCAAATTCTAAGAATATATAAGTTTCATCTTATAAATAGCGCTTAGAATTCTCCGGATGAAATGCTCCCGCTACCAAAGTACGACAAGCAGTTTCACCTTGTAGAAGGCTATTCCCCCCTATCATAACACACATTTACAGCCGCTCGTCCACACTTAATCGATGGCAATCTTTTTGGTCTTGCTATCGTAGGTGACCTTTAGACCCAGCTTTTCAGAGAATAATCGGATTGGAATAAGGGTGCGTCCATTCTTGATTATAGGAGCCACTTCCGTCTCGAAAAGCGCGCCATTGATATTCATTTCCTTTTTCCCGATTACCATCTCAAGCATCTTCGATCCATTAATTACCGTTACGCGATTGAGCTTATTGTCCCATTTTAAGGTAGCGCCCATCGCATCGGTTACAAAACGAATAGGTACATAAGTCGTACCACTTGTCTCGAACGGTGCAACTTCCATAGCGATAGATTTGCCGTTAGACACTGCGGCTTTCTTACCGATAGTCATTTCAATATGACGAGCTGTTGGAGTCGTTGCTGACGCAGCATACTGAAGCTTAATGTTATCAATGCCTACTGTTCCCGTAGCTGCCCGTTCGTCCTGCCCATCCGGTGTGGTTACCACATAAATGCGCTTCAGCTTGACTGGATAAGCCATACCTTTTGCCGATAAGTCGGCTTTGACCGATTTCCATCCAGACCAATCCAGCTGTTTTGCAAGATCAACCAAATGGACGGCGCCATTCGCATCGATGAACTCGGCACGCAACCAGTTCAAGCTTTTATCGCCATATACATCCATTGTCATAGAAATAGGGGAGCCGTCGACCGCTTTTCCGGAGCTGCCATTGAACTGTGCATACACCGCTTTGGTACCAGTTCCAGCACTAAAGTCATAAGAAATGCTCAATGCTTTCCCAGACGTTTGGCCTGGTAGATCCGTCACAAGCTTCACACTTCCCGTTGTTGTAGCAGCAGGAGTCACTTGCGGATTAATAGCGTAGCTGACGTTCTCGAAAGTCTCAAATGACTTCTCTGAGCCGCCTTGCGTAAACGGAAGCATCGTTGGGAAACCATCGTAGCGTCCAATAGCATAGCCTGTCTTAGTTCCAGAGCTTACAGAGCCAACGGTCAGAGTATCTCCACTAGTCGCTGCCGTAAAGCCGATGAATTCCCATTTCAGTGAATCTCCGGACAATTTATAGGTTTTGCCGTTTTTCAGCGTTATTTTGACCGGGATCGATACCGTTGCGCCTTTCGACAATAAGCCAGCTGCCGTGTCGAGCTTCAGCTCAGCAATTTGATCCTGACCGATTACCTCAACCGGGTAACTCGCTGTAACTGCCCCAGATTTGACGGTAATATTCGTTGAACCCGCCTTTGCAGCTGTGAACGTACTGCCGTTAAACGCGCCTACGCCAGCCGTAGAGCTGCTCCAAGTCGCATTCGCCCCGTCTACTGTATAAGGGTTGTAGTAGCTGTCATAGCCTTTTACAGAGAAGCTGGTGCTTTGTCCAATAAAGAGCACGTTGGAGCCGCTGACCGTAATCCCCTTCAGATTGCCTTTTGGTGCAGTCGTGAACACCCCAATCGAATTGGAAATGCTGCGCTGCGTTGTATCATATTGCGTGGAATGCGCAAGGCGAAGTGATGTTTCCCCAAGCGGGCGCTCAATCATCGTTGTTGAACCGCCGCCATCAAGGTTAATCCCTTTATAGACACCAAGCTTCACCATGACCTGCTGCAGTTCTTTCAGGTTCAGACCTGTGCTGTCACCGTAGTATTCACTTGTAATCAGGTAGACCTTCGTGCCGTCCTTCGAGTAGCCTACAGCCGAACGAGATACGTAGGAAGAGCCGCTGACACCTGTAATATCACGTGAGAAAGTCGCAGCCGCCCCGTTATTGACGAGTATCGTATGTCCGCCTACCAGCATTTCAAAGCTTGTAGGATCAACCTTTTGACCAGTTGTCTGAGACACGAGTGAATAATCTGACGTTATGGCCTGGCCGACTTGCAGATGCTCCATGATGTATTTCGCAGCAGTACCGTGGCCACGAAGGATATATCCGTCTGCTGGAATTGCCGTTGTCAGCGGCTTACCGTCCGAAATTTCCTGAACGACCCCGTTAACGACCAATGCTTCCGTTGGCGTTGCAGAAGAGTTCTTCGGCCGCTCTGCTCCGCCCCAGGCGCTATTGTAGATGTACAAGGCATTATAGTGACTGTAGTTCGAGGTTCCGCCTTCTGGCATATAAGCAGACTGGTTAAGTCCTGCTAAAACAAAGCTAGAGCCGTCTCCAGACGTAACCTTGCCATCAAAGGTATAGCTGTCGATGACAGGCTTACGATCCTTGGTCACCGCAAAAGCATACATGCCCTTGATTTGCATCGGGCTTGTCATCAGCGTTCCGCTGGTCACCTGCGCGCCCATTGGTGAACCTTCAGTCGTTGTTACGAAAACATCGGCGTTAATGCCTGCGACAGCGCCGTTTTCTTTGGTCATATTCATAACCGTATTCAGTTTGCCTACGGTATTATTTTTGCCGCTCATGACGTTCACATTCACATAAGGATTAGATAGATCTACTTCGATGACATGGACATTCGCTTGTGCTGCTTTACCGCTGCGTGTCGTTTTCCACAAATAGTCCAAACGTTGTGCGCCTGCCGTAATATACGACTGCTGAAGAAGCTTAAGGGATGGTTCGGCAGTGGCAGCTGCCACAGTTCCGATCTGCAATGGGTTCCATTCAAAAGAAAGTGCTGACGAGACTGGCTGTGCGAGCAGTGTACCACCGATAACTACAACCGCAATTTTTTTACCCAAGCTTCCCGTCTGCCGGACATTGTTGTTACGTACCTTACTCATTGTATAGCAACTCTCCTAATCTATTAATCTACTCATTATAGACTACTCGAGAGTCGGAAAAGTTCCGTCTATAAAAAATTCTTAATAATTGGGGGAAGTAGTGCTGGGCGGATGAATGGTAGAGGGGGAAAGGCAGGGCTGCGAGGAAAGGTCATTCTTCCGATCGCTGTTGCAGACGAATTCTTTGAATTTTTTAACGATGTTATCGTTAGAATTCGTCCGCAAAGGCGAACGCTTCGCTTCTCCAGAGTGACCTTTACTCTCCGCCCCTTCTTACCCCCGCACCCCCATCCGCCAGCACTTGTGGGTGGACAGAAAGAAGTAGGTCATCGCGTGGGCTCATGCCCACTGATGATCCAGATCCATAGTACTGCAGCTTTAAGGTCCCTAAGGGACCTTAAAGCCAAATCTGGATTATTTTGTAACAGGTAGTCCTACTACCGCCTACTTATGACTTACAGAGACTAAACAAAAAGCCCCGGCTTAGCGAATTATCGCTAAGCCGGGGCTTTTTAGTAAGAGTTAGTCTAACAGATCTACGTACTCGAGCAAGCGTTTGATCATCACGACCGCTTCGGCGCGAGTCGCGTTTTTGGTTGGGCCGAAGGTGGTTGCGGTCTGGCCGGTGATAACGCCGATGTATACGGCTTTGGCCAGATCGGTTTTTGCCCAGGATGCAACCTTGGTGCGGTCGCTGAATTTCGACAAATACGACGATTCGGACGACGGCAGAGAAATGGTCACCGCTGCTGCTTTTGCCGCACGGGACATCATTACCGCCATCTCTTGACGGGTAATTGGGCTGTTTGGCTTAAAGGTACCATCGGTATTACCGGTTACGATTCCCGCCTTGGACGCTGCGCCGATGTAAGCAGCCGTCACCGTCCCTGCTGTTACGTCCTTATACTTCGCCGCGTCGCTCCGGCTGCCGGACAGTCCTAGTCCACGCACGATGTAAGAAGCGAACTCCGCCCGAGTAATCGAGCTTTGCGGATCAAACTTTGTTGTTGATCCTGATCTGCCTTCGATAATGAATTTGTTCGCCATCATTTTAATGGTGGAACCGGCCCAATGCGAGCCGATATCGGTAAACTTCGATGCCCCGCTCACCAGAGCGTACGAGCTATTGCCTTTCCGTTTGAACGACACCTTATTCGTACCATTTTCCGTCGAGAAGGTTGTAGGCACGTAAGACAGCTTGCCGGTCTGCGGATCAAGCCATACTACCGCGCTGTTTGTTGCATTCACGGAAGTAAGTGCCTCAAAGCTCCGTTTTACATATCCCCCAAATTCCGACAACGCCTTCTCCGTCGTACCGTTCACAACGGATGTCTCGAACGTAATCGGCGTCGAGAGCAAGGATGCTCCTGCTTTGCTGATTGCTGAAGTCAAACCGCTGGTATTAGAGTTACTGCCTTTTTCAATCTTGATCAAAAGATTGCCTGTTGTATAACTCGATCCAATGAGTGAAGCCATGCTCTTAAAAGCAAGAGCGCTCAGCGGAATCTCGTACGAGCTTGTTCCATACTGTACAACAAAGGATGCTCCGGTACTGGACCGGTATGCACTTTCTAGTGCAGTCAATGGGACAGCAACAATTGCTGCCCGCTCTGAGCTTGGAACTTCAAAAACAACGCGAGCATTGTTAATTCCCGCTCCTTTGGCCGCAGTATAAGCTGTCGACAGCTTATCGGACTGAATCGTATACCGGGTTGTTGAATAGCCGGCAGGTGAGATATCCGAGGTCTGTGTCGCCATTGATGTTGTCAGTCCAATACCGCCGCCGTCAGCTTCTTCATAACCGCCTGGCATGGAGTCGATAAGTGTCGTTTGATTAGCAACTGTCACATTCGTAAAGCTGTTGATAATCGTTCCGTCAGACGTACGCAGGCTGCTCGAAGAAGTCGCATAATACGTAATCGTAACCGCATCGCCAACACTTGGAGCTTTGGCAAGGGTCAGGACAACCGTATTGCCGCTAACCGTAACGTTTGTAGCAGGATCCGCTCCGTTATTTACCTTTACCGAGAAGTAGGCTGATGAAGGTACATAAGAGGAACTGAGCGTTTTCCAGAAGGACAGAGTTAGCTTGGTTCCTTTCGCAACCGCTCCGTATAAACCGTTATCCGTAGATGACCCGGTTCCAACAGACGCCGTTACATTGCTGAAAGCTGCCGCCTCATTACCTGCTAAGTCAGCTAAAGCTGTGTACAACTTCGAATAGGATACTTTAACCGTAGACCCCGATGGAATTTCCGGACTTACGGTCAGGAGTACCTGAGCACCGGTTATTGAAACCTGCGTCACGTTACGCTGTGAGTTATTCACAATAACACTATACTGACCTGTTGATGGCTTTCTGTAGGAATCCAACGTTTTATTGTAAGTAATAATGATGGAAGATCCATAAGCTTCAATAGACTGAAAAGTTGGAGCAGCTGTATCAACCGTACTAGTCAGTGAATAGCTGCTGAAGTTGTCTACTTTATTCCCTGCTGCATCCTGCACCGGATAAGAACCGGCCGTATAAGATACTCTCACATTAGAACTCGAGTCAATCGATGCATTAACAGCGATAATCACTTTGTTACCTGAACTGTATACAGAAGTTGGTGTGTAATAACTGCCCCCAACGTAGACACTGAACTGCGAATAGGCGTAGCTGCTAAGCGTAGCCAGATTTTCCGAAAAGATCAGGGTTACAATACCACCTGCAGCCGTACCACCGGTCAAATAAGGCTTAGTTGCATCCACTGCGGTTGTAACCGTCTGCGAAGATAGACTCAAAGCCTGATTGCCTGAGAGGTCACGAATGCCTAGAGTCGCTAACGATGGCTTCGTGTAGGACAGCTTCACCTGCTGGCCGTCAACAATGGTGCTGGACACGGTTAACGTAACCTTAGAGCCAGATACCGATATCCCATTAACTGAGCGGTAAGCCCCATCTACTGTAATATAAAAGCTTCCTGCCGTAGGAATCGAATTCTCCATAAGGGCTTCATTATAGGTCATGACAATGGTAGTTCCATTGGCTTCAAGCTTCGAAATCGTCGGAGCAGCTGTATCGCCGCCAAGCGTCTTGAATGTCCATTGATACTCGTTCTGAATCCCGTTAAAAGCGTTACCCGCCAGATCAATTACAGCATCCGGATCGATAACCGTATAATACACAACATTTGCCTGCAGCGCTTGGTTCGGCGAGATGATCAGCTTCTTATTATTTAGCGGATCAACACTAACCGATGTTCCAATCTGCTGAGGACTGCAAGCACCACTTGTGCTGCTCACACATTGAAGGGTAATCTGCCCGCTGCCAGGCTGAACAGCTTCACTGAAGGTAGCCGATAACGTCGCATTCGGATCAACCGAAATAGCATTATTAGCAGGAGAAGTTGCGGCCAAGGTCGGCTTCACATTATCCTGCGTAACTGTGTATCTCCAGCTTGATGAGCTTGTTAATCCGTCAAAATACAATCCTACCCCGTCTTTAAAAGCACGGCTGCCGACTGTCACATAATAAGCCGTATTATTAACAAAAGCTTTAGCGGATTCACCGCCATAGCTGCTTGTCGCATCAATCGTAATCGTATCTGTCCCACCGCCGGACACCCGGCCTGATGTAACGGGTATGGAACGGAACAAGGTGCCGCTTGTAACGGTGCGAATCTCAATCGTTCCGCTGTCTTGGAATACAGGTTCTGTGAACGTTAATACAAGCTTGCCCGTTGTTGCCGTCAGAATTCCGCCTGCTAATGGCGAAAGAGTCTTAAGTGCAGGTTTTGTCGTATCATTGCCATACCCGGTTGTAAAACTCCATGCCGAAGCATTCGAAATACCTGGGAACAAATAATTATTACCGGAATCCGTCTCAATGAACGCTCCAGCGTCTACTAAGACATAGTAAGAGGTATTGGCACTAAATCTCGGGCTGGAAGGCAGCGTAATTGTTGCCGTAGCTCCTGTAAGCACGACTTGAGAGGAGCTTGTTTTGATTTTGGCAAAAGTCGTATTGGTCTTGAACTCTTTAATCTCAATATATTTCTCGTTACCTGCCATCACATTATGGTCGAAGGTCATGGTCAACTTATCCGTCAACACAGCTACAGAAGTGGCGTTATCAGCCGGTGTAATGGAAACGATATTAAGTGGGGCCACATCCGTATGGAAGCTCCAGCTTACGTAGGATGCTCCTCCCGTCTCTAGCGCATTGCCGGCACCATCCTGAAAAGCTGTTCGAGGAATCGTAACTGTGTAATCGACATTCGAATCAAGCGGAGCAGCTGGCGTGATCGTAATCGTATTCGTACCGCTGCCTTGCACCATGCTTGAGGTTACGGGAATATTTTTGGTATCCGCGATACTGCTTAACGTCACATTACCGCTTACCGCGTAGACCGGCTCGCTGAATTGAAGAATAACCTTACTGTTTACAGGCACTTGTGTCGCACCTGAATCCGGTGACTTCACCGTAATAGAAGGAGCTGTTGTATCCACAACCGCTGCAGTCCTAAAATTCCAGGCAGCTGCACTGGATATTCCCGCGTAATAAGCACCGTTAGACACATTGGCGAAAGCACCGTAATCAATCAGCACATAATAATCCGTATTTACATTCAGATTGGCATCCGGATTAATGGTAACCATTCTGCTTGTCGCATCGAGTCTGATTTTGCCGGAGTTCATTGGAATACTTTCGACAATATCACTCGTGTTATAGTTATAAATCGTAATGGTGGCTGAATCAGCCCCCCTTGTCACAGCTTCATCGAACGTTAGTGTCAAATCGCTCGTAGGCGTTATCCCTGTTGCGTTATCCGCTGGGCTCATGCCTACAACGACAGGTCCACTTGAGGCAGCATGAACGGTAGTCGTATCCCCCGCCCATCCAGAGAAGCCTATTTGAAGCATCAATAATACAGCGATCATAAAACTAATTCGGCTATGTACCTTCATTCCTCACAATCACTCCCCAGCTAAATACACTCGTACCCTATTTGTCGGCAAATCGACTTGAAAAATTTAGGCTAACTAGGTATTAGTCGAAGTTCGATGCCAAAAGGTTGCAGAAGAAAACAACAAAAAAGCCCCGAATTAAAAATTCAGGGCTTTCTATATCTTGTTTATAAATTAAGCAAGTGCGTCTGCTTTAAGCTTCTCTGCTTTGTCTACGCGCTCCCAAGGAAGATCCACATCTGTACGGCCGAAGTGACCATAAGCAGCTGTTTGAGCGTAGATTGGACGGCGAAGGTCCAGCATTTTGATAATGCCAGCAGGACGAAGATCAAAGTTGTTTTTAACGACTTCAACCAGAACTTCTTCCGATACTTTGCCAGTGCCATAAGTGTCAACGTTGATCGATACAGGCTGTGCTACACCAATCGCGTAAGCCAATTGGATTTCACATTTGTCAGCCAGACCTGCAGCTACGATGTTTTTCGCTACATAGCGAGCTGCATAAGCTGCGGAACGGTCAACCTTCGTTGGATCTTTACCGGAGAATGCGCCGCCGCCATGACGAGCATAACCGCCGTAAGTATCAACGATGATTTTGCGGCCAGTAAGACCAGCGTCACCTTGAGGACCGCCGATTACGAAACGGCCAGTAGGGTTGATGAAGTATTTCGTTTGCTCATCCAGCCACTCAACAGGAACAACTGGTTTGATAACATGCTCAAGAATGTCCGCTTGGATTTGCTCCAGGGAAATTTCTTCTGCGTGTTGAGTCGATACGACAATCGTGTCTACGCGAACTGGTTTGCCATCCACGTACTCGATTGTAACTTGCGTTTTACCGTCCGGACGCAGGTAGCCCAACGTGTCGTTCTTACGAACTTCGGACAGGCGGCGAGCAATACGATGCGACAATGCGATTGGCAAAGGCATCAGCTCAGGAGTTTCGTTCGTTGCAAAACCAAACATCAGACCTTGGTCACCAGCACCGATGTCTTCGTTTTCTTTTTGAACGTCTTTTCCATCGCGGCTTTCAAGCGCAGCGTTAACCCCTTGCGCGATATCCGCGGATTGTTCATTAAGCGATGTAAGCACAGCACAAGTGCTGGAGTCAAAACCGTATTTTGCACGCGTATAACCAATTTCTTTAATTGTACGACGAGCAATTGCGGAAATATCGACATAATCAGCACGGGAGCTGATTTCTCCAATAACAAGTACAAGACCAGTTGCAACCGAAACTTCGCAAGCTACGCGAGCGTAAGGGTCCGCTTCCAGAAACGCATCCAGAACAGCATCCGAGATTTGGTCACAAATCTTATCCGGGTGGCCTTCTGTTACTGATTCCGATGTAAACAAGTGACGACCTTTAACAGACATCCGTATCAACCTCCTACAGCTAGTATGAAATAAGTGCAGACATTCTACACAAAAAATGAACCTTTCCCCGAAGGAAAAGGTTGTTAGACAACTCTCTAAAACAGTATAATACCGAAAATGTCGCTTGGTGTCAACGATTACCAATATTTGATAAAATTTAAGGGAGTATATTTTTGCTCTTTACTCAGCCTAAATTTCATCCGGAAAACGTATGCTTCGCCTTCTAATAAAGGCTTAAGCTTACGTATAACCGTTTAGTACTTTTTCCGCTTGAGCAACTAGACGTTGTGTAATGCTGCCGCCGATCGAACCAACATCACGGCTTGTGACTTCTCTCCATTGAATATGAGTTCCGCCGCTTACCCCGCCTAGCTCATCGCCAAATTCCGTGTCTGCACCTGTGCTCACTCCGTGTGAAGCGAACAAGCCCAGCTCAGCAGCAATCTCATACTTCATTTGGTTCAGCGCAGCTTTACAATCTGGGACAATCACTTTATTGGAACGACTCATAATAAGAACACCTCCGTATAAATTAGGAACGTGATTTTATTGTGTGTCCTTCCGAGCAGTTTGAAGCGTATAACCTATTGTCAGTCCGGGCAAAATGTTCTATAACATCCATTGCCTTCGTTTATTGAATAACGTAGCTGCCTCGAACAAGCAGGGTTAAGGACTTCGTATAGCCTGGAGCTGTTGTAACTCCACGTCCCGCACGCGGGAATAACATATGATGGTTGGCAATGATCGCTTTGCCATTCGTTAAGTCTTTACCATCAGTCAGATCGGCAATGCCATTCGCATCCGTACTATAGACAACGGCTTTGCCTGCACGTACAACGACCTCTGTGCCTTCATTAGCAATGAGGACTTTACCAGCAGGTACGGCCACAACTTCCAACTTGGCGCTTGTACCACCTGTCTCAGGCTGTGTTGTTCCTCCACCTGTGCCAGAACCTGCTTTCGCAATTTGTTCATCTACATAGCTCTTCGTTACCACCGGGTCGTCTACAGAGCCGGGTACCGTTGCATTTGATTCCGCCTCAAGGGTTGTCGGCCAGTTCACCCCAGCAATAAGGCCTGCTCCTACTAGAACAACTGCCAACACAATCCGTAGTGCATACTTCTTCAATTTCGACTAACTCCTTTCTTAAATTCTAAGAATTTATAAGTTTCAACTTATATAATCGCTTAGAATTTTTCGGAATGAAACGCGCCACGCCACCGAAGATGGCAATAACCGTTTCACCTTACGCAAACAAATCTAGTATCTCTTAATAAGATACTAGATTTGGATGGGATTAACCAGTTATTTCTGTACTATTTAGTGCTCGCCGTCAAGCCAGTTAATGAGGGAAGAGAATTTAATATCTTTAGAGAATAGCTTTTTCTTGCTGCCGTTTACAGTTTCGTAGACGTTAAGAGTGTAAGTGCTCCAATACAAGTTATCTTCCATTTTCTTGCTGAACGAGCTATAGTTGTCGCCAACTTTCCATATTAGGCTATTCTCGGATTTACCTTCGAGATTGATCTCTTGGGACCAGAGAACATCACTCGCAGGTTCGTATTCTAGCTCCATAGTCAGCTTCGATTGTGTAAAGCCATCATAGCTGTAATCACGCTGAACCTTACTTCCAAGGTCAAATTCTAAAGTATCGCCGTCTGCAAATACATTAAAGTAGTTGAAATCGATGCTATAAGGACCTACCTTAATCTCACGATTATTCGTCAGATCTGTCTTCTCTGCAGGTATACCGAACAATACACCGCGGATATAGCCTGTTGGGATACCTGTTATACCTTTAATGAGGCCATTTGCGTCAATGGCTTCGCCGATTAGAAGTTGTAATCCATCACGGCTCACATTACTAGGAAGCTGGGTGTAGACAATAATTTGTTCCTTATTGCCTGGTGTTACAGATGATGCAGTTTTCAAAATCGTAGCATCATAGTAGTTACCTGCAGCTGATTTGAAATATCCAGTCCACTGTGGCATTACTTTACTACGTGTCTGGTTATTTGTTACATCCATAAATACAGCATAGGTATCTGTTGTATCACCTTGGTAAGTACGAGTATCCGTCACTTTGACACTCATCTCAGAACCAATTGATTTTTGCGTATATACATTACCAGACGCAACGGAGTAAATTGCCGTAATAGCCGATTTTGTCACTTCAGCTACTTGAAGATCTTCTGTACCGGATTTCTCGTTCAGTTGAAGCTCAAACTTCTTCCAGTTATACGCGTAAGGCAGTTTCCCAATAAAGGTTACTGTTGTTGATGCGCCTGGTGCTAAACCAATATCGCCAGTATTCTTAACGGCCTGACCATTAATCGTAATGTTCTCGTCTAACAAAATTGTGCCTATTAATTCTGGCAGCGGTAGATAGACAGACTCTTTATTTTTAATCGATAGTTTTGCAAGCACGTTATCGTCATTGCCCCAAGGCATGCGTTGTACAGATTGCAATTCTACCTCATAAGTACCTTTCTCATCTGTGAAGGTTTGTTTCGCAGTTCCTGGAGTCGTATCCAGAGTGAATGGTACCATGAATGAAGCCACTGGAAGTTCTACTTGGGTGCTATCAGCAGAGCCTACTTTTTGAGTAATAACGAGTTTCCATCCAGATGTAGAGACTGTATTTGGAATTGATCCTGTTAGTCTGATGGAATTAAGTACAGCAGGCTCAAGTGTCAAGTTTGAATCCGAAGTGTTCTTCAGTTTCAACTTATACAAGCCGCTAGATGTTTTTAAGTAGTAGTTATATTCAGGGATCGCTACCCCGAACTGGCTGGTATTTCGAGCTACAAAAGACAAGTTCACATTGTAGTAGTCCGATGTCTTCGATACCGTGTTTTGATCAATGCGCATGTTAACATTTGAGCTGCTTACTTTTACTGTTTTGTAGCCACCCAGTTTAATATCATTGGAATAGCCAGATGGGAAAGTAAATGAGCCAATTGTTTTCTCATAACCAGAAACCGAGAAATCGAATTTCACAAAATTAAGAATGAGCTGATCAAGTGTAACTTTAGAACCTACTGCACTATAAAAAGTAAGAGTTGTACTAGATTTCGGGCTGATCGTTTTCTTATTAGCCTTGTCTAGCAAAGTCAGTGTGTATTTCGATCCACTTTTAGACTTCAAGCGTGCCCAGTAATCTACGAGATTAATTGCTGAACTATCACCATTATAGAATTCAAAGGTGAAGCTCGCTGTTGCACCGTTTGCACTCGGGACTAGACTAGCATCCGTCAGTTGTACATACGAGGCTTTCGTTACATAGACCTTCTTGTTAACAGAAGAAGTCGTTGTTGATGCAGCGAAAGACACTGGTATCGCACTGAGTAGCATAACAAAAGCAACGAAGAGGGATACAAGCATAGTCGATCGTTTAAAGCTTTTCCGCATTGTCACATTCACTCCGTATAATTAGATTTACTTAAATAGACGAGAATGGAATCCTATAAGTTTCGGCTCATCTTAAAAATGTTTGCTCCGCCTATACTCGTAACTATATCTAATGTATATGAACTACATGTGAACATGTCATTAGAAAATATAAAAAAAGAAAGCTGAGAGCACGCTCTCAGCTTTCTTGAATTGATGGGTAATATTAGTTGTGATAAACAACTACAACCACACCAGCTTCTTTGAAGTTGTTTCCATAAGTGTCCTTACCATCAACGATAACCAATTGGTATTGACCTTTACCAGTACCGTAGTTACCCGATACTGTATCAGCTGCAACACGTACATCGTTGAAGTAGCCAACTGCCAAACCAGTGTCATCAGCATTGATGTTGTAGAACTTAGTATTTTCAGTTACTACATAAGTAGTACCACCAACACCAGCCAGTGTAATTGTTTTCGCTGATGCATCTACAGTAGGAGCATTTGCAATCAGAGTTTTGTGGTTTGCAACGCTCACACCAGTAGTCTCATAGTATGCATTTTTGCTGTCTTTATCAACAAGTGTTACAACATCGTACTTGTTCACAGCAGCAATTGGTGCTTGAACTTCAAAAGTTTTCTCTTCATTGTTAACGTTAAGGGTAACATAGTAAGCTGTACCACTAGCAGAATTAACCGAAGATTGGTTTACAAACAGGCCTTGAACTTGTGGCAGTTCAGCTACTGAACCTTGAGTAGTTACAACTACAAACTTAGCTGTAGCACCTTCGTTGCTAACTGTTACATAGTCACCAACTTTAACATCAGAAGCTGCCAAAGTAGCTACAGTGGAATCAGCATCTTTATCAGTTACTTTGAGGTATACTGTATTGCCGTCCAACACGTAAGTCGTTGTAGCATCAGCATTATCTTTCAGAGTAATTCTAGTTCCAGAAATGGAGTCTACTTTTGCCAACTTAACATCAGCCAGTTGTTTAGGGTTTTTAACTTCAGTGACGTAACCATCTTTGAATGTAAGTTGTGCGATCGAGTTGTCTGTCAATGCGCCAACAACTGCAGTTTCTTTCGTGTAAGCAACTTTTTTAGCCGAATCTTTCAAAGAGTAGTACACGATTTTGTAGTAGTCATCTGTAGACAATTGGTTGTCAATAAGAATTGGTGCACCTTTTGTAGCAACAGTGTAAACTACATAGTAGTCAGTAGCAGCAGCAGCAGTAGCCGCTTTGTACGCAATAGCTTTGCTATCTTTGTTCAAATAGAGTGTGTACTCTGAGTCAAGCGATAACTTAGTCACAGTATCAAATGCTGCTACATAAGTTTTACCGCCAACTTTAACTGTGAAGTCAGTACCAACTTTACCTGTTGCTTCTACTTTACCAGTTACAACACTACGTGTAGCAACTACTTTAGTAGCCAGGCCAGCTTTATTCTTAATAACGTCAATGATATCGTCAGCTTTCAGATCAGCAAGCGTAGCAGCTTTGCCATCCAAAGTAACCGAAGTAGTAGCATCAACTTTGAACGAGCCACCGGAGCTATTAATTACACTGTAGTTAGTGTAAGCTACAATGTCACTAATTTGAGCGTCAGGAATCCACTTAGTCACAAGGATTGCTTGAACATCGCCAGCTGCATTCAGAAGCAGTTGTACATCAGTACCATCAGTATAAGTTTTTGTATCGAAGTCTGTTGGGTCTGTATTTACAAACAGAAGTGCTTTATCAGCAACTTTATAGTCTGTAGTAGAAGCCTTAGTAGTCAAAGTACCATCATTAAGCAGTTGATCGCCTTTAAGTGTTGTGGAAACAATTTTTGTAGATGCTTGATTATCAGTTACAGCAAGAACCTTACCGTCTTTGTTCTTCAGAACAGTTACGGAATGACCGATCAGATCAGTCAATTTTTTGCCGCCAGTGATGAAGAAGTTATCAGCAACAGCCGCATCGCCGCTAACGAAGGAAATTTTTCCATCGGTTACAGCAGTTACATCAAGAATTTCCGATGTGCTTGTGCCAAGTTTGTTGATCAGCAATTGTTCAGCGTCTTTAACTTTAACGTTGGAAAGATCACCGTCAGCATTGTATTGAACGAGGTTTGCACCCAGGGAATTCTCAGTCAGTTCTGCAACTACGCCACGAGTAGCGTTAGTCCCGTTTGCCATTTCAACACCGTCGAACAAACCAACTTCGTCGCCTTGTAGCAACACGTTGTACGGCCACGAACCGGACAAGTATTTATCTTTGTATCCCAATGCACGAACCAAGATCGCAGTTACTTCTTCGAACTTGATTGTGTCGTTTGGACGGAAGTTACCATTGTAACCTTGGATGAAGCCTTTAGCAGCAGCAGCGTTGATGTAACCTGTGTACCAAGCACCTTTTTTAACGTCTTTAAACGAAGGAGCTGTGTTAGCCATCAGGTTTGCAGCGCTCTGATTGCCAGTAGCAACGATAACGACTTTAGCCAATTCAGCACGAGTAATCGTGTTGTCTGGTTTGAATGTACCATCAGCATAACCATTGATAATACCCAGAGCTGTAAGCTCTTCTACTGCAGTTTGAACAGGTTTGCCTACTACATCAGATGGAGTAGCTGCAAATGCAGGAACTGCCAAAGCGGAAAGCATGGAGCCGGCCAATGCCAGCGAAACTAAACTTTTTTTCATAACCTTTTTTTCTCCTCCTCTAAATACCTTCGGTTGTTGAGAGTTTTGTGTAGATAATGAATTGCTCGTTTTTCTCATAGCCGATTCACCCCCTTCCCCGAGTTAAGAGCATTAAAATAATAATTTAATATAAATGATGTCTGCTTCCATGCTTCAACCCTATGTAAGAACATGTCGCAGAAACTCGTAAACCTACGAAAAAACCATATAAATATATTACTAGAGAAGACCTACCACTTTAACATTATACAATGGGCTATCCCTAGCGTAAAGAGGAAGTTGAGAATTCATTCCACTTCGGGAAAGAATAGTAGTCCCAAGGTACTACATGCCTCGCTGTTTGCAATGTCATGTAATTAAACGCAGAGCAGTTCAAAAAGTTGCGCTCAGACCAGAAAAAGATCTGAATTTTTTTTCGATTCGGTTGTTTATGTATTACTACCCTTCTCTAGGAGTATGTAATCAGTATAGCTTGGCCTATTAATCTCGTCGATGCTAAAGATTTTCCATGGATAAACTTACTTTGGATATTAATAGAAAGAAAAATAGAGCAGTTCGGCCAAGAGCCAAGCTGCTCTATCCCTTAATTCGCGTATATTGCCGGTAATGTCTTGTTGCTTGCCATTACTTTAGCCATAATGATCGCTGCATCGCTTCTTAACAGTCTCGCTCTAGGCTCGAATACATACCCTGCCTTCTTATCCGATGGATCGATCATTGAGCCTTGAATGAAGCCTTTCTTCTGAATCGCTAGAATTGAAGGAACAGCATAGTAATCCGTATTTCCGGAGTCCTTGAAAGCCTTATCCAGAGCAGCCTTCGCTTTAGCCGCATTCGTCTCGAGCTTCAGGTTCAGTGCCTTAGCCAAAATAACCGTGGCATCCTGACGTGTCAAGCTCGACTCCGGCTGGAAGCTTTTTGGCTGCGTGCCTCTGACGATCCCGGCTCTTGCTGCCGTTTCAATGAAGCGATAGTCATAGAGTGCTTTGGGATTAATATTCGTGTCCACGGTTACATCACTAAAATGCTGCGTCCCCGCATAATTAAGAGGAATGTTGAGCGCCTTTACAATCATTCGCGAAAATTCACCGCGGGTTACATATTGATCAGCTCCAAAAATGCCAGTTGGATCGAAAGCGTTCATAACCCCTTTAGAGAAGATCGCTTCCATCGCTTCACGAGCATAAGGATGATCATTAATATCGTTATAACCGTAAGTAAGCTTGCTTACCACGTAATAACCAAATTTATTGAATGGAACTTTAATCGTATGTTTCTTCTCATCGACTACTCCGCCAATATTTTCCCACAAGTCTTCTACAGGATCGTACCGGAAAACGGTAACAACCGTGCCTGCTCCCTGTGCAACACTTGGATCATACGATAACGTAAGCGAGCCAATCTGAGAAGGAACCACTTCTTTGTTATTATTGCGTCTTAAAAAGAATTGCTTGTCCGGATCTCCCTGCACTAATGGATACGGATAGGGATCTAATCCCGTCGTAATCGGGTCATAACCAGACGTTCTGTCATCATCAGCCTGCCCACCATCTATCCAGAACAGTGGGCTAACCTTAATAAACCGATCCGAGAAATATTTACTCATAACGTAACTACCGGTTTGGTTCTCGAGCCAGAAATCAGCCGGTTGTTTCCGATATTCATAACGATTGACAATACCATCAGTCGGATTGGCAATACCGAACAGCAACTGATTACCACTGTAAATCTGACTAGAATTGCTAGCCGTCGAATTATAGGAAGGACGGATCAACTTTGTATTCTTCGGAAAAGTAAGCGACAGGCTACCATTAAAAGCTTTGTGAGAAGTCGCCATCGTTTCTGTGTACTGAGCCCCTGGAATATTAGCCGGCTGATAGTTTACTTTAAGCGTATCGGTAATCTTGTCCTTACCTCGCGTAATAATAATCGGTATAGCTGTTTCCTTATTCTCTTTCAACCCCGTTACACGCACCTTGAAAGATTCAATAGGTGTTGGATTAGTCGGATCATTAGAATAATCCAGGTAATTTACTTTCTTAGCGGCGATCTTGTTTATAGTCATCGTTTCCGCGCCAGGCGATGTAATAATGACATCTACATAATTTTGATTCAGATTCCGCTCTTCCAGCACTGGCGAAAGTACCGTATAAGGAATTGCGATTGGGTCCACCTGCAAACGATACGTTGCGCGAGGACCGGTCTTGCCGGTGTTAAATACGGTCATTAAATAAATCTGCGAACTGCCGTCATCCGGAACTTCCTGATTATCTAAGATGAAGTAAAAATACTTGCCGTCCACATCATAGAATACATCCAGATTTGGTATTTTATTATCTTGTCCTAGCGCGCTTGGATTCACGACGGTTCGCCCGCTGCTAGATACCACCGTGAATTCCTTGGACAAATCCCACTCTATATCGCTCTTGAAATTCGGGGAACTGATCTGCAAAATGTAATTTGTCTTCGACCCACCCAAAGCGGTTATTTTAGATTGGATTAGATCCGCTCTTTCGCCCAGGTCAAGAAAGGCAAATGTGCCATACACTCTCATCTGAGCTTCCTTCGTGGAGAAGAAGCTTGATACCTTGGTGAAGTTCGGGTCATTTGCTAAAGGTGTATTCCTACTGATGCTGTACGGATAAATCCCGTCCGTATTCGGTGCAGGTATTTCAGGTAAATTAGTCGGTACGATATTAAACTTGATCGCATTCTCATAATTGTTCTTCGCCGTGCTGAATACGATTCGAATCGTATTCTCGCCTGTCTTGTTCAAAATATTAAAAGCAAGCTCCTCATCGACTGGATCTATCTTAAACTGAGACAAAGATGAATTCTGAGTCAAGCCGATTGCAACATTGTTCAAGTAGAAATATACGGTTTGAGGTTTGGCCGATGTGGCCTGTTTCGAAAATACGATGTCACTCTCATTAGCTACATTGGAAAACTGACCTGCAAATTGACCTAATTGACTAAGTAAAAAGGTTCTCCCTGCATCATCGCCCAAAGTTGTATCATACTTAACAATTAAACCATCATAAATGCTGTCGTACTTCGCAAAAGGACCATACAGCAGCTTCACCGCTACTTGTTTCATACCATCCTTATCGTTCTGCAACTTAAAATACAGATTCTGCGTACCAGCAGCCGGCATCTTGGAGATCTCCATAAATATACGAAGGAACGGGCGAGATACTCCGTTAACGTTGCGGTAAACGACTTGTTCATATCCAAGCTGTCGGAAACCATCCGATAAACTAGTGCCCGCAGAGTTCGCGAGGCTCATAATATTGGTATAAGGGCTGCTTAACTTCGAATAGTTACCAATCAGAACTTCAACACCCATAGGCAGCGCAAAAATATTAGCGTTCTCGATATCCGTGCCTTCCAAAGACTGAAGCTGCGTTGGCTTCGTACTCATATCGGACGTATATCCATTCAAATAATTGACGTCATAAATATAAGGCTTGGTACTATTATGAAGCTTGAACGACATCGTATCAGACTGCTCGGTCTGCTTCTTTACGACGTTATAACCCTTCAAGTTAAACGTATAGTTTTTCTCTGCAGTATAGGAATTGATCATTCCAAGATTCGCCGAGAACTCAACTGTAATAAATTTGTCCGATGATTTATATGTTCCAGCATCTGGCGTCGTTCGGATAACCGTAATCGTCGGAGTAATCGTAAATTGAGCGTCAGGTGTGAATATGAATCTTGATGTAATATCAGCAATATCCGAAACCTGCTGCACGGGAACTATTGCTTTGCCTGTAACTGTTAGAGGGCCGGTACTATCAGTATCAACGGAGAGGTCCGGGCCTTGTGCGAGATCAGCAGAGCTTGTCCCATCCGTCAGACTCACATCATAGAAGGTAACACTGCCGTTATAAAACGCGAGCTCTCTTGTAGTTTCAATGGTCTGACTGTCATTCGAGACTCGAATCGTGACAATGTTCTTACCCGCCTTGATATTAAGTGGTGATGCAATAAACTTGTAATCTCCCGAATCGGAAACCCGATATTCGTAGCTCTTGCCATTCATTATAACAACAACCTTCGTTGCATTCGGCGCTACACCACTGATCGAGATATCTTCACTATCTTTACCTTCCGACATTGGGGATTGAAGAATCGTTGTTGCGTCCTCCAGAATGCTATATTGAATGCCGCGGATATTCGCAGTCAAATCATATAACAGCGGATTATCGCGATATTCGATATAAATGGATTCAGTGATGGTAGATGTCCCGTATATCCCTTTAAAAGTAATCTTGTTCAAACCCGGATACAGCTCCAAGTTAGTAACAGTGAGATTATTGCCCGTCAGTCTGAGGTTAGCTGTCTGGTTTTCAATACTTTTGACTGGTTCCTCAAGCGGGTCATTCCTCTTGATATTGTAGACACTATAGCTTATCGAATTGCCAACAACATTATTAATCGTACCTGTCAGTGTTACGAATTTATCAGTAGTCATGCGTGCGTCTTTACTTGTGTACATCTCTTTATTGAACATAAAGTATGTACCTGCAGCAGAAGCTTTGTGCGGTGCACTAAATGGCGGCAGCAGCGTAATTAGAAGCGCCAGTGATAGCACGAGTGATATTAGCTTTTTCAAAACGATGATCCTCCTTTATGTAATGGCAATTTGCATGATTGAAATGAGTAACAATCGACTAGTCCAACTGGGTGACATTGCAATTAGAGGTCGATTAATTGAGTCGCTATTGCTTCCTCCCTTGCTGTTCTCGGATCCAAGGATATGATGGATATTCATAGCCTGACATGAGAATAGTTCTGTATTGTTGTTATCGGTCCGAAAAGCCTAAAATGTTAGGATATTCGGCATATTGGAATTATAAAGAAATTTTAATTAATGATGCTATTAAGCTCCCTCCGTACATTGGATTTACTCCAGTAATTCGCCCTTTGATGCGACTTCAAATCCACTAGGCTGGAGTTCATCCAGCGTTATCTTACTGAAATAAGGTTACTAGGAGCTGTAGCGCTCATTTTATTGCATCGAATCCAACTTAGGCGGGTCAGTAACGCCGAAGACTGCGATTTTGTTGGATGAAATCCAATTTAACCCGAAGGCAGTCCATTGGAACGTTTTCTAAGAAATCAAACAAAAAAAGGTTGTCCCAAAAGCAAACTTTCGTTTGCCTATCGGAACAACCTTTTTTAATGATCTAATATAAGATTTATTATTTCGAGCTTCTCGCGTCTACCTTCGAGCGAAGCACACGGTTCAAGAAGTTAATAACCGGGCGGCGGGACTTGTCTACGATACCGATAAGTTCCGCGCCGATCTGCAGGCTGAAGATCACCAGGCAGATGACGATGAAAGTAATCCAGTTTGCAGCGGTTGATTGAACGACCGTGGATTGCAGGATTGCAAAGCCGCCGAACACTGCTGCCACTCCCCAGATAATCAGCACCGTACGACGGTGGCTGAAGCCAAGCTCTTGCAAGCAATGATGCAAATGTCCTTTGTCCGGTGCAAAGATCGGACGCTTGTTCACCAAACGGCGGATGATTGCGAAGAAGGTATCCGACAGCGGCACACCAATGATAAGCAGCGGTGTTACGAACGATACGATCGTAATCTGCTTAAAGCTAGTCATCGAGAGCATCGCCAGGCAGAAGCCTAAGAACAAGGAGCCGGAATCACCCATAAAGATTTTGGCTGGATGGAAGTTGAAGTACAAGAATCCAACAATACCGCCAAGCAGCAGAACGCTGAGCAGGATAATCGGTACATTGCCCATGATGATCGCCATCACAAGAATGGTACCAATCGCGATAGCGGATACGCCGCCTGCCAGTCCGTCCAGACCATCGATCAGGTTAATTGCATTCGTAACACCAACGATCCAGAAAATCGTAAGCGGTATGGATACCCAAGCTTCAATCGGCTGCATTGTTGCACCAAACGGTACATTCAGCAGGTCGATCTTGATCCCGAAGCCGAATACGACAACGCAAGCTGCTGCGATCTGGGCAACCAGCTTCACTTTCGCTGACAGCTCGAAGCGATCATCGAAAGCGCCGATCAGAATAATAATAGTACCGCCAACCAGTACAGCGCGGATCAGGTTGGTTCCCTCATGGTTCAGCAATCCATCTGGAATGAATGGCATGAGGATCAGGAATCCAATTGCAAAAGCAAGATAAATTCCGAGACCGCCCATCCGTGGCATAATCCGTGTATGCACTTTGCGATGGTTCGGTTTATCGATCGCTCCGACCTTGAAAGCGAATTTTTTAACAAGCGGTGTCATAACCAAAGCTATTATTAGAGATATGATAAATCCTAATGTGTAAAGTAAGCCTGCTGGCATATTGTGCAGCTCCCCTTTTTCTATCTACCGAAGTGAATTATACTCCGACAGTAGAAGAAACTCCAAATCCCGTTTTCACGTATTTTCAACGGTTTTGGGAGGTTATTACGTAGTAGAGCGTGGTTTCTTGACGTTTTCTTTATCACGAACCACTTTCACGACGAATTTCGGCAAAACCAACATTCTTGGCAGCCGTTTCGGCTCCTGTAATAACCGGTAAAACCACTCCAAACGCAGCTTCTGGAACAACATTGGCGCTCTCTTCAACTTGCCAGCAACAATATCGAAGCTTCCTCCAACTCCCATAATAAAGGGTACGCCGAGCTGCTTCTTATATTTAGCAATCCAAGGCTCCTGTGTCTCCGCGCCCCTTGCCACGAACAGTAAATCAGGTGCTGCTTGCCGAATTTCTTCGATTACTTCAGCGTCTTGATCAGCGCCAAAATATCCATCGCGGTAGCCTACGATGCGAACCTGCGGATATTGCAGCTGTAATTTCTCTGCCGCCGCTTCAATCACTTCCTGCGACGTACCAAGCAAATAAGCTGTCCATTTCCGTTTTTCGCCCTCTTGCATAAGACGATGCAACAGGTCAAAGCCCGTTACGCGTTCTGTCACCGGCGTACCAACATAATTGGCCGCCCATACGACTCCCGCACCGTCCGGTACGATAAGCTCGGCTTTTCTCATCATCTTGTAATAATCTTGGCTCTCTACCGCCGACATTATCATAATTGGATTAGCCGTAATGACATGCGTCTGGCGCTTATGCTCAATTGCTTCTGTTAGGTAGTTGACCGTTTCGTCCATGCTCATCTTGGAGAATGGAATTCCGTAAATCGGCACCGTTGGAACTTGTTTCGACAAGTGAAAATCACCTCGATATGGTTTGACGCAATAACTGCGCAATTTGTTGCGCTGGCTGCTGCGATTGTTGTCTTAATCGTTCGATCGCTTCACGATGCTTCTTTTTCCAAGCCTCCGGATTATCAAGCAATACTTCCGCGCTGTCCGCGAATGCAGCCGGATCGAGCTCCTCGGTTGTGCCAATTGCATCGAGCCCAAGCCGGTGAAGAAATTGATCGATCTTCGGATCGTACGATAAGCCAAGCATCGGGACCATCTGGTTCGCCGCATAGATCAGCGCGTGCAGGCGCATGCCGAACAACGCGTCACAGCGGCTTACCTCCAGCAGCATTTGCTGGGGGTCATCGCCTGGAGCAGCCAGCTCGGCTGTGCTTCCGCCAGCCAGTCTGCCAGCGAGCCGTTCCATCACCAGCTTCGATGTTTCCGCATCGTCTGGCGTATGGAACGGAAGGAACCGCAGCCGCACAGGGCGGCGGCTGGCAAGCTCGGCCAGCGCGTCTGCCGCGCGGCCAAGATCGGCCCCGTCCTTGCGCCAATGCCGCAAGGACACGCCTACCACGGGCAAAGCCGCCGCATCACCGGCGGCTTCCGCCCGCTCCACTGCTGCCGAGCCAGCCGGCAGCGGCAACCCCATCACCGGATCGGGTACTACCTCGATCCGGCTGTGCGGTACACCAATCCGCTTGAGCAGCTCAGCGGATTCGGCGTCCCGCACGGACACATACGCGCTCTTCCGCATCACACCGCGGATGAGCGGATCCATCCAGCGGCGGTGCACTGGGCCGATCCCTTGCGAATAAATAAACGTCGGCTTGCCAAGCAGCTGGGCAAGCTTGATGACTCCCGTGTAATAGGGGATCGTCTTCGCGCTTGTTGCGTCCTGCAGCAGGCTTCCGCCGCCGCTGATCAGCCCATCACTTGTACGGAGCGCGTTCCACACGTCCTTTGGATGCATCCTCCGGACCGCTTCTACGCCGTACATCTGGCTTGTCCAAGCAGGGTCAGCCGACAATACAACCGGCTGAATAGTAACACCAGCAGCCTCGCCTTGCTCAGCTAATGCGAGCAAGATCGAACGAAGCACCGCTTCATCGCCGCTGTTGCGAAATCCGTAATAACCGGAGATCACTATTCGGCGATTTTTTTTATCAGTCCCGGTGACCATTTCCGCCATACCCCTTCCAGTACCAGCCACACTCCAATCAAAATGATGCCGATAATCGCGCCAAGGCCAAGACCAAGGAATACGCGGATAATCGAAATGTAGAGCGGCGTATGAATATGGGCGAATGTATCGACCATCGACAGCTGCCCAATTGATCCAACTATAATGAGTACCCACGCTGCACGATATCGAAGCGCGAGAAATAATCCAAGTAATAACAGCGGATGCGACAGCATAAATTCCTTGCTCCGCGGACGAACACCAAACGTTTGCTCCAGCCAATTTCGGAATGTCAGCTCCAGGGAAGAAGCTGATCCCTCATTGCCTGTACGAGATAGATAGTACATGCCTACTACCGCGATAACCACAAGCGCCACAACCATTAGAACCGTAATCGGCATATTAGCCACTTTACGCAATCTGCGAACCGGCGTGTTGCCCGTGTACAGCAAGACATAAATAGCTGTCAGGCCAATTGGCGCCAAATGCAGCATGCTGACACCACGGAATTGCTGCAGCACCATGCTGTACGTAATATTGTTGAGCAGACCGAACACAAACGGTACGGCCATCAGCGAGATAAGCGCTGTAACAATAAACCAAGTAATAGCAAGACCAAAGCGGCGTCCCACCGTCAGACCTTCGAATACCCATTTGCCTTCACCTGGAGCAGAAGCTCGTCCATTCCAGTCGGATCCGCCAACCGTTCGGCGGCTGCCATCCGTTCGTGAGTACACGCGGTTCATTACCCAGACAAGGGCTAGAGTTGGTGCACTAATTGCAGCACCAAGCGCCAGCGCCTGCTCGGCTAGGGCACCATTAAGCTGGAACAGCCCCGCTCCGCCGATCAATCCGATAAGGAATACCGGAATCAGCGTGCTTGGGATAAATACATTGATAAGCAAAGCAATCAGAGCAACCGCACCTGCAGCTACAACCATCTTCAGCGGCTTCGCGTAAGAAGGATGCTTCACATCAAACGGCTGTGCCAAATTTGGCGCAAAGCCGGCATCAGTCAGTCTTTGCACGGCGCCGTCTTTCCCCTTCATCGTCAGGTACAAGTTGTCGAGGCCGCTGACAACAGCGGATTTCTCCTGGCTTGTCTGCACGCTGGCATTCAGGAAGAACATCCGAATATTACGGTCCTTCGCTGCAAGCAGGAAGCGGTCAGTCAGCACCTCTGGCGATTTAGCAATCGCATCATCAGCCGACAAAGAATAGAGGCGTACAATATTATAGTTTGTAATAAATGCTAATTTATTTATGCCAAGCTGAGGTTTTTTCAAATTCTCAATGGTTGCGATCCCCATACCGTATTTATTCAGAAGCTCCGCGAATGAATTCAAGCTTCTGAGCTCAAATTGATCTTTGTAACCCTTCACTTGTCCACCATCGAACAATACGCGGGTAACGCCAACCTCCTTCAGGCGGGCAAGCTGCGCATCTACCGAAGCCTCATCATAAGGCAGTGCACGGTCAGAGAAGCGTGCTAAAATATGAAACCCTTTGTCATGCAAGGCTTTCAGCGTCATCGGATCAAAATCCATTGGCTGCAGCAGCACTTCCTGCAGAGGCATTTCAACAACCAGACCGTTGCGGCCATCGAAGGACCATGGACGATATACCGCACCTGCACGATCCAGTGCCTGGCGGACAATTGGTCCGATCTGCTCTTCCTCTTGCGTACCACTGAAGAGAATGTAGGTAAAGTTCTGTCCCACAGGCTCCAGCTTGCTTTGAAGAAGCGCTACATCCTTCGAATTGTAATATTTCAGACGACCGGACGCGGAGAGCTCTTTGAGCGAGCTCTCATACAGCGACATCGTCGTAATGCCAACATCCTTCATTTTGTCCAGCTGCTCATCAATAAACTGCGCCGGACGGGCTTGATATTCCGAAATGTCAACCAAGTCACGATAGTCAAAAATATACTCTACCGACTTGGAGGACGCTTCCATGTCCATTCGATTCATACCAAGCGGCAGTGCGGCGATTACACCAATAATTGCAATAATCCACACTAAGAGCTTTGCTTTGCGGTTCCATTGCTGCCAACGTTGAAGCACAATAATCCTCCGTTCAACTCTTTTGCGATTTTACTCCCGACTTACGCTTTGCTGTCAACCCGCTCCATAACTGCTCCACGCAGCTTGTTCAGGGAATCAGCGGCATCTTCTGTTGATTGTCCGCGAACAGCGAAATACACTTTAATCTTTGGTTCTGTGCCTGATGGGCGAAGACAGAACCATGATCCGTCAGCGAGCATATATTTCAATACATTTTCAGGACGAAGACCATCAAGGCCGCCAAGGTAGTCAAGAACACGCTCTACCTTCACACCGTTGAATTGTACAGGCGGGTTATCGCGCCAGTCGTTCATAATGCCAGCAATCTGCTGTACGCCGTCGAGGCCTTTCAGCGTACGAGACTCGAGCCCTTCCAAGTAGAAGCCATGCTTCGCATATAGCTCAAGCAATACATCGTACAACGTTTTTCCTTGACTGCTATAGTATGCCGCTGCTTCACAAATCAATAACGATGCGACTACCGCATCTTTGTCACGTGCGTAATCACCGGTCAAGTAGCCGTAGCTCTCTTCATAACCAAACAGGAAGGTATGCTCGCCTGTTTGCTCATAAGCCGTCATTTTCTCACCAATATATTTGAAGCCTGTCAACGTATTCTCAACGGCTACGCCGTAAGAACGAGCGATATCGGCACCCATCTCGCTGGTAACGATCGTCTTGATCACGATTCCGTTAGCCGGCAGCTGGCCGCGCTCTTTCAATTGACTAAGCACGTATTCGATCATCAGGGCACCCGATTGGTTGCCTGTCAGTACGACATATTCGCCATTGTTGTTTTTCACAACCGCACCCATACGGTCTGCGTCAGGATCTGTACCCATAATAATGTCGGCATCAATCTCTTGCGCAAGCTTAATTGCAAGGGTGAAAGCTTCCCGTTCTTCCGGGTTAGGCGATTTGACCGTGCTGAAATAACCGTCAGGCGCCTCCTGCTCGGAAACTATATGAACATTGCTGAAGCCTGCTTTGCGCAGCACTTCACGGACTGGCAAATTACCAGAGCCATGCAGCGGTGTAAAGACAACTTTAAACTTTTCTCCAAGCCCACCTTGCAGCAGTTCCTTATTCAGGCTTTGTGCAACTACCGTATCTGTGTATTGCTCATCTGCCTCTGCTCCAAGCCATACAAGAAGGCCCTTCGCTTCTGCATCTTCACGGCTCATTCTCTTAATTTGATCGAAACCAGTCACTTCGCTAATCGAAGCAATAACCTGCTCAGCATCCTCTGGAATCAGCTGACAGCCATCCGAGCCATAAGCCTTATAGCCGTTGTACTCCGGCGGGTTATGACTTGCTGTAATCACGATACCTGTAGCGCAGCCAAGCGAACGTACAGCATAGGACAGCTGTGGTGTTGGTCTGAGCGACGAGAATAGGTAAGTCTTCACCCCATTGGCTGCAAGTACAAGCGCGGAATCAAGAGCAAACTCAGGGGAGTTATTCCGAGAGTCATGAGCAATAACAGCTGATGACTGACCTTCCGTACGAGTGAGCAGCCAGTTCGCGAGCCCTTGTGTTGCTTTACCAACGGTATATGCATTAAGACGGTTTGTACCTGCACCCATAACACCACGGAGACCACCTGTCCCAAATTCAAGATCGCGATAGAAGCGGTCCGTAATTTCTTTCTCTTGTCCAACAATACCGCGAAGTTCTTCCTTCGTAGCCTCATCAATCAGTTGATCATTGAGCCATGCTTGGTAACGTTCAATTGCCTTTTCATTTTGATTCAAGTAGCTTCACTCCTTTTTATTAAATTAAAGCAAGTATAAGGTTTCTCTATACAGTGCTTAATTTCACCGCGAAACGTATGCTGCTCCTCCTAAGGACGGCGCAGCCGTTTACGCTTAGGTGTTTCTCTATTCTTACATTAGATAATTAAGGCAGTATTAAGATCGCTCGGACAACGCAAACATAAGCTCGCCTTCTGCAACGACTTTGCCATCCACTGTAGCTGTTGCTTTCCCTTTGCCGATTGGCCCTTTCAGACGTGTAATTTCCACTTCAAGCGTGAGTGTGTCGCCAGGCTTCACTTGACCACGGAAACGGAACCCGTCAATCCCTGCAAAAAATCCAAGCTTGCCGCGGTTAGCCTCAACCATTAGCATGGCAACGGAGCCAACTTGCGCGAGCGCCTCAACAATAAGCACACCCGGCATAACCGGATACCCTGGAAAATGTCCAACAAAATAGGGTTCGTTCATCGTTACGTTTTTGATGCCCACTGCGCGGACGCCTGGCTCAACCTCCGTAATGCGGTCAACGAGCAGAAATGGCGGGCGATGTGGAATAATTTCTTGAATTTGATTAATATCTAGCATGTTTATTATCTCCTTTCGATGGTTAGCAGGTATAAAAAAGCTTCACTTTACTGAAACTAATATTATCCTTCAGCAAACTGCAGGTTGTGAAGGTTAAGATAAGGGGGCTTGACTGCGGATTACGATAAATCCGCAGGCCAAGCCTCTTTGTGTGCCTACTGTCCCGGTCCGATCGTCTTGTTCTGTCCAGGGCCTGACTTGTTCAGTGCCTGGAACAGGATGATGTACACAATTGCTGTAAGGAACGAAAAGGCAATTACAGCCCACAAATAATTCGCAGCAAACGGTGCTTCAAGAAACACAAACATGATACCTACGTAAAACAGCACAGTTGTCAGCTTGCCCATCCAATTCGCCGGCACGGTCTTTTTTCCTTTAAAGTGAAAAATCATGCCTCCGGCTATCAATCCCAAATCGCGCAAAAAGATCGCTGCCGCTGCGACCCATGAGATATGGCCCGCCAGAAGAAGCGATAATATAACGGTAATGAACATCAGCTTATCCGCAAGCGGATCAAGCATCTGGCCAACCGTCGTCACTTGCCCGGTGCGCCGGGCAATATACCCGTCGAGTATATCTGTGAGGCCTGCTGTCACGACTACCAAAAAAGCATAAATCATATGTCCCTGCGCGAATATCGAGACGTAGACAGGTATCATCGCAAAACGCAGCGAGGTTAAAAAATTCGGCAGATTCAAACGCGCACGCCCCTCTACCTTTATCCATTTCTTCTACACAAGGTTCCCAATCATTATACAACTACCATATGAAAATGAAAACAGCACCCGTTACATGGCAAAAGGGCTGCCCCAATAGTCACTATACCGTGATGACTTGGAGACAGCCCTTCATTATTTGTTCTACGTATCAGAGAATACAAGATCGTACATGTGCTGCCAGGTCGACCAATGGAACACTTCACTGCCTGGCTGCTTGCCTACAACAACATATCCGACATATAAGCCGGTGATGAGCATGATGACCATAATGACCGGTACAATACTCTTGCGCAGGATCCACAATGTAATTCGCGTACCCTTGGAACGCTGCTGCTTCTCGGAATTGTCGCTGCTGGTCTTGCTATTTTCCTCCGCAAGCGGTTTTTCCTGACTTTTTGGCGCGCTCCGCGATAGAACCGCCCGTTCATCCGACATACTCTCACCCTATCTATTTGCGCAGGCTGTTGGCTAACCCCATCATTGTATCACTGGACGTTAATGCTCTTGCTGCCAGCTGGTAAGCACGCTGCACATTAATCAGATCCGTCATTTCATCGCCCAGGTTTACATTTGACTGCTCCAAGGCGCCTTGACGAAGCGCAATGCCATTGACGCCGTTTGGCGTAACGTTCTGCAGGACATCTGCTACATTAATGCCGTCGGCAATCTCATATAAATTATCCGCCACAAGTGTTAGTCCAGAAGGACGAGTCGCTTGAACCAGCTTAATCGAGCCAAGTTCAATGGTGCTGCCGTCTTTCGCTACGCCTTGCGCGGTACCGTCAGGATTAACCCGAAGCTTGTAACCATTCGGCAATACAAGCGGACCTTCACCTGCTGCGGTGCTCGCCGTTACCGGATAGCCTTCCGCTGTTGCCAAAATCGTATCACCGTTTGCATCTACCGTCAACTGCAGCGCACCGCTGCGCGTATAGGCACGGTCGCCATTGGCGTTAACCGTTACTTCTAATAAGGCATCGCCTTCGATTGCAAGATCCGTATCCTTGTCTGTCGTCTTAATCGTCCCTTGCTGCAGATTCGGTTGAATCATTGACAGCCTTGAGCCCCAGCCCTGGTTGAAATTAAGTGAAGTCAGTCTTCCCGGCTGATTGAACGCTTCGGGCTGCTTACTCGTGTTATTCAGCAAATCCTCGAAAGTAGCCTCTTTACGTTTATAGCCTACCGTATTCACATTCGCAATATTATCAGCCAGCATGTCCAATTTTTGCTGAAGAGCGTTCATCGATACACTGGCATTAATCATCGAACTGTTCATAGTGTGCGCCTCCTGCTTTTATACACGGCCTACTTGGTTAACGGCTTTGTCCAAGCTTTCATCGTAGAACTGAATAACCTTCTGATTCGCTTCATAAGCACGCAGCGCAGCCATCAAATCTACCGATGATTGTGCGGCGTCAACATTCGAACGCTCGACATAACCTTGGCGCACCTCTACACGATCACCTGCTACTACTTGCTGGGCACCCGTTGCGTCACCATTCAGGCGGAATTTACCGTCTCCTTCGCGAGCCAGTTCATTCGGATTATCGATTCGAGTAAGCATCAGCTGTTTGCCTGTATCTGCACCTGTGTTCGCATCAACAAAACGTTGATCAGCCGTCAGCGTTAAACCATCAAGGCTCACACCTGCCGGGAATTGAATCGGATTACCATCTGTACCAAGCACATTCGAGCCATCCCCCGACACTAGGAAACCGTCTGATGTCAATGTGAATGAACCACCCCGTGTATAACGGACTTCACCGTCTGCATCCTGCAAAGTGAAAAACGCCTGCGGCTGGAAGGTTACCACTCCATCTGGCGATACGGATTTGCCGGAGGCATCAAAGGCCATCCCCGGCACTTCAATATTCGATACAAGAGCAAAGTCCGATGATTTGCCTGTCTGCATCAAGTCGCCCTGCAGATGGATCGCAAGGCTTTCTTCGGCGAATACACCGGTGCTGATCTTCCCGATCTCTTTCTGCTGCTTTTCATCTACACCGGTCAGGGACAACAGCATTTCCGGAAATGAACGGGTGACCGCATAAGTCTGTTTATAACCCGGAGTATTAATATTAGTAATATTATTCGTTATCGTATCATGTCTGCGCTGCTGTGCTGTTAAGCCCGCTGCAGCCGTATAAAGACCTCTTAACATGTGGCGCCTCCTCGGCTGGTACGCTTACGAAGCCGTTTCATTAATTTCTTCTTATTATAATATCGGCAACGTCAGCAACCACCGTTATAGATACCTCCTGCGACCTTCGACCCAATTTATGCCTCGGCACGCTCCCCACAGCGTCCTACCCGCATGAAAACCCCTATCGAAGCCTTCCGAAGATGAAGTGCCTCGGTTAGAGGTAGGTTTTATCGCTAACCCCGGCTTTTTTTGCCGAGCTTGTCCAAGTTATCAAGCAAAATGCCTGTTCCCTTAACTACACAGTGCATCGGATCTTCTGCAATAAGAACAGGTACTTTCAGCTCATCAGCAAGAAGAGCATCCAGTCCATCAAGCAGTGCGCCTCCGCCAGTCAGAATAACACCCCGATCGATAATATCAGATGATAATTCAGGCGGTGTGCGCTCGAGCACCATCTTAGCAGCTGCAACAATGGACATCACCGGATCCCAGAGCGCTTCACGCACTTCCTCGGAACGGATCGTAAGCGTAAGCGGCAGGCCCGACACCATATCACGGCCGCGAATATCAATCTCTTCATGCCGTCCTTCCGCATATACGGTACCGATCTTGATCTTAATCTCTTCGCTTGTCCGCTCGCCAATCAAAAGGCGGTACTTATCCTTGATATATTTCATAATCGCCGCATCGAACTTGTCCCCCGCGACTTTAATCGAAGAAGAGGTCACGACATCGCCCATAGACAGCACGGCAACGTCTGTCGTACCCCCGCCGATATCCACAACCATGTTACCGCTAGGCTGGAATATATCCATTCCAGCCCCAATAGCGGCAGCCTTCGGCTCATCTTCCAGAAATACTTCCTTCGCACCGCTCCGTTCAGCCGCCTCGCGAATCGCCTTCTGCTCTACTGACGTAATATTCGTAGGAGCACAGATCAGAATGCGTGGACGGCTGAACCATTTACGGCCTTCAACACGGTCAATAAAAGCTTTAAGCATAATTTCTGTAATCTCGAAATCAGCAATAACACCATCGCGAAGCGGACGGATAGCAATGATATTGCCAGGCGTACGCCCGACCATACGATGCGCTTCTTCGCCTACAGCTAGCACTCGTTTCGAATCGCTTTCAATTGCGACTACTGAAGGCTCGTCAAGAACGACGCCCTTCCCTTTTACATGAATGGATACATTGGCTGTACCCAGATCGATACCGATATCCTTGCTTAACATACGGCTTTAGTCCTCCAACGAATAATATAATCATCCCGTCCACAAATAGTTCCCATGACATAGGACATCCTGATGTACATTATTCGCCAAAAACCACAAAATTCCTCTTGATTATGTGCAGAATTCCTCGAAAATTGTTTATGATTTGCCTGCTGCGAGTACCTCGCGCTTCTTCGTACTCGTCTTCTTATATTTGATTTTGGTCGCTTCTCCTCCCCTCAGGTGCCGGATCGATTTGTGGTACTCGAGAATGTGCTTTACCTGGTCCGCCAGGTCGGGGTTAATTTCCGGCAATCGTTCGGTCAAATCCTTGTGAACCGTACTCTTGGAAACGCCGAACTCTTTAGCGATCGTACGCACCGTATGCTTTGTCTCCACGATGCAGCGACCTATTTTAATGGTTCGTTCTTTGATGTAATCATGCACGTTCCCGCCTCCCTACTCGAGATAGTTTGGTACAGTATATGAGGGGGCTGGGTATATATTCTTTATGGTCAAGCCTCACTTACGTGTTTGGCCTAAAAATTTCATAAAAAACTGAAACAGGCAGGGGTTTTATCCCCTGCCTGTGCGACTTTCGTCCTATTTTTCTTCAGTAAGCGATTGGCCTACGATAGAAGCCGGGTTAACCGACTTGCCGTCTTCTTTCACACTGAAGTGGAGGTGGACGCCAAGATCACGCTCGAGGTCGTTACGGCCTGCTACTGCGATTTTGGTTCCTTGCTTCACTTCGTCGCCTACAGCTACTTGGATGTCGCTAAGGCTTTGGTATACGGTCACAAGACCGTTGCCATGGCTGATCTCAACAACGTTACCGTTAGTTGGATGTTTCTCAACACGTGTTACTTGACCGGAAAGGGCAGCCAATACATCAAATGGCTGGTCGCTTGGGTCTGCAAAGTCTACACCAAGATGTGGTGCGAGTGTGTTCTCGCCGATTTGAATGACCGCTTGAGCTTTTTGCTCGCTTGTTGCATTCGCATCATAGTACGGAAGCACTTCATCCAGAATATCTTTGTTTGCTACCGGCCATTCCAGCTTCTCGCCTTTTCTTACTTCTTCAAGCGCTTGATCATCCGGCTTAACAGCTTCATTGCCTACAGCGGAATCTGTTTGCTCGGTTGTCGTAGCTGAAGTTTCTTTGGTGTCGTCCGAACCCTGATAGATCCACATTAAGGCTACGATGATTGCTGCCGCTGTCATAAACAGTGCTGGGGTTACCCATTTCCGCGACAACAGTCTTTTAAAGCCGTTGCTAGACTTGGCGGCAGATACTTCTCCTAGTACGTTTTTAGGAGAATCCTGCTTAGGTTTGTTTTGATTTTCATTCATTTGACATCACCTCACTAGCCATTGTTGCCAGAACCTCTAGCTTTATACGTGAGGGATTACTATTTTTTGAGAAAAACTCTATCGCTACCTATTTCAATGCAATCTTCGAAGCTTGTTCCACTTTCGTACCGGAATAATAGTAGGTTACAATCTGCTCAGCGCTCTTGCCTTCCTCCGCCATCCCGTTGGCTCCCCACTGGCTCATGCCTACCCCATGCCCATAACCAAAGGTAGTGATAGAGATGGAGTCACCATCCAGCTTCCACGAGAATTGAGAGGAGGCGAGCCCCAACTTCTCTCTTACTTCACGTCCGGTATATGTCTTACCGTCAATCAATATGTCGGCGATCCGATTGCCATCGGTCTTGTCTAGTATTCGGATGACCGGCTTCTTTTTACTGCTTAGACCCAGCTTTGCATAAAATTCAGAGAGCTTCAGCTTCACCGTCTCCTGATAGCGGGGAGAGATCGACTTGTCCCATGGACTTGCAACGCTGCGCAGATAGGGAAGCTGCTCCTGAAAATATTGTTCTGAGTTCTCGGTATAGCCGTTGCTGGTTGAGAAAAATACCGCCTGTATCGGTTCACCACTATAAGTGATGATCTCACCGCTTGTCTCGCTTACTGCTTTATTAAGCTTAGCCAGCTTTGCCTGACGCTCATCCTTTGGCCAGAGCTCATTAAGTTTATCTATTGGAATGTAGATTTGATGATCTATCGTATCGGTGACATCGGCCTGAGCCGCTGCTGCCGTTGCCGGCATGCCGCTATGGTCCTCCAGCTCGAGTCTCCTTACTATATAAGTCCGTGCAGCAATCGCTTGCGCTTTTAACGCCTCAAGCTCGAAATCAGCCGGCATTTCTCCTGCGACTACGCCCCTGACATAAGTTTCTAGCTTCACCCGTTCCGTACGTTGTTCCTTCGTTAAATAAACATTGATATACGGACTATTAGACTCTTTGCTGCCTGCTGCTGCCGGTTTCTCAGCTTGCGACGGCAAAGGCGCCTGCCCGAACCCATCGGCAGACGCCTCTTTAGTAGACGTAACGCCGCTGCTCTCCTCTTGGAATGGATAGGATTCGTTCCCCTGGGTTCCGACATTCCGATACGTCGAAGTGACCAGCATCACGGAAACACTCATTACGATTCCAATTCCGAAGGCTGTCCAGCAAGTGGTGGCTAACCATCCACTTCTTAGCCTTCCGGCTGCTCGATTCGGTCTGCCTATTAAGTACCTCATAGTTCTCCTTTCCATCTATAAGCTGCTAGAAGAGAGTGAACTCTCTTAAAGCTCGCCTTGATGAAATTATTCTATGAGGCCGTTTAATAGGATAGAACCGTAGTCTCCCAGTTAAAGCACGGCTTATATTCGATTGTTTTAGTCATGACGCAGAGCATCAACCGGCCGCAGGCTTGCCGCTTTATTAGCAGGCAGATAACCAAATACGACACCTACGAATGCAGAGAAACCAAAGGATAGCAGCATCGTATTCATAGGCACCTCTGTCGGCGTTTTCATCACCTCACCTATGATATAGGAGGCTATGTTGCCTATTATGATGCCAAGCATCCCACCGAGACCACTGATTACAACTGCTTCTACGAGGAACTGGAACAGAATATCTCTCTTCTTCGCTCCTAGTGATTTACGTATACCAATCTCACGGGTACGCTCCGTTACAGAGACCAGCATGATGTTCATAATCCCGATCCCGCCGACAACAAGTGAGATCGCTGCTACATAGATTAACTGCCTGTTCATCGTTTCATTCACGGAATTGAGCGTCTTCATCGCTTCTTCCTGATTCAATACCCGGTAGGCATTCTCGTTGCCGCGGAACTTCTCATAGAGCTTGGCTTCCACATTGGTAACGACCGAGCTCATTTGCTTCGTATCCGTTACCTTCATATTAATTGTCGTCACACCGCTCACCTGGAAGATTTTCTGCGCAGTAGAGATTGGGATCAGAATCTTCTCATCATTTGACCCCGTCAGCGAGTCACCTTTGGATTCCAGCAAACCTACTATCGTGAAAATATAGCCGTTTATCGTAATTTTGCGACCGACAGCATCCGATGGATCTACTCTCTCATCCTCAAACAAATCCTGTGCTGTCTGCGTACCAATGAGCGCTACCTTCGTCTTGTTGTTCATATCCGGGGCCGCGATATAGCGGCCATCCTGCACGCTGAAGTCCTTCACTTCCTCATACTCCGGCGTAATGCCCTCAACAGTAACGGATACTTGAGTCCGGCCGTACTTCGCATAACCGCTAGTACTCGTAATCGGAGCAACTCCGCTTACATTATCCAGCTCGCCAAGCTTCAGCGCTTCATCGACAGACAAGGAGGTAACCGTCCCCCGCCCCGTTATCGTAACGGACAACGAATCCGGGCTGCCAAGCGTCGACACTTGGCTGGCTACTTCATTAGATGACGCTTTGCCCATTGAGACCAGTGCTATAACGGTCGCAACTCCGATCAGAATGCCAAGCATCGAAAGGATGGTTCTAAGCTTGTTCGATAAGACGCTCTTGACCGCCATTATGAGGCCCTGCGTAATCTTCATGGCTGTCCCTCCTTTGCTGCTCCGTTAACACCCCATCTCGAATAATAACCGTACGTCTCGCACGCTGGGCAACTTCCATATCATGCGTAATCAAGACAATCGTCTGTCCCGCACGATTCAGCTCCTCCATCATATTGAGCACTTCCATTCCGGTCTTGGAATCAAGCGCACCTGTTGGTTCATCCGCAAGCAGCAGCGGCGGATTTGTCGCCAGTGCCCGCGCAATCGCTACACGTTGCTGCTGACCGCCAGACAGCTCATTCTGGCGATGACCAACTCTCTCACCTAGTCCGACACGTTCTAACGCATCCATCGCACGTGCACGCCGCTCTTTCGCCGACAGGCCGCGATAGATGAGCGGAAGCTCACAATTCTCAAGTGCAGTCAGCCTCGGAAGCAGATGATACCCTTGGAAAATAAAGCCGATTTTCTTATTGCGCATCTCCGTCAGCCTGTTATCGCTTTGCCCGCGAATCTCCTTGCCATCCAGCAGATAGCTGCCTTCGTTCGGCACGTCGAGACAGCCGATAATATTCATAAGCGTTGATTTGCCGGAGCCGGACGGACCAACGATGGCCAGAAAATCACCATGGTTGACCGTCAGCGAAACATTATGCAGGACGGTCATTTTCTCCCCGGCCATCTTATAAAACTTGACGATATCCTTCATTTCAATCAGCGCGGATTGCCCGGTCATCGTGTACCACCGCCGCCAGTTGCACGTGTAGTTGCTCCTGTTCTTACGTTACCGCCACCGGTGGCTCCGAAGCCGCCGCCTCCGAAGTTGCCGCCAAAGCCGCCGCCTCCGAAACCGCCGAATTGCTGCGTTTGCTGCTGCTGAGTTGCTGAACTGCCCATTCCCTGCGCACCTGTTGCTACTGGAATTAGGACCGAGTCTCCTTCTGCAAGACCCGATTTGATCTCTACATAGGTTTCGTTGCTGATACCAACGGTAACTTCTTTAAGCTGGCCGCCAAGCGTGATGCTTTCTCTCATTTGAGCTCCAGCTCCACCTCTGCCGCCTTGGCCGTTTTGTCCGCTAGATGCTCCGTTGCTGCCCTGAGCGTTACCGCCTGGTGCGCTTCCTGATGCTGCTCCTTGACCAGTTCCGCCCTTTGCTCCGCCTTGGCTTGTTCCACTTGGAGCTGTACCTGCAGCTCCGCCTCCGCCTGGTGTAGTTCCTCCTTGATTCGTGCTGTCTGCAGCTGCAATATTACGTCCGCCGCCTTGACCACCAGCAGCAGTGGTTGTTCCTCCACCAGCACTGCCTTGGAAACGTCCGCCGCCTCCGCCTTGCCAGCCGCCAGCTGCAGCCGTTTCATTGCCTGTTTTCCCTTGTGTTCCTTGTGTTCCTTGTGTTCCTTGTGTTCCTTGTGTTCCTTGATTACGTTGACCCGTTGTACCGCTTGCTGCGCCAGTTGTGCTGCCTGATCCCGGCACACGAACATACGACTTACCGCCGAATTCAACAACCGCATTTACTGGTACAAGAACCACACCAGTACTCGATTGTGTTGTAATATCCGCTTGACCGGACATTCCGACCATTACGCCGTCAATATCATTGAGCAGCAGGCTTACGCTGTATGACGCCGAGCCATTGGAAGAGGTGCCTTCCTTCGCAATATCGGATACAGTTGCTTCAATGGTTCGATCCGTAATCGCGCTAAGCGTAATTTGTGCGGTTTGCTTCAGCTTCACATTTGGAATATCGAGCTCGTCGATACTCGTAACAAATTCAAGATGCGTGTAATCTACAATCTCAGCAATCGTTGTATTCGATTGGACCTCGTCACCTACAGCCACATCACTTGTAGTCACTTCGCCATCAATAGAAGCAACCACTTGCTTCACTTCTTTAGCCTGATCCTCATAAATGCCTTGAAGCTGATCATTGTAGTCATCAATACTCGACTGCAGATCATCAATCTCATCTTTGATCGATTTCGTGGATTGCTCTTCATTCTCTGTGCCAATCGCATTTTTGTATTCCTCTTGCTTGTCTGCGATTTGTCCTTTTACTTTTTCGATATTTTTGTTGATCGACTCGATCTGATCATCATAATTAGCGTTATCCTCAAAGGTAGCAAGTACCTGCCCCTTCTTCACCTTATCGCCTTCCTTGAAGGATAAGGTTGCAATTGTACCACTTTTACCTGCTGTTACCGTTTCCCTTGAATTCGCTTCAACTGAGCCTGTACCGCTTATCGATGTCTTAATATCGCCTTTGATCGCTCTAGCCGTAACAGCAATAGGCGACTCCGCCGTCGCTTTGTCATCGCGCATGAAGTAGTAATAATACGCGCCCGCACCGGCGGCAGCAAGAATAATGATTATCCCAAGCCATAATGTCCACTTCTTCATAAGACTGTACTCCACCCTCCATCGGTCATATCTACCGAGGAATATATCATGGGAAAATGAACACAGCATGAACAAGCCTAAAGGCTTAGGAGAGAGGATGGATCCAACTCGCCCACATTAGTGAAAGTGAACACATGCACAAAAAAGCTGTTTCCTCTAATGAAGAAACAGCTTTTTATCAAATCCTTTAAGTTACGCCCAAGTAGGTTGAACTTTCAATACAGCAGCCTCACGTTTGAAGCTGCCAACTGGTTCAAGCTCTGCAGCAGGCGCTGCCGCAGCCACTACAACTGCAACCGGAGCTTCCGGTTCAACACGTCTAATATCCGCACCAAGAGCAGCAAGCTTGCCCGTGATATCCACATAACCACGGTCAACGTGGTAAATACCGGACACTTCTGTTTCGCCATCCGCACGAAGACCTGCACAGATCAGAGCAGCACCAGCACGAAGATCGGTGGCGCATACTTTAGCACCAACAAGAGGTACGCTGCCCGTTACGAATGCTGAACGGCCTTCGACTTTAATCTGAGCGTTCATCTTCTGGAACTCTTCAACATGCATGAAACGGTTCTCGAATACCGTCTCCGTCACAACCGAGGTTCCTTCTGATACAAGCAAGAGTGCCATCATTTGGGATTGCATATCAGTTGGGAAGCCCGGATGCGGCAATGTCTTCACATCCACCGATTTGAGCGCTTTAGCAGCTCGAACACGAATGCCGTTATCAGACTCCATTACCTCTACACCCATCTCTTGCAGCTTCGAAATAACTGGTGTCAAATGATCCCCAATCGCATTTTCCACGAATACGTCTCCGCCCGTGATCGCCGCAGCAATCATAAACGTGCCTGCTTCCACACGGTCAGGAATAACGTTATGCGTTACGCCATGCATACGGTCAACGCCTTCGATACGAATCTCGCCCGTACCTGCACCGCGCACCTTAGCACCCATAGCGTTTAAGTAGTTGGCCAAATCAACAATCTCCGGCTCTTTCGCAGCGTTCTCAATCGTTGTTGTACCTTCCGCCAAAGCGGCAGCCATCATAATATTTTCCGTTGCCCCGACGCTTGCAACATCCAGATATATCTTCGCACCTTTAAGACGCGTCTTTGTACTTGCCTCAATGAAGCCATGTCCAAGCGTAATTTCCGCCCCCATCGCCTCAAAGCCCTTCAAATGCTGATCAATTGGTCTTGTACCAATTGCACACCCGCCTGGAAGCGAAATACGGACCTTGCCAACTCTTGCGAGAAGTGGCCCCATAACCAGGAAAGATGCACGCATTTTACGGACAAATTCATAAGGAGCCTCAAAGGAGGAAATCATCCCCGCAGAAATCTGCATCGTTTCATTGTTGTAAGTCAATTTTGCGCCTAACGAAGCCAATACTTTCTGAATGGTCATTACATCGTCGAGGAGGGGAACGTCACAGATGACGCTGTCTCCTTCCGCCGCTAATAATGAGGCCGCCAAAATGGGAAGTACTGCATTTTTTGCACCGCTGACACGGACCGTTCCCGATAGACGCTGGCCTCCGCGGACGATAATTTTGGTCATCTTATAGTTCCCTCCGCGAACTGATTTTCTCCGAGCTTTAATTCCAATTTTTGTATAAGAAAATGACAAATTTCATGCTTTATCCAACCTTCATCTTATCATTTATTTACACAAATCGACAAGCGGTAAATTATTACCAGAAAGATCGTCATAAAGCACTACTTTAACCTCTAAACCCAAGCCGAAACACTGTCGAAAGGTGCACTTCCAGCAATGTTCCCAATTCGAAATTCGGGGCTTTGTATATAGTTATTCGTAGTCTCGTGTCATTTTCATACCGTCCTGTAGTATCCATTGTTGACTTTTTTGGATTATGTTATTCGACAAAATACCGCAAGAGCTTCGTCCAGTTCCAATAATCCAGAATAAATCCGGCAAAGCCATGTCCTATAACAACGGCAAGTATAACCTGAAACATCCTTGCCTTCGGACTACGCGGAAATTTGAAGAACATATCCAGCTTAATCTCCTGCAGGATAAACCAGACGAACACAATACTGAATAAATTAACTACAATTGAGAATAACGCTAACGTGCCGGTAGCATTCTGAGCGTCACTCACCATTTGATCGATACCCATCCTTCTTTTACTTTCCCTTCTACATAAATATGGCCGCGCCGTAACTATTGTCTATATACCCGATATAAAATCGTTGTAAACTCAGCGCGGCTCGCTTTTTTGCCTGGTTCAAAGCCATTGTCCCCCGTACCGCTGATTAATCCCTTCTGCTTAAGAGCATTCAGCATCGGAGCCGCCCAATGGGTGCGCCCGACATCTGGGAATGGACTAACTAGCGGCCGAACCGGCTGCACGCCGTCGGCATTACCGACGATCAGCGCCATCTCCGCTCTTGTCACTGGCTGTTCCGGACGGAACTTGCCATCTGGGAATCCTTTGATCCACCCCTTCTGTACCGCCTTGGCTATTGCGCCATACGCCCAGTGATCGTAATCCAAATCCTTAAATTGAATGTCGACAGGCATGCCAAAAACAATCGGCTTGTAGGCTTTAATCACCATGGCTACAGCTTCCGCACGGGTAATCGGACGATTGGGTTCGAACCTGTAATCTCCGGTTCCGTCCGCAATTCCGAGTCTGCTCATCTCTACAATGGCATCCTTCGACCAATGGCTGCTAATATCTCGGAAGCCGGCAATTAGCGGGTCAGCTTGGATTTTGAGCCGATAATACTGCTTGTCAAAAGCACTGTTAGCCGTCAGCTTTATGTAATATACACCGGGCTGCAAAACTTTGTTCTTCACTAGCAGCGCCCCGGTCTGTCCGGTCAGCTGAGTAAAGATCAACTTCTGCTTCTTATCGTATGCTTCCAGCTTCATCATTTTGCCTGTTGGCACATTAAACAAATTCATGTCCACGATACTTGTTACGTTTAGTCGCAGTTGGAACCAATCCATATCTTTCGCACTGCCGATTACCCCCACATATTCTGTGCCTGAGCTTGTCGATAGTGCCTCGTAATATTTATCATTCGGCTCATTCGGATCTACGTATTTCGGAATGTAGTCCATCTTAAGCGCGTATGTTCCAATGGTGGGACTAGCCTCTGATGATATCGCATTATGAATACGAATGTAATACTTACCCGGTGATACCGTAAGAACTGGCGACTGTTCAGGCGTCCCTTCCCGCTCCTCGTCATACGACATTAACGCCTGGCCTGCCTGTTGAATAGCAAGCTCAGGATCAATCCGCACCGTATTGGTCGTCACGCGGAGACTAAGCGTGCCGCCTTGCGTGAACGTCACCGTATACCAATCCCGGTCACCCAACTGATGAAAGGAGCCCGTAATCGTCTGGCTGCGCGGCTGAAGAGTATACGCTTCATAGGATTTGTCATTCGACTCGTAGCTGTCTGGGTTCATTCGGAACATTGTCGTCATCAGATACGGAAGCTTTAGATCATTTTCCTTATTCATATATTGAATAAGGATCGTTTGCTTACCCTTTTTCACTGTAAAATCAACCATCCGGCTGCCAAGCCTCATCTCCGTCGATGCCTGCAGCTTGTCGCCGCTATAATGCGATAAACGGATAGGAGGAACAGACGAGCCTTCCGGCAATAACTCCTCAAAATCAATCGTTATCGTCCCGTCGTAGGGAGCATCAAACGTGTACCAGTCATCATCGTTACCACCGGCAAGCAAAGCTGAAATCTGCTTGCCTGCCGGGAGCGGTTTGGCGCTTGTGCGGGAGCCATTTGGCTCGAACCGATCGGACTTGGCCGTCATAGTGACCGCTTTGTCTATTTGCAGCAGGCCGTAGCCGGATCTCGTATCAAAACCGGCAGGTCCGATGTCTTTGGCACTTTGCCGCAGCAGCTCTCGAACCTGGTAAGGAACAAGCCTTGGATACCGTGCCCATATTAAAGCAGCCGCTGCCGCAACCTGAGGAGCGGCCATCGAGGTTCCATCTTCCTGCTTGTAACGTCCTCCAATGGCGGTTGTATACACATGCCACGGCGCTGCAAGATCAACCTCCGGCCCAGGATTGGACCTGGAATCCGGTGTATTATCTTCCTTCACGCCGCCAACCCCAAGTACAGTTGGATAAGCCGCCGGATATTTAACAGCTGCTTTATCCCCTTGTATGAGCCCATCATTACCCGCAGCAGCAATAAGCAGAACACCTTTGCTTTCGGCGTAATTCACAATGTCCAGCATGTAAGGGGAATAACGATTAAGCCCCACCGATAGGACAACAATCCGGGCACCATTACGGACGGCATACAGTATCGCCTCGCCCAAATCACGCTCGGTCCCATCACCTTGGCTATCAAGTGCTTTGATCGGCATCAGCTTGGCTTCCCATACGATGCCGCTTACGCCTATCCCATTATTGCCGGAAGCCGCGATAACACCCGCCACACTGGTTCCATGGCCGTTATCATCGTCAGGCGGCTGGTTAGGCTGAACAAGATTCGTTCCTGGAACTAGATTACGCGTCAGATCTGGATGGTCGAGATCAATACCTGTATCAACGATGGCAATCGTCAGATCGGTCTGCTTCCGCACGGTCTTCCATGCTTCCTGCGCGCCAATCTGCTTCAAGTAGCGCTGCTTGGCAAGCTCTGGATCATCCGCCGCGTAAGGCTCGGCGGATGATGATAGGATGTGCACCCGTTCATTCGGGTGCACATATTCGACGCCCGGCTCGCTTTGCAGCCGGGCTGCCCATGCGGCAACGTCCGCCCCGCGGTCAGCGGGCTGGACGAGCCAGATCTCCGCCGCCTCGCTCTGGCGGCGGAGTACACGCGTCCCGCGCAGGGCATGTGCCTGCGCGGGTTCGCGCCATTTGAGGAGCCAGCTTTGCGGCTCCTCGTTTGCCCCGGCGGGGGCGGTGGCGGCTGCTATGCTCGCCGCTTCGGCCCCCATCGGGGCAGCGCCTGCAGGGGCGGGTACAATCGCCCCGCAGGCGAGAATCCCCGCGAGGAACAGCGCGGGGAACAACTTGCTGCTGAGCGGAACTTTTCTCATCTGTTTCTGCCTTTATCGATATATTTGTCTCCGCCTCAAATTATACGTATGCTCTTGCCATACGTTTCTATTGGACCGTTTACTAGCCTCTCTTTATCTACTTATACCATTCGATTTCCAGCCCTCTTTCTCCTGTCTCTACCAAAAGATAATTGCCATTTCACTAGCGCTATTTCCCGCCTTTCTACAAAACTCCCTCCAGCCAATCAACTGCACTAACCTCTATCACTAGTACTGCTTATCTGTCCCTCAACGACCCGCGTTCCAGCCACTTTCCCATCTCGCACACTCTACTTAAGGTCCCTCAGGAACCTTAACAACTCTCAATCTATCTACTTCCTAGCTGCTTCCGCTCTCCTAAGGTCCTACAGGGACCTTTACTCCACCAGCCCTCCCCACTATGCCTCAACAAATCCCCCTCAGTCCACGCTTCTCTCACCAGATAAGACCCTACCAGTCCTCTATCACGCCGAACTACGACTAACTTCCCCTTCATAAGACCCTCTCAGGGTCTTATGCTCCCCAATACTCCCTCGCTTCCCCCTCAGTCCACGCTTCTCTCACCAGATAAGACCCTACCAGTCCTCTATCACGCCGAACTACGACTAACTTTCCCTTCATAAGACCCTCTCAGGGTCTTATGCTCCCCAATACTCCCTCGCTTCCCCCACATTCCACGCTTCTCTCACTTTGATAAGACCCTACCAGTCCTCTATTCCGCCAATCACTCACTAACTTTCCCTTCATAAGACCCTCTCAGGGTCTTATGCTCCCCAATACTCCCTCGTTTCCCGTTCCCGCCCCCATCCAGCCAAACAAAAAAGGCCCAGCGGCCACTGGCCGCTGAACCTCTATCTCATCTCTTATCGTACGAACAAATCGGCTTGGATCGAGAAGACCGTATCGATCCACTTCATCATTGGCCCTGGCATTATGCCTAGGGCAACCGTTGCTGCAGCACATATCCAGATAACCACTCCTGTGACGGCGGGCACGGTTACGACATCTTCTTCGTCATCGTTTGACCGCATGAACATCTGGCGGATGATGCCGAAGTAGAAGTAATAGGAGATCACGGTACTGACAGCCATGATGGCGACCAACCAGTAAGCCTTCACACTTGCTGCTCCCAGCAAGATGAACAGCTTGCCGAAGAACCCTCCTGTAATCGGCAGTCCCGACAGGGACAGTATGAAGATCAGCATCGCAGCTGCCGTCCATGGCGCCCGGTAGTATAAGCCGGAGAAGCCTTTCAGCTCTTCATGTCCCGATGATCGTGCAATAACCGTAACAACAGCAAACGCCCCTACATTCATCAGCAGGTAGGCAACCAGGTAGAAAGCAAACTCCGAGAAGTTATTGCTATGTATAATCGTGACCGATATCGCAATCGGTACAAGCAAGTAACCTGCGTTTGCTACACCTGATAATGCGAGCAATCTTTTCGCCTGCTTTTGCCGCAAGGCTGAGACCGTACCGATCAGCATAGCTGCGGCCGCAATCACAAGTAAGGCGAAAAAGACATCATCACCCACCTGATCCTTAGAGCCACCTGACAGGGAAAATGCGCTGCTGTACAAGAAGCGGAATACCGCTGCCAGCGCAGCTCCTTTCGCGATGACCGCAAGGAAAGCAGAGATTGGCGTTGGTGCACCTTGATACACATCTGGTGCCCAAGCGTGAAACGGTGCAGCGGCGATTTTGATCCCGAAGCCTGCAATCAGGAAGAAGAAGCCGACGTATACAAGCGCCTTGTAATCCGTAAAAGCCTGCGGAAGCGCCGAAGGGAAGTCGGCCAAGCTGACCGAGCCGGTAACGCCATACAGATAAGACATTCCGAACAGGACAAAGGCCGAAGCAATGCCGCCGGTCACGACATATTTGAATGCCGCCTCTGCCGACAAGGTTGACCCCTTCCGTAAGCCAACAAGCACATAGCTTGTAATACTGAGCAGCTCCAGACCAATATACAGCGTGACCAAATTGCCGGAGGAAGCCATAATCATAGCACCTGCCGTTGCCGGCAGCAGCAAATAATAAAACTCGGCTTTATCTGTTACCGCTTCATCCTTCTGCGTCGAGCCAAGCGCCATCAGAACAATCAAGGACGTACCAATAAGGAAAATAATTTTTAATAGATTGCCGTAATCATCTACCCGATAACTGGCACCAAGCAGGGAGATCGCTTGACCGGCCTGCGCAGCCTCCTCAGCAGACACTCCTGAAGGATTCATATCCATCATCCGCCAGATTACAAAACCTAAGGATAACAGCAGGCCTCCCAGCGACAACCAGCCAATAATCGATCGGTTCACCCGCTGCGGCAGTAGTAAGTCCGTGACAATCAGAACAAGAAACACGGCGGCCAGGATAAGCTCCGGAGCGAGATACAGCGTATCATGCCAAGTCAGCGGTATAAATTCGTTCATCGCTTACCCCCCCATCCTACTCGAAAATAACGGTTTGAAAATGCCTTCAACGCTGTATTGAAGCGTATCCGTTAGTACGGATGGGAAACAGCCAAGAAGCAGGATAAACGCCAGCAGTACGATCATCGGTAAAGCTTCAATCAGCCTTGCATCTTTTACCGCCAGATATCGCTCATCAATAGGGCCAAATGTCGTCTTCATGGCTGCCCGCAGCATATAAACAGCTGTCAGGATGACACCAAGCACAGAGAATCCGGCAATCCAAGGCTGCGTATCAAACAACCCCAGCAGAGAGAGAAATTCTCCTACGAAGCCCGACATCCCCGGCAAGCCTAAGGAAGCAAGACCTCCTGCAAGCAGAATCCCCGAGATGAAAGGCATTGATCGTGCAAGCCCACCCAGCTCGGATAACGTCGTTGTCTTTGTTCTCTCATACAAACTACCAACAATTAAGAAGAGCAATGCCGAGATCAAACCATGCGATACTAGCTGGAAAATGGCGCCCTGCAAGCCAATCTCGTTAAATGCAGCAAGCCCCAGCAGCACAATTCCCATATGACTGATCGACGAGTAAGCGAGTACTAGCTTAAGCTCCGTCTGGCGGAAAGCGACCAGCGCCCCGTACAGCAGATTAGCTAAACCTAGTGAAGCCAATACAATAGCCCAATCCTTGGCCTGTTCAGGGAATAAGACGATCCCGAAGCGGATCAAGCCGTATGCCCCCATTTTCAGCAAGATGCCAGAGTGTATCATCACAATCGCCGGATGCGCTTCATTGTGGACCTTCAGCATCCAGGTGTGGAACGGCAGAATCGGAAGCTTGATCCCAAATGCCACCACAAGCAGCAGAAAAATGACCGTATGCATCGTATCCGACATATGGAATGGATTCATTCCTCCAACCTGGTCGGGAGCAAGATTCACCCAAGCTGACGGATCTGCCAGATTGCGGAAGATATCCGCATAACTGCCGCTGTATACAAAGGACGAGGTTTCCTGGTCGATATGGAAGCCTGCCGTATTCACAAGAAGAATAAAAGCAATAAGCATAATAGCGGAGCCAAGACCGTTATAAATGACGAACTGATTTGCTGCACGCTCCCGATTAAAATAGCCCCATATCCCAATCAAGAAGTACATCGCAATAAGCGTGATTTCGAAGAAAATAAAAAATAAGAACAGATCTCTTGCCATAAATACGCCAAGCACACCAGTCTCAAGAAGGAGGAACCAGGCGTAAAATGCCTTCCATCGCTTTTTCACATGAATGGAGGCAAATGCAGCCATTGCGGTGATCAGCGTTGTTAGTATAATTAGCGGAAGCGACAGGCCATCAATGCCAACATCATATTGGAACGTTAACGTATAGCTGGTGACTCCATTAGAGGCTTGTGTCTCCTTGTTAAGCGGAACCTCCACCCAAGCATTCTGTTCCTCGTAAGCACTTCCGCCCTGATGCTTGTCATAATCGGCATAAAGCCATAACGACAGCACAAGTGGTATAAGTGTTGCGATAATGGCAGCCGTCTGCAGCCATCGGTTACGATGCTTTGGCAGCAGAAGGACGACTAGAAGACCGATAAGCGGAGTAACCAGTATAATCGATAAAATCGGAAGATCGGTCAGGTCAGTCATTTACCAAAACCTCCTTCCAACTATAGCCGCGATAATGACAACAAGTCCGATCATGGCCGTTAAGCCGTAAGTTTGCGTCTGGCCGTTATTCAGTCTGTTCAGCACCCGACTGCCCGCTCCTGCCGCAAGGCCAATAAACCTTACCGCTCCCCCAATGACATATTCATCAACGGCATTTAACCCTTTGCCCAGACCACGTACCGGCTTCACAATCGCGACAGTATAAAATTCATTAATGTAATACTGCTTCTCCAGCACATTCGCCAGCCAAGGCATACGTGCCGAAGCCGCGCCGCGTTCGATACTGCTCTTCCCGTACATGAGCCAGCCGATATAAATACCAAGCACACCGACAGCTATAGAAGCTACAATCGCTGCCCCGCTGGCATGAGCTTCTTCTGCTCCACCGGTCAGCCATTTGCCAAGCCATCCGTTCCACGGCGTCTCGACAAACCCGGCACCAACCGATAATACAGCAAGCACAAGAAGTGGAATCGTCATGACCTTAGAGGATTCCCGCACCTCAACCGAATGGGGTAAGCGGGATTTGCCTGTAAATACGATAAAGAATAACCTCGACATATAAAGCGCCGTGCAGAAGGCCGCCGCCAATCCAACGGCGAACAAGAATGGATTTTCATCCAAAGCAGTCGCCAAAATCGTATCCTTCGACCAAAAGCCAGAGAATGGTGGAATACCCGATAAGGATAAGGCACCTATCGCAAACGTCCATGTAGTCACTCGCATCTTGGAGCTAAGGCCGCCCATCTCATGAATGTTCTGCGTATGAACCGTATGGATGACGCTGCCTGCTGCAAGGAATAGAAGCGCCTTGAAGAAAGCGTGCGTGAATAGGTGGAAGATGCCTCCTGTCATCGAACCAAGTCCCATCGCCATAACCATGTAACCTAATTGGCTGATTGTGGAGTAGGCTAGAATTCGCTTTATATCCTTCTGCGCGATAGCGATTGTTGCAGCAAATATCGCTGTAAATCCGCCGAAGTAGGCCACCGTATGCATCGCTGCCGCCGAAGCCTCGAAAATATCAAACGTTCTAGCAAGCAGGAACACGCCAGCCGCTACCATCGTTGCTGCATGGATCAAGGCGCTGATAGGCGTTGGCCCTTCCATCGCATCCGGCAGCCACAAATGAAGTGGAAACTGACCTGATTTGCCGATCACACCCATGAAGAGAAGCAGAGCAATCGAGGTAGTAATGCTCATCGTAATCGCACCAGACTGCCCTTCATTAAACACGTTATGTATGTTGCTGAAATCCAGCGCATGGCCGGGCATATACCAGAACAGCACGATAATGCCTAGCAATAGTCCGGCGTCGCCAATTCTGGTTACGATAAAGGCTTTTTTCGCAGCTGCCCGGGCTGCAGGTTTGGCATACCAGAAGCCAACTAGTAAGAAGGAACATACACCAACAAGCTCCCAGAAAATATAGAAGATCAGCATATTATCGGACAGCACCAGACCTAGCATTGCAAAGGTAAAGAGCGCCACATAACCATAAAAGACGGTAATCCGCTCATCTTTTTTCATATAGCCTGCCGAATACACGTTCACCAGAAAACTGACAACCGTCACGATGACGAGCATTAGAGCGTTCAGATTGGTTACTTCGAATCCAATTCGGAACGTCACGTCGCCAAAATCAATCCATTTGAAGCTGTTGCTGTAATCCACGGCATCCGAGCCCAGCCTCTCGAAGAACACGAGAAGCGACATCACAAGCGCAGCAAGCGAGCCAATCGATCCGATCAGCACGCCTGCTTTCCGATAACTTCGGCCAAGAGCCGTCAATAAGAGGAATGCCGCGAGCGGGAAGAGTGGAATCAGCCAAGCCGTTTGTGTAAAGTGATCCACGGGTGCATTACCTCCTCATCTCGTCGAATTCATCGATATTGACTGTTCCCCTCGCGCGGAATAGAGCGATCAGCACAGCTACTCCAACCGCGGCTTCCGCAGCGGCGACCGTAATCGTAAACAAAGCAAACACTTGGCCGGTAAGCGAAGGAACAACGCCATATTTTGAAAAGGCGACCAAATTCAGATTAACTGCGTTCAGCATAAGCTCAATCGATAACAAGACAATAACGGCATTCCGTTTCACGAGCGCTCCATAAAGCCCGATACAAAACAGGATCGCTGCCATCGTCAGATAGGATGGAAGCATCGTTAATCAGCTCCCTTCTTCGCAAGTGCGATAGCACCGATAAAAGCGACCGTCAGCAGTACCGACAACAGCTCGAACGGTACGACATAACCTGTATACAACAACTCACCGATACTAAATGTATTATCTTCTACCCCTTGCAGCGGCTGCATATCTGGGAAAGTCGTCGTCCGGATCGCATAGAACAAGATTCCGAACAGACAAAGCGCCGCAATCGCTGCAAGCGTCTCATGGAGCGGCTTTACTGGATCCGCCTTCACTGCCTGATGATTCGTCATCATAATGCCGAATATCATCAGAATGGACACCGCCCCTGCGTAGATGAGCACTTGGACAAAAGCGACGAACTCCGCGTCCAGGAGGACGAACATCCCAGCAAGGCCAAGGAACACCCCTGCCATGGAGATGACCATATGCACCACCTTTTGCAGGCTCACCATAAGAACCGCTCCGATGATCATAATTGCCGAGAAGATAAAAAAGGCTGCAAACTCGCCATTAAAATCAATATTGAACAAATTATTTGGCGCCTCCTTTCGCAGGAGCTCCGATGTTATTATTGTCCTGACGTACAAGCGTGTTATTATCGGTCAGCCACTGTACATCCTTGAAGAGATCATCCCGGCTGAAGGCTGACAGCTCGAAATGATTGGTCATCACAATCGCTTCCGTCGGACATACCTCGGTGCATAAATCACATAAGATGCAAATTTCAAAATTAATATCAAACGTGTCAATCACTTTTACTTTTTTGGTCGGATCGGGATTCGGTTTGCCCGTCAGTGTAATACAGTCCGTTGGACAAATTCTTGCGCACTGGTTGCAGACGATACAGAGGTCGGGAATAAAATGTTGAATGCCCCGGAACCGGTCCGGCATAAGAATTGGCTCGTCGGGATAAGAAGTCGTCACTTTTTTCGATACCATTGATTTAAGCGTCACGCCAAGCCCTTGCACAAGTCCATTCATGGCCGAGTCCTCCTAAAAAGAATTGCGAAGCAATTCTTGCTTCGTAAGCATTAGCTTAAAGAATGATCACACAAATAGCCTGAAATAGGCTGTTCGTGATGATTCTTACTTCGTAAGCATTAGCTTAAAGAATTGCGAAGCAATTCTTGCTTCGTAAGCATAACCCTAAAGAATTGCTTACTTTACGAACAGCTCCAGATACCCCGCCGTAAGAAACACGTTTAATAACGATACAGGCAGCAGCACCTTCCACCCCAGCCCCATCAGCTGATCGACGCGAATACGCGGGAAGGTCGCTCTGATCCAAAATAAGAAAAACACGATAAAGGCGAATTTGAGCAGGAACCAGATAATGCCCGGTACAAAATCAAGGAACGGCGCCGGTGCATGCCAGCCTCCAAGGAACAATACTGTCGTTAACGCTGCGATGGCGTACACGTATACATACTCCGACAGCATGAAGAACGCAAAGCGGAAACCGCTGTACTCAACATGATAACCGGCAACCAGCTCCGACTCCGCCTCTGGCAGGTCAAACGGTGTACGATTTAGCTCAGATACAGCCGCAATGAGAAAGACAACAAAACCAATAATCTGCGGAAGGAAGTTCCAATCCCAGAACCAGCCGCCAGCCTGCGCATCCACGATATCCCTTAAGTTCAGGCTTCCACTAAGCAGTATAACGCCAACTACCGAGATCACAAGCGGAACTTCATAGCTGATCATCTGTGCGGCAGAGCGCATGCCCCCAAGAAGTGCATACTTATTGTTGGATGCCCAGCCGCCAAGAACGATGGCTAGTGTCGAGATGCCAGATAGTGCCGCATAATACAGCAGGCCGACATTCAGATCAGCAAAATACAGCTTTTCTGTATAAGGAATAACAGCCAATACCGTAAATGCAGGAACATAGCAGAGAATAGGTGCTAGGACGAATAGGAGGCGGTCAGCTTTACGCGGAATCGTGTCTTCCTTAATTAGCAGTTTGAATATATCCGCTACCGTTTGAAGCATGCCCAAGGGACCAACCCGGTTTGGGCCGATCCTAAGCTGCATCCAGCCGATAACCTTCCGTTCGAAATAAATGGCATACGTCACGAAGCCAAGTACAACGAACAGGAATACGACAGCCCATAGAAAAATAATAACCGCATCGCTCCAGGTGAGTGAATCATGCAGCCATGCTCCCATCAGCAATCGACCTCCCCGACCACAATGTCGACGCCGCCGAGTATCGTAATCAGGTTTGTCATCGTCTCACCAACCAGGAGCTTAGGCAGAATCTGCAGATTAACGAATGACGGCCTGCGGAATTTCAGACGGTAAGGCTCTGCTTTTCCTTTCGAGACGATATGGCAGCCAATCTCACCACGTGGTGATTCAATCCGAACATACACTTCTCCTGCCGGAGGACGAATGGCGCGTGGTACTTTCCCCATCGTTTCTCCGCCTGAAGGCATTTGCTCAAGCGCTTGCTCTAAGATGCGCAGGCTTTGCCTGATCTCTTCCAGCCGAATAACATAACGATCATAGCAGTCCCCATTCTTGCCGAGAGGTACATCAAATTCGAAACGGTTATATAAGCTGTACGGCTCCGCCTTACGCAGATCCCAGTCTACACCGGTACAACGAAGGTTCGCGCCGGACAGTCCATAATCAATGGCTGTTGCCGCATCATAAGTGCCAATTCCTTTGATCCTTGCGAGGAAAATCTCGTTTCCGCTTACCAGCTTGTCGTACTCCCGCAGCTTGCCTTTCATGTATGGGATGAAATCCCGTACTTTATCGAGCCAGCCCGGAGGTGCATCCCACTTTACCCCGCCGACACGCATGTAGTTGTAAGTTAATCTTGCGCCGCTGAGCTCGTTGAAGAGATTAATAATAATTTCACGGTCGCGGAAAGCATACAGGAATGGACTCATCGCACCAATGTCGAGCAGGTAAGTTCCCCACCAGACAAGGTGGCTGGCTATTCGTTGCAGCTCCATTACAATGAGGCGCATAAACTCCGCACGCTCAGGAATCTCCAGATTCATCATCGTCTCCACGGCATGAACGAGTACATAATTGTTCGTCATGGCAGAAACATAATCCATTCGGTCGGTATAAGGGATAATCTGCGTATAGTTCAGTTGCTCGGCAAGCTTCTCGGTTCCACGATGCAAATAACCCATAACTGGCGTTGCTTCCGTGATGACTTCTCCATCCAGTTTAACTACGATACGGAAAACGCCATGCGTGCTGGGATGTTGAGGACCGACATTCAACAGCAGTTCTTCGGTACGAATCACGCTTCAGCTACACCTCCGAATCGAGCGGCTCATAATCTTTACGCAGAGGGTGTCCGACCCAGTCGTCAGACATCATAATACGGCGCAGATCGGGATGGCCCGGGAAAGTTACTCCGAGCAAATCATAAATTTCGCGTTCATTCCAATTAGCCGTCGCCCAGACCGGCGTCGCGGAAGTGACAACGGGAGCGCTGCGGTCAGCTTTTATCTTCACAGCCAGCTCACGCCTGCTTTCCAGATCAACCAGATGATAGACAACCTCCAGATGCGTTTCATAATCAACACCAGAGACATTACGCAGATAGGAAAAATGCAGCTCTTCATGCTGCTTCAGCTGTACAGCCGCAGCAAGCCAATGCTCATTCTTCACTATGAAAGTAGGCATATGCCCATTCATCTCATTGATGTAAGCATCCTCCAGCGCTTCCTCATGCACAAGGCTGCGAATCAACCGGGCAGCCGTATCAAGCTGCGGCTGCTTTGGGGACGGTGGCGGCGGTGGAGGTGGCTCAGCCGCCTCTCCCGCTGGCGCGCCGCCTGCATTCGCAGCTTCCTTCGCTGCCGCCCTTGCTGCCCGCGCTTCCGCTGCGGCCTTCAGCTTCGCTTCCCGCTCTGGATCCGCCGCCGCTTCTCCCGCTGGCGCGCCGCCTGCATTCGCAGCTTCCTTCGCTGCCGCTCTTGCCGCTCGCGCTTCCGCCGCGGCCTTCAGCTTCGCTTCCCGCTCTGGATCCGTCGCCGCTTCCGGTGCTCCCTCCGCATTCGCAGCTTCCTTCGCTGCCGCTCTTGCCGCCCGCGCTTCCGCTGCAGCCTTCAGCTTCGCTTCCCGCTCCATATCCGTCGCCGCTTCCGCTACGCTCGCTACTGATGGCTCGCTGTCGCCTGCTGCTGCAGACGCCTTCTCTAGCGTTGCGCTGCCCGCCGAGACGACGGTATCCGCCTCTGAAGTCGGCGACTCTACTGGCGTTTCCTTTGAACTTGAAGCCTCTTTCGCCGACTCTTCAACCTGCTTCTCTTCGTCCTTCTCCTCACTCATCGCTCCGTCACCCGCTTTCCGGTTTTCGCCTCGTAACGGATTTTTTCTTGCAGCTTGTTAATGCCGTAGATCAACGCCGCCGGATTAGGCGGACAGCCTGGTATGTACACATCCACGGGAACGATCTGGTCGACACCCTTCATGACTGCATAAGACTTGATGTAAGGACCACCTGCGGTTGCGCAGGAACCCATCGCAATAACCCATTTAGGCTCAGGCATCTGGTCGTATAAACGACGCAGCAGCGGACCCATTTTTTTCGTAACGGTACCCGCTACAATCATAACATCGGACTGGCGCGGAGAGGTTCGGAACATGACTCCAAACCGGTCGAGATCGTAATGGGAGGCTCCGGTTCCCATCATTTCAATAGCACAGCAGGCGAGACCAAAGGTCAGCGGCCAAAGGGAATTGCTCCGTGCCCAAGCCTTCAATTGCTCCAGTGTTCCCATAAATACATTACGTTCTAATTCCTTGCGCTCTTCCAGCGATATCGACTCTAAACTGAATTCCATTTCAGCACCTTCTTTTTCCAGGCATAGAGGAGTCCGATAAACAGCATTGCCGCAAATATGAACATCTCAACTAGCACAAAAAGGCCGAGCTTATTATACGCAACGGCCCAAGGATATAAGAAAACGGTTTCCACATCAAAGATGACAAACATTAGTGCAAACATGTAATACCGAATGTTAAAACGCACTTGACCTTCGCCAACCGGCTCATTGCCGCTCTCGTAGGTTGTTCGCTTCGGATCATTCGGTTTATGCGGTCTGAGCAGTCTTCCGACGGTCAGTGCCACAGCCGGGAGTAAGATGCCCAGCAAAATAAAAATAGCCACGACGACATACTGGTTGACGTAATTGTCCACACCATAACCTCCGTCAAAGCGGACCAGCCGCTTGGTCAATTTTCTTCACAATTATAACAAATGCTTCCACAGTAGTCTATGACAGAGTTGTTCGATTCCATGACCATAAAATCCGAACAAGCCAGTAATGGCGCGGTTTTTGACGAATCGACAGGTGATCTCCCTCGCATTGGACAACACAATCCTCGGCTTGTAGCCACGTCTGCTCTATGAAATAACCTTACGATGTCCGGTATCGTTAAGTCATCCCCTGCCTTCACCTGCCCCTCCCCCGCACAGCAAAAAAAACGCCAAAACGATGCAGTAGCATCCTTTTGGCGTTCTCCAATTCATTCCTTTCCATTCTCTAGCTATCTCAGTCTGGATTCAGTCAGCTTGAACTGGCCAACCAGCTGCTGCAGGAACTTGGTGATGGACTCTACACCTTCCGAGGTTTGGCGCACGCTGTCCATTTCCCCGATCAACTCCTGCACCTTGCCTTCAACGTCAGAGGAGACTTTGCCGTTCTCCAGACTTACGAGTGCAATACGCTCCATCAGCTTGACGACTTCGTCTACGACCTGCGATTTCCGGCTGTCCTCGCTTTGTGCCGTCTGCAGCGTGCTGGCTGCTGCAGCTACCAGCTTTGTCCCTTCCTCGACAACCTGTGTCCCTTCGTCCATCGAGGTATAAGCCTGCTTGGCTTCTTCATAAATCTGATGAGTAATTTGATGAACTTCCTCTGTTGAGCGGCGGGTCATATCCGCAAGTTTACGGATCTCCGATGCAACAACGGCGAAGCCGCGTCCTTGTTCACCTACACGTGCTGCTTCAATTGATGCATTCAGTGCCAGCAAATTCGTCTGTGCGGATATTTCCTCGATCACCTGCAGCACGCCGCGGATCTCATCAACCGTATGCATAAACCTTCTGATCGTATCGTTCGTATCGCCAACTTTGGTGGAGATATGCTGCATTTTATCACCAATCCGGTCTACCTCGGACTGAGCTACTGCTATTTGCTCAGCGGCCTGCAGCTCCAGCAAACGAAGGGTATCCCGCATCTCATCCGCTGACTGTTTAGCCATATCAATATCCTTCAGTTGATGACGGATACTTCCGATCATATCCCCAATCTTCCGGCTGACGCGTTCGGTAGATTTCGCGGTTACGGCTGCCGATTCATTCATCACATGCTGACTGGATAATACATCCGACGCGGCCAGCTTCACCTTCAGCATGATGCCTTCCAGGGAATCGATCATATTGTTAATCCACTTCGCGAGTTCCCTTGTCTCGTCATTATCGAACTTGGCCGGTTCCAGGCGCTGCGTCAAATCGCCCTTACCTTCGGCATTAATGCGAATGAACCGATTAATACGACGCAAATTGCGGACAACCCGGTGAGATTCCTTACGCTGCAGCGCACCTGCGAATAGCTGCCCAAACACTAGTGTCCATACGCCTGCCGCCGCCGCGGTGACCCAGACCGGAGCTTGTCCCGCAAGCACAGCTACCAGCACGGTTGTCAGCACAGCTTGTACAAGGGTCTGCCACAACTGCAGCCTGCTAAGACGCCATCTGATGCTTCGAGTCCGGTATACCTCTTCAAGGTCACCTTCACACATCATCCCCCATACATCCGGGCAATGCGGAAGCTGTAAGGTAAGCCCTTTCCCGATAACCGGGATATGCCGATAATCGGAGTAACCTGGAAATTCAACAAACAAATTACTGCCATTGTCGATCGTACTCCGAACGCCTGGATGCAGCTCATCGGTCGCAGGGTCCGTGAACACAATCTCAAGCTCCGTATGCTCCTTAATGGAAACAATGCCCCAGTCTGTTGTGACCCCGTCCTTCAAGTTCTCACCATGCGTAAACGTCCGGTCCTCGAAGCGGCTGCGCGATAATGCTGTACCCAGCGCAATCTGCTGATTCAAATGCGGCTTCGCCATAAACAGATAATTATCACCCGAGTCCGGGTAGACATGCCCCGATTCCCGTTGTATCAGATCACCAAGCACGTCATTTGGCACACGTCCGCATAGAGCTCCTGCATACTTTCCATTGATGACTAGCGGGTAGATGAACAGAAGCGTCATTTTGTCGTGGAAAGAGGACGATCTTGGGCCTAGCTTTAACGTAACCGGATCGCCAAATGGTCCAAACAAGCAAGGACGCGGAACACCGCCCGCTCTCACATAGGTAAGTCCCGGAGCCAAAATACTGCCGTCGCTATAGCTCGTCCCTCTATGTTTATCATAAGTCGACACTTCAACCTGCCCGTTCTCATCAAGGAGGAATATTTCCGTCCAATCATTACCCCTTGCGTATGTACGTTCTAGTAATCTGCCAATCTGTGGTCCATGTTCCTCCTGATGGCCCAGTTGACCCAGTTGACCCAGCGCTGCAACAGCTTCCACCTGCTCTGCAAGGCGCTCCAGATGCCCCCAATATTCTTGAGCCCAAGAAGTTAACAGCTCCTTGCGCGTCTCTGCAATTCCTTCAAAAATCTGTTCAACATCTTTCTTCATCCCGCGATTCAAACGCCACGACACCCAAAGCGGCAGCCCTTTTTTCGCACCAAGCCAGTCGAACATGATACATCCCCCATATCCTGGTCATCTAGTAGTTATGTCATATATACTAACATAAGATTTGAGAAAATTTGATAGATATGTAAGGTATTTTTCGTCGTTTTGTATAATTTCTTAAACATTCTTGTTACAAAAGCACTATTTTCCACGAAAAAAGGCTGTCTTCAGGCTCATAAACCGAACCTTGAGACAGCCTCCCTATCATATGTTTCTAATTTTTACCAAATAAATCAGCTTAAAGTTGTCTATTTTCCGAACAATGACTTAATTTTATTCCAGCCGGCCGTCTTGGTTGTTGCCTGTAGAATGGTAGGCTGGTCGGTTAAGCTTCTAGCATCCCAGATCGCCTGCGCATTACGCTCGAAGTAACGTCTCCAGGCTGGACCAAGCTCTTGTTCCACTCGTTCATATGCCTCTTTCATACGGAAACCACGCCACTCCAGATGATGAGCATCCGAAGAGACAATATGTATGAGTCCACGCCGGCATAATGTCCAAGCAGCCTTCTCAATCCCCCTGCCGAAGCCTCCCAGTAAGGAATGGGTCGTCACCTGTGCATACGCCCCAAGCTCTACCAACTCAGCGAGACGGTTCGGTTCCTGTACGACTTCCGCATTACGCTCTGGATGGGCGATTACAGTACGAATGCCAAGCAAGCGCAACTCATATACGATTTGTTCCATCGACCTTGGTATTTGAGAGGATGGCATCTCAATCAACACATATGACGATAACCCCATCGGCAGCAACTTGCCGCTTTGCCAGTTCGTTAGAAAATCATTATGGGCCCGAATCTCTTGACCAGGCAGTATCCGAACAGGGATATCCAGCTCAGTCAACTTCCCGTTCAGCTCCTCGGTCAATGCCTTGACCGTCTCAACATCATTACTGTATTTGCCATCATAATGATGCGGTGTTGCGACAATGCCAGTTATGCCTTCCGCAGCCGCAGCGCGAGCTAGCTTGATGGAATACTCCCAATCAGCTGCTCCATCGTCGATTCCAGGTAATATGTGCGTATGGACATCAATCATGTCCCTCGTGTCTCCTTCCAATCGACCCGTTATTTATCCCTATTGTGAGAGATAGTCCTATTGAAGTCAATGAGACACAAGTCGGCTTTATGTATTATTTCATTAATTAAAAAAACACCGTCCAGATCTCTGATGAGATCTGAACGGCGCTTGTTATTAACGCTCTGTAACGTTGATCCGGTTCGATGCACGTTGCAGAGCAAGCTCTGCACGTTTGAAATCAACCTCGTCGCGTTTAGCTGCCAGGCGCTCTTCAGCACGTTGTTTCGCAGCTTGCGCACGATTGACATCAATTTCTGAAGCCAGCTCCGCGCTTTCAGCAAGGATAACCACTTTGTCCTTACGGACTTCAATGAAACCTCCGCCAACAGCCAGAACGTCTACTTTGTTGCCTTCGCGCTTAATGCTGATCGGTGCAATACGCAGCGGTGTTACGAGTGGGATATGGTTCGGCAAAATACCGAGCTCACCCGCGATACCTTTAACACTGACCATATTAGCCGTTTCTGCATAAACCTTGCGCTCCGGAGTTACGATTTCAACTAGAAAAGTACTCATGTGGAATCCTCCCGCCTTTCGCTATTACAGCGTTTTGGCTTTCTCCACGGCCTCTTCAATCACACCTACATATCGGAAAGCTTCTTCCGGAAGGTCGTCATGTTTGCCCTCGAGAATTTCTTTAAAGCTGCGAACAGATTCTTTAACAGGTACGTATTTACCTTTGATACCTGTGAACGGTTCAGCAACGTGGAACGGTTGGGACAGGAACAATTGAATGCGGCGCGCACGCGATACAGTCAGCTTATCTTCCTCCGTCAACTCGTCCATACCAAGGATTGCGATGATATCTTGAAGCTCTTTGTAGCGTTGAAGAATTTTCTTAACGCCTTGAGCTACGTTATAATGCTCTTCGCCCAGAATTTCTGGGTTAAGAAGACGGGACGACGAAGCAAGTGGATCTACCGCTGGGAAGATACCCATCTCGGAGATTTTACGCTCAAGGTTAGTTGTAGCGTCCAAGTGAGCAAACGTCGTTGCAGGAGCCGGGTCAGTGTAGTCATCGGCAGGTACGTAGATCGCTTGGATCGAAGTAACCGAGCCTTTTTTCGTCGACGTGATACGCTCTTGCAATTGACCCATTTCAGTTGCCAGTGTTGGCTGGTAGCCTACCGCGGATGGCATACGTCCAAGAAGGGCCGAAACCTCGGAACCTGCTTGTGTGAAGCGGAAGATGTTATCGACGAACAGAAGTACGTCTTTGCCTTCTGCATCACGGAAGTATTCAGCCATTGTCAAACCTGTCAAAGCTACACGTTGACGTGCGCCTGGAGGCTCGTTCATTTGTCCGAATACCATCGCTGTTTTGCTCAGTACGCCGGAATCTTTCATCTCGTGGTAAAGGTCATTACCTTCACGAGTACGCTCGCCTACGCCAGCAAATACGGAGATACCGCCATGCTCTTGTGCGATGTTGTTGATCAGCTCTTGAATTGTTACCGTTTTACCTACGCCCGCGCCGCCGAACAGACCAATTTTACCGCCTTTAGCGTAAGGAGCGAGCAAGTCGATAACTTTAATACCTGTTTCGAGAATTTCCGATTGTGTCGACAATTCATCGAATGCAGGAGCTTGACGGTGAATCGGAAGATTAGTTTCCGAAGTTGCGTCGCCTGCTTGGTCGATAGGCTCGCCCAGTACGTTAAATACACGGCCGAGTGTTGGTGCACCAACTGGAATTGTGATTGGCGCGCCTGTGTCTACAGCTTCCATGCCGCGAACCAGACCGTCAGTTGTGCTCATCGCAACAGCACGAACCAGGTTATCACCCAGATGAACTGCTACTTCAAGCGTCAAATTAATATTGATGCCGCCTGCTGGGGCATCTTGAACGATTTTAACGGCGTTCAAGATTTCCGGCAGGTTACCGCGTTCGAACTCCAAGTCAACGACTGGACCCATGACGGATACTACGCGTCCTTTTTTCATGGTTTTCCCTCCTGGTACTTTCTTTTACTTCTATATGCCTTATGCCTGTGCGTTCGCACCTGCAACGATCTCCGAGATCTCTTGCGTAATCGCCGCTTGACGTGCCCGGTTATAGGTCAGCGTCAATTGACTGATCATTTTGCTAGCATTCTTCGTCGCACTGCCCATGGCTGTCATGCGAGCGCCCTGCTCACTGGCTTTCCCGTCAAGCACCGCGCTGTAAATAAGCGTCTCCGCATATTTAGGCAGCAGTACCTCCAGAACACCTTCCGGGGACGGCTCGTACTCGTACGAAGTTACCGGACCGTTGCCGCTTACTTCCTGCAGTGGAAGCAAACGCGTTTCTGTAGGGATTTGAGTAATTGCATTTACGAATTGGTTGTAGCAGATGTACAGCTCATCGTATTTGCCCTCAGAGAACATTTTGACTGCGTTATAAGCGACCGATTTGATGTCAGCGAATGTCGGTGAATCGGACAGACCGATTACCTCATCGATGATCGGCATATTGCGGCGGCGGAAGTAATCCCGGCCTTTACGTCCGATGACGAACAATACGTACTCATCACTCGATTTATGCTTTTCGCGAATCGTTTGTGTTACTTTACGAAGAACGTTGGCGTTATAGCCACCAGCAAGACCACGGTCGGATGTGATAACGAGGTAACCCGTTTTTTGCACCGGACGCGTTTCCAGCATCGGGTGTTTCACACCTTTAGAGCCTGCTGCGATACTAGCTACAACTTCCTTCAGCTTATCCGAATAAGGACGGGCTTTCGTTGATGCTTCTTGTGCTCTTCTGAGCTTCGAAGCGGCAACCATCTCCATCGCTTTCGTGATTTGCTTCATGTTTTGTTTACTTTTGATCTCGCGCTTAATGTCGCGCATGCCTTTTGCCATTGCATTGTCACCCGCCTTTGTTGCTTTGCTGTTCAGTTGTCGAATGGACCGTTCGCAGGGCTCTTTGTTCCAGGAATCTATATTTCACCTTGGCCGCCATTGAATCTGTATCCTTTAGAACTATCACCTAGCGGTGAGGATACAGATTCAAAAGCGGCACGTAAACTCTGCGGTTCATACAGTTCCTTTCACAAACGCCACGCGTTCGATACATTTCACAAAAAAGGACATACAAAGCCTGGTGTTGGTAGGAGTAAGCGCCTGCGCCCATACGAAGTCGGGCGCAAGGCATTTATTCGATAGGCCGATTAAGCCGTTACAGAAAAGCTTTTCTTGAACTTGTTGATCGAGTCAACAAGAGCTTTCTCGTTGTCAGCAACGAGGTCTTTTGTTGTACGGATGGATTCGCCGATTTCTGGGTGGTTGGAATCCAGGAATGCCAGGAATTCTTTTTCGAAGCGCAGAATGTCTGCAACTGGAATGTCATCCAGATGGCCTTTAACTGCGGAGTAGATCGAGATAACTTGCTTCTCAACCGGCATCGGCTGGTTAACGCCTTGCTTCAGAATTTCCATCGTACGAGCACCGCGGTTCAGACGGGCAAGTGTCGATTTATCAAGATCGGAGCCGAACTGCGAGAACGCTTGAAGCTCACGATAAGCTGCAAGGTCCAGACGGAGCGTACCGGCTACCTTCTTCATTGCTTTAATTTGAGCGGAACCACCTACACGAGATACCGAGATACCTACGTTTACTGCCGGACGTTGGCCGGAGTAGAACAGGTCCGCTTCAAGGAAGATCTGACCGTCTGTGATCGAGATTACGTTCGTAGGAATGTAAGCCGATACGTCAGATGCTTGAGTCTCAATGAACGGCAGAGCCGTCAGCGAGCCGCCGCCAAGTGCGTCGCTAAGTTTAGCAGCGCGCTCGAGCAAACGGGAGTGCAGGTAGAATACGTCACCTGGGTATGCTTCCCGACCCGGTGGGCGGCGGAGCAACAGGGACAATTCGCGGTATGCAGCCGCTTGTTTCGACAAGTCATCATAGATAACGAGAACATGCTCGCCTTTGTACATGAAGTACTCACCCATCGAGCAGCCTGCATAAGGAGCCAGGAAGAGCAATGGAGCTGGTTCGGATGCGCCAGCTGTTACGATGATTGTGTAATCAAGTGCACCGTGTTTACGAAGTGTTTCCACAACGCCAGCAACAGTGGATTGTTTTTGACCAACTGCAACGTAGATACATTTCACGCCGTTGCCTTTTTGGTTGATGATTGCATCGATTGCAATCGCTGTTTTACCTGTTTGACGGTCGCCGATGATCAGCTCACGTTGACCACGGCCAACTGGTACCATTGCGTCGATTGCTTTAATACCTGTTTGCATTGGCTCATGTACCGATTTACGATCGATAACGCCCGGAGCCGGGGATTCAATCGCACGGAATTGAGTAGTGTTGATTGGGCCTTTGCCGTCAAGCGGCTGACCCAGCGGGTTTACAACGCGGCCCAGAAGCTCTTCGCCTACTGGTACTTCCATGATGCGGCCCGTACGTTTTACTTGGTCGCCTTCGCGAATGTCCGTGTAAGGACCCAGGATAACGACACCAACGTTGCTTTCTTCCAAGTTGAGCGCCATGCCTACTACGCCGTTGGAGAATTCGAGCAGTTCGCCCTGCATCGCATTTTCCAAGCCGTGTACGCGGGCAATACCGTCACCGACATTGATTACGGTGCCGACGTCAACGACTTGAATTTCGGATTTATATTGTTCGATCTGTTGTTTAATCAGCGTGCTGATTTCATCAGGTCTGATACTCAATTCGTTCACCCCTATCTACATGCATTAGATTTTAAACGATTTTTGTAAACGTTCCAGCTTGCCGGACAGGCTGCCATCATACAGACGATCGCCGATGCGTACTTGTACGCCGCCAAGCAAATCTGGTTTAACGATTTGTTCCGCAACAATTTTCTTGCCGCTGAGCTTGCCAAAGCTTACTTCTACCTCAGCCAGTTCTGCATCCGACAAGTTATGGGCTGTGTACACAACCGCATGTGCTTGACCGAGCGATTCGCCGGCGATTTTTGTATACGCAGTGTACACATCAGAGATCAGCTCTTGGCGTCCGCGTACAAGAATAAGTTCAAGCGTATGAAGGACGAGCGCCGATACATGATCGCCAAATGCACTTTTCAGCACAGCGATTTTTTTGTTCGGTTCGATGCTTGGAAGTTCAAGGAACTTACGTGCTTCGGGTTCATTCTTCAACCCTTGAACGATCAGTTTCAGCTGATCTTCCGTTTCCGTTACGATGCCTTGCTCTTGAGCGAGTTCAAACAGTGCTTTAGCGTAGCGCTTCGCTACGACGGTATCCCGGCTCATTTGCTTCCAACCTCTTTAAGGTATTGGTTAACCAATTGCTCTTGGGATTTCTCGTCCACTTGCTTTTCGATAATTTTCGACGCGATTTTGACAGAAATGCCGCCAACCTCTTCGCGAAGTGCAGCAACCGCTTTGTTTTTCTCGCTCTCGATATCTTTAACCGCTTCGTCTTTCAGACGAGTGGATTCGGATTTCGCAACTTGAATAATGTCATCGGCTTGTTTCGAGCTTGTAGCTCTAGCTTGCTCAATAATGTCATAAGCTTCTTTACGAGCTTCCTGAAGTGCTTGTTTCTGTTGCTCCAGTTGCTGCTCAGCTTCTTTCTTGCTAGTCTCCGCATTAGCAATTTGCTCTGCGACATACTGCCTGCGCTGTTCCATGATGCCCAGCAAAGGACCAAACGCGTAGCGTTTCAGCAAGTACAGAAGGATCCCGAAGGCGATCAACTGAATGATAAGACTCGACCATACGATATGCAAAAAACGTCACTCCCTTCTATAGCTTAAAACAAATTCGTTCGAAAAGTCGGTTCATTACATGAACGGCTCAAAGGGCCGAACAAAAAGGAAGGCGAGAAGGCAAAGCCACTCCCCGCCATGTGTCTAAACTTGTTATTAGGATTTGCCCAAGAAGATGAACGCAAGTACCAGTGTGATAACTGGAAGTGCTTCGACCAGAGCGACACCGATAAACATAGTTGTTTGAAGAGTACCACGAAGTTCTGGTTGACGGGAAATACCCTCAACTGTACGACCTACGATCAGACCGTTACCAATACCTGCGCCAAGTGCGCCCAAACCAAATACAATTGCTGCTGCAACTAATGCCAATGCTCCCATTAGAAAAATCCTCCTCAATTTTCGTGAAAATAGTTTTTTTATATTGACCGCCGGTATTCCGCCGGTTTGAAGCCATTAATGCTGTTCGCCATGTTCTTCATGCACAATTGCTTGTGACATATAAACCATCGTCAGCATACAGAATACGAATGCTTGTATTGCACCTACGAATACGCTGAAACCTTGCCACACGACAAGCGCTGGAATACCCCAAACACCCATCCCGAGGATTACGGCAATCATGACCTCGCCTGCGAAGATGTTACCGTAAAGACGCAAAGCAAGCGACAACGGTTTCGATACTTCTTTGATCAATGCGAGTGGCAGGAAGAGCCAATGCGGTTCTACATAGTGTTTCAGGTAATGCTTCGTGTTAAGTCGAAGACCTTCGATATGCGTCAAGAGGATTACGATGATTGTCAAAGCACCTGTTACTGCAACATCCGCAGTTGGTGATTTCCACCATGCAATATGCGCTTCTTCCTCACCGCCCAGATCCAAGTTCATACCGAAGACAGTTGCACCGTGATGTGCTTCAGTGACAATACCAAGCGGCAGGCCAAGCATATCACCCACAAAAATATACATAATCAGGGTAAGACCGAGAATAAGGTATGGACGGCCTTTCTTGAGGTCCATAGACGTACCGATAATGTTCTGAACGAATTCGATAACCCACTCCAAGAAATTCTGAAGTTTCGTCGGATTCGTAACCGAGATGTTTCTCACTGCGAGCTTCGCGAGAACAAAGACAATGATGCTAGTGATCAAAATCATAGCGATTACGGCCAAATCAAACTCAATTCCAGCTACATGAACGATAGGAGAAATATGATCCATTAGTTATTTTTCACCCCTTTCATCGGTAGGATTTGACGCCATCAACTTTCGTCTGGACAAAAATCCCAGTATGAGTGTTGCCAATTGTGCGACAAATAATCCGGCAACAGTCGCTGAAAGCTGAAACGTGTATGTTTGTGTCGCAATCACAACTGCCAATAACGCGATGCATGCGCGGGTGAAAAAGCCAATATTCATCCTTTTCGTACCTTGCACAGCAGCATTCGCCCCGATCTTCGTAACCTTCCAGCCAAGCAGTCTAGCATTCACCAGACTGGCCGCTCCTCCGATCATAAGCCCGCCCCACCAGCTTTCATAGTCGGGCAGTAACGCCCAAGCGATACAGCATAGGGACATGAATAAGAAAGTAACTCTTGTAACGGCTTTCAAGTGGGCCGACAAATCGTCCATTATTTCGCTTTGCCTCCCGCAAACGTCCGAATCAGGAATATGACCGTAATGATGCCTATTGCAAGTCCCGCGACCAATCCAATAATGGAGTAGTATTCGGTACCGTTTGCAAGATCGGCTTTATGACCGAGCCAGTAGCCAAGCCCCAGACATGCGGCTAGATCGGCCCCAATAGTGCCGACCAATCCCATCGCTCTCCAAGGGTCGTCTCCGAAACTGCCATGATCCGACTTATTCTGATTCTCTTTAGACGGTTGTTCTTTGGATGGATCCATGCAGAATCACTCCAAAACTCTCATTTATTTTATCGAAGCTGTTAAACTTTTGTCAATTCATTTAAATTCAAACATTTAGTGAACAGCGGCCCGAAAATCCTTGTAAATAAAGGATTTTCCGAACGCTAAACCGTACAGTACCACTGTATGCTGTATATTGCTTATCTAGCAGCTGTCCGCTTGTGAAACTATGAACGTTGTGTGAACGTCTCAGGCCGCTCGCTAGTTCTGCCAAAATGATGCAAAATCGCTTGTACAATGCGGACGGAAGCTTGTCCGTCACCGTAAGGATTGGCAGATTTGCTCATTTTTTCGTACAAGGCAGCATCATTAAGGAGCGCACGTGCACGGCTGTATACTTGCTCTTCATCCGTACCTACCAGCTCAAGTGTTCCCGCCTCGATACCTTCTGGACGCTCTGTTGTATCACGAAGCACAAGTGTCGGCACGCCAAAGGACGGTGCTTCTTCCTGCAAACCGCCAGAATCCGTCAAAATCATATACGCATGAGGATAAAAGTTATGGAATTCAAATACATCAAGCGGCTCAATCAATTGAATACGCGGATGATTGCCTAGAATTTCGTTAGCTGGTTCTCTAACAGCAGGGTTCGGATGAACCGCGTACACGATCGCTACATCTTCATGCTCGTCAGCAATTCGTTTCACGGCGCGGAAAATATTACGATGAGGCTCGCCAAGCGCTTCCCGGCGATGTGCTGTCATCAGAATCATACGTTTGCCCTTCGCCCATTCAATAACGGGATGAGAGAATGATGGATCTACTGTGTATTGGAATACGTCAGTTGCCGTATTGCCAGTCACATAGATCGAAGCTTCTGACTTGTTCTCTTTGCGCAGATTGCCTGCCGACCATTCCGTAGGGGCAAAATGAACATCCGACAGCACGCCTGCCAGCTGGCGGTTCATCTCTTCCGGATATGGCGAGAGCTTATTCCATGTGCGAAGACCAGCTTCGACATGACCAACTTGAATCTGCTTCAGGAAGGAAGCGTAGCTGGCGAGAAATGTCGTCTGCGTGTCGCCATGCACAAGCACGATATCCGGCTTTGCTTCCGTAAGCACAGGATCAAGACCTTCTAGAACACGGACGGTCGTCTCTGTCAGTGTCTGGCGGTCTTTCATGACATTCAGATCATAGTTGGGCTGAATCTCAAAGAAATCAAGCACTTGGTCCAGCATTTGGCGGTGCTGTGCCGTTACACATACGATCGACTCGATCTGATCAGAGTGCTTGTTTAATTCCAGCACGAGCGGAGCCATCTTTACAGCTTCCGGACGGGTACCAAAAATCGTCATTACTTTCAGTTTGGACAAAAAGACTCACTCCTAAAATGAATAGTTGCCTAAATAGCTCGTTTAAAGAGCGATTTGTGACAATTCATACTTCGAAAGCATTAAATGGTGACCTAAAGAGCTCTTTTAGAGCGAATTTGTTACAATTCATACCTCGTAAGCATCAAATAGTTGCCTAAATAGCTCGTTTAGCGAGCGATTTGCGACAATTCATACTTCGTAAGCAACGCCTATTTTTGTTTGCTTATATTAATTCGTGCCGAACAATCGGTCACCGGCATCGCCGAGACCTGGCACGATGTAGCCTTTTTCATTCAAGGCATCATCCAATGCGGCCAAATAAATATCAATGTCAGGATGAGCATCCTGTACCGCTTTCACACCTTCCGGGGCTGCAATAAGGCACATCAGCCTTATTTGATCACACCCGCGCTTCTTCAGCGAGTTGATAGCTGCAATAGCAGAGCCGCCTGTAGCAAGCATCGGATCGATAACAATCAGTTGGCGATTAGCTGCGTCTGTCGGCAAATTAATGTAATATTCCAAAGGCTGAAGTGTTTCGTGGTCACGGACAAGGCCGATATGACCAACCTTTGCAGCCGGAATCAGCTTCAGCATCCCTTCCACCATACCAAGTCCCGCTCGCAGGATCGGAATAAGTCCAAGCATCCGACCGGATACGACTTTTGCTTCCGTAGTTGCGACTGGCGTCTCAACCGTAATGGTATCAAGGGGTATATCTCTTGTAATTTCATAAGCCATCAAGGTGGCTACTTCGTCAACCAGTTCACGAAAATCCTTCGTATTGGTATCTTTGTTTCTAATAAAGGTCAGCTTATGCTGAATCAATGGATGGTCGCATATAACCACTTTGCTCATGGAGCGTAATTCCTCCTGTTTGAAAATGTTATCCCTATAGTCTTGGACACAATCCCGTTAATTATATCACTCTGCCCCCTCTGATGCATCCAGAGTTTTATGGCTATATAAAGACAGATTTACCACAAAAAAAAAGGACGAAACAGAAGTAACTTCTGCTTCGTCCTGTAAAATTATACCGATGCGTAGTGACAAGAAGCATAATGCCCCTTTTTCACCTCTACCAGCTTAGGTTCAACTGTCTTACATTTATCCGTTGCCATCGGGCAGCGAGTATGGAATTGACAGCCTGAAGGCGGATTAATCGGGCTCGGCAAATCGCCGGTCAGCACAATTCGCTCCCGGGTTGCTTCGATTTCTGGATCTGGAATCGGATTAGCCGAAAGCAGAGCGCGTGTATACGGATGCGCTGGGCTGCCATACAGCTCGCTGCTCTCCGCAAGCTCAACGATTTTACCCAAGTACATAACTGCAACACGGTCACTGATATGCTTAACCATCGACAAGTCATGAGCAATGAACAAGTAAGTCAGGCCCATTTTGCGCTGCAAATCCTGCATCAGGTTAACGACCTGTGCTTGGATCGATACGTCAAGCGCCGAGATTGGCTCGTCCGCGATAATAAACTTCGGGTCGACCGCAAGTGCGCGGGCAATACCAATACGCTGACGCTGGCCGCCTGAGAACTCATGAGGGTAACGGGTAGCGTGGTCAGGATTTAGACCTACCAGATCAAGAAGGTCCTCAACTCTCCGTTTACGCTCTGCACGGCTTGCTGCCAAACCATGAATATCAAGCGCCTCGCCGATTACATCGGTAATCGTCATCCGTGGGTTAAGCGATGCGTACGGGTCCTGGAAAATCATCTGCATATCACGGCGCATTTGCTTGAGCTTAGCGCCTTTCAGTTTGTAGATATCTTCACCGTTAAACGTGACACTGCCGCTGGTTGGCTCGTACAAACGCAAGATCGTACGTCCTGCCGTCGATTTGCCGCAGCCGGATTCGCCAACGACACCAACCGTCTCGCCTTTTGCGATAGAGAAGTCGATCTCGTTGACCGCCTTCAGAATATTGCCTCCGCCCAAGTTAAAGAACTTGCGCAGATTATTAACCTTTACTAACGGCTCACTCATACGGATACCTCCTGTTTCGCAGGCTTCGCGTATGGATGTGCCATCCAGCAGGCCGAAGTATGTGACTCATTGCCGTCTACCGGCAGAAGCTCCGGATCATTGTCAATGCAGACACGCATCGCTTCATCACAACGCGCGCAGAAGCTGCAGCCAGCCGGCGGCTTGATCAGATCCGGCGGTGTACCAAAGATCGGAATAAGCGGCTCATCTTTTCTCTGGTCAAGACGAGGCACAGAACGAAGCAGACCTTTTGTATAAGGATGCTTCGGATTTTTAAAGATCTCCCATTTCGTGCCGCTCTCTACAACTTTACCTGCATACATAACAATAACGCGATCGCAAATATCCGCTACTACGCCAAGGTCATGCGTAATCAGGATAATCGATGTGCCCATACGCTCCTGCAGATCTTTCATCACGCGCAGGATTTGCGCCTGAATCGTAACGTCAAGCGCTGTTGTTGGCTCATCCGCAATAAGAAGCGAAGGATTACATGCAAGCGCAATGGCAATCATGCCACGCTGACGCATACCACCGGAGAACTCATGCGGGTATTGGTTAAAGCGTGCTGCAGGGTTTGGAATACCAACGAGACTCAGCATTTCTATTGCACGAGCACGAGCAGCCGAAGCGCTCATGTTTTGATGCTTGATAAGACCTTCTGTAATTTGACGGCCAATTGTAAGCGTTGGGTTAAGCGAAGTCATTGGATCCTGGAAGATCATACCCATCTCTTTACCGCGGATGTTCTCCATCTCTTTGGCCGTCTTCGACAAGATTTCTTGTCCTTTGAACATAATCGAACCGCTTGTCATGGCAGGCGGGCTTGGGATAAGGCGCATCAGCGTTTGAGCTGTTACGGATTTACCACAGCCGGACTCACCAACGATTGCTACTGCTTCGCCTTTATTTATATGAAAGTTAACACCGCGTACTGCTTGTACAGTACCGCCGCGAACTTTGAAATTAACACGAAGATCATTCACTTCGAGCAAACGTTCCATTGTTGCACCTCCTACTTTTTCATCTTCGGATCAAGTGCGTCACGCAGACCATCACCGAAAATATTAAAGCAAAGCATGGTCAAGCTGATCAGCGTTGCCGGGAACAGCATACGCCATGGATATACAGTCATCGCCTTAATGGCGTCATTAATCAAAGTACCAAGTGACGCGGCCGGCGATTGAACGCCAAGACCAAGGAAGCTCAGGAATGCTTCCGCGAAAATTGCGTTTGGCACCGTCATCGTAATCGTAACGATAATCGGACCCATCGCATTAGGGATCAAATGTTTAAGTAAAATACGTGACGGGCCTGCACCAAGGGAACGTGCCGCCAGGACATACTCTTGATTTTTCAGCTGCATAATTTGACCGCGGACGATCCACGCCATATTAATCCAGCCGGTAATACTTAAAGCTACGATAATGGTAAACATGCTCGGTTCCATAACAACGATAAGCAGGATAACGACGAGCAAGCTTGGAATCGAGTATAAAATTTCACAGAAACGGTTCAGAACTTCGTCGACTTTACCACCGAAATAACCCATAATCCCGCCCATAATGACACCAACAACGAGGTCAACTAGAGCGGCATAAATACCAACTTGAAGGGAAATGCCCGAGCCCATCCAGGTTCTTGAAAACATATCACGGCCAAGACTATCCGTTCCGAACCAATGGTCCGAGGAAGGAGCCATGTTTGTTGATTGAAGATCCTGCGTCCTATAATCATGTGTTGCAATCAATTGGCCAAAGATCGTCACGAGGATGATAAAGGCTAATATCCAAAGGCTGATCATCGCCATACGGTTAGTTTTCAGGCGCAGCCAAGCGTCCTTCCAAGCAGAAATACTCTCTCGGACAACGACCTCGCCTTGCTTCTCATCTTGGCTCAGCTTCTCGAAATCACTAGGTGTAAGTGTTTGTTCCTTCATCTATTAGCCCCCTTCCCGCGACTTAATTTAATACGTGGATCTACAAAGCCGTAAGCGATATCCGTCAGGAAACGTGCCAGCATAAGGATTACAGCATAGAACAGCGTCAGGCCCATAATGAGCGTGTAATCGCGGTTCGTAATACTGTTGACGAAAAATTTACCCAAGCCGCCGATACCGAAAATTTGCTCGATTACTACAGAGCCTGTAATAATGTTCGCCGTCATCGGACCAATATAAGTAACTACCGGCAGGATCGCATTACGAAGGGCATGGCGAACCAGGATAACACGGCCGGACAAGCCTTTCGCACGGGCTGTCTTCATGTAATCGGCACTAAGCACCTCGAGCATGCTTGAACGTACAAGTCGCGCGATAAATGCAGCCGGAAGGAACGACAATGCCAGTACCGGCATAATAAAGTCGGTCGGGTCATTCAAGCCTGCTACGTCTAGTACACGCAATTTGACGCCAAATATCCACTGTAAGCCTGTAGCAACAACAAAGTTTGGAATCGATACGCCAATTACAGCAATCAAAATCGTAAAGCCATCAAGAAACTTGCGGTGGTTAAGCGCAGCAATCAAACCAAACAGCACACCTGCTGCAACCGCCACGATAATGGCGAATATCCCGATTTGAAGCGAGTAAATAAATCCGGTCTTAATAATATCAATAACGGTAACATACTGTTGCTTCATGGACGTTCCAAGGTCAAAGTGAATCAGGTTGTTCATGTAATGCAAATATTGAACGCCCAGCGGATCATTAAGTCCATATTCCTCATTCAAGCGTTCTTGGATGGCAGCAGGAATATTTTTCTCACTTTGAAACGGGTTGCCCGGAATGGCCTTCATCAGAAAAAAAGTGGCCGAAGCCAGCACGAAGATCGAAACGAGCATGAACAACAGTTTCTGAAGAACGTAACGAACCAAACGCTATGGCACCTCCTAAAATAAATGATCACCCAAATAGCCATGTTTAGAGCTATTGTGATGATTCATTACTACGTAAGCAAAGCTTTCAAAAATTAAAATCCTTTAACTTACGAAAGTAAAAAGTGAAAGGGGATATATGCAGTCTCAATGGCCGCATATATCCCGCATTCCGTAACGAGCAGTTAATTATTTCGCTTGGTAATCTCCGCGATTATAATCAATGTCGCCTTTGTAGTCGATAAAGATGCCTTTGAATCCAGGCTTAATCATGTAAACCGTGCTGTAGTAGTAGATCGGCATAATCGCACGGTCTGTACCAACTACCATTTCTTCCGCTTTGGACATAGCAGCCATACGTTTAGCTTGATCGTCTGTGCTGTATGCTTCTTTGATCAGAGCGTCATACTCAGGTTTTGCAAAGCCTGTATTGTTGTTGCCGCTCTTCGACGAGAACAGGTCGATGAACGTCATAGGGTCATTATAGTCAGCGCCCCAACCGCCGCGTGCCACATCATAGTTCAGGTGGTTACGGTTGTCGAGGAAGACGCCCCATTCTTGCTTGCTAACTTCGGTTTTGATACCGAGGTTTTTGCTCCACATTTCAGCAATTGCCTCTGCAACCGCTTGGTGCAGTTCGTTTGTGTTGTAAGTCAGCTTAACAGTAGGCATTGCAGTCAGGCCTTCTTCTGCTAGACCTTCAGCAAGCAATTTTTTCGCTTCTGTAATGTCTTCTTTGAAGTAAGCAGAATCAGGATGTTCCGTACGGAAATCGTCTTTCTCGCCTTTAATACCAGGAGGAACGATACCGTATGCTGGCGTTTGACCGCCTTTTGTTACGTTGTCAACGATATCTTGACGGTTGATCGCCATCGAAAGCGCTTCACGTACTTTTACATTGCTGTATGGTTTAAGCGTTGTATTGAACAGGTAGTAGTAAATGCTTGCACTGCCTTGAACTTTGAACTCATCCGCGTTGTTTTTCTTCAGCGTCGGGAATTGTTCGTTAGGGATCAGACCAGTAGGCATACCAGCGAAGTCAAGCTCGCCAGTTTGGTACATGCTCAGCTCTGTGTTCGAATCGTTAACTTCAGAGAAGACAACTTTCGTAAGCTTCACATCGTCTTTTGCATAGTAGTTGTCGTCTTTCACGAGTGTAATGGAGTTGTTCTTTTTCCACTCGCTCATTTTGAACGAACCGTTAGTAATCATAGTCGAAACATCAGTTGCCCATGCTTCGTTATCTTTCGCCGATTGGTGAACCGGGAAGAAGACTGTGAAGGACATCAGGCCCAGGAAGTAAGGAGTTGGCGAGTTCAGCTCTACTTGCAGCGTGTGCTCGTCAATTGCTTTTACAGCTACGTCGTCAGCCGTTACACCGTCAGCGCCAGTGTTGTAAGCTTCCGCGTTTTTGATGTAGTACAGCTGGTATGCATAGGCAGATGCTGCAGGTTTCAGGTTTGGATCAAGGGCGCGCTTCCACGCGTACTCGAAGTCGCCTGCTGTTACAGCGTCACCGTTGCTCCATTTCGCATCGTCGCGAATGGTGAAGGTATACGTTTTGCCGTCATCGGAAATTTTCCATTCCTTAGCCATGCCAGGAACAACGTCACCCTTCTCGTCTTTACGAGTAAGGCCTTCGTACAAACCGTTTACAACAGTTGCAGATACTTGGTCTTGAACTTGTGCCGGGTCAAGAGACGGCGGTTCAGTTGCAAGGTTCATGCGGAATACAGGTGCTTCGCTGCTTCCGGACTCTTCCTTAGGTGTACAGCCGACAGCTACGAGAGCCAGTGCCAGCAACACGGAGATCAATGTAAAGCCATGCTTCTTCTTCAACATAAATTTTCCTCCCCTGATGTAAACCCTGTCTTTTTATATTGTAATAATTTGACATTACATAATTAAACAATTTGAAAATTCATGCGTTTAACTGAATAAATATCAGTGAACGTTTGTTCATTCCGCCATGTTTACATATGTTCACGCCGAATTAGCACAATATTAATGTTAATTTAATATACCGTAGATAAATATACAATATTTATTTATGTTTTGTCACTCCCCAGAAATTACATTTCGTAAATTGTCGAATATTGACGATTCATGTAGAAGTGTAATGCCTGCCTCCTATAGGATGCTGCAATCGCAAAGGGTTAATTCACCATAAAAAAAAGACTGCCCTTCAGGTCAAGGATGACCTGAAGGGCAGTCTTTGAAGAAACAAATAAAATTAGTATTTCATGTTCGGGTAAAGCGGGTATTGTGCTGTCAAATCACGAACCATGCCAGTCGCTTTCGCCAGTACGGCTTCGTCATTAGGATTTTTCAGCGTCATCGCGATCACTTCGCCAATGATTTTCATTGCTTTCTCATCCATACCGCGGGAAGTTGCAGCTGGAGTACCAAGACGGATACCGCTTGTAATGAACGGGCTTGTTGGATCAAATGGAATTGCGTTCTTGTTCGCTGTAATACCGATCGAATCAAGTACATGCTCAGCAGCTTTACCTGTGATGTTAAGGCTGCGAGTATCAACCAGCATCAAGTGGTTGTCAGTACCGCCGGATACGATGTTGATGCCTTCGGAGATCAGCGTCTCGGACAATACTTTTGCGTTGTTAATAACTTGTTGTGCATATTCTTTCCACGACGGTTGAAGAACTTCTCCGAATGCAACAGCTTTAGCTGCAATAACATGCATCAGAGGGCCGCCTTGCGAACCAGGGAATACCGCTTTATCGATTGCTGCTGCCCAAGGTTGACGACACAGAATCATACCGCCGCGAGGACCACGAAGCGTTTTGTGTGTTGTTGTTGTAACGAAGTGTGCGTGAGGCACTGGGCTCGGATGCAAACCAGCTGCAACAAGACCCGCGATATGTGCCATATCAACCATGAACAATGCGCCTACGTCTTCAGCGATTTTACCCATTTTCTCGAAGTCGATTGTACGAGGGTATGCGCTCGCGCCAGCTACGATCAAGCGAGGACGGTGTTTGAATGCCGCTTTACGTACTTCATCATAGTTGATTGTGAATGTTTCTTCGTCAACGCCATAAGCGACAAAGTTATAAAGAAGACCGGAAGCGTTAACCGGGCTGCCGTGTGTCAAGTGGCCGCCATGTGCCAGGTTCATACCAAGAACCGTATCACCAGGCTTCAGAACAGCCAGGTATACAGCCATGTTTGCTTGTGCGCCGGAGTGTGGTTGTACGTTCGCATGCTCAGCACCGAAAATTTCTTTTGCACGATCACGTGCGATATCTTCCACAATGTCAACATGCTCGCAGCCGCCGTAGAAACGTTTGCCTGGGTAGCCTTCTGCATATTTATTCGTCAGTACTGAACCCAATGCTTCGATAACCGCTTCGCTAACGATGTTCTCGGATGCGATCAGCTCGATGTTATCGCGTTGGCGCTGCAGTTCAAGGCCCATTGCCTTTAATACTTCAGGATCTTGGTTACGTAAGTTTTCCATTGTCATTGTGAAAAGCCTCCTAATATTTTAATCGCATGATCCTGACGTCTGCTCTGGCGCCAGGCCGCTGTCTTCCAAAGTGTACACTGCACGGGCTCCGCCAATGAGCTTAGGCCTTGTAAAAGCCATCGTCACATGAGCTGCACCAATCGACCTGATCGAAGGTCGGACTGGCACGGCAACCCGGCGGAGATGCATGCCGATGAAGGTGTCACCGATATCGATTCCGGCATGTGCTTGCACCGTTTCAACCAGGCAGGCTTCCGGCAATTGTCGGTAAGCATAGGCTGCCATCGAGCCGCCCGCTTTCCGAACAGGTATCGCCGCAACCTCGTCCAGACCAAATTTGTCTGCGGCCTCACGAGATAGAACAAGTGCCCGATTCAAATGCTCACAGCATTGATATACAGGGTAAAATCCAATCTCGCTCCGAACCGCTTCAACTCCCGCATAGATCTGTGCGGCTGTCGCCAGCGTTCCGGATGTACCGATACGGTGGCCCAGTACTTCACTTGTACTGGTGCCGATAACAAGCAGTTGTCCGGCCTTCAGCCCTCCGGCTGAAGCAAGTTCCCGAACAATCGTCTCCACATCACTTGCAATTGAAGCTAATTCCTCGTGATTGCTCATGCTGCACCGCTCCTTCTATATCGTTTCGATCTTAAGGATGTACAGTATATTGCTGCTCGATTTGCTTCACTTTCTGAACACGTCCTGCATGACGGTCACCATTGGAGAATGGCGTTTCCAGCCAGATGCGGACAATTTCCTGTGCAAGGCCTGGGCCGATAATGCGTTCGCCCATAGCAAGTACATTCGTATCATTATGCTCGCGAGTTGCCTGCGCCGAGAACATGTCATGCACCAAAGCGCATCGGATACCTGGCACTTTATTAGCCGCAATCGACATTCCAATGCCTGTACCGCAAATAAGAATGCCGCGGTCAGCCTGACCACTTGCTACTTTATCCGCTACCGGCAGTGCATAATCGGGATAATCCACAGATTGATTGCAGTCACAGCCCAAATCTTCAATCTCATGTCCTTGCGATAAAAGGAACGGAACGATTTCATCTTTCAACCGGTAACCCGCATGATCTGCACCAATTGCAATTTTCAACGTAAACCCTCCTGTTATTTTGCAGCATCCTTAGCAAAATAAGTATCTGTTTGTCGAATCATACGGACTTATTATACCTAAATTCCGCAGAAAAGACGAAAAAAAGAGCATGACATGCTTAATAGCATGCTGCTCTTTGCCCAGGCGACCGGCCGTATGTTCCGATGCTCCACCGTGGTTACCCACTTCCGTCGCCAGTTACATCGGAAACCGTCTTTGTTACCTCCATGATAGCCGATTCATCGTTAGAAATCAATCGCTTAAATGGCTAATTTCAGCCTAATTTCAGCATGGAATTTCATCCCTTTTTGAGCATCCTCAGCAGGGTTTTCAGGCTCTCTTCAATCTCTGAAGCACAGCTTTCATACATGCTGAGTGTACCACCGAAAGGATCGGCAATATCGAAGCTAGGAATACGGCGTTCAAGCTCAAGGAGCCGTGTCCGCTCTGCAGTAGACAGCTGCTGGCCCAACACCTGCTTCATATGCATCTCAGTAAACAGACGCTCAAGCTCCTCAATATCCGCCTGTACATCCGTATCTTGATTGACATATTCCTTCAGCGTATAGGCTTTATCCACCGCCTCAGGAAACCAGTTAATCAGATTTCGTTTATGCCCCGATGTCATGGTCAGAATCAGGTCAGACCAAGCGACAATCTCACCGCTAAGCGCCCGTGAAGAACCCTGAGGCTCTACTGCTTTGCCTCGCAGCGTTGTAGCCGCATGGGCCGAGATCGGCAGTCCGTCAATTGTTGACACCCCCGCAGAACGAACCTCAAGCGGAATGCCCTGCTGCTTTGCCATTGCTCTCAGCATAGCTTCTGCCATCGGGGATCGGCATGTATTGCCGGTACAAACAAACAAGATGCGTGTCATGCTGCATTCCCCTTTCTGTGCCGCTAATCTGTCTCATTTTTATAGTATAAATAACAATCCAAATATCAATAAGATCGCCCCGCCAAGCGCTTCGCCATACCCACCGAGGTTTTGGCTCACCCTGCGCCCAAGCAGGAGGCCACACACGGACATTAATCCGCCAAAAAAACCAAACAGCAGTACAGTCAGCACGATATCTGCCGCAAACATACCAAGTGTTACACCAACAGAAAAGGAATCGATACTAACGCTAAACGCGAATAAAAACGTTCCAATCGAGGAACGGTAGTCGATCGATTGAACAGCTTCTCCCCTAAGCGCACTATAAATCATATGCCCGCCCAAAAGCAGCAACAAAACTCCTGCCGCCATTGTAGCCACATCGCCAAGCAGACCACTGACGAAATGCCCGGCGTACATCCCTGCCAGCGGCATGATGACATGGAACAGTGCAATGATCGCACTTAGCCGCAGCACATCACGAAGACGAATACCTTTAAGTCCAATTCCAATCCCTAACGAAAATGCATCCATGCCTAGCGCAACCGCCATTATGAGCAGTGTCGCGAATTGTCCGGCATGTAAAGTTGCATCTGTCACGCTATCGCCCCCATGTCCACATCCATTCTTTAACCAAGATATGCGGACAAGGGGACAAACATACTACTCTATAACCGGACGATTTGATGCCCGGCAGCTTTCGCTAGACGGTTCATAAGAGCAAGGCCTATCCCTTCCTCAGAGCAGCCTTCCGCCCAAATACGCTGCACGCCTTCGGCATCAAACTGGCGAAGTGCGGCATAAAGCCGGTGCGCCGCCTGTTCCAAACGCTGCTCGCTTCCGTAAGTCAACACGAGATCCGCATCAAAGGCAGCCGTTCTTTCATCGAAAGTAAGGACACCTGTCTTGAGTTGCGATGTTCTTACTTCATTTAGCTGCTGCTGAATGTAACGTACTGCCTTAGCTGGATCCCCCTGAACGATCACAAGATCACCCTGCGGAGCATAATGCGTATATTTCATACCTGGCGACCGCGGCGCTTCGGTTACTTCAGACTTGGTTGAAGCTGGAGCATCAATGACTGCTTCCGGAGCAGCGCTCTGCAGTTGTTCTGCGGTAATGCCGCCTGGACGAAGGATACGAATCGTATTCGAATCCGGCAGCTCAATCACTGTTGACTCCAGTCCAACCCCCGTCGCTCCGCCATCTACAACTCCGCTTATTTTACCACCGAGATCCTCCAGCACATGCTCTGCGAGTGTAGGACTTGGGCGGCCCGAACGATTGGCACTTGGTGCGGCAACTGGACAGTCGGACTGCTGTATGAGCGCAAGCGCGGCCGGATGATCCGGCATTCGTACACCAACAGTAGAAAGCCCTGCTGTTACAAGAGGTGACACCGCTTCAGGACGCACCGGCAGAACAAGCGTCAAAGGCCCGGGCCACAGCTGCTTCATCAGGCTTCCGGCAAGCTCTGGATATGGGAGTACCAGCTCATCGAGCTGCCGTTCGTCGGCAATATGCACGATAAGTGGATTATCCGAAGGGCGTCCCTTCGCTTTGAAGATGGCCTCTACTGCCTTGGAATTACGTGCATCGGCCCCAAGGCCGTATACCGTTTCCGTCGGAAAAGCAACCAATTCGCCTTCGCGCAGAAGAGCCGCCGCTTCCGCTAATTGCTCGGCGAGTATCTCCGGATTACTCCGGCCCATTACCTGCCAAACCTTTGTTGTCGTCATCTCTATCCTTCAATCCCTGCTATTAAAGTTCATCTACTGCCCCCATTATAGCATATGCCTTCTAAATTGCAGAGCAGCAGCCCTCCATCAGCACTTGCATACTTGAGTGGAGGGCCGCCATTTTGCTGACTAGGAGAACAGGCTTTTCAGCCAGTGGATGAACTGTTGAATCATTTCCCACAGGAAAAACTTTGCTTCAGGCGCTTTACCTTGGCCTTGGTCATCCTTTGCTTGCTGAGCAGAAACTTCGGCTTTGCTGTCAGCTGCTTTTTCAACTTTCCCGTTGCTGTCTTGGTTATGATCAGCTGATGCGGTTTGGACAGTCCCTGCTTTCACAGCGTCAGCATCCGGATCAGCGGCTGCAGCTTCACCTGTTGCTGCGTCGATGAAGCAAAGCGGCGGGAACAATACACACCACCAGTTCTGACCTTGGCCTTCACCAAGTGTAATCAGAAGAGCTTCATAGTTACCTGCAGGATATACTTCATTGCTGTACATTTTGGTAGGGAACGGAACCATGCCAAGCTCAGCATGATACGAATAATCAAACCCGCGGCTTGCCAGCACATCTGCAACAATCTCCTCAATTTCACCCATATGATCATGCACCGTTTGGCGCGCTTCTTCAATTGTTTGCGGACCTGTCACCCAGTTATCCATCGCCTTAACAACAGCATCACGAACAACACGTTTCACCGCTTGATCAGCAGGTGCATCCGAATTTGCCAGAATACGCAGACGAATGGATTCTTGCGGAATAATAGTATCTACTACTGCTGCATCTGTACGTTGCTGCTCCCAGCTCATCACCAGAACAAATAATACGATAACCAACAAACCATAAGATTTACGGAAATAAAATAGGGAATTAGTGCGGGACATATGACACAAGCTCCTCTCGATGGCACCCGTCAGTGCCTCAGCTTGCGTTCCGGAACGTATCTATCCGTCATTATGTCCGTGAATCCCACTCTATAAACCTAGTAGAGAAAATGAAAATGATAGAGTTTGTTTTCATGAATGGGAGGAGCGGGAATGCACAGGGGGATGCGGGCGAGTTAAGGTCCCTGAGGGACCTTAACTTTGTGAAATGAGTAGCTAGTTTGGCTTTTAAAGGTCCCGTGGGATCTTAACTTTGCGGTGATGGCATGGTGGGGTGGCGATTCTGGCTACGGCGAGGTTAGTTTCGAGGAGATAAGACCCTCGCAGGGTCTTATTGGAGCTAATTCAAGAGCAAACCGGTGCAATAAAGCCCTCTGGGGGTCTTATTTTCAACAATGGCCAGAGATTCAGGCGGATATTCAGGATATAAGGCAGAATAAGACCCTATCAGGGTCTTATTGGTTGTCATATAAGACCGAACGGGTGCAATAAGACCTTCGGAGGGTCTTATTTGCTACAACGGTCAAAGGTGGGTCAGAGCAATGACCGAAAACCAAACAAAAAAACACGTTGCCCTTGTCAATGTGACGAGGGGCAGCGTGTTTGAGTAATAAGCGGGCTGACCTAATCCCCGCTTGTACGAATGGCGATGACATGGCGTTCGATGCCGCCATAGTCGGTAATAATGCGGATATCATCCCATTCGCCGACATTCCGCAGCAGCGCAGCGACGTCGTGAGCCTGGCCCATGCCAAGCTCAAAGGCAACAATACGAGGCAGCTGCACAAGTGCCGGCAGCTGCTCCACCATGCGGCGGTACGGATCCAGCCCGTCCGTCCCGCCATCCAGCGCGAGGCGCGGCTCAAAGTCGCGCACCTCGGGCTGGAGGCCCGCGAGATCATCCGCCGGGATATACGGCGGATTGGACACGAGCACATCGATGCGGATGTCATCCGCATCGGGTGCTCCTGCGGCGCCGTGCTTCGCAAACGGCGCCAGCAGGTCGCCCTGCACGAATGCCATGCGCCCCGCCGCCTCATGGCGGGCCGCATTCGTGCGGGCGACAGCAAGCGCGTCCGGCGACAGATCGGACGCGCAGACGCGCCAGCGCGGACGCTGCGAAGCAAGCGTCACGCCGATGGCGCCAGTGCCTGTGCCGACGTCGACGACCGTAGGCACAGCTTCACCATCAGGCGGCCACAGATGATCAGCCGCCTCAAGCACGGCCTCGACGAGCAGCTCCGTCTCAGGCCGTGGAATAAGCGTAGCCGGCGTTACCGCAAACGGCCTGCCGTAGAACCATTCCTCGCCGATGATGTACTGCACCGGCTCGCCAGCCGCCTTGCGGCGGATCAGCTTCACCCATTCCTCGGCATGCTCAGCCGGGAACGGTTCGCCCCAAGCAAGCAGCAGCTTGGACCGCTCGAGACCAAGCAGATGCATAAGCAGCCGCTCCACATTCGAGCGCGGCTCCATAACACCAAGCCTCTGCAAAAACGAAGAAGCCTGCATGCAGGCTTCCCTAATTGTAAACGACGGCGCAAAAAATGCCTGTTCGTTCTTATGATCACTCATCTCTATAGCGTCCCTTCATGAGGTACTCCGACGAAATTAGTATCCTCGCAGACCTTTATTAGTTCAGCTCTCTCTCCATCAATTCCGCTTGTTCTGCAATCGTAAGGGAAGACACGATCTCTTCCATATCACCGTTCATAACAGAATCCAGCTTATGCAGAGTAAGACCAATACGATGGTCCGTCACGCGGCTTTGCGGGAAGTTATACGTACGGATACGCTCGCTTCGGTCACCTGTACCAACTTTAAGCTTCCGCTCACCAGCATATTTCGCCTCTTCTTCTTGACGGCGAACATCAGAGATCCGGGCACGAAGAACTTGAAGTGCCTTCGCTTTGTTCTCATTTTGCGATTTGCCGTCTTGGCAAGTCGCCATGATACCAGTCGGCACGTGAAGGACACGAACCGCGGATTTCGTTGTATTTACAGACTGACCACCTGCACCACTGGAGCAGAAGGTATCAACCCGAATATCTTTATCGAGAATTTCAACTTCGACTTCTTCAACCTCCGGCATAACCGATACGGTTGAAGTCGACGTATGAATACGGCCGCCGGATTCCGTTACCGGAATACGTTGTACACGGTGTGCGCCGCTCTCATATTTCATTTTGCTATATGCGCCTTTGCCGGTAATCATGAAGATTACCTCTTTAAAGCCGCCCAGATCATTTTCGTTCAAATCCATCAGTTCACAACGCCAGCCTTGCGCATCTGCAAACTTCGTATACATCCGATATAACTCGTAAGCGAACAATGCAGCTTCGTCGCCGCCTGCAGCGCCGCGGATCTCAACAATAACGTTCTTGTCATCGTTAGGGTCCTTCGGCAGAAGGACGATACGAATCTTCTCATCCAATTCAGCCTTGCGCGTGGAAAGCTCATCAATCTCCATCTTCACCATTTCGCGCATTTCGTCGTCGAGCTTCTCGCCTTGCATCACTTTCGCATCCTCGAGCTGCTCCGACACTTGCTTATATTCTGTGAAGGCTTCATAAGCCACTTGTAAATCCGATTGCTCCTTGGAATACTCCCGCAGGCGCTTCGGATCACTTGCTACATCCGGATCGCACAACAGTTCACTTAACTTCTCGTAACGGTCTGCGAGCGCTTGTAAACGGTCCAACACAATGATTCACCTCTATAGTTCCCATATTGAAATTCTATCGTTTATAAGTTTCAACTTATAAAATGGCTTGAATTTTCCGGAATGAAACGCGCACCTGCCATAAGACAGCGAAGCCGTTTCATCTTGTAACACACATTATAGCACACTAAATCTGTATTTTCGACTGGTGTATTTGCCTAAGTCGTGAGAAAAGGACTCCGCGCTATCCCTAAGGAAAACGGAGCCCCTTTACTTTTTTATTTCTTATTTTTTCTTGCTGCCAGAACAAGTGCGGCAGCGCCCAGCACCACTGCGATAATCGACAATGTCAGCGGAAGCGCCGAGTCAGAATCGGAATCCGAGTCCTTCGTGTCATCCGCTGTTGCAGCAGCGCCGTGGCCGTCGCCATCAACAGTTGCTGCCGTTACAGTCGTTACAGAAGCTGGTTTATCGGAGCCATCAGCACCAACCCATTCTACAACCTTGTTATCGCTGTAAGTTTGGTAAGCTTTCCATACCAATTGCGTAGCATCCTCGTTCACCTTGCCGCTCATGCGGAATTCCGTGAACTCCGTTTCGCTGAGTCCCTTGTCCTCTGCCGTCCAAGTAATGCTGGTTACAACGCCATCCGCGTTTTTCTCCAGTTCACTCGTCCAGCCTGGCTTTGGCTCAACCCGCGATACAACCGCGCCGTCTGCAATCTTCACTTGCACCTTAACGGTATTCACACCTTTTTCTTCGCTTGGTACGCGAACAGCGAACACCTGGTACGAATTCGCTGGCACTTGCGGCGGTTGGACGGTCACATGGGCGCTTGCAATACCAGCAAACATCATCAGCCCAACTGCCATCGAAGCTGCAATCATCCATTTTTTCATCTTATTCATCATCACACATCCCTCTCTATTTCCCTCGTCTTGTCTGTCTGTCTCGTTCCCTGCTTGCTTCTCAGTATAAGATCCTGCATGCAGAATGACATGACTCGAAAGGGCTACCCGGATATGACGAATATGTGACTGCATGGACTAATAATTGCGGAACTGTGTTTCTCTAACGATTTCATTATCCTCTTGATCCATGACGCGAATTTCAGCCGTCCATTTCCCCGCATAAGGCAGGAACGTTCCTTCGGCACGGTAAGCAGCTCTCTTATAACCAGGGAACGAATCATACGCATCTTCGTCCACACGCTCCAGCGGCACATCGATGGGTGCATCCTCACGGCTGTCTGAGCGCAGTCTTAACACAACCGACTTCGGCTCTCCGGATTTCTCCGGCAGCCACACTTGAAGGGTTATCGTATTGTCGCTGCCCGGCACGTTAGGCGATACGTTGAACGTTACATGCATATCGTCGCCCATTTGATGATAGTTATACGGCTCATTGGCAGGCAGCGGGCTCATATACGTAAACACCGCAGCGATCGCTACGATACATGTCATCAGAATCAGATCTGCCTTAAGAAGCGTGCCTGCAGGGAACCCGCTGCGCTTCATCCGAATACGAAGCATGGTGCCTGTTACAAGTACGGCGATAACGAGGATCGTTTTAACTGTCAGCAGTCCTCCCCAAGTCGTGAGCCACAAATATGACAGCTTAGGCAGGAAGAGCAGAGTCATCGTAACTCCGCTGACCACAAGCACAGCAAGGGAGATTAATGCTCCCTGCGAAAAGCTTGCGCCAAACCTGCCCGCTTCCTTCCGATCGGTGTACCAGACGTACAAGAGAACAGCCAGGCCGCCTGCCCACACCGCGGATGCCAGCAAATGAATGAAGTCGAAAGCGATCGTAAGAGCCTTCGGATCATTTGCCGCCGGATGGCCGATCAAACTTTCTACGCCAAGCAGCAGGACAACCCAGAGCAGACGAACAAACCGCTCATTAAAGCGCTGTGCAACAAATCCGAGAAGCGCCAGAACAATAAGCTCCAGCCATGCCCGGCCAGTTGTCGTATCCGTAAACATCTTACCCCACGCTGAGATAGGCTGCCCTTTCATCAGCTCATTGACCTGCAGGAAAATATGCAATAGCACGGTCACAAGAAGTGCCCGCAGCCCGATCACTGACAACCGCTTAAAAGCCGACTGCAATGACTCGCTTGGCTTACGGATAAAAGCTTGCCATAACGCCGTGCCAGCTGCCATCAGCAGCGCTGCATAATAAAGAACCCGTACCACATACAGCAATTTTTGCTGCATGCCTTTTGACGTATTCTTGTTAGCGGCAAAAGTCTCTGCGTCCTTCCAGTTCGGCGGATTGCCCACAACAAACACATAAGAGCCGCTGACCGGATGCCCATCTTCTGAGATGATATGATAAGAGACGGAATAGACGCCTTCCGCAAGGGTTGGCATCGGAAGCTTAAGTGTTGTCCCGTCATTCTCAAGCGTTGGTTCATCCGTTTTTATTTTATTCGACTGGGAGTCGACCACCTCAACAGATCCTGCTCCTAGCTCTACCGCCTCGTTAAAAGAAAGCTCAACAAAGGGCGGAGACTGCGCAAGCTTGGCATTAGCAGCAGGAACCGTTTTCTCCAGCGTAGCATGTGCGAAGGCCTGCGGCGCCCCCGCAAGGACAAATAGGACAAGCAGCAAAAAGGCCGCTCCTATACGTTTGTGTAAGGTATGTAGATTCGTATTCATAATTCCGATCATACTCCTATTCTTCAGCTTCCCTCCATTGTACGCCTAAGATAAACTCCATGCATGACTCATTAGAGCTAGGCAGGATGGCTGAATTCATATGAACAGAGCAAAACGGTATTGTTCTCCTAAAGAGAACAATACCGTTCTTTTCTGTTGCTATTAGACGTTGAAGCGGAAATGCATAACGTCGCCGTCCTGCACGACATACTCTTTGCCTTCGAGGCGCAGCTGGCCTCTTTCTTTTGCAACGTTCATTGTACCAGCAGCAGCCAAGTCCTCGAACGATACAACTTCAGCACGAATGAAGCCGCGCTCAAAGTCAGTATGAATAACGCCCGCAGCTTGCGGAGCTTTCATACCTTTGCGGATCGTCCATGCACGAACTTCTTGCACGCCTGCTGTGAAGTAAGTGTACAGACCAAGCAGTTTGTAAGCTGCATTAATCAGACGGTTAAGGCCAGATTCCTGAAGGCCAAGCTCTTCGAGGAACATCGCTTTGTCTTCGCCTTCCAGCTCAGCGATCTCTTCTTCTACCTTCGCGCTGATTGGCACGACTTGTGCACCTTCAGCAGCAGCGAATTCACGAACGATCTGTACAAATTTGTTGTTATCTGTATCAGCAACTTCCGACTCAGCTACGTTTGCTGCATACAAAACTGGCTTCATCGTGAGCAGATGAAGATCACGGATAATCTGCTTTTCGTCATCCGACAGTTCAACACTGCGAGCAGGCTGATCGTTGTAGAGCGCATCTTTGACACGTTCCAGTACGTCTACCTCAAGCGCGATTTTTTTGTCGCCGCCCTTCAGGTTTTTACGGGAACGATCGATTTTTTTCTCAACAGAGTCGATATCCGCCAGAATGAGCTCCAGGTTAATCGTCTGGATATCGCCAAGCGGATCGATTTTACCGTTCACATGCGTAATGTTCTCATCTTCGAAGCAGCGAACAACGTGAACAATCGCGTCAACCTCTCGGATATGAGCAAGGAACTTGTTGCCAAGGCCTTCGCCTTTGCTCGCGCCTGCTACGAGGCCGGCAATATCAACAAATTCGAATGCTGTTGGAACTGTTTTGTTCGGCTGTACCAATTCTGTCAATTTGTCCAGACGGTAGTCTGGCACTTCTACGACACCTACGTTAGGGTCGATTGTACAGAATGGATAGTTAGCAGACTCCGCGCCCGCTTGCGTAATTGCATTAAATAAAGTGGACTTACCTACGTTCGGCAGACCCACGACACCAGCTTTCAAAGCCATGCGTTAAGACACCCCATTTTCCGAAGTAACAATCTCACGTCATTATACCCGATGCCCGCCTACAATAAAAGCCCTGTACAATGATGTTCGATCTTCCAAAAATGGGTCTTTGCTGTTATTCCCGCTTTTCGTCAGCTGGACTTTTTGCGGCATACCGCGATCACGTACATCGGGTCGCAGCTTTTGAACAGATGAAGCGGAAGTGGTTCATGACCACTCGCCGTAACCAAATGCCGGCTCGCCCTGCCAAGCGGCAGACCTACCTTTTCCCGCAGCCACAGCCGATCTCGAGAAGCTTCATCTCGCCAAGTCCACCGCCAGCCGCATTCCGGGCAAACAGTTGCAAATACGAAGTCGTGTCGGACTTAAAGCTGACGCTTCCGCAATGGTGGATAAACGTATCCTTGCACAGCAGCAGCTTATACCCCATAAGCCGCAGGCGCAGCGAGAGATCATCATCCTCATAATTGCCGATTCCAAACCACTAATCCAGCCCGCCAGCCGCTTCAAAGGCTTCCCTCCGCAGCAGCATGCAAAAGCCAATCAGCTTCAGTCGCTCTTCCAGAGGATTGCTGTCGGCGGACTGCCGAACCGATTCCGAGAACTGATCCAATTCCTCAAGAGTAGTATAATGGCTTGGAATTTGCGTCCAGTAATAGGCTGAATTCGTCACGGGCCCTGCTGCCCCAACGGAAGAATCACTAAACAACCCTCGCTTCAAACCGTCCAGCCAGCCCGGTGTAACGAGGGTATCGTTGTTTAACAGCAGGATCAGCTCGCCTGAAGCGGCAGCCGCCCCTTGATTGCAGCCTTTTGGAAAACCTGCATTATAACTATTCTCGATGACATGGATATTCGGCTCTTCTTTCGCCCAAGCAGCTGTCCCGTCATCTGATCCATTATCGACAAGAATCAATTCGTAGCTTCCTGCCGCTATATGCCGCCTGATGCTTTCTATGCATGATCGTGTATAATCAAGCCCGCCCCGAGTTACAAGAATGATACTCGTCACTAACCGCTCGTCCATTTCTCCACCGCTTGGCATAGGTTCATGCCATCAGCATATGTAGAAGGAGCCTGGACCGTATAGCACGTTAGCCTACTGCGTCACGACGTTATTGCACGAAAAGCATCTATTGCGATTTCTTCACAAAAGACAACCCAAACAAATAACCTGCAAGAACATTAATAATAGCTTCATTCTTATCATCCAAAACAATACGAATAAGCGCTTCGATCGTGCCGTCTGCACTCGTATAAAGCTTGCCGTAATTGACTGCCGCTACATAATTCAAAACGACAATGACAATCGACAGAAGCAGCGTAAACTGCGTATCCTTCACACGAATTCCAAATTCCCCGTTGCGGAGCATGTGGAGACTTGCGCCAAAACCAAAGGTTATTGCAAATAAAACAAACAGGAATTTGGTCGTTATATCCGAATCACCGTTACGGAACAACACTTCATTACTTGCATAAACGACAAGCATGGTGAACAAAAGAAACAAGATGAACACTACATACTTGTATACTGCCGCCTTCTTAACCATATTCTGCACCCCTTATATTGTCTAACCCGATTGCATGTCAATCCCTCCTCACGCCCATACTAACAAGGAACAAGGAGGTGGAACTAAAGCGATGGAAAATCAAAGCCACAAAGGCAATTATAAAGGGTCAACGGCCATGAAGGCAAAGAATCAAGATATGGCATTTGTCAATGATACGATCGAGGATGCGAAGTCCGTCACAAACTTCTCCTCCAAGAACAAAAAAACGGACTAATTTCGGCTGCATCGCACAACATAAAACCCCCGTTTGGCGCTGGGCCAAACGGGGGCTTCTTAGCGTTTAGGTAATCACCTAATTACGTAATGGTGCTTCTTGCAGCTCCGCTCTCGTTTGAAGGAAACGGAAGAAGGCAACAGATGCTTCTGCTCTGGATACTTGCTTCTCCGGCAGGAAGCTGCCGTTTGACAGCGTCATGATCTTCAAGCCAACAACAATAGCCGCCTGACCTTTGTTCTCAAACTTGGCCGCATCCTTGAAGTTAATGTTGAACAATTCATCGTAGTTCGCCAGCGAATTGTATCCGAGGGCACGTACGATCAGTTCTGCCATTTCTTCGCGGTCAACCTTGCCATCCGGCTTAAAGGAGCCGTCTCCGATATCGATCAAGTTCTGCTGAAGAGCACTTTCGATGTAGACGTAGTACTGACTTTGCTTGCCTACATCATTAAATGAAGCACTAGTTGCAGAATCAGCACTCTCGTACATAATTGGCGATCTTCCACTGTTCATAGCAAGCACAAGCATCTTAATGAGCTCTCCGCGGGTGACAATCTCATTCGGACGAACCTTTCCGTCCTTCACATCAAGCGCCTTATAGGCAACCATCAGTTCCAACTGACGTTGTGCCCAGTGACCGTCAATATCCGTTGCCTTAGGCTTCTCCAGCTGTGTCTTGTCGCCTGTCTCGCGGTTACGCCAATCTCCGGATACAGCGTCCAGGAAGATGGATTCATCAAGCTGACGCGGCACAAGGCGGTAGATGAGCTGCGCAGCGGTATTGGATTCAACATCAGATGGCTGGATTTCGCCTGAGGCAACCATAAGATTATATTTTTGCACCGGGATCGGCTGTCCTTGATAGACATAATTTTGCGTCAAATAATACGTCAATTCCGTCCGGTAGTATGTCATCCACTTCTCAATCGCCTGGGCTGGCGTTATGACTTTTGGAGCGGTCTCCGAATATTTGTAAGGATTGATGCTTGCATCATAGCTTCGTACAACACCGGTATTCGCATCAATTGTGATGTTCACATTGTCATAATCTGTTATTGCGCCATTTACCTTGTGTACAAAGTTAAAGTAATAAGAGTCGATATTCTGTACTTTGTCCGGGTCATATTGCGACTTATCCCTTTTCACAATATAAAGCTCATCCGCTACCCAAGGAAGCTGTTTTTTCACCGCTTCAATTGCCTTAGCCTCTGCTTGGTCATAAGACAGCGCCGGCTTTGCATTGGTGGACTTATTATTATACTCATAGAAGTAGAAGCTGCTGACTACACCAGTCCGGCTGTCTACCGTTGCGGAAGCGGAGCCTATGCTTTCCTTGCCGTTCTTCAGCTCCCAATCCAGACGCCAGTTCGCAGAAGCGACACCGGAAGACTCATCCGTATTCTCGGAATAGCTGGAGCTGCTGAATTCTGCATTTGCTGGAAGAGTGAAAGCCGCCAATACCGCTTTCTTCGCTTGGTCCTCTGTAATATTAGAAGCAGCAGGAGCATCGCCAAGCGATTTATCGGATAGCGGGGTTTCCGACACTTGATCCGAATTCACATAACTGCTTTGCACTTCCTTGCCCGTTGCAGCATCAATCGCAAAGGCACCCATATCATAGCTTAGCACTGGATTACGTGGTCCTTGTACATTGTAAGGGATAATGTATCTAAGCTCTGGCTTTGCCTGCTCGATGAGCTTTGTCTTCGCTTCATCCGCCGTCAGCTTTACATCAACCTTAGGGAATTTAATCGTATCATCCCACTGCAGGGAATAACGAAGAACATGCCCTTCGCTGTCAACATCCAGTTCAATGTAGTTATCGACGTACGGAATATCGCCTACTATCCGGTCAAATCGCAAAGTATGCCGCACCTCACCAGAAAGCGGAGGCAGCGTCTGAGCACCATATTCCGGATTATATTTCACTTGATCCTTATACTTTGCCGCCACAGTAGACAAGAAGGAATAAGCAATTTGCTGCGCTTTGTCCCGTTCTACTTTTAAGGGATACGTAGGCTTAGCACTTGGGTTATCGAGATAGGCGCTGTAATCAAGAAGCTGGCCGTCATCGGCATTAAGCCGGACGTAGATGCTGCCCTTGCTTTTGCCATTCACCTTGTAGACGAAATCCATTCCCCATACACTACGTTTGCCGCCTGCCAGCGTATCTGTCGATAACGAGGCACCTTGCAGGGTATAGTCTTTAGGGATGCTTACCAATTGCCGAGCCAATGACTCTGCTTTTTCTTTGGACACTTTCACATCTACAGGGGCAACTGAGCCTACATTGGGCACAGCAGCATCTCCTGACACGGCAGACACAGCCGGTTTGTCAACGCTTTCAGCAAAAGCCGCCGCAGGCATACTGCTCGTCAGCATAACCGCTGCAGCAAGAGTAACGAGCTTCTTACGATGATTCATCACCATAAATAACCTCCCATGCTTTTCCATTCTTGTTAATCAGCTAAATAGACGCTTCTGTTGCCCAGAAAGTTGCATCCTAGTCCATAAATTTGATGGAATAAAAAAAGACTGCTCTTCATGGTCAGCTGACCATAGAGAGCAGTCTTTCATCACTTCAAGCCAAATCTTACAGTTGACCTGCAATTTTTGCTTTCAAAGCGTCTTTTTGTTGTACGCCAACCATTTTGTCAACAGGTTGACCATCTTTGAACAGAATCAGCGTAGGGATGCTCATTACGCCGAATTGTGAAGCCAATTCTGGCTCTTCGTCAACGTTGATTTTCGCGATTACCGCTTGGCCTTCCAGTTCAGTTGCAAGCTCCTCCACGATAGGAAGCTGCATTTTGCAAGGTCCGCACCAAGGTGCCCAGAAATCTACCAAAGAAACGCCATTTTGTACGCTAGTTGCAAAGTTTTCTTTCGTCAATGCTACTGCCATTGTCAATCATCCTCTCCATTTGGTTTATGATTAAGGGAATTCCGCCACGTACCGTTACTGTCGCCTAATCACAGCCACAAGCATGAATTTGCTTCAGTACATCTTGAATCGTGATGCCGCTAAAGTAGCCTTCCAGCTGCTTCTCGGCTGTACAGAAGATTCCAAACATAACCTGGTTCATATTCGAGCCAACAACGCAATCCATACCCGGGTCACCCGAGCACCAGCTCGGAATAAATGAGCCTTGCGCCATGACGCGATATACATCACCAAGTGTAACGACATTTGGATCAATTGTAAGCCTGTAGCCGCCCCCTGCGCCTTCCCTCGTATCGACAAAGCCGCTTTTGCGTAAACCGCTCATGACTTTACGAACTCTTGCGGAGTGGGTGCCTACGTTGTCGGCGATCATCTCACTGCTTGCCATCCGCTCGGGCAGATAGGCTAAATAAACGAGACTGTGTACGGCAATCGTAAATTCGCTGTTCAATGTGAACGGCCTCCCTGTTTAGTACTGTAATAATATCAATTACAGTTAACATTGTCAATAGCAGGCCGCCCGATTTCCGCCACAGTCTATAGGGTGCGACGGCGGCACCCCCCTTATTCGTCAAGCCTTATGCTAGAAATTGAAATTCATGGGGTCCGAACCAAGACGGCGGTTCTCATTCAAGCCATTGATGGCTTCCATCTCGCCAGCTGTTAACTCAAAATTGAAAATATTTGCATTCTCGATAATCCGGCATTTCGTTACGGACTTCGGTATGGTAACAATTCCGTTCTGCAAATCCCAGCGCAAAATAACCTGAGCAGCTGATTTGCCATGCTTATGTCCGATATCTTGTAAGAGTGGGACGTCCAAATGGCCCTGCAGCAAAGGACTCCATGCCTCAAGCTGAATGTTACGGTCCTTGCAGTAGCTTTGCAGCTCCGGCTGAGTCAGGAATGGCTGGAACTCCACCTGATTAACGGCTGGCACCACTTCACAGCTGCCAAGCAGATCTTCCAGGTGAGGAATCAGAAAATTGCTGACGCCAATTGCGCGGACATGACCATCCTTGTACAACTTCTCCAAGGCGCGGTATGTATCTTTGTATTTGCCGGCAACAGGCCAGTGAACCAGATACAAATCAATTACATCAAGCTGCAGCTTTCTGCGGCTATCCTCGAAAGCCTTAAGCGTGCTCTCATAGCCTTGATTGCTGTTCCATACCTTAGTCGTAATGAACAGCTCTTCGCGCTTCACTCCACTCGCTGCGATCGCTCTGCCTACACCTTCCTCATTGCCGTAGGCCGCCGCCGTATCAATGCTGCGGTATCCTGCTTCTAGAGCATCGGCTATTGCCTGCTCCACCTGCGCACCTTCTTGCGTTTTGTACACACCAAGACCCAGCCAAGGCATCTTGATCCCATTGTTTAATTCCGTACATTGCGTAATAGATGTAAAGTTACTCACAGCAAAGCTCCTCCCTTATTGTAAGGTTCTGCTTATTAAGGACAACTTCTACACTATTTTACCACTGATTCCTACTGGTGAACAATTAAGCTGCTATAGAATTATTAGTAAAAAGTTCATAACAAAGCTGTCATCTTCATGGCAGATGCACGAATACATATGTACGGAATGGCGAATCAGCAGGCGAAGGAGGTGTGTAGGAATGGCGCTGTGGTGGAATCGGTGGGTCGCCTTTCGAACCGAGGGCGGTTCCAGGGCAGAGGAGATTGACAGGCTTCAGGCACATTTCAAAGAAAATGGTGTGAAATCTAAAATCACCCTGGAAGGCAGCTCCTTGAAACGGATTCATGTACGCAGCAAGGACGAGGACCGCGCCAAGGAGCTCGCGGCTTCATTCGACGCCGAGCACTCTCAATAAGCTTGATTCAGCCGCAATCCGCAGTTTCTTTTTAGGGCGACAACTTGGACGGAAGGCAAGCCTTCGTCCGGTTGCCGCCATTTTTTGAAATATCCAAAGCCTTGATCTTCGAGGGGATATGTGTATAATACAGGTTAGTGGTTTTCTAGGGTTCCGCTAAGCCTTGTTGCTTAGGTCTGGTCCGAGGGAAAACGCACAGCAATAGCTGTGATCACGGAAGGATAAAAACCTGGGAGTCGCCTGCGCCAGCAGTGTACTCCCAGGTTTTATTTTGCCATTTTTAAATCTAACATCACGTGTAAGGGGGAATATTTTTCATGAAAAAGCAATGGCTTCAAGTTTATGTAGCCGCTGTATTTGAAGTGATGTGGGTAACGGGGCTGAAGCATGCGGACAATGGCTGGAGCTGGGCTGGCACCTTTATTGCCATCCTTCTTAGCTTTGTCCTGCTTATCAAAGCAAGCAGCGAGCTTCCTGTTGGCACCGTCTATGCCGTCTTCGTTGGCCTTGGCACGACCGGTACCGTCATCTCGGAATCCGTCTTTTTTGGTCATCCGCTTCACGCGGCTAAATTATTGTTTATTGCGCTTCTTCTAATTGGCATCATTGGCCTTAAACTCGTTACACCAGAGCACACAAATGCGGGCGAGAAGAAAGGAGCTTCCTCATGAACTGGGTATCCCTAATTTGCGCGGGTTTGTTCGAAATGCTGGGCGTCGTTATGATGAACAAAGTAAATGAAAAGCGAAGCTTTAAGAACATCGCCCTCCTGCTTATTGGCTTTGGCATGAGCTTTGTGTGTCTCTCCTATGCGATGCAAAGCCTCGATATGAGTATCGCTTATGCGATCTGGACGGGTATTGGCGCTACTGGCGGAGCCATCCTAGGTATGGTTCTATACGGCGAGCCTAAAAATGCATTGCGCATCTTCTTTATCACATTGATCATCGGAGCCGTCATAGGTCTCAAGCTTGTCGCTTAAGCGGAAACGTCTGCACCTTCCCTAGGAGGAGCAGACGTTTCCGCTCCAGAACGCAGTAAGGGGCTGTCCCTTAGCCATTCGGCTTTGGGACAGCCCCTTCGTGTATTTCATCGGCTCACTAAACAAAAAGAAGTGGACTGGTTAGGTGCCGATTACACTTCCATGATGATAGGAAGGATCATCGGCTTTCTTTTCGTTTGTTCATATAAGAATCGACCAAGCGCGTCTTTCACGTTTGATTTCAGCGTTGTCCATTGGTTCACGTTATCGCTGATGGATTTCGTAATCGTTCTAGTCACAATTCTGCCTGCTTCCTCAAGCAGTCCTTCCGACTCGCGTACATAGACGAAACCGCGGGAGATAATATCCGGCCCCGATTTGATGGTCTTGTCTTGCTTGCTGATCGTTACAACAACGACAAGAATGCCGTCTTGGGACAAATGCTTGCGGTCGCGAAGCACGATATTGCCGACATCGCCGATACCAAGTCCGTCGATATACGTATTGCCAGCCGGCACTTTGCCGGATTTGCGTGCATCGCCGTTAACGATTTCTACGATTTCGCCGTTATCGACGATAAAAGTATGACCTTGCTCTACGCCAACTGCTTCTGCCAGCTTCTTATGATGGAGCTGCATCCGGTATTCGCCGTGAATAGGGATGAAATATTTCGGCTTCATCAATTGAAGCATCAGCTTCAGCTCTTCTTGGCTGCCGTGGCCGGATACGTGCATACCCGTCGTTGAACCAGAACCGTAGATTACGTTCGCTCCAAGACGGAACAGCTCGTCCACTGTACGGCCGATACTGCGCTCATTGCCCGGAATAGGCGTTGCCGAGATAATAACCGTATCACCTTCGAGAATTTCCACCTGGCGATGGTTCGAGCGAGCCATACGAGTCAATGCCGACATTGGCTCCCCTTGGCTGCCTGTACAAAGAATAACGACTTGATTATCCGCATAACGGTTCACTTCGTTTGTCTCAATCAGCATGCCGTCCGGAATATCCAAATATCCAAGCTCCGAAGCAATGGTAATCATGTTGACCATACTGCGTCCGATAATCGCGAGCTTCCGTCCAGTTACTGCCGCTGCATCAACGACCTGCTGCAGACGATACACGTTCGAAGCGAAAGTTGAGACGATAACACGGCGCTCTGCTTTGCGGAAAGCATCGATGAAATTAGCTCCTACGATACGTTCCGAAGGCGTAAAGCCCGGGCGCTCAGCGTTTGTACTTTCCGATAGCAGAGCAAGTACACCTCTGCGGCCAATCTCGGCCATACGATGAATATCCGCATGATCGCCAACCGGCGTTTGGTCAAACTTGAAGTCGCCTGTATGAACGACTACACCTTCCGGTGTATCAAGCACGACACCAAGGGAATCCGGAATACTGTGGTTTGTCTTGAAGAATGTCGCCGTCATGGAGCCCAGCTTAAGCTCGGAATCCGAATTAATCAAGTGGCGCTCCGTCGATCCCAGAAGACCAGCTTCCTTCAATTTCCCTTCGATCAATCCCATTGTCAATCGACTTGCGTAGACAGGCATGCTCAGCTGCTTCAAGATATACGGTAGGCCTCCAATGTGGTCCTCGTGGCCGTGCGTAATGAGCAATGCTCTAACCTTGTCCTTATTCTCGATAAGGTACGTGATATCCGGCACGATGATGTCGATGCCGAGAAGTTCCTCATCCGGGAATTTGGAACCGCAATCAATTACAATAATGTCGTTTGCGTATTGTACCGCGTACATGTTCTTGCCAATTTCGCCTACGCCGCCCAAGGCAAAAATGGTTAGTTTTTTATCCGTTTTATGGTTATTCAAAAATAATCCTCCTATTTTATAAGACTGCGACGATTGTTATACTTCAAACTAAAAATCCGAACCAGTCACTTGCCACCATTATAGCACGAAAAAATAACAAAATGGAAATAGGCTGTTAAGCCTTTTTAAAACTCAATACTACGCTTATATTTCATTCACGAAACGTATGCTGCTACTTAATGAAGGTGCATCCGTTTTCGCTAGTCCCTGCTGAATTTCCTCCAAGCCGCAATCGCCGCATTCACGGACAATCCAAGCGCCACGCCTATGATTACCGCTGCCAAATTAAGCCCATGTACGAATAGCAGCAGTACGCCGCCGCCCAAATCATCCTCAGGAAGTGGAAAAACAAGCCCCATCAGATAACCGGTAACGACCAGCATCGGCACCCAAATAACAGGGATAAACAATGCAAAATACCAATATTTACGGCGGAACCACACTATAACAGGCAACGCATATACTGCCGATGTTACTGCAAAAACGATGTATGCCTCATCTATAGCGGCACTATAGCGATAGGCCAGTTGAAAAAAAGTATTCCCGATTACGGCGTAAATAACGCTTGCGAGTACAACGAAAAGTGTTGCCCGGCTAAACCCAGGTCTCGCAGACGGCTTCATTATCGCTTAATGATCCCTTTAAGAGCATCAATAAAGGACTTCATTTCTTCATCCGTTCCAATCGTTACACGCAAATATTGATCAATACGCGGCTGTTTGAAATAGCGGACAAGTACGCCCTGCTCACGCAGCTGTTGGAACAATTGCTCTGCAGCATGATCGGGATGGGAAATGAATACAAAGTTTGCTGCGGAATCCGTTACCTTAAAGCCAATCTCCTTCAGCTCCGCCGTTACCTTATCGCGTGTATGAATGACCTTCGCTGTAATCTCACGGAAATACGCTTCATCTTTAATCGCAGCAACGGAGCCTGCAAGCGCAAGGCGGTCAAGCGTATAAGAGTTGAACGAGTTCTTGACGCGGTTAAGCCCATCAATCAGTTCCTCACTGCCAAGTGCCCAGCCTACACGAAGGCCAGCAAGCGAGCGGGATTTAGAGAGTGTCTGCACAACGAGCAGGTTCGGATATTCGTTCACAAGCTTCGCAGCAGATTCCCCGCCGAAATCAATATAAGCTTCATCAATAAGGACCACTTGATCCGGATTTTGGGTGAGCAGACTCCGAATGTCATCAAGCGAGATCAGCATCGCAGTAGGTGCATTCGGATTCGGGATAACAATACCGCCGGATTCGCGGCGGCTGAATTCGTCAAGCGGCAGCTTGAACTGCTCATCCAGCGGGATTATGTCAGCCTTAAGCTGATAAAACTCTGCATACACCTTGTAGAAGCTGTATGTAATATCAGCGAAGGCTACCGGCTTCGCTGGGTTAAAGAACGCTGCAAAAGCGAAAGCAAGCACTTCATCAGAACCGTTGCCTACAAAGACTTGCGATGGAGCAACCTCGAAATAATCAGCGATTGTCCGCACAAGCGTATCGCAGGCCGGATCAGGGTACAGCCGTAAATCATCGTTAGTCACAGCCCGAATCGCTTCCAATACTTTTGGTGAAGGCGGATACGGGTTTTCATTGGTGTTCAGCTTAATATATTTTTTGTCCTTCGGCTGCTCCCCTGGTACATATGGAACTAAAGAAGCTGTGAGCGGACTCCAAAACTTACTCAATGTTCATTCTCCCCTCAGGTTTTATTTCATGCTATGACTTACATTTAATGATAATCATGTGTCTTGTCCTATAGCTTGCGGCCGACAATAATCAAATCACGCTCTACCCCGTCGAGTTCTGCAACCTTCGGCAGGTTAGCCCATTCTTCAAAGCCGAATTTCCGAAGCAGTGCGAGACTTGGCTCATTATGGCCAAATACAAATCCAAGCAGCGTACGAAGGCCAAGACCTGGACTAGCTTCCAGTGCCTTCTGAATAAGGAACGATCCAATGCCGCGTGCACGGTGCTCCTGATCGATATAAATACTGACCTCAGCTGTTGCATTGTAAGCTGGGCGTCCGTAGAAAGACTGAAAGCTCAGCCAGGCGATCATATTCCCCTCGTCTTCAAGCACCCATAACGGACGAAAATCCGGTGAATGCTCGTCATACCATCTCATTCTGCTTTCCACAGTCACCGGCTCAAGATCAGCCGTCACTTGGCGGGATGCAATAGTAGAATTGTATATTTCAACGATGCGGGGCAGATCAGCCAGTCCGGCATCTCGGATCGTATAATTGCTGTTCATTATTAATTCTCTCCTTACACCTTTGTATCCTTTTTTATGATTGTACAGCGAGCGCAATTTTTCCGCACGTATAAATAATTTAACCAGTTGGAAACAAAAACAAGCCAACCCCCGTGAAGAGAGTTGGCTTGTACTTTCCCGTGCACCTATTCACTGCCATCATGAACCACGACAGTACCCGCAATAAAGTCATGGATTGCGCGTTTGTCTTCCCGCAGACCTACCATAAAAGCACTGACCACTGCCCCGATGCCAAAGGTAACCGCATAGATTAAACCGCCCACCAATTGGCGCAACAGCATCGTACCGATGCCGATTGGCATACCATCCAGTCGTTTAATTTGAATGCTGCAGATCTTTTTCCCGATGGTGTACCCGTTCCATACAATAGGGATCAGCAAGGAATAAAGGAAGGATACAATATTCGAAAACGCGCTGTCTGCCTTGCCAAATAGGATCGAGGAAATAATGGCAAGCGGAATACCGATAATTAATCCATCCAAGATTGCTGCACCAAGCCGTCTCCAAAAGCCGGCTCGCATATGATTATCCATGTTGTTCCTCCCTAGTTCATTGATTAGTTACGATCATTATGAACGACAACCGTTCCTGCGAACCTTCATTCTCTTTACTTAACCTATTACGTGCCAATTTTACTTATGAGTCACAAATTTACAACTATCATCCATGGCTTAAAATTCGCCATTTTCCTACAATCCCCTCCCTTATTTTCCAATTTATATGATTCGTATACAAAAAAGCCGGGTTGCCCATTTTGGACAACCCGGCATTACAGGCGCTATTCGGCACTACTATTTAAGCTTTCGATGGATCAAACGAGCTCTTCAGCGACACAATCCGGTTGAACACCAGGTTCTCTTCTGTCGAATCCTTCGGATCAACATTGAAGTAGCCATGGCGGAAGAATTGGAACTTGTCATGCCCCTTCGCATCCTTCATGTTCGGCTCTACGAAGCCTTTCAACACTTGCTCATTATTCGGATTGATGCATTCAAGGAACGGCTTGCCTTCCTCTTCTGCTTCACTTGTAATAAGCGGCTCATAGAGGCGGAAGTCTGCAGGAACGGCTTGCGATGCTTCAACCCAGTGAATCGTACCTTTCACCTTACGGGCATTAAAGCCGGAGCCGCTCTTCGTTGCTGGATCATACGTGCAGCGAAGCTCGATCACATTGCCGGCTTCATCCTTGATCACTTCTTGGCAAGTAATAAAGTAAGCATGCTTCAGACGCACTTCATTGCCAGGGAACAGACGGAAGTATTTCGCTACAGGATTTTCCATGAAATCGTCTTGTTCAATGTAGATCTCACGGGAGAACGGAATTTGGCGTGTGCCCATTTCCTCGTTCTCGGCGTTGTTTTCCGCTTCAAGCATCTCAACTTGGCCTTCCGGATAGTTCGTAATAACAACCTTAAGCGGCTGCAGAACGGCCATCGTACGAAGGGCCTTCATCTTCAGATCTTCGCGGATAAAATGCTCCAGCATCCGTTCATCAACGGTGCTGTTCGCTTTGGCAACACCAATCTCACGGCAGAATGCGCGGATCGCTTCAGCCGTATAGCCTTTGCGGCGAAGACCGCTGATCGTTGGCATACGCGGGTCATCCCAAGCGGTAACGATACGTTCGTCAACAAGCTGCTTCAGCTTTCTTTTGCTCATAACCGTATTGGTAATGTTCAGGCGAGCAAATTCATATTGCTTCGGTACGTCTGCCATCTCGCATTCGGCAATTGTCCAGTCATAGAGCGGACGGTGGTCAGCAAATTCTAGCGTACAGATCGAATGCGTGATGCCTTCAATGGCATCACTGATCGGATGTGCGTAGTCGTACATCGGATAGATGCACCATGCATCGCCAGTCCGGTGATGATGAGCATGAGCGATACGGTACAGTACAGGGTCACGGAAGTTGATATTAGGCGAAGCCATATCAATCTTCGCACGCAGTACTTTCTCGCCGTCCTTGAACTCGCCTGCACGCATTCTCGCGAACAGGTCAAGATTCTCTTCTACGCTGCGGCTGCGGAATGGACTATCTTGTCCAGGCTGTGTCAGCGTGCCGCGCATCTCGCGCATCTGCTCGGCAGTCAGATCACACACATACGCTTTCCCTTTGCGGATCAGCAGGACTGCACGATTATATAACTCTTCGAAATAGTCGGATGCAAAGCGCAGATCATCCCAATCAAAGCCGAGCCAGCGCACGTCCTCTTTGATTGACTCGACATATTCCGTATCTTCTTTAACCGGATTCGTATCATCGAAACGAAGGTTCGTCTTACCCTTGAACTCATCGGCAAGCTCGAAGTTCAGGCAGATCGATTTCGCGTGTCCAATATGCAAATATCCATTTGGTTCCGGCGGAAAGCGGGTCACGATTTCCTGCACGTGGCCTTCCTTCAAATCTTCGACGACGATATTCTTAATAAAGTTAGAGGATGATACCTTGTTCTCCACTGTGTTTTCCACGGCGACCAACCTTTCCCGTAAATAATTATCTTCTTATCATACACAAATTTACGAGAAAATACACTGTGAAACTGCCAGTGGAGACAGTCTTCTAGAATAAGAAGTCCAATGCGCCCGTAGAGTGAAGCAGAACAAGTACGACAAGAATTGGAGCAACATACTTCACCATAAAGATCCAAATTCGGTACCATCGCGACGACAAGCCAGCTTCATCCTCAGCATTCTTCCATACATGCCCAGCAAAGATTGTGATAAGCAGGCCGCCAAGCGGCAGCAAAATGTTGGAGCAGATGAAATCCATCCAATCGAAGAAGGTTTTATCTCCGAACTGTAATCCTCCGACAGCACCGCCTACCGAAATAGCCGAAGGTATGCCGATTAGGAACAGAAGCAGTGTAATAACGATAACGGAGAGTCCACGACTCCAGCCGAACCGTTCACGGACGAAAGCTACTGGGACTTCAAGCAGTCCAACCGTCGATGTTAACGCTGCAAACGCTAGGAGAATAAAGAATAAGCCGCCGAATAGGCTGCCAAACGGCATTGCTGCGAAAGCGGCAGGCAAGGCAACGAATACAAGCCCCGGTCCTTGGCCTGGCGCAATATCAAAAGCAAAGGATGTTGGAAAAATAATAAGCCCCGCAAGGAAGGCATATAGCAGGTCACCAAGACCAATCGCAAGCGTTCCTGCGCCAAGTGATTGTCTCTTGTCTACATAAGCACCGTACGTAACCATCGTCCCCATACCAAGCGATAAGGAGAAGAAGGCATGTCCAAGCGCGACTAGCGCTGATTCCGGTGTGAGCTTGCTGAAGTCAGGATTAAGGAAGAACGAGACGCCTTCTCCCGCACCATCAAGCGTTAAAGCACGAATAACTAAAGTTACAAGCAGAATAACGAGACCAGGAATTAAAATTTTATTGAATTTCTCGATCCCAGCGGAAACCCCTTTTAGGATAACCACGGCTGTCAGCACCAAAGCAAGGAGCTGCCACCATACCGGCTGCCAGCTGCCAATGAAGGCACCAAATTTACCAGAATAATCGGAATCCGAGAATAGATTTCCAGTAAAGGATTGTACGGCATAATACATCGTCCAACCGGCAACAACCGAGTAGAACGATAAAATAAGGAACGGAGCAAGAATCATAAGGAATCCGAGCCAGCCCCAGCCTTTCTGCTTGCTCAAGCGACTGAAGGAAGTCACTACACTTCCGCGTCCGCCGCGGCCTATTGTAAGCTCCGCCATTAAAACGGGCAAACCTACGGCAAGCAGGCAAATGATAAACATGAGGAAAAAGGCCGCTCCGCCATATTTCCCCGTAATATATGGAAACTTCCACATATTGCCGAGCCCTACCGCACTGCCGATTGCAGCGAAAATAAAGCCTGACTTCGAGAACCGCTCTCCCCCGTCTGTTAAGGATGGGGCGGCAGTATCCTTGTTCTGATCAACCATTTTACAACCAACCTCTCTTGTGTCTTCACCTGATGATGTGCCTATTATTTACTTCCAGTTCGAGAAAAAACCGGAATGCTTATCGTACTATTTTTCATACGCTCATACAAGAACGAAGTGAACGGATGGTGATCACGTCCATGGCGTCACAACCGATCGTTATCTTCCCCTGCGGCGGCTGGCAGGGCATTCCTGTCTATCAGCGAAGCTGGCTGGAGGGGCTTGTACAGAAACGGAAACTCTTCGCTGCTGCGGATGATGCTCCAAACCCTGTTGAACCACTTCTCTTCGATCAACTGGACTCGGTTGAGTGGAACAACGCCGCAGCTATTGTCATGCATCCGGCTTGGGTTCATATCATCGTACCGTTCAAACCCCGCTGTCTGATTGTCATGCTGCATGAGTCGGAACAGGTGGAGGAAGAGCTGTGGCGCCAATGCCGCTCCTGGCTGTCCGCCAGCGGGACACTCGTCGTCGCCAGCTCTGAGGCGCAATATTTGGAGCAGTCGTTTCGCCGCAGCGGTGTCTTCCTGATGGATGGTTTAGATGAAACGTCAGATCTGTTTGCCAAGCAGGCCATCGAATGGCACATCGACGGATTTGAATCCGACACGCTCATTCGGCTGCAGCAGCGGCATCGGGCTAATTGGAGAGAGGGATTGCTGCAAAAGCAAGAGCATGCAACTGATGCTGAAGCTCAGGGATACGCAGACGGACTCTTTTTCCATTCGGTCTATCGGTACCTAACCGGAGAAGCTGATCGTTCGCGCGAGCTATTATTAGCTTCTTTCGAACGTATGCTGCTGGAGGGGCGTAAGCAGACCCTTCCAAATGTATACCGTTTCCTGTCAGCGATCGAGTTGGAACAAGGACGTATACATGATGCCGTCCGAACTTACGGTTATACCGCACAAAATGAGGTGGAATGGCGCTATTTTGATCTAATGACGGAGTGGCTTGCAGGCAGAAAGTGTGACTTAGCCAAAGCTCTGCTGTATCGCTTAAATGATGATTACCGCAAAGCGGCCGTTCTGTTAGAACCCTTAACGGAGGATGCGGATGCACGGAAGCTGCTGATCGAAACCTACATGCTCATGGGAGAGTTGAGACGCGCCTGCGCTCTTATTCGTCCAGAGCATCGGCAAGCTGATGCTGATCGCAGGCAATGGCTGCATCTGCAAGGGATGGCGCTGCTGCTCGAGGGCAAACGTCATGAGGCCATCCACTGCTTTCTTCAGGCTGGCGAGAATAGACAGGAAGATTTAAACGGGATAATCGAGCTGGCCGTTATGGACGGCGCTGCACGGGAGATGACTCTAGGAAATAAGGAGGCCAATTGAGGATGGTTAACGGTCTCGGAAAGGGCGGCAGGAAAAAGACAGGCAATAAACTGACTGCCATCATGCAGGTCCGCAATGAAGCGGGTCGTTATTTGGAAGCCGCACTTGCGGATTTATCTGGTTTTGTAGACGAGATTGTGATCGTGGATGACGCGAGTACGGATGAGACCCCCGAGCTCGCCTTATCCTTCGAGAAGGTCGTGAAGCTGGTACAGAATAAGGAATCATTGTTTCATAAAGAATGGCTGCTCCGCGAACAATTGTGGCGGACGGCGGCGGAGACGTCTCCTGACTGGCTGCTTGCCGTGGATGCAGATGAATTTTACGAGGATTATACGAAGGCGGCCATGCGGGAGCTGATCAATCAGGATGAATACGACACGGTTTCCTTTCGGATGTACGATTTCTGGGATTCAGTCACCCATTATCGCGAAGACGAGTGGTGGAATCTTCATCAGCGGCAGACGATGACGCTTGTCCGGTATTTGCCCGGGTACCACTATGCTTATCCGAAGCGGGCGCATCATGCACCACGGCTTCCTTTTACGTACAGCGCACTGCCTGGCCTCGATACCGACCTCCGAATCAAGCATTATGGCTGGGCGGGGAGCAGCGAAGAACGTCAGGCGAAATATGACCGGTATATGAAGCTCGACCCGCTAGGCCAATGGGGAAGTCTCGCGCATTATGCCTCTATCCTTCATCCAAACCCCAAGCTGATCCGCTGGCAGGAGCGGGAGCGGCAGGATGAATAAGGCCAAGGCGCAGACTGTTACGATATTAACTCACAGCTATTTGAACGGGTACGGCCAGGAGTACTCGCGCATATTCGGAGGCGGCCTGGAGCGATATGTACATTTGTTATGCCGAGCGGTAAAGGAGCTTGGTCTTATTCCCGTTGTTCACCAAACACGGTGTATGAAGGCGTACGGGTGCGCGGCTGGTCATTCGAATCGAACCAAATTACGAAGGCATTCGAGCAGATGGCTGATGCAGTGGACGGCCTTCTAATCTATGCCAGCTGTATCTGGCACCCGATCGGCTACCACCCTGGCAGCATCGGTATTTGCCACGGCATCAATTGGGATACTCCCTTCCTTGCAGCAGAGACAAAAGCCACGATCGGGAGGCATATTAATCAGGCACTGAGGCAATTGGACAAAGTTGTCTCGGTCGATTCGCATTTCCAGACCTTCTGCCGAGCGGTATGCGAGTATGACGATCCTGCCAAAATCATTCTGCTGCCTAATCCGGTAGATACGGTTTGGTTTAAGCCCAAAACTGATTCCCATTCGAGAGAGATTAGGGTGCTTTATCCGAGAAGGCTGAGCTATGAGCGTGGTTTAATTACGATGATGCTCTCGGCAGATGAGCTGCTCAGCCGTTATGAGAATGTATTCGTGGAATTTGCAGGAGAGCTCATTAACGGCACAATGATGGATACGGTGTTTCATTTATGGCTGGAGGCACATCCGCACCGTGACCGTATTCAGCACCAAACCTATACATTTGAGACGATCCGGGATGCCTATCATAAGGCGGACATCGCCGTCATTCCGACCTTGTTCTCGGAGGGAACCTCCCTCTCCTGTCTGGAAGCTATGAGCTGCGGACTTCCTGTCGTCGCCACCAATGTCGGCGGTTTAAATGACCTTATCTTGACGGCTTTAACGGTCGTCTTACCCCGCCATCAGCTGCTGCCATTACTCCTGCTGTAAGCGAGCTGATCGAGCGGCCCCGGCTGCGCCGCAGGATGGGCGTGGCCGCGCGGCGGGCTGCGCTCGCATTCGATCAGAAGCGGTGGATCGCCGAGTGGAAGACGATTATAATGGCGCAGCTTGCGAAGCGGGAGAGGCGTTGAGTGGCTTAACTACACAACTCCTCTCCTGCTTCATTGCACTTTGTACACTATACGTAGGCGTTTCGATAGCGTAGCTTAGGGAGTCCATTTCGAAGAAATAGGCTGTATCCATCTGCAACATAGCCACCAGTTCCAGACATTTCAGCGGATTATAGTGTATGGAATACAACGCAGCCCAGAGCTAGTAAGTTGTTAGTTCCCTCACAAGTACATGCGAGCAGGAACGATAGACTGTCTTTGTGGGGTTAGTGCGAGCAAGAGTTACAGGCCGTGCAGCGCGGATGTCACGCGCAGCATCAGCTCTTGCTCGCAGAGCAGCGGCGCTGCGAGCGCTGCCTGCGGCGCGGCGCGGCGGGCTCGCGCCGCAAAAGCAGCCGCGAGTCCCGAGGCGGCGGCTCGCAGAGCCCATGGCTGCGCCGCCGCTTCACGCGCAGCCGCAAAATGCTCCGCCGCGGCGGCCGTGTCGGCCGCGGCGATCGCGAGCGCGCCCGCGGCCAGCCACGCGGGCCAAGCACGCACGCGAGCAAGCGCGTGCGCAAGCCTTGCAGCGGGCGGAGGCGAAGCCCGCCCGCCATCCACCCAGGCAAGGGCGGCGAGATACTCGCCCTTGCCTGGGTAGTCATCCGGCAGCTGCTCCCAGCGCTGCCGGCCAGCGACTAATCCCCCCTGCTGAACCGCCAGCAGGCCACTCCAAAAATCTCCGCCAACTGCCAATCCCGCAATCAGCTGCCTGCTTAACGCCGGCTCAAGCTGCAGTCCGGCGTCAGCGAGCAGCTCCAGCACGGAGCGGCAGAGCTTATGTCTGCCATCCGTAACCACACGGTCAACAACAGCCGGCCAATGCCCCCTTAAACTCTCGTCCATTGTACCGAGCATCAGCAGCCTCTCCCAGCCTATAATCAAGCTTGATCGCCAGCGCAGCCGCATAATAGTCGGCCGCCTTCAGCCAATCATACTTTCGTTCGGAGACATAACCTGTCATGAACAACGCTCGGTAGGTGCCAGAGCCAAGCGCCGAGGAATAGTGCATAGGCGCACTTCCCACTGCTAATGCAACATACAGCGCTTCTTCAGCCTCTCCTGTGCGGTCCGTTTCCAGCAGTACAGCCGCATAAGCTTCATGCAGATCGGGAAAATCACCAAACTTCCTCAGCCCGCAGACCGCCCATTGCTCCGCTTCCTTCAGTCTGCCTAGCGCCCGCAAAGCATGGATCAGCTTAAGATATACATCAGAGATATGCCCCTCTTCCGCCTCCTCGTCCACTCCGCGTAATAATGGCTCAAGCCATAATACCGCCCGCTCCCAGCTGCCATAAGTAAAATATTCCGTTCCCATCGCATAACGCAGCACCGGATTATCCGGATCACGGCTTAATGCTGCAAGTAATATGCGTTCATTCCGTTCTTTTTTCCTGCGTTGCATCATAACCACATTCCGGTGACCCTCATGAAGCAGTTGAACAGGTGCCTCTCGAAGCGCCTCCGAACCATAGGCAGCTACCGCCGATGCAGCTTCTTCATGCAATGCCCCCGTAAATCGAATACGCGGATCATTCCGAAACAAACGGCATACCGCATCCGAGATCTCCTCATCCCCGCTTCGCCCGTCTACTCTGCTTCTTATTTGAACCAGATAGCCATAACAGCTTTCTTCAGCGAGCAGCTGCTCCCACGTTGCAATTGGAAGCGGGACAAGCCGTTCATCCGCATCAAGGACCAATATCCAGGGCTGGGATGCTTGTTCGAGCGCAATATTACGTGCTTCAGCAAAATGATCCTGCCAGCAGATGGTCAACACCTTGGCACCGAACGCTTCTGCAATCGCAGCTGTTTGATCTGTAGATCCAGTGTCAACGATAATGATTTCCGAGCAAAAAGGAGCCGCCGACGCCAGACATTGCGGCAGAAAGCGCTCCTCGTTCCGAACGATCATGCAGAGCGACACCGGCAGCGTACCATAAAATGCTGCTTCCACTCCCGCCCCTCCTTACCAGCCCTCAAAGCCGGGCAGTAATAAACGGACGGCTTGAATCGACTGCTTCTCAATGGTCTTACCCTTCATACGCTGAGCCTGCTCCAAATAATGCTCCGCACGCACCCGCCAGTGGATCGAAGGCGACAGCATATCTTCCGCCTCTTCCCTGCCACGGTGACCTGCAAACGGCAGTCCGCTGTAATCGCCATCTCGCATGGCACTTGCATGTGCAGTGAGAGAGCGGCTGAGCACTGGTTCCTTATAAAGCTCAGCCTGCCATTCCAAATAGGCGATAGCACTGTCCGGACAGCCGCTTGCGACCATAACACCAGCGAGCTTCAGCATTGCAGCTTCATCCGGGCAGGATATCCACCTAGCCATTAGTGCTGCGAGCTGACCCTCACGCCCTGCCGTACGCATATATTTGCAAATCCGGAACAGCGGCGGGAGGAGGCTCGGCTTATGCCGCAAAGTCGTGATATACGATTGAATGAGTCCCTGCTCGTCATGCATCGCCTCATAGATCCGCCCCTGCAAATAGGCCGTCCGGTAAGTTCCCACCCCGTCTTCCGTATGGTACCTTGCAGGCGCGGCCCCCATCTCCAGCGCCTTCTCTGATGCTTCCATCGCCGCTTTGTACTGACCCGTACAAGCGGAGCAAAACGCCATATAATGCTGTAAATCCGTATAATCAGGGAAAATAGAGGCACCTTCTCGAGCTGCAGCGCCCGCTTCATCCCATCTGCCTAGCAGCTGCAGACTTAACGATTCATATTTGAAAACAAGATGAGCATAGGACAGCTGCTCGAACCCGGCGGATCGCTTCGCTATTCGAAACGCTTCAAGCGCATCTGCCGCCCGATTGTTGCGCAGATACTCTACTCCAATATTGTAGCGGTGGAATGTATTATCCGGTTCTTCCGCAAGCACAAGCTCAAGCAATTCCATATTGCGCTGCAGTTTGTTTTTTTCCGCAACGACCTGGGTCCGGTACCCATAATGATGGATGATGACATCCGTTAGATGAAAACGGGCCGACGGATTTGTTCGCAAAATCGAGAACGAAATCTGTTCATGAATCCGCCCCTCAAAACGGTGCCCAGGGTCATTACGGAACATCCGCAGCACCGGATGAATGGTTGAGCCTTGATCATGCTCCGGTCCGATCTGGTTACGGATCTGAAGAAGCAAAGCAGACATATCCGCATGGCGGACATATTCAAGTAATTGAGGCTTCGTTGCTTCATCAAGCTGCTCATCGGCATCGAGGAACAAGATCCATTCTCCGGAAGCACGCTCTACCCCACGATTGCGGGCTTTTGCAAAATCATGCTCCCATTCGCTCTGGATCACAACCGCTCCGTACCGCTTGGCAATGGCTATCGTCTCATCCGTTGAACCGGTGTCGACAATAATGATTTCGTCGGCAATGCCCTGCACGCTGTTCAGACAGCCAGACAAGTACTTTTCCTCGTTCTTAACGATCATGCATAAGGAAATCCGCTTCTGCTGCTCCGCCATTCACGCGCCTCCTTTGCCGTCCGTTCCAATCCGTTTGCCAGCCCATCCATTCAACCCGCTGCAAAGCCTCTTGCAGTTTCATCTTATCAGGCTCAGACCAGCTGCCGTCCCAGTTGCGGCCCCCGCTGTATTCATCCGGCTGCAAAGCTTCAATGGCCAATTGCAAACATGCTGCCGATGCGCCAAGCTTTGCTCTCTCCGCATATTCACTGGTGTCATCTCCACCCGCTGCACTCTCGAACAACGCCAGCGCCTCACTGCGGAGCTTCTTCAGATAGAGCAGTTCCCCTAAGCGAAAAGACTGCTCTCCCGTCAGCCTTCCTTCCTTCTCGAAACGGTCCAGCATCAGCTCTGCCGCTGCATCAACGTACCCATGATCATATAGCAGAGTCTCAAAATGCTTCCGCAGACCGTATAGTCCACCCGACAGCTTATGCGCCAGGCGCAGCATGCCGCGGCTGACTGCCGTGTCCAGCCAGCGGACGGCGGAAGAAAGCTCCTGCTCCTTAGCGATTTTGTTCAACACCTCCTGGGTCATCGGAAGCCAGCTATTTAATTGCTCGGCCTCTCCGGCAAGCTGACTATTGTCTCCCAAAATAATGGCCAGCTCTTCCTTTCCGATGCGCTGCCCTTCATTCCAGCGGCATAACGCCCAGTCTATTCCTAGCTCTTGTGATAATTCCGATTGAGAAGTTTGCATCCAGCTTCGGATCTGCTCGGCTGCCTCCGCATACTGACCTGTGCCTATCAAACAATCCGCAAACAATCGAATATCTGATAACGGCATCCGTGCTTTTTCCGCCTCATTGGTCGAAGACTGAATCACCTCTCGCCACAGCGGCAATGCCGTGCTGTATGCGCCAATCCGGCTGAGCACCCGGGCCAGTAATGTATGCCGCTCGACTTCGACTTCCCCTGCGTAAGCAGTCAGCTTTTGACGGATTTCTTGATCAGTAAGCCCGATTTGATGAAGATAGGCTGCCCATGCGGATAAGGCCTCTTCCCAGCTGGGCATTTCCCGCAGTACAGTCTCATACTGCTGCTGCACAGCTTCGACCTCTCCCATATGCTGCAAAACATCCGCAAGACGGAGCTGCGCGTAATAACTGCCAGCCCCTTTTTCCGAGATATAAGAATGTGCCCGCGATCCCGCTTCAATAGCAGTCTCATAGGCAGCTTTTGCTTCCAATAATAGACCTAATGCACACAAGCAATTACCCTGCAGCAAGAAAAGGTCCGGGTAATCTGGATAACGGAGTGTCTCGCCGCGCAGCAACTCGGCAGCCTCAGCATCCCGTGAAAGTGTCAGTAAAGTCGTCGAATAATCTTTAACCAGCGTTGGCCGATAAGGGGCTGATAAGGGAGTGTAATTGATGGCTTTTCCGAAGGCTTCTGCTGCCTCCCCAGGTTTTCCTTGCTGGCATAACGTAACGCCGTAATTATAAAGACAAAAAGGGTCATTTGGCCGCTGGGACAGCTGCTTAGAAATGACCCGTAAATTCCGTTCTGCTTTGGACTTGCGCTTAAGGACTGACGGCATATAGTCAACATGAGCAATGTGTAAATCCCCGTTGTACAACGGTCCGTCGATATCCGCAAGAACCTCATTGTCTCGGGAACGGACAAGCTGCTCATGGATTTCTCCAAAATAACGATAACTGCGATCGCCTCGGAAAAGCCTAACAGCTTCACTGCTGATCATGCTCTTCGTATTGGATTCATCCAGCAGATGCTCCATTCGAACCCGGTAAGCTGATGAAGCGGCCTTTCGCAGCTCACGCCGCAAAGACCGCACATCACCGGATAACCTTTCGTCTGCATCAAGTACAAGAACCCAAATCGTGCGCGCATGCTCTAATGCCAGATTGCGGGCGGAAGAGAAATCATCCTTCCACTCCGTCTTAATCACTCTTGCTCCATACCGCAATGCAATGTCCACCGTTCCGTCCGTCGACCCTGTATCGACAACGATAAGCTCATCGGCTATATCCCGAATGCTGTCTAAGCATTCCGAGAGCATATCCTCTTCATTGCGTGCGATGATGTGAACACCGAGCAGCATTGTATAACCCTCCTAAAAAGAATTAGCGCGTTCTTTGCGATAATTCTTAACTTCGTAAGCATACACCTAAAAGAATTATCGCGTTCTTTGCGGTAATTCTACTTCGTAAGCATATGCCTAAGAATTAGCGCGTTCTTTGCGATAATTCTACTTCGTTAGCATACGCTTACGTGCCTTGGCCATTGAAGTATACGTCAACGGTGGTTGGGCTGCCGGTCGTTGTCGACCGATATGCCAGCCTCGTATATTTCAGAAAACGCTGCGGCACAAGTACATCGACCGAGCCTACTGCGATTCCCGTTACACTTTCCACGTCGGTATACCAGTTCGTTCCATTGGCGCTAATCTAAACACGTGCAGTCGCTGCATTCGTCCCAGACCTTTGTTATAAACGAAGTAGGAATAAGTCCCAAATACGCTGGTCGTAATGATCGGTACAGCCGTATATGCATCTGCTGTTAGGTTATTCAAGTTAGCTGTTTCTTGGAAGCTCTTTTGCGAAATGGATGTTACGCTATTTAAAGTACCTGCCGTGATCGTTGCCCCGAGTACTGCATTAAGCGTTCCGCCTGTGATTGTAGCACCAGATACCGCAACCGTATCGGCTGTGATCGTTGTACCCAGTACTGCAGTCAGCGTTCCCGCTGTGATCGTTGCTCCTAGTAACGCATTAAGCGTTTCGCCTGTGATTGTTGCTCCGAGCAAAGCATTGAGAGTTCCGGCTGTGATTGTTGCTCCTAGTAAAGCATCCAACGTTCCACCCGTGATCGTTGCACCGGACACCGCCACTGTTCCTCCAGATAGAGCAACCGTACCGCCCGACACTGCGACCGTACCTGTCGAAATCGCTACTGTACCTGAGGTTTAAGACAAGCAAAAAGACAGCACACGCTGCCTACTGAAGGCTTACGTGAGCTGTCTTTTTGTGCTGCGATTACAGCAGCTTCTCGATATCTTCTTTCATATTTAGCGGTTCGTCCGTGGATTCAAAACGTTTGACTACATGGCCTTCACGGTCGATAAGGAATTTCGTGAAGTTCCATTTCACATCATTCCCCTCCAGGTAATGAGGCAGTTTCTCCGACAGGAAGGAATGCAGCATTTTACCACTTGGCTTAGAGGTATTAAAACCATGGAATGGTGCCTGCTCGCTCAAATAACCAAACAGTGGATGCGCCGTTTCTTCTCGAACATCGGTCTTAGCAAACAACGGGAAAGTTACACCGTAATTAATCTGGCAAAACTCCTGCACATCCGAGTTCGAGCCAGGCTCTTGCTCAGCAAATTGATTGCTTGGGAAGCCCAAAATTTCAAGCCCTTGATCCTTATACTGCTCATATACCTTCTGCAGGTCAGAGTATTGCGGAGTAAAACCACATTTGCTCGCAGTATTTACAATGATAAGAACCTTTCCTTTATAATCCTCCAGGCTCTTTTGTTCTCCTCTGATTGTTTCTGCTTCAAATGAATATACCGACATGTTGACATCCTCCTCGAATATGATTGATTTTATTAAATTAAATTGTATACAATTTATATCACAATCTGCTGCTCCGTGTCAAACGAGTTAGCTAATTGTACTCACAACTACAGCGGAGGTGCGATTAAGTCGGTTTTTCCGTACTACAGTGCGTCGAGTGTGGTCCAGCAGCAACCGGTGGTGTCGTCCGACACGCCACCACAAACTAAAACGGGGCATGCTGCTGGCACGCCCCGTTTCCCTATTACATTTCTACTTTTTGCAAACGCATGTAGTCGCTGACCATGGCTAGGCGCCATGGGAGAATCATCCCGAATGCCAGCAGATAGAATAACGCGCCGGTCTGTGGGATCGACATGTATTGCTCGACCACGCTGTGCATAGCAAGCCGAATGGCCAACAACGTAAGCATAATGAAGATAAAAGCCTTGGATCGGCGGACGAATATATCCGATTCGACCCTTTCAAGCCGAGTCGTGACAATCAGCGGGAACGAGAAAATTAACATCCCCGTGCCGAAAGCAGATACTCCCCATAACCAATGGATATGCATAACCGGAAAAGCAAACATCATAAAGCCGGTCGACATGCCAAGCGGCGGTATAATAATCTTGCGCAAATTCGTCGGCTGCTTGCCTGCCCGCATACGGAGCACAATAAGCATCAGTCCGGCACAAATGGAAAACACGATGGACGCAGTCTGAATGAGATGTGTATGTGCAGATAGCATTGTGATCTATCCTCATTTCAACAATGGTTGGCTACTCCCATCGTACTGCAAAATAAAAAACTGTGCAAACCAACCCTAGCAATCGTTTGTCAACAAATAACGGTATTAGTACGAACCGCGGATAAACGGATGAACTTCCTCCTGGTAGAACTTATGAAGGCGCTGGCGTTCCGCTTCTGTGAACGACGGCACTTCAAGTGCAGCAAGGTTGTCTTCTACCTGGCGTACGTTGCGGAAGCCCGGAATCACACAAGTTACAGCTTCATGATCCAGCAGCCAGCGAAGCGAAGCACGTGTCATGTTGCCGCGGCCTTCTGCGATCCAGCGAAGACGGTCAGCCAGCTCAACCCCTTTGGCAAAGCCCAGTCCGGCGAAGGTTTCACCTACGTTAAAGGATTCGCCATTTTCATTGAAGCGGCGATGATCATCGGCCTCAAATGTGGAAGCAGCCGTGAATTTGCCTGTAAGCAGACCGCTGGCAAGCGGCAGACGAACAAGAATTCCTACGCCTCGGCGATTAGCCTCGTTCAACAGCTCAAGTGGTTTTTGGCGGAAAATATTATAAATAACCTGCAGCGCACGGACATTAGACTGCTCCAGGCAGAACATGCCCTCCTCCACCGACTCTACGCTTACGCCGTAATGACGGATCTTGCCTTCCTGCTGCAGCTTGTCCAATACGCCAAACACACTGCCATCCTTCAGAATCGACATCGGCGGACAATGAATCTGGTACAAATCAATACGCTCACGAGCAAGGCGCTTTAAGCTTGCTTCGCAATAAGCGCGAACCGAAGCTTCCGAATAAGTAGCGGGATCATGAATGTCTCCTGCCCGGCAGAACTTGGTCGCGATATGGATCTCATCCTCGCGTCCTTTGGTCGCTTGTGCTAGCAAACGTTCGCTATGACCGTCGCCGTACACATCAGCCGTATCAAAGAAGTTGACACCTTTATCCATGGCCGCTTCAAGTGCCAGCAGCGATTCCTTATCGTTCACATTACCCCAAGCGCCTCCGATTGCCCAAGTACCAAAGCTGATCTCACTTACCTTCAGCTCAGATGAACCTAATCCACGATATTGCATCCTTCTCACCTCGTTTATGTAATCGGTTACTGGAATAGTGTAACAAAAAAACGGCCAAAGCCCAATCGCCCTCGCGACCGGCTCCAGCCGTTGTTATCAAGGTTGGACTACTCTATGATTACTTGCTGCTGCATATATGCGCTGATATCTATGCCAAGCCCTTTCGAGAGGCGGATACCAAACTCCACGTTAGCTCGGAAGAAGTTACAGATAGCTCGCAGTTGAATATCTTGATTGGTTTGTTTAAGGTCATTCACGAGATTGCTGACGAGATTATTCCGCTGCTCTGGAGACAGCGACAAGTAGCGTTCGCCGGCTTGTGCGAAATCATCCGTCTTGTCAATCTTCTGGCGTCCTGCCGAGCCATGCAGCTGAACATAGCTGTCCTTATACTCCGGAGCTTCCTGCGGACTTTCCGACGAGCTGTTCGGCTCGAAGTTAATCGCCGAAGGGTCAGCCTTCATCGTCATCGCACCGTCGCGCTGATGATTACGGACTGGCGCGTATGGACAGTTAACCGGAATATTCAAATAGTTAGCGCCAAGACGGTAACGCTGTGTATCTGGATAAGAGAACAGACGTCCTTGCAGCAGCTTATCTTCCGAAGGCTCAATACCCGGCACAAGAGCGCTAGGTGAAAAAGCAGACTGCTCAACTTCGGCAAAATAATTGTCCGGATTTCGGTTCAGCTCCATCGTGCCAACTAGCTGCAGTGGATACAAGTCTTCCGGCCATACCTTTGTTGGATCCAGCGGATCAAACGAAAAACGGTCCAGATGCTCAGCTGGCATCAGCTGCACATGCAAATCCCATTCTGGATAACTGCCAAGTTCGATTGCATCGTATAAGTCCCGAGTCGCGTGATGGAAATCCCGCCCCTGCATCGCAGAAGCCTCTTCAGCTGTGAAATTACGCACCCCTTGCTTCGACTTCCAATGATACTTCACATAAGTGACTTTACCCTGCTCATTTATCCATTTGAATGAATGAACACCGAAGCCGTCCATCTCGCGGTAAGAAGCAGGTGTTCCATCATCCGAGAATACCCAAGTGAGCATATGCGTCGATTCCGGAGACAGTGTCATGAAGTCCCAATAACGGCCCGGCTCCTGAATATTCGTGCGTGGTGATGGCTTTAGGGAATGAACCATATCCGGGAATTTGATCGCATCGCGGATGAAAAAAACGGGCAGATGATTGCCGACAATATCGAGGTTGCCTTCCTCGGTATAAAATTTCACCGCAAAGCCCCGTGGATCACGTGCCGTTTCCGGTGACCCTGTACCATGAATCACGGTGGAGAAACGAACAAATACATCCGTCTCTTTGTCAGCCTCTTGCAAGAAAGCAGCTTTCGTATGCGCCCTCATGCTGTTAGCGACGCGGAAAACCCCGTAAGCACCTGCTCCACGTGCATGTACAACACGTTCAGGGATGCGCTCCCGGTCGAAATGAGCTATTTTCTCGAGCAGATGATAGTCTTCGAGTAAAGTCGGGCCGCGCTGACCCGCGGTTCTAGAATTTTGATTATCGCCAACTGGTGTTCCTTGGTTCGTTGTTAAATGATTGACCATATGGATTACCTCCGGATTATTTATATTTAGACTTGATCTAAATCTTATAATCCTATATTAAGGTTATGGCTCAATCTTGTCATGAACGTTAGATGAAATCATGATGAAGAATAAATGAAAATGAGTTTCCTTTTAGTTGCTCCGTTCCTCCACGAGCCGGTATCCAGCTCCACGGACAGTTGCAATGTAGCTCGGTGTAACCGCGCTGTCCTTCAATTTGCGGCGGAGCGTCTTGATATGCACATCAACGACATTGCTGCCGCCAAAATATTGGCTTCCCCATACGGCATCAAACATCGCCTCGCGTGTTAATACAGCTCCATCAGAAGTAAGGAACATAAGCAGTAGATCATATTCCGTCTTCGTCAGTTCGATCCGTTCACTGCCGCGGTAGACGGCCATTTTCTTCAGATCAACGGATAAGTCCTTGAAGTGGTAAGCGGATTGATCGGGTGCCTTCCATTCGCCGAGCATCCGGTTCACCTGGTGCAGTGCATCCTGTGGACTTGAAGGCCACACAAGCAATTCCGCATGACGCGGAATGGAAGATGCCATAACCCGGGCGTCCTCATGGACAAGGAACAGCAGTGAAGCGCCGTTAATATGCGATGTTTGTGTCATCGCGGCATGCAGCGCATCAACAGCATCCGGAGTAAGTGGATTTGGCGTTGCATCATAGATGATCAGCTCCGGCTGCAGACTGCTGACGAACGCTTTGTTCAGATCATGAAGAGAGAACAAGTCGAAGCATTCGGCTGTAAGCAGGTGCAGCAGACTGTTCATTCGTTCCGGGAAAGGACTGACGGTCATAATCCGTTTCGTTAAAGAACAAGCTTTACCCTCCATTATTGCCTCCCTTGCTGGCATGCCTTCCTGCCCGATGACAGCGCCAGCTTCCATTCGATTCTCTTCTACCGGCTGGCGCATAACTCGCATACCCCCTCTAATACAACATGAGCATCCTGGACAGCAAATTTTGTTTCCGCTGCGATTTTCTTAAGCCATTCCTCTGGCAGTTCGGTCAGCACTTCCTCTACCCGCCCGCACTTCTTGCACATAATATGGTGATGATCGTCCATTCGCGCATCATAACGGCTGACTGCCTCGCCAAGCTTCAGTTCCCGAATAAGGCCTGCATCGCTCAAATACCGAAGAGAGTTATATACCGTTCCGTAAGCAAAGCTAACGCCTTTGTCGCGCAGCCGTTCAATAATATCTGCCGCTGTTGGGTGGTCATGAGACTCTTGGATCGCTTCAAGAATGGTTTTTCGCTGTATCGTTAAATTGATCTTTGTCATGGCTAGTTCCGTCCTTCAATCGGATTAATTTAGACTAAGTATAAATCTAAATGAGGAAGAGATCAACTCAAATTCTCTTCCTTTATGATGCCTCATTACACTTTAGAAGAGCGGCCAAACTATCCGAAAAAATAATTATCAGAATATTTACAAAATTGAAATAATAGTTTATGATAGACCTACACCAAACGAGAGGGGATAGACCATTGAAGTAGGTTAGCGAAGCATGTCTCTACTATTTCCGGGAAGGAGATCCTCTAAGGTTAACCGGACATGCGGGAATCCAAACGACACTCGTCACTTAAGCCTGAGATAAATACTTACCCGATATTAAAGCAACTCAAGTTGTAGAATGGAGCGTTACGAAATTGAATAATAGTGATTCAGAAAGGTAAAGGGATTCCGGTTATCATTGATAAGCGGAATCCCTTTTTGCGTGCGTAATTATAGGATTGGCGACAGCAAACGTGCGATTGATTCTTTGAATTTGTCCATTAGCGGCCGTTTAAGATACATATCATAGGTAAGCTCTGTGCACTCCTCCAGATCGATTCCAAACAATCGTTCCAGTTCGCTGGCCGTTGCGCTGTCATAAATAAAGGCATTCATCTCGAAATTAAGTTTAAAACTGCGGTTATCAATGTTAGCTGTTCCCACAGAAGCAACCTGACCATCAATAACAAGCGTCTTCGCATGAAGGAAACCACGTTCATAAATGTAGCATTTGCCGCCAGCGGCTAGAAGTTCATTCAGATAAGAATGGGTCGCCCAATAGACAAAGAAGTGATCCGGCTTGCTTGGCAGCATAACCTTCACCTCAACACCGGACATAGCAGCAATCTTGAGAGCGGTCATAAGACTTTCATCCGGCACAAAATACGGCGTTTGAAGGCAGATACTCCTTTTGGCGGAATAAATCATCTTGATATAGGCATCTTTAATTTGCTGATAATCCGAATCCGGCCCACTCGCCACAACCTGCATGCCAATCGTTCCAACCGCCTGGAAATGCCGCGGAAAATAATGATAATCGAGCGTTACCATCCCTGAAGAGGCAAGGTTCCAGTCCATCAGGAACTGTGCCTGAATCTGCAGAACAGCCCTTCCCTCCAGCCGCAGATGGGTATCCCGCCATTCCCCGAAATATTTGTTACGCCCCAAATACTCGTCTCCGATATTGAAGCCTCCAATGTAGCCAATCCGTCCATCTACAATGACAAGCTTCCGATGATTCCGGAAGTTGATCTTCAAATTCAGATAAGGAATTCTTGACGGGAAAAATGCCGCAGTCTGCCCGCCTGCCTCCCTCAGCTCCTTGAAGAACTTTCTTGGAAGCCCCTTACTGCCAATATGGTCATACAGGAATCGGACTTGCACCCCTTGTTTCGCCTTTTCGACCAGAGCCTGAATAAGACGGTTACCAAGCTTATCATTACGCACAATGTAATAGACAAGGTGAATATGATGTTGTGCAGACTCAATATCCTGCAGCAGGGTATCAAACTTACTCTTTCCGGTTGTGAATATCTGTACGGCATTATTCTGCGTATACAGGGAATAGCTGCCCACCAGATTCATATGGATCATGGTCTGATAGTTGATGGTAGCGGGATCGTTAAATGCGATATGCCGCTCCTCTAATTGAAGCTTCTGTGCTTCAATGGAATCTTCAATAATACGCTGGCTTTCCACTAGCATCTTATTCAGCTTCCGCTTGCGCAGCCGCTGCCCGATGATGAGATATAAGACGAACCCAACACCCGGCAGAAAATAAAGCACCATCAGCCAAGCCCAAGTCGCTCTTGCATCCTTTCTTTCCAGAAAGATGACAGCAAGGGCCAGCAATATATTCAAGATAATAAAGATCGAAGAAATATCCTGTAAGACATTCATACTACAGCTGCACCTCAATATATGGATAAAAACGTTAATGCAAGCATACCTCATGCACGAAAGATGTTCAAACCTTACACAAACATTCTTATTACTGATGAATTATGCTACAATTTTCAGAAAATATTAAGTGCGAGCGGCATAGGAGGCAGGACCATGGACTTAAGAAAATACCGATTAGATGAACCCGCGCTCAGCACATTCAGTGAGGAACGCGATGAATATGAACGGGATTATGCACGGCTGATTCAATCTCCCGCTTTCCGGCGGCTGCAAGGCAAATCGCAAGTATTTGGTGCCGGATCAGGTGATTATTACCGGACAAGGTTAACCCATTCCCTCGAAGTATCGCAAATTTCCCGCGAAGTGGCGAAGCGCTTAGGGAAACAATACGCTTTTCTCTCCCAAAAAGAACATCCGGGCCTTATTCTGGATCCGTCTGTTGTTGAAATTGCGGCACTTGCCCATGATCTGGGACATCCGCCATTTGGCCACAAAGGCGAAGAAGTACTGAACCGCTTATTAATGGAGGAACACGGCCTCGCTTATGAGGGGAACGCCCAAAACTTCCGTATCCTCATGTTCCTTGAGAAGCGCGCCGGCAGCGGCAGCGGCCTTGATCTCACTGCAGCTGTCCTGCTCGCAACCAATAAATACCCCTACTCGATTGATGAACCGGGAAGGCTGAAAGGGCTGTACAGCTCGGAGTGGCATGCCATTGATCATATTCGCCAATCTTGGGCGATGCCAACGGGCTGTTCTACGCTTGAAGCACAGCTGATGGACCTATGCGATGATATCGCTTATTCCACCCATGACATAGAAGACGGCATCCGTGCCGGCAAAATTCAAATGAACCGGACTTTCTTTGAGGATCAACGGCTGATTGATAACCTTGTACAAGAAATTGTAGAAGATCAAGGAAATATGGATGTGGGCTGGGATCAAGTAGACATACCAGCAATGGTGAAGCGAGTGCTGGCGGCTTATTTGCAGCAGTGGGAGGAGCTTTACGCCCTGTATGACCATGAATCTTCCCGAACGCGCAGAGAAATGAAAGCACGCTGGGTTAGTGTATTTGCTGGCCGTGTTGGCATTATAGACGATCAGACAAAGGGCTGGAAGAAGGTAACCTTCGTGCTGGATGGACAGCAGGATATCGATCTGCTGCGCACGATGGAAATTTTGAAGAAATTAGCCTGGGTAACGCTGATTAAGGATTTCCGCGTACAGCGGCTGCAGATGCGCAGCGAAATTATGATCCGCCGCCTGTGGGACAGCTTCAAGGTACCTGAGCAAGGACGCCTGATTCTGCCGACAGACTGGGTAGCAAGCTTCGAGCAGCACAAACATAATTGGAGCTGGGCCCGCTTCATTGCGGATTATATTTCCGGCATGACCGATGCTTATGCAGAGAAGGTCTACGCCGAACTGTACGCAAGCAAATCCGGTTCAATCTATGAAATGGACTGACCCTTAGGCAGGGTTCAGTTCCGCGTTCTGCGACAGCATCGTAATATAGTCGAAGAATTTATCTGGTTCTACATCGTAGACAAGGCTTATTGGACGGCCGCCATCCGTCTCGACCGTACGCCCTTGGCTTGGACCGTCAGGAATAACCGTGCCATAGACCGTCTGCATTTGAACAAGACTTGGATCTCCGACTACTGCTGTCGTAAGAACATCCCATAAGTAGTACGTGGAGTTTGTCTCCATATAGACAAGCGGCGGACAAGCCGCGTAGCATTGACCTACAAAATCAAGACCCGCATGCCTGCGAAGCGATGCCCAGCGGTTTCTAATGGGTACGGTGAGCGGTACTTTATTCGTACTCTCCAGCGCAACTAGCTCGATCCTGATACTGCTGTTCCAAACCGTCTCAACTGCTTCCGGATCCCAGAAGGCATTCCATTCCGCTGTGCCGTCATGCTCCGGCTCTTGAACGTTGCCTTTCTCATTAAAGGTACCGCCCATCCAGACAAGCTTCTCGATCTTCTCCTCGATACCCGGTGCTACTTCCAGTGCCCTCGCGAGATCAGTAAGTGGACCTGTGAAGAGTAAGGTTACCGGTTCGCTGGCATTTTGCAGCTGCTGAATCATATGCTGGTGAGCAGGCAAGCCTGCCTCACGTGTATGTATAGTTCCCGGTTCATTCAAGATGGGCAGTGCATCTACGAAAAACGTATGCATCCGCCAATCGGCAGGGAATGGATTTCGTCCTCTGGAATTGGAACGTGCAACCTCCACCTTATCGCTCATGCCCGGCGCTCCGAAGCGGTCAATAATTTTACGGCTTGCAGCCATCCCCGGCTCCAAATAACCGTCGGCCGGAATGACCGATACCCCGATCAGTTCAATATCCTTCATTTGCAGAACAAGGAACAACGATACTAGATCGTCTACCCCCGCATCGTGATTAAAATACAGTTTTTTTCCCATTATCGCTTCCATCCCTTCATAAGTATAAAACATGATCGCGTTTGTCCATCCTATAGCTAGAGCCCAAGCTTTCGAAGTATGAATTTTCATAAATGGCCTGAGAAAAGCCACTTGGGTGAATATTCATTAAGCTTAGGCTTACGATGCAAGAATCACCACGAACAGCCTCATTTTTGCTGTTTGTGTGATCATTCTTTTCAGGAGGTGAACACCATGGCTAAAGATGTACTTTGTGAAGTAAACTCGTGTAAGTATTGGGCAGCAGGCAATCACTGCGCCGCGTCTTCCATTTATGTTGTAAACAACCGTTCGAAACAAGCAAGCAACTCCGATGAAACGGATTGCAAAACGTTTGAGCCAAAGATCTAAAGGAATGGGCAACGGCGCACAGCCCCCAGCATGTATCACACACGCATCGGAAGCTGAGCGCCGTCCCATTCGACTCTGTTATTTTGTTACCGGAACCGCGTTATAATACTCTTCTAAGGTCAAGCCCTTATCCTCGAGCTCTTGCGCTAACTCTTTGCCTACATAACGGATATGCCATGGCTCATATTTGTAGCCTGTAATGGCGTCCTTGCCTTCCGGATAACGGATAATGAACCCGTACTCCGGTGCATGAGCTGCCAGCCATTCCGCCTCAGGTGTACCACCGAAGCAATCCTCTGCTGCACATTTGCCGTCACTGCCTGATACGTCGATAGAAAGACCGGTTTGATGCTCGCTTGTGCCAGGGAATGCACTGTAAGTCAATGCTTTTTCCATTCCGTCCTTCTCCACATAACGGTTAAACAGCGATTTTTGCGTCGCTTGCGATCGGTAAGCCGATACACCAGCTAAGTAAATCCCGTCCTTCTCAGCTCCAGCGAAGAGATCTTCCAGTGCGCCTGCTGCTTCTTTGCGCATTTTGCGTTTGTCGATTTTGTCATTAAACGTAAATCGAACATCAGGATACACCAGATCCGTAGGTTCATAACCATCCGGCAGCTTATATTGCTTATCTACAAGTACGGTTACACTCTCAGGCTGGGCAACAACCGGAATTCCGTCCTCTTCACCGGCTGTTGCAACTGCTGCCTTTGAAGGCTCCTCTGTTGAGGATGGCTCATCGGAAGGCTTGTCCGATGGTTCATTAGATGGTTCCTCTGAAGGAGCATCCGATGGCGAGTTGGTTGGCTCGTCCGATGTTATAGGTTCATCCGTTCCGGCAGGATCTGGTTGCGAAGTCTGGCTATTAGCCGTCGTCTCCTCTGGAGCTTGGGCCGTTAAATTTTCATAGCGGATAAATAGAATGACTGCAATAGCAACCACACATACCGCTACAAATGCTAATCCACGTCTTCTGCGTTTCCTTATATTTCTTCTCATGTTGTCTCCTTACTGCTGCTTTATTGTAGATCCTTTAGTCCTCTCTACTATAAACGAATAGACGAGATAATGTCTTAAAAAGYTGTAACATTTGTTTGAGCCATTTTGCCATGATTGGCATACTTGTATCGCCTTTGACATTCTTCTTCCAGCCAAGCATAATGAAGACAATAACATCATAAATGTAAGGACAAGACATGACAGGCAGCTTAAGGGAGGCCTGTTTTTATTGTGAGAGGCAGGCGAAAATCGTGTCAAATCTAGCACCAAAACGGTTGTTCAGCAAACGACCCATTCTCGCATTCTCGCTGATTGTACTTCTAAAGAGCTTTCTTACCTGGATGGTCGTCTTTGGTGGCCCGAACTGGACAACCCTGCTCAAGGAATTACCTTTTGCGTTGATTGTGTTCTGCTTCATTGAATGGTTTGCAACAAAACGAAAGCTGGTCTATTATTTAAGCGCCAATCTGCTTATGACCGCTATCCTATTTGCCGTCCTCATGTATTACAAATATTATGGCGTAATAGTCACGTATGTAGCCCTTCATCAAGTGAATCAGGTTACGGCAGTCAGCAACAGCGTCTTCTCCCTGATGGACCCTTATTATTTGCTAGTGTTTATTGATATTGTCGTTATGAGCTATTATTTAATGCGCCGCAAGAAGGGCCAATATTGGAAGATAGCTAGTCAGAAGCAGGTCAGTCGGCGTGTTCTAGCTGCCTTGTTTGGTATTTCGCTTGCGCTTTGCTTATTTAATATTGTACCAAACCGCGCCAGTATGAACGAGATTGTCAAAGCTGAGCAAATGGGGATCCTCAACTACGAAGCCTATACGATCTTTTCTAATAAGAATCAGGAACTTATTAAGCCTTCCGAAATTACGCAGGCGAAGATTGATGAACTAAAGCAGATTAACAAGCCGGCATCACCACAGCAGTGGAATGCAGCCTCCGGTAAAAATCTGATCATCATCCAAATGGAGTCATTCCAGAACTTCCTCATTAATCTGACGATCGACGGCAAAGAAATTACGCCTAATATGAACAAACTAGCGAAAGAAAGCTATTATTTCAATAACTTCTATCAAGGCGTTGGCCAAGGCAATACATCCGATGCGGAATTTATTGTCAATACGTCATTCTATATTCCGCCAAACGGAGCGGCAACGCAAGTGTATCCGAAGAAAGAACTGCCAAGCCTGCCCAAACTGATGCAAGAGCACGGCTACGACACTGCCACTTTCCATACGAATGTCGTGGAATTCTGGAACCGCGGCGAGCTGTATAAGGCGCTTGGGTTCAACCGTTACTATGATAAGAAGTTTTTCGGAGAAGAAGATTCTGTCTTCTTTGCAGCTTCCGATGAAGTGCTTTATGCCAAGACAGCGGCTGAGCTGGAACAGATGGATCAAGGCGATAAACCGTTTTATGCGCATGTGATCTCGATGACTGCCCATCATCCATTTACCATTCCGGAGCGCAAATATAAGATGGAGCTCCCAGCGCGATATGAGGACACCTTCGTTGGTGATTATATCCGAGCCCAGAATTATGCGGACTACGCACTTGGACTATTTATTGACGATTTGAAGCAGCGCGGTATATGGGACAACAGTGTGATTATGCTGTACGGCGACCATCTTGGCCTGCCGATCTATTCCCTCGATCGCGATGACAAAGCTCTAATGAAAGAAATATACGGTCATGAGTACGGCTCAGCCGATATGATCAACATCCCGCTTATTATTACAGCACCTGGCATTACGAAGCCGGCCGTATTCAACCAGCTTGGCGGTCAAGTAGATATCTTGCCTACAGTAGCGAATCTGTTCGGCTTCTCGCTGGACAATCACCTTCACTTCGGACAGGATATTCTAAACAACACATCGGTTAACTTGCTGCCGCAGCGTTACTACTTGCCAACCGGCTCGTTCCTCAGCAGTGAAGAGCTGTTCCTGTCCGGCAGTGGTTATGCGGACGGCACACATCTCCCGCTCTCAGGTGCCAGCACAACATCACTTGATTCAGAAGATGAATTTAACCGCTCGCTAGAGCTGCTGCGATTATCCGACAGCTACGTCAGTCAGCTTCCAGAATGGAAATAACGAATGTTCGCCCGCCTAAATCTTAGGCGGGCGTTTTTTTATAGGATGCCTCGATTAAATCCACCCCATTCGCCTTCTCCTAAATACTGGATTCCATATAGTTCCAAAGATTTATTTTGCTAATCTTGGCACTAAATCTACTAATTCTCTATAGTACTAAAACCTCTCATCTGCTAGTATCAGAAAGGGTCTAGCAACACACTACTTAACAAGAGAGGTATTATAAATGAAAACTTTTTACCGCAACAGTCTTATTCTTTTCCTTGCAGCACTCTTTATCGCATTCCCATTCCAAGCTTCTAAAGTAAGCGCAGCGTCTGCAGAGGATACAATGAATACTTACTTCCCGGGCGATATTGATGAGCATTGGGCTTTTAACGAGCTTGATAATTTCGTAAGCGCAGATCTGCTTAAAGGCTATGTTGGCCAAGACGGCGAAGTTACGCTGAAGCCTGACTTGTCCATTAGCCGTGCTGAGTTCGTATCCATTCTGGTACGCGCACTTGGACTGACAAGCACTGCGGCAGGCAAAACCTTTGCTGACGTTCCAGCAGACAAGTGGTACTCCGAGCCGATTCAGATCGCCAGCTCCCTTGGCATCGTGAACGGCCTTACCGAAACAACATTTGGTCCTAATGAACTGATTAAACGCGGCGAGATTGCAACAATGGTCGTTCGTGCTTTCACAGCTTCCGTCACTTTCGAAGGTGAAGCGAAAGCATTCACGGACGTACCGGAATACTTCGCAACACCGTTTATCAAGCAAGCTAGCCAAGCAGGAATTGTTCGTGGTGCTACTGCAACGACGTTCAAACCTTATGCGAACGCGACCCGCGCAGAAGCAGTTGTTATGATTCAACGTGCACTTGATCTGCAAAGCAGTGACTTGCCGGAGGATGCTGCTCTTACAGCTGTGATTGAGGCAGACGAGACGGAAGAAGTAGCGGCTATCAATGCCCTAGACTTCGCTAAGCTTGGCGAAGTTCAGGCCAAGTACATGACCGGCTATTCCCTGGCCTTTAACCAATATCTCTACGAAGACATTGAATCCTATCTGGATGAAGGCTATTCGATTAAGATGGAGAAACTAACACCACAAAAACTTGAAATTGTTTCGAAATCGAACCGTTTTGCTGTGGTTCAATCTACAGGCAGCACCTATAATGTGACAGAAGTAGTAGACGGTGAATCGTCTACCAATCCATCGTCTTACGATGGTGTATACTATCTGAAGAAAATGCCGGATAACAGCTGGAAAATCTACTCGTTTTACGACGATGAAGATCTCTCTGGTGAAGCAGAATAATACGAAGAGGCTTGCGGATAACCGCAAGCCTCTTTTTTTATAACTAAATTACATAGGAGGAATCTGGCTCGAACAAACGGCTGATCTGCTCGAAATCTTCACGGCTAAGCTTCCAGCGGGAAGCAGCGGCATTCTCCTGGACCTGTACAGCTGTTTTGGCACCAGGTATAACCGTTGTAACTGCCTTATTGTATAAGAGCCAGTTGATTGCTACTTGGCCGAGCGGCTTACCGATATTTCTCGCAATTCCTTCAAGCAGCTCGACCTTCAGGACATTGCCTTCAAAATGATCGCGCTTGTATAGGGGATTGCCATAAGAGCGAATATCATCATCTGAAAATGTACTGAGAGGATTGAACTTACCTGTAAGCAGTCCCTGCGCCAGCGGGCTGTAGGGAATAAATCCAAGCTGCTGCTTCTCTGAGTAAGGCAGCTCCGCATACTCAACCTGTCTTTGAAAAAGATTATATGGCGATTGGAGTGATATGATTGGAGCAACCGATTGCGCCGCTACAAGCTGCTGCACAGAGAAATTGGACACCCCGATGCTTCTTATTTTACCCGCTTGAACAAGCTCATTTAAGATTGAGAAAGTCTCTTCTACTGGCACCGTTCCTTTCGGATCCGGCCAATGCACCTGGTAAAGATCGATATAGTCGGTATCCAGACGACGGAGACTAGCATCGACTTCTTCGATAATACTTTCCCGCGACAGGTCGATATCTACCTGGAAACGGTCATCCCATACCAGCCCAACCTTCGTTGCAATGAGCACTTTATCCCGTACAGCTTTAAGAGATTGTCCAAGCACTCTCTCCGATTCTCCAAATCCATATACTGGAGCCGTATCGAAAAAGGTAATGCCCAGATCTACAGCTTTGTCGATCGCAAGCCTAATGTCCCGCTCCTCTACTTGGCCCCACCCGTTCCGTCCGGCAGCCCATGCCCCGAAACCAATAACCGATGGATACAGCTCACTGTTGCCAAGTCTTCTTGTCTCCATTCCTTCTACCTCCTTTTACCTCATAATACCTATTACTTTACTTGGAATAATTTTCATTATACTCTTCCCCATCTCGCTTGACAACGAAAGATTGAATGCCTATGATGTTGTCAATCTAGAGGAGAAGGAGCTATACATATGGGACGTAAACGAGTCGATCACGTTGGAATTATGGTACGAGATATGGAAGCAACAATCCGTTTCTACGAGGAGTTCGTAGGGCTTGAGCTGAAAGGCCGCCTGACGCATACGAACGGCGTTATTGAGCTGGCTTTCCTTGGATTCGGCGGTTCTGATGAAACAGAGATTGAACTTGTTCAACATTATAACGGCGAACTGCCGGTAGAAGGCCGTGTTCATCACTTCGCGATTTATGTAGATGATGTAGAAGAGGAATTTGCACGTTTGAAGCAGACAACCGTTACGTTTATCGACGAAGAAATCATTACTCTGCCAAATGGCTACCGTTATTTCTTCATCAGCGGACCGGAAGGCGAGCGGATCGAGTTCTTCCAGCGCTAATACGCAAAAGCCTCCAAATCCACCTAGCGTGGAGTTGGAGGCTTTTAATTACTTGTTTATTTTGCAGCTTCGAGTACTTCCTGTACGTGGCCGTCTACGGATACACTGCGCCATTCGCGGACAAGCACACCGTTCTCGTCGATCAGGAATGTTGAACGCTCGATGCCCATAAATGTCTTGCCGTCCCAGGTACGTTCTTTCCACACACCAAACAGCTCCGATACCGTATGATCCGTATCTGCCAGCAATGGGAAAGGAAGGCTGAATTCCGAGATAAACGTATCATGCGAAGCAAGATCGTCAGGGCTGATACCGATTACCTCTGTGTTTTGCTCCTTGAACTGACCGTTATAATCACGGAAATCGCAGGATTCCACTGTACAGCCCGGTGTATTATCCTTCGGGTAGAAGTAGATAACGAGCTTCTTGCCTTTATAGTCTTGAAGCAAAATGCTGCCGCCTGTTGAAGCAGGCAGTGTGAAATCCGGCACAGCTTGGCCAATTTGTACTTGTCCTTGCGTCATAAATGGACACCTCTCCTCTTATCGATCGTTACACGCCAAGTTTACCACGATTAGCCACAAATTCGTAGAAAAGCGGCTGCTCCATGACAAAAGCTTGAATATCCTCTTTGCTCAGCGGCAGCGAATAGGCTAGTGTCAGCTTCATTAATGCCGCCTCAACGGACATATTCTCGATAAAGACTGCTCCCGCCTCCAGCAAACGGATCGAAGAAGCATACATCGCCTCGGTGCTGTCTTTTAATGGACATAGATACAGATCCACACCCTGCTCTGCGCAATACTCCGCAAACTGCAGGAGAGAGTGGGAGTCCACCACGCTTGCATTCGCTGTCCCGGAATGGAACAGGTCATGCAGAACCGCCTTCGGCTTATGCGTGGAGAAATCATAATACGAATAGTTCAGCCCTGGAAACGGCTTGATATAGAGCATGCCAGATTGAATGCCTTCCCCATCCTCCAGCCAAGAGCTGCTTGCCGGCTGACGCAGGCGAAGCTCCTCATGGGCAGGATTGTACGGATGATCATATCTTTGGAATCTCCCGCTGTTCATGACGCCATAAGGCACGTTGTAGGGACTGTCGAACTGATCAGTAAACGACTCGCATTGGGTAATGCGGCTGCCCAGATAAACGATCGATTCCCCTTTGTCATTCCGATAAATGACGAATACACCTGGTGCAGCATCTTCTGTTATGAAATTCACTGCTGCCGCAAAATTACTCAGCCCATTTGCTCTCTCATCACCAAGAGGATAATTGCTGGCCACAAGGACAAGTGGTATTGTCAGATCGCATAACACAAAACTGAGCAAAGCCGCCGAATAGGCGAGCGTATCCGAGCCATGGGTCACAATAATACCGTCGTACTTGGATTGATCAACAGCTCGAATCGCCGCAATCAATGTATTCCAGTCCGACGGTACAATATTTTCACTCAATATATTCATCGGTTGAACCGTTTCAAGGTCTACTTCCCGCTTCAGGGGGCTTGCTTGATAAGCATCAATTAAATGATAAGAGCCTGCTTCATTCACCGAAATCGCACCGTTATTATTCTTGCTGCCGATTGTTCCTCCGGTAAACATGACAAGTATTTGGCTCATGTGTACATCCCTCTCCGTTTAGCAATTCGCATAGGTTATTCTCCAGTCGTCTCCATATGCACAATAAATCATACTAAACCGGGCTTGAAGCATGCAAGCTAATACGCTAACGCACGTTACTCCGAAGCGGCGACAATCCGTTCACACGGCACTCTATGACATCACCATTACGAATTACTACCGACCCCGGCGTTCCTGTTAAAATCACATCACCCGGCAGCAGCGTCATGACCTGCGAGTGAAAAGCGATCAGATAGGCTGGCGGAAAAATCATATGAGTAAGCTTGCTGGCATGTGCTTTCTCTCCGTTATGCCAGGTTTCCACCTGCAGCTGTGACAGATCTCCCGCCTCGTCCATGGTGATAAGCTCGGAACCAAAGGTGAAGAAGGTATCGAAGCTCTTCGCTCTTGTTAGATACCGCATATGACGGGCATGAATATCCGAGGCAGTTGTATCAATCGCTGCGGCAATACCAGCAGCCGCATCAAGCGCTTCTTCCTCTGTGACATTCCTGCAAGTTCGGCCAAGGATGATAGCCAGCTCCGCTTCAGCAGTTACCCGCTCTGACTGGGCAGGCAGAACGATAGCTTCGCCATCGCCGATGATTGACGTATCCGGCTTCATAAAGCTAACGGGTTCCTCCTTCCGAAGGACGGCTTGCTCATTGGCATCAGCCGTGTAGTTCATACCGATTCCCCAAATTTTACGGGGATGGCGGTAGAGCGGCGCTGGAACAGCTTCAGAAGCCGGAATGCTCGGCATCTCCGTTAACTTCTCTCGGCCGCCCTCGTTATACCAGTCCGTTAAAGCTTGAAGCTGACCGGCTGTAATCAAGCTGAACACCTCAACTGGCCAGCTTGCCTGCTCAGCTCGGTTCAGTTCCGCAAGCGTTACGTAACCGTCAGGCACAGCGATACAGCCCTGTTCCACTCCACTTTGAATAATCGTTGCCAGCTTCATCCCTTAGACGCCTCCTTCTTGAATTGCTCAACCCAGCGCAGCAGCTTCAGATCCTGCTTCGCTCCTGCAATGAGCGACAGCCCAATAGGTGCGCCATCTACCTCTCCGGCAGGTATAGTTATCTGCGGCAGGCCGGACAAACCAGCAATGCAGGATAGCTGCATCGTCCAAAATCTGCGTTCTTCATTGGCCGAACCAGTAATCGTACGGCTTGGTGCCGTCCCCGGTATAGTCGGGATGACCAGCAGCCCGTCCTCGCCAAGCAGTTCATGCAGACGTTCGCGGATGATACGTCGCAAAGCTTTATCCTTTTCTGCCTCTGCATCGGTAATGGTACTTGCGGAAGCAAATCTTGCGCCGATACTATCGCCAAACACCGGCTTCTCCTTCTCGATCCATTCGCCATGTGTCTGCCAGATTTCCCGGCCTTGCGTCGTCCGAAAGGCATGGCTCCAGGCTTCGAGACCTTCTGGCGCAATGGAGCGCCATTCCTGTCTCATCCCCTTCACCTGTACAAGCTGCAGACAGGAATCTTCTAGACCTTTACGACAGGGGGCATCCGTCTTATCCCACGCTTCCTCAGCAAATATAAATCTGCGGAAGCTTGGTGGCGATGCCTCCGCTTTCTCCTCCGAGAAAGTCCCGGCAAGCAGGACCTCACCAATTTTCCGAAGCAGCTCAATATCCCTGGCCATCCAACCGACCGTATCATAAGCCGGCGCAAGCGGAATTACGCCATCAATCGGCACAAGGTTATGGGTTGGCCGAAACCCGTAAATGCCGCAATAAGCAGAAGGGACACGAACCGAGCCACCCGTGTCTGTACCAAGCGCGAAGTCGACCGCTCCCGCTGCGACGGCAACAGCCGAGCCGCTGGAAGAGCCACCCGGAATGCGATCCGGCGCCTTCGGGTTAATTGGTGTACCATAATGATCATTTTGGCCGTTAATGCTGTACATTAGCTCATCCGTATGGGTTGTACCAGTCAGAGTTGCACCTGATGCCAACAGCCTTGTAATGGAGGAGGCTGTCTTGTTCCAAGGCGAATGCGTACGCAGCCAATCCGGATTACCGGCTCCGCTCGTGTACCCTTTTATCGCGAATACATCCTTTACAGCAAATGCCAATCCGCTCAGCATTCCCTCTCCTATCGGCGGCAGCTCAAGCTCCGTCTGCACAAACGCGTTGTACGTATCGATCATGGACAATCCCTCCTAAAATGAATTTTCAATCAAGCAGCCATGTTCAGGGCCAGTTGTGATTATTCATTGCATCAAAAGCCTATTATTAGTAATCTACCAGCCGATCACCGAGCCATCACAGCGTGGATCGACTCCGCCGCTTAATAGACCATCTTTATTTATAGCAATGGCATGCGCATGCCCCATAACACCTTCATAGTCATTGAGCCGCCGCACAAGATGTCCCGCTGCCGCAAGCTTATCAGCCGTTTCCTCTGTTATCCGTCCTTCCAGCTTAAGCTCCTGCGTAGGCGTTCCCCAAGTACGGCCCCATACGAAACGCGGCTCACTTACGGCCTGCTGCGGGTTCATACCAAAATCAATCATCCGAGTTAGCATAAGCGTCTGTGTCTGAGGCTGCCCTTCTCCTCCCTGCGTGCCGTACAAATAGCTTGGCTTGCCGTTCAGGCAGGCCATTGCCGGCATAAGCGTATGGAAGGTCCGCTTACCAGGCTCCAGTCGGTTAATATGATTCGGGTTAAGCGAGAAGAAGGAGCCGCGGTTTTGCAGCAGAACCCCCGTATCACCCGCCACAACACCTGAACCAAACTCGAAATACAAGCTTTGGATAAAAGAAACCGCATTGCCTTCCTCATCCACAACTGCCCCATAGGCAGTATCACTGCCCACCGGCTGGCTGTTAATGTCTACTGCTTCATTCTGATTAATAGATGCCGCAAGCTCTGCTGCATACTCTTTGCTGAGAAGCCGATCGAGCGGAACAGCCGAAAAAGTCGGATCCGTTAGATAACGGTTACGGTCGCGGAAGCTTAACTTCAGCGCCTCTACCAGCACATGATAATACGCGTAAGAGCCATGTCCCATCGCTGCAAGATCAAACTGTTCAAGGATTTGCAGAGCCATAATACCGGTGAAGCCCTGGGAATTCGGCGGTACCTGATAGATATCGTATCCCCGATAAGAGCCACGAATCGGCGACACCCACTCCCCGCTGTGAGAGGCAAAATCCTCCTCCGTCAGAAAACCACCCTCCGCTTGCAAATAGCGGGCAATCTCTTCTGCCACCGTTCCTTTATAGAAGGCATCCCTTCCATGCTCGGCAATCTTATTTAGTGTTGCCGCCAGCTGCTGCTGAACAAACCGTTCACCTGCCGGCACGATTCTGCCTTCTGGCATATAAATACCAGCAGTGACTGGCTGCTCTGCGAGCATCACAGCATGCTTCTTTGTATGTTCATATTGATCAGGGGACATAGGGAAACCTTCCGCTGCATACGCAATTGCAGGCTCCAGCACCTCCGCAAACGTAAGACGGCCATATCGATTCTGCACCGCATACCAGCCGTCCACCATACCAGGCACTGTAACAGCGCTGCGAGGACCTCTAGTCGGAATAGCTTCCATATCGGCATAGACATCTATGGTTGCCTTGCTGCCGGATCGGCCGCTGGCATTATAAGCTCGTACTTCTCCATCACCAGCATGGTAGGAGAGGAAAAAGGCATCGCCTCCCACACCTGTCATATGCGGATAAACAACCGCAAGGCAGGCACTGACGGCAATTGCCGCGTCAAATGCATTGCCTCCCCGCTCCAATACACGTGCTCCGGCTGCCGTTGCCAAATGATGTGGACTTACAACCATCGCTTTTGTTCCTGTTACCGGCTTCTCCATCCCCATGCCACCTTATAAGTCAGGTTAACTAACATCTAATTCTATGTTTTAAAAATAACATGGCTCCCAGCACCCGGCAATGAAAAAGAAAGCCGGTTCCGCAATTTTTGTTGATGATGAACAAAAATCGATATATATTTATGCATATAGTAATGAAAATAGTTCATACGCATACCATTTGCATAGAACTCTGCTATATTGAAAGGAGTCCCACGTATGAATCAACGAACTTCCAGCCCTATAGAAAACGGGCAAATTGATGATATCGACCGTAAAATCATATCCGCCCTGCATGTAAATGGCAGAATCTCTTACACGGATTTAGCCAAAGATATCGGTCTATCACGTGTTGCGGTGCAGGCACGTATTAACACTCTTATGGAAGAGGGCGTCATCGAGCGGTTCACCGCTGTTATTAATCCGGAGAAAATCGGTATAACGGTCAGCGCTTTTTTCAACGTTGAAGTGGAGCCGAAATACCTCCATGAAGCAGCCGACCGATTAGCCGATGAGCCCGTTGTGACAAGCCTCTATCATATGACCGGACCAAGTAAGCTGCATATGCATGGCTTGTTCACCAGCAATCAAGAGATGGAGACCTTTATGCGGGAGAAGCTATATCCTCTGCCTGGCATTATGGGTGTCGATTGTCAGGTGCTTATTAACCGATACAAAAGTCGGATGGGAATGAGGCTGTAAACGATGGAAACAACAACGACATTAGAACCCGGTGCCCAGCCGCCGCAGATCGGAAGACCAACAGGAACAAACGATTACGGCCAGATTGCTTGGGCAATGCTCAAAACCGGTGTATTAGGCTATGGCGGCGGACCGTCTGTTATTCCGCTAATCCGCTATGAGGCTGTTACCCGCTACCACTGGATTGAAGATGATGAATTTGCCGAAATTCTCGCTCTTGCGAATGCTCTGCCCGGACCAATCGCGACTAAAATGGCCGCCTACCTCGGTTACCGCCGCAAAGGCTGGCTTGGTGCGATTGTATCGGTCTTATCGCATATTCTGCCTTCAGCCATCGCCATGATCGCCCTGCTGTCTGTCGTGCAATATTTGAGCGACTCGGCTGTCATTCAAGGTATGATTGCCGCCGTTATTCCGGTCATTGCCGTTATGCTTGGCGTTATGGCCTATGAATTTGCCAATCGTGCCGTCAAAGGACTTGGCAAATGGATGGGCTTTGGAATGTTCGCAGTCGCCTTTCTCCTCCTGCAAATTATTAATATTCAGGATGCGATCGTCATTGTCGCCTTTTTAGCTTATGGAGCGGTGCATTTCAAAGCGAAGGGCTTATTCATGAAGTGGAAAAACAAACGGCGTGTGCGGTCTGAGGGAGGCGGGGAGTAATGGATTGGATTGACCTGATTATCGGCTTTTTTGTCGCCAATGTCCTTGGTTATGGCGGCGGACCAGCCTCTATCCCGCTCATGTACAACCAGATTGTAACGCATTATGGCTGGACCAATGATACGGAGTTCTCGAATATATTGGCGCTTGGCAATGCCTTGCCTGGTCCCATCGCGACCAAAATTGCTGCTTTTGTTGGTTATGACGTAGCAGGCTGGCCCGGCATGATTCTCACGCTGGCTGCAACAATTATCCCCTCGGCAGTTGCGCTTATCTTCCTGCTCAAGCTGCTGCAGAAGCATCGCCAATCGCCAATCGTAAAAGGAATGACGCTGCTCGTTCAGCCGGTCGTTGCGATCATGATGGTGCTGCTCACCTGGCAGATGATCGACACATCCATCGGATCCACCAACCTGTGGCAGACGATTGGCATCGCAGCCGTCGCTTACTGGCTTATGGAGCGCAAGAAAATTCATCCTGCCATCGTCATCTGCATCGCCTTTGTGTATGGCGGCACAGTGCTGGCCAATATATAAGCCAAAAAAACCTCCCGCTCCACGGTCGCCGTGGTTCGAGAGGTTCTTTTTGCTGCCTACAAATCAGTCGAATGGGTATGAACTTCATGTCCCGTAGATACCGGTGCACGACGCCCTCCGTCTTCTTTCATGAAAGGCCAGTAGTTCGCTTTGCCGAACATCCGGACCATAACCGGAATGAACAGCGGCAGCATGACAAGTGCATATAAGAACAAACCGCATAATACGATTGTAGCGATCTGCAGAAGCGACATGACGCCCGAAGGCAGCATTGCCGCGAATGTACCACCCAGAATCAAGGCAGCCGACATAATGACGGTCCCCATATTTTTCATCGCAGCCAGAATCGCTTCGGTAGGAGACAGCTGATCACGGTATTCCTTGAACCGATCCATCAGGAAGATACTGTAGTCGATACCGAGCGCCACCAGCATAACAAAGCCAAAGAACGGAACGGCCCAGCTGATACCGCTATGCCCGAGTATACGGACGAAGATCACTTCCGTAATCGCCATCGACGTATAGAACGTCACAAGAAGGGAAGCGATCATGTAGAGCGGCATGACAATGGAACGGAACAAAATAATCAAAATAATCGCTATCCCAATAATCATAAGCATCACCGTACGGGAATAGTCCGCGTTCGAAATGTTGCTCAAGTCATTGTTCATACTGGATACGCCGCCAACCGCATACGTGACATGCCCGTCAAAAGCCGTGCCTTGCACGCCGCGCTCTACAGCTGCTTCGAGATCATCAATCTGCGACATCGTCTCTTCTTCATACGGATTGCCGCTGAACACCACATCAAATTTTGCAGATTTCCGATCCTCGGACATATACACATTTAATGCCTGCTGGAAGTCCGCGCTAGCTATCGCATCCGCTGGAATAAACCAGCCTGTCATCTGTTTGTTGGAGGAAGACGACAGCTCATTCAAGTAACCTTGTGCCGAAGATAAGCCGTCCGTCACTTGCGTCAAACCACTTACACTTTGATCAAGGCCGCTAGTTAACTGCCCAAGCTGACTGTTCAACTCTGTGAAACCAGATTGAAGCTCCTTCTGCCCGCTTGCCAGCTGATCAAGCCCATCGGTTACGCCCGGCAGCTTCGATACGATCTGCCCTTGACCGTCCGCCGCCTGCTCGATGCCGGTCTGAAGCTTCGCAATGCCATCTGCCAGCTTGCCAAGACCCGCGGCTAATGCAGCTTGCCCTTCCGCTGCTTGCTCATAACCGGTATTGGCTTTCGCAAGCCCGCCGTTCACGGCGGCAAGCTGTGTATTCAGCTGGTTCATTTGGCCGCTGATCCCTGCAGCATCCTGCCCAAGCTGCTTCACAGAACGAAGCGCCTCTTGATAAGCAGCGTCATCCGCAAGCTCTGGATGTGTGTCCTGCAGGCCAGAGATTCCCTGCTCTAGACTCGACAAGCCTTCCGCCAGCTTCGCCTGTTCAGCAGCGACGGATTGATTAGCCTGCGATAACTGGCCTACACCCGCTCCCGCTTGCTGATAGCCTTTCAACAGCTCCTTGCTTGCTGCAGCCAGCTGATCGGCGCTTGCTTTGGCCAGCTTAAGCCCTTTTGTCAGCTCTTCCGCGCCGGCAGAGCCATCCTTAAGGCCACGCTCAATTTGCTTGAGCCCATCACCTAGCTGCACAATACCGGTCTTCAGCTCGTTCGTACCATCAACCAGCTTGCCTGCACCGGCCGCCGCTTCATTCAGCTTCGGCTCATTCTTACTCAACTCAGCGCTTGCATCAGAGAGACCGGAGCCAATCTTGCCAAGGCCGTCTCCGCTTTGGCCAAGACCATCCTCCACTGTGCCAACCTGATCGGAGACCATAAAATCATTCATCGCTTCGCCTGTTGGACGAGTTGCGCTGCGCACCGTTTTGACATCCTGTACGCCGCTCAGTTCACGGCTGATCTGCTCGAGAGCCGCCAGACCTTCAGGCGTATCAAGTGGTTCATCGGATTTCACAATGACCGAAGAAGGCAGCGACTCGCCTGGCCCGAAGCCATCGGCGATGATGTTGAAAGCTTTTACCGAATCGTATTTATTGCCAAGCTCGTCAAGCGAGTTGAACGACAACGATCCCTTATAGGCGCTCAGGAATGGAACGATCAGTACCGCCAGGATCAGAAGCGCCCAGACAGGACGTTTCAGCGAGAACTTGCCAACCGCTCCCCACAATCCGCTTGGCTTATGCTCGAGCGAGCCTTTGGACGGCCAGAACAGCTTTTTGCCCAGCACCGCCATAAAGAACGGAACGATCGTGAAGAGCGCCAGCAGCAGCACCGCGATGCCAACAGCAACCGCTACCGCCGAACGGTACAGCACGAAGGTCGAGAATCCAATGGAAGCAAATCCGACTAAGACAGCGAGACCGGAGAAGAGAACGGTTTTTCCCGCGGTACGGTAGGTGGCTACAATAGACTCCCGAATGTCGCCGCCCCTGTGCGTCAGCTCTTCCTTAAATCGGCTGATCAGAAGAATACAATAGTCCGTCCCGATCCCGAATAGTACGGCAACAAGGAATATTTGCGTGAAATTCGAAAGCGGAAAATCGAGATATTTGACCAGGAACGCCACGATCGACTGTGTCACCATATAAGTGAAGCCCACTGTCAGAAGTGGAACAATTGGTGCAACAACCGAGCGGAATACGAGGAACAGGATGACTAGAATAAAGCCGACTGTAAACAGCTCTGTCTTCTTCAGCCCTTCCTGGGAGCTTGTGACCACATCCTCGGAGATCAGCCAGTTACCCGTGTAATAATGCTCTACCTTTACATCCTTAAGCGCATCATACAGGTTATCGCGAACCTCCTTCTGCTCTGCGCCATCCAGGTTCACATTAGCCAGCACCAGCACGGTTGAACCATCTTCCGCCACCATCTGCTTCGCCAGCTCAGGAGTGTCAAAATGAGTCGTCAACGATGCAATATGAAGCTCCTCTTTATGTGCTTTCAGATTATCGATTCCGGCTTGAATACTAGTTAAGTCAGCATCAGATAAGCCGCCGTCCTTATGGAAGACAAGTACAGTAGATGCACCGCCTCCTCCGCCATCCTTCGCGCCAATCTCCTTTGCCATCTGCGAAGCGATAGTCGATGAGTAACCGTCAGGCACATTCATTTGCCCTTTTTCCCGAACAAGATTCTGCATATTAGGTGCACTGAGCATAAGCCCAATCATCAGCACAAGCCAAGCGAGCAGAATAATCCATCTAGCTTTAATAACCGTCTTCATTGTTAACCTACCTCTCCTCTCCATCTCCAGACGACTGTGACATCACCCGCGCCAGCTTCTCAAAGGTCTCCATAAAGGCCAGCGCCTCTCTCTCTTCAAAATGCTGCAAAAATGTTGCAATAATTTGCTGCATCTTGCCTTCCACAACATCGGTTACCCGCTTGCCTTCTTCGGTAAGCTTCAGTAGGGTAACCCTGCGGTCCTTCTCATCTGGCAGCCGCTCAATTAACTGCTTATCGAATAACCTTGTAATGATCGCGGTAATCGAGCTTTTGCCCACGCAGAAAATGTCCGCCAGCTCCGTTGATGTACACACTTCAGATGTCCGCAAATGCCGGAGCGTTGAGTATTGCTCAATCGTCAGTTCCTCTGGTACCAGACCCCGGAACATGCCCGTCAGCCTGCGATGCACGCTGAAATGCGCCTCTTCATACCGCCTTATGATCGATTCCAGCAGTTCATTATCAATTGCCATCACGAAATTCCTCTCGCTTGTCATTTTAGTTTCACTATAGAACTATTCAATAGTAGAACTATACCAAAGGCCAAGAAATGACGTCAACTGAATAAGTGGGAAATAATGTGAATATTTAATGAATCTCCAGTTTGAGACTGCCGCGCTACTATTTGCCTGTCCGGCTATTTTCGATTTATAATAATGGATGAACTTACCATTTCCTTCTTAGGAGGCTTGGATGATGTACGATATCATTATCATTGGTGCAGGACCAGCCGGCGCAAGCGCCGCGATTTTCACAGCGAAAGCAGGTAAGAACACCCTTCTGCTCGAGAACAATAAAGGAATGACGAAACGGGCATGGTTTGAGAACTATTATGGCATTACCGAGATCGGCGGGCCCGATCTTGTCGATACAGGGAAGAAGCAGGCGGTTAGACTAGGTGCAGAACTGAAAGAAGAGACCGTTACAGGCGTATCCGTCATTGAAGACGGCTTGTCTGTCGTAACAGACCAAGGTACATATGAGGCGAAGCATGTACTGCTCGCAACAGGCGCTTTGGTAGATTTGGCAGAACACATCGGCGTTACAACTAAACCAGGTACTGAGCCGCGGATCAAGACAGTAGTTGCCGTAGACCCAGCAGGCCGCACGAATATTGCCGGCATCTGGGCAGCCGGCACAGTAGCAGGCGTCAGCGTGCATGCCGTCATTACAGCAGGCGACGGGGCAAAAGCAGCCATCAACATCATCAGCGAGCTGAACGGCGAGCGTTACGTTGATCACGACGTGATGAAAGCGTAAATTGGCGTAAAAAAGGACGGAGCAGATTTCTGCTCCGTCCTTTTTTAAGACTTCATATGGTCGCGTACTAGCAACGCGCCATGCCGGCACTGTACTGCCTCTGCAGTACGGTTTTTTCCTCTTATTCGCTCACCAATTAAGCTGTTGTGCTGCTTGCCCCGTTAGATTCTGACGACGTCTCTGCGTCAGCACCTTTGCCTTTGCCGGGGTGACCGCCGCCCATATGGCCGCCGCGCGTTTCTTTCGCGAACTCAAAAGTTCCGTTCACCTGTTTCGTCACCCTATCAGCTACACTCGCAAGCTTCGTATCATACTGCTCCTGTGTCAGCTTACCACTCGAAAGCTCTTCATCCAGCTTCGCCCTGGCAGCACTAACCTCAAGATCAATGACTTTCTGCACGTCTACCCCTTGCTTCTCAGCAATAGCAGCTAACGACTGGCCATCCTTTAAATCCGCCTTCAACTCTTCGGCTGTCAGACCAAACAACTCCAATAGCGCTGTGTTATCAAGGCGTCCAACAAACTCTCCTTTGCCTCCGCCACCCATGCCACGACCACCAAAAGCTCCACCTTTTGCATCAAGCAGCTTATCTGCAATCGCCGAACTGTCCAGCTTGTCCGCCTTGTCGCTTGGCAGCTCCGCAGCCTGAGCATCCAGCCATTCCACCAGCTTTGCTTTCAACTCATCACGGCTAATCCCTTGCTCAGAAGCAACTTCTGCTAATGTCGCCGTCTTCAGCTTCTCCTTCAATTCATCTGAAGAAAGCTTCAAATATTCCGCAAGCTGGCTCTCGAATTTACCTAACCCAAATCCAAAGCCCCGCTTGCCTTGCTTACCAGCATGCTCTGCATTATCCGTTGACGTTGAGTCCAATGCCGCATTTGCTTTCGAAGCCGATGTAGACGATGCCGCATTAACAGATGGGTCTGCCCATAAGCTTCCCCCAATCGCAAGGGATAGCGCCAAAGTCGTCGTAGCAACCCATATGCTTTTCTTCTTCATCATTTCTCCGCCTTTCCAATCTGGAATCACCAAGCTTTTCCATTGTATGCCTTTTATATGAACGCACTTTGAACATCACCATCATTGTCAATATTTAGAAGATTAGAATAATCTCATAATTCTAATCTAACTCCCTCTTTCTACCGAATAAAACTCCAAATACTTTTCTAACAGAGGTTTGCGAATTTATCTAATATTTTGCTGGTATAGTGGCAATCAGAGAATACAACGATGCTATCGCAGCCTACTACCACTAAGAACGAGGGATTATTGATGTCATTTTTAAGCAAAAGAAAAAGTCTGGCTCTCGTGAGCTCAGTTGTACTCGCCATTTTATTCATCATCATTGTTGCTATTATGGCTACCTACTCGTACATCTCCCAGAAGAATGCCTATTTGGAAGATATGACGGGAACCGCACGCACACTAGGCCTCGTCACCAATGCAAGGGCTGACCTTATTCAAACCGCTACAGAACAGCTCAAAGACGATAAAGTAGAAGGCTCGCAGGAGTTTTCCGATCTGGAAATTCAATTGATGTCCATGGATGCTAACGCCAGCATCAAAAATACATATCTCATGCTGCCTGATAAGATTGATAAAAACGGAAAAACCTACCTCACCATGCTGCAAGGCAGCTATTCCATCACGGAGGCTGGCTTTACGCCTGGCACACCCTATGAGTTAACAGATGCGTTTAGCAAAGGTTATGACATTGTGCAAAAAGAAGGCTTTGCTCAGCTGCAACCCTACAAAGATGGCATGGGATCATGGCAAACCTATCTCGTAGCCATCAAGGACAGCAGCAACAATACAGTCGGACTGTTTGGCATAGACTTTGATTACGGCATGGTTCAAGACGATCTTAACCGTTTGTTATGGACCAGTATCGGTATCGGTCTAATACTCACAGTATTAGCAATCGGAATTATCGTCTTACTGATCAGAATCGTAACAAGACCACTTAAACGTCTTAGTGAAGTAGCGGCATTAGCTGCCAAAGGCGACTTAACAGTGACACTCCCCGTTACGAACAATAATGAGATCGGACGCGCTTCCAACGCTTTTAATGATATGATCCTGAGCCTCAGACAGCTTGCCTATCAAATTCGCACAACAGCAAGTGAAGTAGCAGGATCTTCTGTCACCATGCAAGAGAGCGCCGAGCAGACCTCAAGGGCGACGGAAGAAGTATCTGAAGCGATTCAGGACGTAGCCGAAGGTGCAGATACACAGCTGCAAAGCTTCCAGGAATGTCAGCGTGCGATGAATGAAATGACCGTTGGCATTCAACGTATTGCGGAGTCTTCCTCCAATGTATCGGAGCTTGCCGTTGATGCATCGGAGCTTGCTAATTCTGGGGATACAGTTATCAGCCGTACGGTATCGCAAATGCAAATGATTGAAACGAATGTGACCGAAACATCGGCCGTTATGCAAGAGCTCGAGCAAATGAACAGCCAGATCGGTGCAATCCTTGATATGATCGGCGATGTTGCGAATCAAACCAACCTGCTTGCCCTTAATGCTTCTATTGAAGCAGCACGTGCCGGTGAGCATGGCAAAGGCTTTGCTGTTGTCGCTCATGAGATCCGCAAGCTTGCAGAACGCTCGAAGGAATCCTCCGAGCAGATCTCTACGATTCTAAGCGGAATTAAAGGACGTACAGATGAAGCAGCCGCTTCTTTGGAAAAGGCCGCCGAGGGAGCACGTGAAGGTTCTACCGTATCACGCCAAGCCGGCGAGTCCTTCCGTTCCATTATGGAAGCGATCCGTCAAGTATCCAGCCAAGTGCAGGAAGTATCCGCTGCATCCGAGCAGATGTCGGCAGGCAGCCAGCAAATCGCAGCTTCGCTTGACCAGCTGGAGCATATTGCAGAAGCCTCCTCCGTACAGTCGCAGCGGGTAGCTGCAGCATCAGAGGAACAGCTCGCTTCCATGCAGGAGGTTGCAAGCTCCTCCGCACAGCTCCGTAGTCTAGCGGATAGCTTAAACAAAGCAGTAGGCACCTTCAAAACGGAATAATCCGTTTTTACAAGCGTAAACAGTTGCGCCGCTAAAAGGGGCAGCATATGTTTCGCGAATGAAATATAAGCATAGTAAAATAAAAATTTATACTTTCTTATATTTAATAAAAAGCACGGCCCGGACTAGAGAGAACCCTTCTCCCGTCCGGGCCGTGCTTATTTGTTAGGAAGCTGTTACAGCGCTGCCCTGCTGCAGCTGGTACATCGCGTAATATTTGCCGCGATGCTCCATCAGTTGATCATGGTCGCCGCGCTCCACAATATGACCGCGGTCCAGCACCAGAATTTGATCCGCCTGGCGGATCGTCGATAAGCGATGGGCAATAACAAACGTTGTACGGCCTTTTTTCAGCACATCAAGCGCCTCTTGTATAATGGCCTCTGTTTCTGTATCGATGCTTGCTGTTGCTTCATCTAATATCAAGATCGCAGGATCATACGCAAGTGCCCTTGCAAATGAGATCAACTGACGTTGTCCCGCAGACAGCGTACTGCCCTTCTCAATGACTTCCGCATCAATGCCACCGGGCAGCTGTGAGAACATCTCATAAGCACCTACATCGCGAAGTGCCTGCTCCACCCGCTCCCGGCTGATCGCCGGATTATCCAGGCTGATGTTTGAAGCAATCGTACCGGTGAACAAGAACGGATCCTGTAACACGATCCCCATATGCTGGCGCAAATGCTGCTTTGGTATATCGAGCACATTGTTGCCGTCTATAACGATGCTGCCCTCATTAGAATCATAAAACCGGAACAAAAGGTTCATAATGGAGCTTTTACCGGAACCCGTATGACCAACAAGCGCTACCGTCTCCCCTTGGCGGGCGGAGAAAGTAATGTTCTTCAGCACATACTCATCCTTCTTGTATGCAAACGAGACATCTTCGAATTTCACTTCACCTTTGTAACGTTCCATTGTGCCAGGCTCCACTTCAACACCCGGCTGATCCATCAGTATAAATACCCGCTCCGCGGATACCCTTGCTGTCTCCAGGTTCGACAGCTGGTTAACAACACCAACAATCGGCTGGAACATCCGGTTCATCAGATCCACGAACGCATACAGCACGCCAACCCCAATTGCAGCACCGAACCAGTCTCCCCAGAAGAACCAGATGACAATGAGGAATATAATGTTCCGGACAACGTTCACAAGGTTATGAGAAGTAATCGAGTTCAAGCTAAGCAGCTTGTTCTGATACGTAAAATAATGCTCGTTCAGCTCGTCGAATTCCTTAAACGTCTCTTTCTGACGGCGGAACGCTTGAATAATCGCCATCCCTTGGATGGACTCATTAATCATCGCGTTGATCTCGCTCAGCTTCGTCCGGATAATTCGGTTGTAACGGGCTGCAAAGCGCCGGTACAGACTAATCCAGACAAGCAGAATCGGTACAAGCGGCAGTGCGAACAGCGCAAGACGCGGATCTAGCAGGAAAAGTGCCCCATAGATCGCTGTCATGTAGACAATCGCGGAGAAGAAGTTCGCAAGCACCGCGACATACAGCTCGCGAATCGCTTCCGTATCATTCGTAATCCGCGAGACGACCTGCCCTGCAGCAAGCGTATCAAAGTAATTCACCGGAAGCCGCTGTGTATGAGCAAATACATCGTTACGCATCCGCCGAACGATCCGGTTCGCGGATGTCTGAAGCAGCAGCCGCTGTCCGTATGTGAACACCGCACCAAGCAGGAGCAGTCCGACATACAAGCCTGCCAGCTTCATTAAGCTTGGGATTTCTGGCTTATAGAACTGATACAGCTCTTTCGCCGTAATTAACGACACCGGGAAGGATGCCGTCTCTTTGGTTGTTTTATCTGTAACGGTCATTTGGCCGTCTGCTACTTTACGAGCGCCCCCCTCCATCGGAAGAGCACCTTCATACCAATAAAATTTTCTGCCGGCTTGAAGCAGATGCACTTCCGCACCTTTCACTTCACCCGGAGCGAAGTGATCTTCGCGTTTATACCATTTACCTTTATAAGAGACCGTATAGCGTTCATCCGACGCTACCTCATACCAGCTCTTCTCAATGCCGAGAATATTCTGATCAATCATCCGCTTGGCAATAAACGGTCCCGCCAGCTCCGCACAAACGGCGAGCAGGAGGAGAATCAGAGCTCCAATGATCGGTTTTTTATAAAGCATGGCGTATTGAAACAATCGTTTACCTGTTTGACCCATTGTTCGTAAACGCCTCTCTTTCCTATGATTCAATAAGCGACTCAAGCTGCTGCCGCTCATATTGTTCCTTGTACCAGCCATCCTGCTTTACTAAATGATCATGAGTGCCCTGTTGAACAATTCGCCCTTCATCAAGCACAACGATATGGTCAGCATGCTGTACAGCAGACAGCCGGTGCGTCGTAATAAGTGTTGTTTTGCCGGCACGCTCGGTCCGAATACCCTCGATAATCTCAGCTTCCGTCCGTCCATCAACAGCAGAAAGCGCATCGTCCAGCATCAATATTTCAGGATCGGCAATAAGTGCACGCGCAATGCTGACCCGCTGCTTCTGACCGCCGGAGAGTGCAACCCCCTTCTCCCCAACCATCGTCTCGAGGCCATCCGGCAGGAATTGAATATCCTTCGCAAAGGATGCCCGTGCGAGTGCACGCTGCAGATCTTCCTCTGTCGACTCGCCTTTTTTCCCGAACATTATATTTTCGCGTATCGTCTTCGAGAACAGAATGGGCTGCTGTGGTACATAACCGATCCAGCCAAGCAGGCGCTCCATCGACAGCTTCTCAAGAGGCTGGCCGGTAATTGCAATCTCGCCTTTACCAACCGGATACTCTCTCAACAGCTGTTTCAAGAGTGTAGTCTTGCCGCTGCCCGTACGGCCGACAATACCAAGCGTCTGGCCTTGCCGCAGACGGATCGTAACCTCGCTGAGGTTATCAACGACAGAAGAGGGATAACGGAACGTGACATCTTCAAACACAATTGTCGCCGGTGCCGTCACATCGATCGTATTCTCCGCATCTTCTACATCCGGCTTATAGCCAAGCGTTTCTTCTACTCGGTCAAGCGAAGCATTACCCCGCTGCATAATGTTGATCAGCTCACCGATCGCGAACATCGGCCAGATCAGCATCCCGAGATATACGTTAAAGGATACGAGTTCTCCAAGTGTAATCTCGCTGTGAAACACCAGATAACCACCATAACAAAGACCAATCAGATAGCTGAGACCAACCAAAATCTTGATTGTTGGCTCGAAGAGCGCATCAATCTTGGCCACAGCGATGTTTTTCTCAAACACTTCATCCGTCTTCTTCTTAAACTGCCCCTGGTTTGCATCCTCCTGCACAAAAGCACGGATAACACGCACACCAGATACCGACTCCAGCACTTGGTCATTTAATTCACCAAACGCATCCTGCGACTGCATAAAGCGCTCGTGGATTTTCCCGCCAAAATGCTTCATCGCAAGCGCAATGAACGGCAATGGCAGAAGCGCAGCAAGCGTCAGCTTAATGCTGATCATCGCTGCCATCACGCCAAGAATCGTTAGCATGAAGAAGGTCGAATCGATTAGCGTCAGAATACCAAACCCGGCTGTTGTTGCTACGGCATTCAGGTCATTCGTCGAACGGGCCATCAAATCGCCCGTCCGGTTCCGTTCGTAGAACGTTGGCGTCATCTTCAGAAAGTGACGCATAAGGCGTGACCGGAGCAGCCGCTCCAGCACAAAGGCACCACCGAATAATTTATAATGCCACACGTAAGTAATCGCGTAGCCGATCACCGTAACGCCTACCCAGCCGATGACAACCTGCACAAAGCCGGTCTCATCCAGCCTGCCTTGATGAATGCCGTCAATCGTATGGCCAATCAGCCAAGGCGGGATGACATCCAAGAAGCCTGTAATAATAAGCAGCACACAGGCAAGCGTATATCTTTTCCAATTCATTGCGAAAAACCATTGAAGTTTCTTAAGTACGATAAACATAATTTGTCCTGACACCTCCCGTATCCATCCAAGCATCATCCGCCCCAAAAAAGCAAAAAAAGAAGCGCACCGTAAATGTACGATACGCTTCTTCACAAAGCAGTAGGCACAATAAGGCCCGCTGCAATTAAAAAGGCGCACGGTTACGGTTACGTAACCATGCGCCTTTGATTTAATGGGATACCCCTAATCATCAAAGAGATTCGACGCGCGGATGGATTACGTTCATAAATTTAGTATGCACATTGTTAAATCCTACATGTTGTTGAATGAATACAATTGGATTCATGTCGTAATCCTCCTTTCGATTTGTGAAATATATTTGTCACTTTACCATCGTATGAAATAACTGTCAATCCATTATTTTGTAAATCTTCGCCTATTTTCACCATTTATCACATAACCCAGGCTTCTGCCTGCTGTTCCGCCAGCAGCAATTGCTCGCGTACCTTAACCACTTCACCAACAATAATAAGCGCTGGATTGACCACTTTCATCGATAATGCCAGCTTATGAATATCGGCCAGCGTACCCGTAATCACGCGCTGCTTGCTTGTTGTGCCCTGCTCAATAATAGCAACTGGCGTTGACGCCGCTTTGCCATGCTTTAATAGTTCCTCGCGGATCACGCCCAGCTGGCTGACCCCCATATAGATCGCTAATGTATCCACGCTATGAGCGAGTAAATCCCAGCGTACCGGCTCTTGATCGCCGTGACAGCGATTGCCGGTAACGCAGGCAAACGATGCTGCCTTCCCGCGATGCGTCAACGGAATCGCAGCCGATGCCGCAGCACCAATCGCCGATGTTACGCCGGGTATAATCTCCCACTCAATCCCATTCTCCGCCAGCTCCAACGCCTCCTCACCACCGCGCCCGAAGACGAAGGGGTCGCCCCCTTTTAGGCGGACGACCGTTTTCCCTTCCTTCGCAAAGGCAACAAGCGTCTTATTAATCTGTTCCTGCGGCATTGCATGCGCGTTAGGCGCCTTACCGCAGTAGACCAGCTCCGTACCTGGACGGGCATAAGCGAGCAATTCCTTATTCACAAGGCGGTCGTATAGAATAACATCCGCCAGACCCAGTCGCCGAATTGCTTTTACCGTAATCAACTCTGGATCTCCAGGTCCCGCTCCAATAATGTATACCTTGCCTGCCGGCGCCCGCATTACAGGCCGCTTTTCTCAGCAGCAAGTGCCGGTGTAGTTGGTAAGCCTGCTTGCAAAGCCTGGCTCTCGGAATCTTTTTTCTTATTATGCGACCAGTAGAACATAAAGCCTGTAAACAACGCTCCGCCTACAAAGTTGCCAAGCAGTACCGGGATTTGATTCCACACCCACCAGTCGGTGATCGTTACATCCGCACCAAGCATCATGCCTGCCGGAATGACGAACATATTGACAACGGCATGCTCGAAGCCTTGCTCGAAGAACATCAGGATCGGCAGCCACATCGCTACGATTTTACCTAACGTAGATTTCGAGGTCATCGCCATCACAACACCCAGCGTAACCATCCAATTGCACAGGATTGCCTTGATGAAGACCAGAATGATACCGTCAAAGCCCATTTTTTGATAACCAAGTGTCTTCGTTTCACTTACTTGAATAAGCATTTGGGCGAGCGGATTAGCCATATCCGTCCCCATCTTGGTAACCGCCATGCCGTATAAAGCCGCATATACCGCACAGCCGATCAAGTGGCCGATAATGACAAGCCCGTAGTTGGCCATCATGCGGGAAAGGGTTGTTTCTCGTTTAAATACCGATAGAGGAATGAGTGCAAAGCTGCCGGTCACAAGCTCAAGTCCAAGAAGGACGATGATGACGAAGCCTATCGGGAAAATAACTGCTCCTGCAAGGGGCATTGTTGTCTGAGTTGTAGCCGTATAGGCTAGTGTTGTAGCAAAGGCCAGTATGCCGCCGCCAAGAAACCCTCTCATTAGCATTTGCGATGAGCTCATCTCCGCCTTCGCCTTGCCTGCCTCTACCATCGATTCTAGTACTTCAGCTGGTTTCACATAGTCCATCTGCAATCCCTCCTAAAAAGAATAATCGCCCAATCGGCCACTATATGCCGATCGTGAAGATTCTTGCCTCGTAAGCATACAGCCCTCTATAGGGTGATATAGATCTCGCCGCTGCCCGGGTCGATCTCCGTCTCGAATGTTTTGATGCAGCCGTCATCCGGTTCTTGCACCCGTCCACTCCTTAGATCGATCTTCCAGTCATGCAGCGGGCAGTGAATATTAGTGCCGCACACCATTCCTTCCGAAAGCCTGCCGCCTTTATGCGGACATTTATTCTCGACTGCCTTCACACTGCCGTCCGTCAGGCGGAAAATCGCAATGTCGGTATTGTCGATCTGCACCGTACGAGAGCCTAATACGTCGATATCCGTTAGTTTTGCTACAAGCACCTTTGTCACCATATAGAAGCTCCCCCTATCCTTGCACCGGCTGAGCACCGGATAATTGCTCGAAGTTTTTGCGCAGCTCTTTGTTCTCTACGATTTCTTTCCATGGATCCTTTGTATAGCTGAGTGTCTTCTCAAGACGTTCTACCAGTGCCAGACGGTCTTCACGATTCTCGAGAGCTTTCTTGACATGATCAAGTCCTACACGTTCAATCCACTGTGCGGTACGTTCATTCCATGTCGCATTCTCACGGTAATATTGCAGGTAGGCCGACGACCATTCCATTACTTCGTCTTCCGTCTTCACAACGCAAAGCAGCTCAGTCGCACGTACATGTATACCGCCGTTACCGCCTACATGAAGCTCCCAGGCTCCGTCGATTGCCACAACGCCAAGATCCTTAATCGTTGCTTCTGCGCAGTTACGCGGGCATCCGGATACAGCAAGCTTCACTTTCGCCGGAGCTGTCATACGCTCGTATGCTTTTTCCATCCGAATTCCCATGGCAATTGAGTCCTGCGTGCCAAATCGGCAGAAGGTGTTGCCTACACAGGTTTTGACGGTACGGAGCGTTTTACCGTAAGCATGACCGGAAGGCATATCAAGCTCTTCCCAGATTTTCGGCAGATCTTCTTTCTTCACGCCCAAGAGGTCAAGCCGTTGACCGCCGGTGAATTTCACCATTGGAACATCAAATTTCTCTGCAACGGTAGCAATCTTGATCAAATCTGCTGGCGTGGTCACGCCGCCGTAGACACGAGGAACAACCGAATACGTACCATCCTTCTGGATGTTCGCGTGGTAGCGCTCATTCGTGAAGCGTGATTCCTTCTGATCCTTGTATTCTGCCGGCCACAACATGCCGAGGTAGTAGTTCAGAGACGGACGGCATTTCGTGCAGCCTTCTTCGTTCTTCCACTGCATCACGTTCATGACTTCCTTAACCGTCATGAGGCGCATTTCTTTAATGGCTGCAACAATCTCATCACGGGAATGCTCGGTGCAGCCGCAAATGCCTTCTTTCGCCGGCACACCTGCAGCATCGCCGGCGTACAGCTTCAGCAGCCCTTCTACTTGAGGCTTACAGCCGCCGCAGGATGCGGAAGCTTTCGTGCAGCCTTTAATGCTGGCCAAGGTGTTGCAGCCTTTATTCAATACCGCATCCGCGATATCCCCTTTTGATACTCCGTTACAGCCGCATACAATTTCATCATCCGCCATCGCTTCCAGACGGCTTGCCGGGGATGACGCTCCTCCTGCCGCAGGCGAGAAACCAAGCAGCAGCTCCTTCTCCTTACCCTCAACCGACTCGCCTTTTTTCATGATGGCGAACAGCTCGGATCCGTCTGATGTATCACCGAATAACACGGCACCCACCAATTTACCGTTCTTGATCACAATTTTCTTATACGTACCAGCTAGATCATCCTGAATACGCAATGCTCTTGTGCCCGGCCCTTCACCAAACTGACCTGCCGAGAATACATCAACACCTGATACTTTCAGCTTGGTAGAAGTAACCGAACCCTCATAACCTGTCGTCTCAACACCAGCCAGCAGCTTAGCCAGCACCGCGCCTTGCTCATACAGCGGAGCAACCAGGCCATAGGCGATACCCCGGTGCTCAGCGCATTCGCCTACCGCGTATACATCTGGGATATTCGTCCGCATGAAGTCATCTACGACGATTCCCCGATTAACATCGATGCCTGTTAGCTTCGCCAATTCAACATTCGGGCGGATACCAACCGCCATCACAATCAGATCAGCCTCTACCTCGCTGCCGTCCGCGAACTGTAAAGCTTTCGCGCGGCGTCTGCCGGTAATCGCTACGGATTGCTTACTGAGGAGGAACTTCATTCCTTGCGCTTCAAGCTCACGTTGCAGCATCCGTGCAGCCGGCTCATCCAGCTCGCGATTCATCAGAATTCCATTAATATGAACAACGGATACGTCCATCCCCAAATTAAGTAGGCCTCTTGCTGCCTCGAGTCCAAGCAGGCCACCGCCGATTACAGCTGCCTTCTTATACTTCTGGGAAGTTTCCTGCATGATCTCGGTGTCACGGATATCACGGAAGCCGATAACTCCCTCTTTGTTCGCGCCTGGCAGGGGCAGCATGAATGGATTCGAGCCTGTCGCCATAATCAGTACATCGTAATCCGCTTCAATCCCTTGCTGGGAGTACACTTTTTTCCGCTTTGTATCAATCTTCGTTACCGTATGTCCAGCATGCAGCTGAATATGATTGTCCGCGTACCAGTCCCAGTCGTTAATAACGATATCCTTCATGTCCGTTCCGCCTGCAAGCACCGAGGACAACATAATCCGGTTATAGTTCGGGTGCGGCTCTGCGCCAAATATTGTAATGCTATAAGCATCCGGAGCAAGCTTGATCAGATGTTCAATTGCCCGTACCCCCGCCATTCCGTTACCAACCAGCACCAATTTTTTCCGATTCCCCATTGTCATTCTCCTCTCCATCTCTCTAACTCTCCGCCTATTTATAAATAGAAAAAGCCTGGCCTCGAATTTCGCAGGTGGACGCAAAAGTGCGTTCTTTGCAAAAGACGAAGTCAGGCTTCATTGCCGCTTCAGATGAATACGCCATTGTATTCATGAAAGTTTAAATTTTAAACCTTAAAGGTAAGAGTTCAACATAAGATACTTTGACTCTGACGTCCTTACCTTTCTCGGTGGTCGTACCGTTACTATACAACGGCATATTCACTCATGTCAACATACTTAACATATAAAATGAATAAATGTGCGTATCGACAGTTTTACGTTTTCTATGTTATATATAATGACAAAAGATAAATTGTGCGTAGGGGAAGAGGAGGGTTACATGCGTTCTCTGTTAGTAATCGACAATCCCAGGGAAAATGTGCTATCTATAGAACAAACACTTGAGGAATACGGTTATTCGGTTCTGTTTGCAAGCAACGATGAGATGGCCAAATCTCATCTGCCAAAAGCAGATGCCGTTATTCTGCACCTAGCGCTAGGGGAAGTGAAGGTTTGGGGAAGCCGGCTTCTTCAGCGCAAAAGAGTACCTATGCTATGGTGGTGCAGTGCGGATACAGCAGCCTCGTCAGCAGCCTTTTGCGAGGATGACCTGCCTATTGATGGTGTTCTGACACCATCGATGAGTGAACAGGAGATGCATTGGGCGCTTCATTTCGGCTCGAAAACCTGCTTCGAAAGACAGCAATGGCTGAATGAGCGCAAGCAGCTGGAGGCACGGTTAGAAGAGCGGAAATGGATTGACATGGCAAAGGGTATCTTATGTAAAATAAAACAGGTGTCCGAAGCGGAAGCTTACGACCTGCTGCGTAAACAGGCAATGAACGAGCGGAAGCGAATTGTTGACGTAGCCACATCAATCGTAAAAGTCTACCAACTGCTGCAAGAGCAAAAATAGAGGGGTGCTGACTATGTTTACAAAACTTTTAAAGGAAGTCGCCCGCGGAAAAAGAGGCGCACGAGATCTTACTTATGAAGAAGCGCTGGAAGCGGCCGACTGGATCATGAACCAGAAAGCAACTCCTGCCCAGATGGGCGCCTTCTTTATAGCCGAGCGTATTAAGATGGAAAGTGTTGAGGAGCTCGAGGCTTTCGTGAACGTTTGCCGTGATGCTGCTTACCGCGCTCCTATCCAAGAAGGATTGGATTGTGCAGGGCCATATGACGGGCGGACCAAAACCTTCTTCGCTTCGTTTGCAACAGCCTTCCTTCTTGCTTCAGCGGGCTTACCCGTTACGCTTCATGGCGCGAAATCGCTGCCGCCGAAATGGGGCGTAACGCTGCTTGATATGCTCGCTGAGCTCGGGATTGGCAAGGAGCAGCTAAAGCGTGACCGCGTTGTACCAACCGCTGCAGCTACTGGCGTGTTGTTTGTTGATACCGAGGAATGGTGCCCGCCGCTGAAGGAGCTGCGAGACATCCGCGAGGAGCTTGGCATGCGTACGGTACTTAACACTGCAGAAAAGCTGATTGATTTCTCCCATTCGCCATACTTGGTATTTGGCGTTTATCACAATACCGTATTTGATCGCATGAGCAAGCTGCTCACCGATCTGCAATACCGCCGGGCCCTGATCGTGCAGGGAGCAGAAGGCTCTGAAGATCTGTTCATCGAGCGCCCAACCCGTACCTATATCGTCGAGAACGGCGAAGCAAGGCTGCATGTTATCGATCCGGAAACCTATGGTCTGGAAACGACACTTCCAGAGCATGTAGAATGGACCGCTGCGGAGCAGATCGAGACCGTCGAAGCTGTTCTGCAAGGGAAAGCCCATATCGGTTACGTGAACCAGGTGCTGCTGAATGCGGCCGTCCGGCTGCGTCTTGCAGATCGCACGGATTCGGTTGAGGAAGCGATATACCAATGCAAAGATTTGCTCGACAGCGGAGCAGCTTGGGAGCGTTACACACAGTGGCGCAGCAGCCTGCTTAGCGAAGAAGCGCCTGCCCCTATCGGCGGCGTTAAGTAAAGTGACATGAAGCACGTTTACTTCGTGCCTGATTCACCAATTTGAGACGCATCCCCCTCCCCTACGATGTACTTTGTACAAGAAAAAGAGCTTCTGACGGCTGATCAAGCCGGTCAGAAGCTCTTTTTTTTACAGTGTAAAATACATGTTGTACGTCCACGAGAGTTTCTAACGCCCCCGCCGAACAAGAAAGACGTAGCTGAGCACAGCCGCCGCTTCAGCTGCAGCAATAACAATCCCCATCGGCTGTGCGGCTTCGCTGCCGCCAAGCCCAACAAGCGGCGCCATACAGGCGCCGAACACAAAGGACAACAGACCAAGCAGCGCCGAAGCGCTGCCGGCAGATTGCTGCTGGTTCTGCATCGCGAGCGAGAAGCTGGCCGTCTGCACAATCCCGACACTCGAGACTACGAAGAATAAAGGCACCAGTACCGCAAATAATCCCCAGCTGGCGATCACCGAGAACAGCAGTACAAGACCACCTGCAAACGCGAGGCCAAGACCTGTCCTTAGCAGTGCCGTTGCACTTACCTTGCCGGCAAGTCTCCCTGCAATTTGGCTTGCAGCGATAATACCCAGACCGTTAATCGCAAAGCATATGCTGTATCCCTGCGGCGATACGCCAAACAGATTCTGAATGACGAACGGTGAACCAGAGATATAAGCGAACATCGCTGCTACAACAAAGCCCTGCGTGAGTGCATATCCCATAAAGATACGGTCTGTCAGCAGTCCTCGGAATTTCAGCAGCATATTGCCGATCCCGCCTTCCGAGCGGTTCTTCTCCTGCAAGGACTCTTTCATTCCGAACCATACAGCAATGAACATGACCATGCCAATCACCGTCAGCACGATAAATACACCGCGCCATTCCGTCCACTTCAAGATTTGTCCTCCGGCAATTGGAGCAGCAATTGGCGCGACCCCGTTCACCAGCATAAGCATGGAGAAAAACTTCGTCATTCCTGCTCCTTCGAACAAATCCCGTACAACCGCACGGGAGATAACAATCCCCGCAGCGCCGCCAAATCCTTGTACAAAGCGCAGCAGCACAAAGGTCTCAATTGACGGAGCTGTTACACAAAGAATAGATGCTGCAATATATACAACAAGTCCAATAAGCAAAGGCTTCCGTCGTCCCCGAACATCACTAATTGGTCCAATAAACAGCTGACCAAGGGAAATACCGAGCAGACATGCCGTTAAGCTGAGTTGGGACATCGACGTCCCTGCATGAAAATCACCTGCCAGCTCCGGCAGCGCCGGCAAATACATATCAATGGAGAGTGGAGCAAATGCAGACAGCGAGCCAAGCAATAGCGCCATCCATAGTACCGCTTTTGGTGCTGCAGCGGGTGTAGAATCCGTACCTTTTATCAAAATCAACACTCCAAACTAACGACCGTTTTATCGCCACAATTCTAATGACGATCGCGCCCCCTGTCAAGACAACAAAAAGAGGACGCCTCCTTAAGAGGCATCCCCCATTACCTATTCTATTCCGCCGTTGCCGTCGTTACGGCAGCGCTTAGCTTCCATTGATCCGTCATATTAACGATCAGTGGAAGCATCTTTTCCCCACTTATCATAGGTGAATGGCACAACAAGCAGGTTGGGGTCTGATCGAATGAGAAGTTGTCGCGCATCCAGCCATTACAGTCATCACTTGTGCATGACCAAATTTTGGTGACAGCCTCTGGAATTTCTTCTTGAATTTTTTTTCGATTGTACATATGGGTACGCCTCCTTCATATGTGAAATATGGTACGGTCTTCATAAACCCCGTCACTTTATCGTGTCTTATACCGCGGATTTCATACATGCGATATCGAACTAATGACGAAAAAAGCCCCTCCACTTCATGTATGAAGCGAAGGAGCTTTATATGTACAAGAATTAAAATTTGGCTTGAACTAGGGACTAAAGTAGTAGTAGTAAATCAGTATTTTTCATTTTAATACTATTTTAAATCATTACATTTTGTATCCGAATTCATTTGGTATATATTCAATGCAGGAAACGGCTGAAAATATCAGTTTTTGCCCGACTGCATCATATCTAACCGTATCTGCCGCGACCGAATACCAGATCTTTAACGTTGGGCGGCCGTCATCATATGTCCGGAAAATAAACACGTTCAGCTCTTGCTTCCATTTCAGGATTTCTTCGATCGCAGGATGCTTTGGTGTGTGTACTGTAAACTGCCATTGATCAGCTGCATGCTCTACCTCATAAGAGACCGATTGCTTCGCCGAATCCACAAAAGTTCTTCCGCCAACGGCGTGTTTAATCAGTAGTGTTTCGTTCATTTTGGGTTCCTCCTGAAAAGAATTACCACCCATTATGGCCTATCAGGGCCATGTGTGATAATTCTTACTTCGTAAGCATTATTCACTTCATGTTCTTATGGCAGATCAATCAGCATAACAAAAGCGGGCTCTTCGGCTGACAGCACAAAATCCGGTTCAAACTCTGCACGGATCGAATCCTTAGGCCCCATCGCAATATCATTCAGATTGAGCTTTCCTTCCAGCACCATCACGAATGCACGGCGACCCGTCTTCTGGTGGAAAAAGATCCTTCTTCCCGGCTGAAGACGTCCCAAATATATCGTCATATCCTGATTAATACTCGCTGTCCCTGCAGCTCCATCCGGTGTTACAACCGGCACCAGAGCATTCTGAAGCTTCTCTTCATCATAACTGGCCATCTCGTATGAAGGTGCAATCCCCCGCTCCTTTGGCATAAACCAAAGCTGCAGAAAACTGCCTTCCTCCGTATCGGAATCGTTATATTCAGCATGGATAATCCCAGTACCGGCAGACATACGCTGCACTTCGCCAGCAGACGTCACTTCAATATTGCCAAGGTTATCTTCATGTTTCAGTCTTCCTGTCAAAGGAATCGTTACGATCTCCATCTCGCTGTGCGGGTGAGCGCCAAAACCGCGCCCTGGCGCAATCTGGTCATCATTCAGTACACGCATAACACCAAAGCTCGAGTTGTCAGGATCGAAATATTCCCCAAACGAGAAGCTTTGCGCGCTGCGCAGCCACCCCAAATCAACGGCATGGCGAGCGCTGGCCGGAAAAAGTTTCATCATCGAAAAAGTTCCTCCTTTTATTCGATTGTGCCGATCTATATCCCTTATTCTATTGTAACCGTTGATGGACAGGCATACTATGCCAAGGCTTGCTTATGTATTCGAGAGAAAAGGTAAAGGGCAACCTAACGACAGACTTGGAAGGAGTGTGAATGGACGATGGACAACAAGGATGATCTCGTAACGGAGAGAGATATCGATCCGAAATTCGGCTTGTTTACAGAGGAGATGCCACAAATGGTCTTGCCGGACGCAACAAGCAAGCTGATCGATAGATATCCGAAAAAGGGCAAAGCAGCTCCGCCTCCCAGCGGACCAGCTGACGGCTCGCGGTAAGGAGCTAATTCAAGTATAGCATCTACAAAGTGCGGGAAACAGCCCCCCAATAACGAATATCGCCATAAACGTGGGTTTTTGAGAAAAAAAGGACGCATCCCCTGTACATAACAAGGAATGCGTCCTCCTATTATTTCGCTTGAGCGATTTTTGTATCCGTGGTTGTCGTTAATGTAGGGTACATCCGCTTCGATACCAGGGTCTGAATAATCATGAACGTCCCCCCCACTACCCAGTACAACGGCACAGCTGCCGGAGCGCTGAACGAGAAGACCATCATCATAACCGGCGAGAGAAGGCCAAGCATCGCCATTTGCTTTTGCTGTGCAGGGTCTGCGCCAATCTGCGACACACGGAACTGCACATAATAGATAGCTCCGGCAAGGAACGGCAGAACATGATCCGCAGTACCAAGCTGGAACCACAGGAATGTATGCTGCGCAAGCTCCGGTGTCATTTTGATCGCATAATACAAGCCTGTCAGAATCGGCATTTGGATAAGCATCGGCAAGCAGCCGATCGACATCGGATTAAATTGATGCTGGCTGTACAGCGCCATCGTTTCTTTTTGAAGCTTTGCTTGATTTTCCGGCGTCTTCTCTTTGTATTTCTCCTTCAGCTTGTTAAGCTCTGGCTGCATAACACTCATCTTCTGCTTCATCGTCTGCTGACCTTTGTATTGGCGGAGCATGAGCGGCAGCAGCACAATTCGCACGAGCAGCGTCATAATAATGATCGCAATGCCGTAACTGTCGCCGAAAAACGAAGCGATATGCTGAATCAAATACGAGAACGGAAATACGACATAGTGATTGAAAAAGCCCGGCGTATCGGAATCAATCGTTCCTTTTGCCCCGCAGCCGCTGACGATAACCAGTAGTGCGATTGCTGCTAGAATTCTATATTTTTTAGAAAAAGCGGTGAATGCATTGTTCTTTCCCATAAAAATCCTCCTCGTTTGTGTACATGCTGTGCGGCATTCTCAAACGAGGAGTTACAATCCGCTGAATCACCATCCGGCGCTTCTTTTCTCTTAATTCGCCGCGTAAGCCAATGCTGAATTCGTCCCAAGCGGTTGATCACTACCACAATCGGAACGATCGGTTCCCATATGATGCGCTTCTGAATGGTGCTGAATTCTGTATCCATCGAATGATGAGCGAAATACGCCGCGTAGGCAATCGAGCACAATATACTAATCGAGAATATATACGGGATTAAATCATGCAGCTCATGCAGCTCTAACAATGCATTCACCTCCTTGTCATTAATTTGCTAATGTTATACGGCTGACAGCCGGCAAACGTTTCTTCCCCCGGCCGGCCCAAAGTCTAGTTCGAGTCCCTTCCTGAGACAGCTAAGGCGGATGACCACCCGGGCTACATTGAACTATGACTATATTATCACATTCGAGACAAGTTAGCTTCTTGGAATCAGATGTACTATTTTCCGCGGTGATGCCAGGAGAAACTTACACCTATCGATTTGTTGCCGAGCTGGCCGGCTCGTTCTGGTACCAATCCCATCAGGATTCGAAAAACAAAAAAAACGCTTGGACTCTCTGATTAGAGAATCTAAGCGTCTTTATATTTTGATTATCTGCCGCCGAGAAGCTGAATAAAGGACTCCAGTGGCTGGGACATCCATTTGCGGGGATGAATCATGTATTGCAGATCAAAACGGATGTCCGGGTGTTTAAACGGCAGCGCAACGAGTCTGCCTTGACTAAGTTCATCAGCAACGACCATTTGCGGGAGCAGCGCAAGACCAAGACCGTTCATCACACACTGCTTCACGGCCTCCGGATTGCCAAGCTCGAACAAAGCTGTGAAAGTAATGCCGCCTTCCTTCAGCACCTTCTCGAACATCCCGCGGTACATGCAGCTTTCCTCTGACATAATCAATTCCGCGCCGTTCAAATCATCAAGCTCCATATGGGTCATATTGGCGAGTGAATGACTATTCAGCGCAACCAAGACAAGCGGCTCTTCCCGGATTGGCTCGCAGCGAAGTACCGAATCGGCTTTTTTAGCATCAAGCAGCAGTCCAATATCATACTCTCCATCTTTTACTTTACTCACGATATTGGACTCCTGATCCGGATGCAATTGGATGGTCAACTCCGGGAAAAGCTGACGAAGCTGCTGCAAGTAAGGCGGTAGAAAATAGGCTGAGAGGGAGTCAATCGCACCAATAACGAGCGTGCCTCCTGCATAACCAGCTACCGTCTCTTTAGATTGGTCATATAACTCTAGCATCTGAATCGCCAGCGCAAACAGCTTCTCACCAGGCGGTGTAAGGCGCATCTGCCTGCCATGCCGCTCCAGCAGCGGTGCGCCGTACTCTTTTTCCAGCTTCTGAATTTGAATCGTAACACTAGACTGCGCATACCCAAGCTCCTCTGCAGCCCGTGTAATACTCCGCCTTCTCGCCACCTCGCAAAAGGTCTGCAAATAAGCCAGCTCCATACCAACACCTCTATCGCTGTCAATTATTCATATTATTGATGAACCTCATGAAACATTATAGATAACTGTAATACTTCTGACATGCTACAGTAAAGACAGAAGTTCCATACAAGGAGGCGCTGTTTATGTTAAAGGAACAAGATTTGCAAGGCATTTATGTACCTGTTGTGACGCCGTTTCTGGCAAATGGAGAATTGGATCTGGCTTCATTCGAGCTTTATGTGGGGAAATTGCTTGGGGATAGAGTGAATGGCATTGTGGTCAATGGAACGACGGGTGAAGCACCCACCATAACGGTCGAAGAATGGATTTCCTTAGTAACATCCGCAATTGATCTCGGTAAAACCAAGAACAGCCCGGTAATCGTTGGAACAGGTACGAACGATACCGCCTCATCGGTACGGCGGACAGCGCTCGCCGGGGAGCTTGGCGCCGATGCGGCGCTTGTTGTTGTCCCTTATTACAGCAAGCCTTCACAGGAAGGCATAATCGAGCACTATCGGCAGGCTGCAAGCACCGGCGTCCCCATCATCGCGTATGAGATTCCGTCCCGCACCGGTGTTCGGCTTACACCAGACACAGTCCGGTCTATTCTTGAACTTGACGGTGTCATCGGAATCAAAGACAGCTCCGGCGGTGTCGAGCTTATGCTTGAGCTTTCCCGCAGCGGCAGCCATAAGCCGGTCTTATGCGGCGAAGACGCTTATTTTCATACCATGCTATGTTGCGGAGCAGCTGGCGGCATACTGGCTTCCGCGAATGTCCGTACATCGTCATTCGCACAAGTGTATGAGCAGCTCCGCCAAGGCCAGCTGGAAGCAAGCAGGCAATCTTTTCTCACACTCCTGCCGCTAATCCGGCTCTTGTTCGAAGAACCAAATCCCGCTCCCCTGAAATGGCTGCTGGCGGAGCAAGGCATCATTGCCACAGACGTAGTCCGGCTGCCGCTTACTTCCATCTCGGAAAAATTACAGCAGCACCTTGCTTCCTGGCTATAGCTATAGTCCTGCAGGTATCGCATCCCATAACGGAGAATGTGTGAAACCCTCCATCGCGCGGATTGTATAGTCAGGATGATTGGCCCGATAGACTAGGCTAGCTCCCCGGTCTATCGGCTTCACTTCCATGATAGCAATTCTCGTTCCCACTGCATGGTCAACACCAGCTGAAATAGCAGCTGCATGGCCGCAGCGATCGGACAAATAGATGACTCTTACCCGAACATCCGCCGCGCAAAATACACGCAGCATTTCGGCTGAACGATCCGTACTTTGATTATCAACAAATATAAATTCATAACTAGCGGCGGTAGGCTTCATGATTTGCTTGAGGCGCTTATAAGCGCCGAATAGCGCTTCCTCGTCATTACAGACCGGAACGATAATCGAATAGGCAACCGGCAGACGCGTCATTTTCCCCATCCCCTCCGATACAAAGTATTGCACCCTACTAGTAATATAATCTATACAGCTTAAATCTCCCTTAATTTAGTATAAGTAAACGCTTTACTTTTATGCCAAATATAGAAGACAAGCTTACTAAAAATATAGCATCTCATAAGCTCGTTTTGCTATACTAACTGCAACGAATTTTACCTTGAACCTAAACGGAGGGATAGCGATGTTATACAACCGGCTTGGAGGAAGTGGACTTAAAGTGTCTGCACTTGGACTCGGCACGAATTCTTTTGGCTCACGTGCTGACGAAACAACCTCAGCCCGCATTCTCCACCATGCGATCGACCGCGGGATTAACTTTATTGATACTGCCAATATTTATTCCGCAACTGCATCGGAATCCATTATCGGTACTGCACTGGAAGGCAGACGGCATGAAGTTGTGCTCGCAACCAAAGCAGGCCTAGTAAGAGGTGATGGTCCAAATGCAAAAGGCTCCTCCCGCTATCACCTGATGCAGGAGCTGGAAGGAAGCCTGACACGGCTGAAGACCGATTATGTCGATCTATATCAGATTCATACGTTTGATTCTGAGACGCCGCTCGAGGAAACGCTGCGTGCGCTTGAGGATATGGTCCGCTCCGGCAAAGTGCGTTACATTGGAGCATCCAATTATGCAGCATGGGAGCTCATGAAAGCTCTTGGCATCAGCGACCGCCTTGGGCTCAGCCCGTTTGTCTCGACGCAGACAAGCTATTCGCTCGCAGACCGGACGCCGGAGCGTGAGCTTGTCCCCGTCTGTCTCGACCAAGGAGTTGGCATTATTCCCTACTTCCCGCTTGCAGGCGGGATTCTGACAGGCAAATACCGTGCTGGTGAAGCAGCTCCTGCGGGCTCACGTGCGGAAACAAATCCAGGGTTCACCCGCTTCTTTGCAGAAAACAACCTTGCACTTGGCCGCCAGGTCAGCGAACTGGCAGACAAGATTGGCTGTTCCGCCAGTGTATTGTCACTTGCCTGGCTGATGAGGCAGCCTGCTGTCTCCACCGTCATTGTAGGTGCTACGAGTACAGAGCAGCTGGAGCATAATTTGGACAGCGTTACCTTGCCACTTGATGCCGCAGCATTAGAGGAACTGGATGCATTAAGCCAGTCCTTCCGTAACGGAGAACCGTTTGCCGTGTACCGGCTGTCATAACCATTCCGTAACAACAATTACTATGACGGCTCGTTCCGATGGAATGTTGCCATTACTTGGCTGGTTTCAGGAATTTTGGCAGGTGTCATTTTTCTAGCTATAGATAGAGCGCTCGAGCTTCTTGAGACCATTGCCATTCATACAGCAGCCTCGAGAGAAACCACCGTTAACGCAGAAGATACGAAAGGCTCGTATCCCGAGACGGGCAGAGTTGCGAAGCCTACACTCGAATCACTGAGTAAATCTCACACTTTCAAAAATACGGATTAAATAATCAAAACAGCGTACCACCCTGAGTGGCACGCTGTTTTTGGTGTTAATTGCATTTACGCCTGCTCCGGCAGGCCCTTCTTCGTTCGTAAAATATCGATAAACAGCTCCGTCGCCTTCGTCTGCTGCTGATGGAGCCCAGTAAGCAGCGAGAAGTCGCGTTCAATCGGCCTGCCGCCAACTGTCAGTTTGGATATAGTGCCAAGCGCAATCTCTTTCCTCACTGCCCAATGCGAGAGCAGCGAGATGCCAAGACCAGCCTCTACCGATTCTTTAATAATCTGCGTACTGCCAAATTCCATACGGTTAGTCGGCTGAATGCCCTGCTCCAGAAACATCCGTTCCGTCACCTCACGTGTGCCCGATCCCTCTTCCCGGACAATCCATGTCTCCTGCTGCAAACTGGCGGAATCGATGTCATAAGCCGCTCCAAAAGGATGCGAGGAGGCCGCTACGACGACATACATTTGATCCTTGGCAAAAGACTCCGCATGCAGCTTCTCATGCTCAAGCTCCCCTTCAACAATGCCAATATCCAGCCTTCCTTCGGAAACCAGCGTACTGATTTCCTTTGTATTGCCAATCGTAATGGTTGGCTTAATAAGCGGGTAATGCTTCTGTAAATAGGCAATCGTATGCGGAAGTACATATTCGCCAAACGTATAGCTTGCGCCGATGGACAGCGAGCCGCTTGCTGTATGCATCAGATCATCAACAAGCCGGTGCATGCGCGTATACAGACCCTCGATCTCCTTGCCATGCCTGTAAACGATCTCCCCCGCTTTATTCAAGCGGACGTATTTGTTGCTGCGATCCAGCAGCTTCGTGCCGATACTGCTCTCAAGTGCTTGAATGTGCTGACTTACCGCTGGCTGGGTCATATGAAGCGCCTCCGCGGCACGAGTGAAATTATGCTTCTCCGCTACCGTCATAAAGACAAGCAAGGATTGATCCAATACCATCCACCTCAATTTAATCATAAGCTTCTGATTATCATGATTATTATAACTATTTATTTTTCTTATTATAAGGCGTCAAGTAAACTTAGCTCATCAGCAAATAATAATCTTCGAGGTGATGACAGATGAGCACGCTAGTCCAATATATTCTCACACCTAAAAATAAACGCCTTATCCCGCTGCTCGAGTGGTTATGCGGCTTGATGTTCACCGTTGCCATCGCTTTCGCAGCCTATGAGCTGGCCCGGCTACCTGGCCTTGATCATATCGGTCAGATGGCGATTGCTTTGACAGGAACGGTCATTGCCCGCCAATTCTTCGGTTACCCGGAGCGGCTTCGTGCGGGTATACAATTCGCTTCCAAACAGCTGCTCCGTCTTGCGATTATATTATGTGGCCTTAAACTCAATTTCGGCACGTTGCTCCATCAGGGACCTATCCTTCTGCTGCAAGGAGCCGTAACGGTGGTGTTCGCCATCGGATGTACACTTCTGGTTGCCCGCAGACTAAAGGCAGATAACTCGCTGTCCCTCCTGCTGGGCATTGGCACCGGCATTTGCGGGGCGGCTGCTATTGCCGCTGTCTCGCCGATCTTGAAAGCAAAAGAGGAGGATACAGCCGCTGGTGCCGGGCTAATTGCCCTGATTGGCACGTTAGCGGCCATCGGATATACCGTTCTCCTTCCTGTACTGCCCCTGACAGATGCCCAATATGGCGTATGGAGCGGCCTCACTCTGCATGAGATTGCACATGTTCCGCTTGCGGCAAGTGCTGCCGGTCCAGATGCCGTAGAGACAGGTCTCTTGGCGAAGCTTAGCCGCGTGCTGTTATTAGTACCCGTAAGCTTTATCCTGCTCTTGATCATGAAGCGCCGGGGCCACATCACCTCCGGAACAACCGTTACCTTCCCTTGGTTCCTTATCGGCTTTGTTCTGATGAGTGTGCTCGGAAGTGTGACACCCGGCACAGCATTCGAGATACCGGCCCATGTGATGGCCATACTACAACAGGCTCCGGCCTTCCTGCTTGCGATGGCGATGGTTGGCCTTGGCCTTCACGTAGACCTCCGCACCTTGTGCACCAAGGCTCTGAGACCCCTGGCGGCAATGGCCATCACAACGGTTCTGCTATCTGCCCTAACATTGCTCCTCATCCAGTATGTCTACTAAATTAACCTTGCAGCGCCTTGCGTACGCTTAATATATACTTTGATTGGTCGAGTGGATTAACACCGCGCCTTGTACGCTCTGCCGTTACATCCGGTGGACATTCTTCATAACCGTCGAAAAAGGTAGCGATCGTTCCTCGTCCCTTTGTCAGCGAATTCAGCTCCATCGGGTATTCAAGCGAAGTAGCCGCAGGCACACGCCCTTCAATAATCAGCCGGTCGCCCTGAAGCGTTGGCGCATCAAATGAACCGCGCATCAAAACAAGATCATTCATGACGCGCCCGCCATTCTCCTCCGGTACGACAATCCGGAACTGCAGCACCGGTTCCAGCAGCTTCGTGCCAACTGAATTAAGCCCGTTCATAATCCCCATTGGCGTGGCCACCGCAAAATCAAGCGGATGCGTATGCCACACATGATGCTGGCCTTCGATCAGCGTTACCTTCAGATCGACGACCTCCCAGCCCCTCAGCCCTTGCTGCAGTGCTTCGGGCACACGTCTAGCTACCTCATTCTGATATTGCGGAAGCAGATCTTCCGAACGAACGAATGCTTCGTATTGCAAGCCGCTTCCACGTTCTCCAGGCTCAATACGGAACCGCAATATCGCCCAGCAAGGCTTCGGCATTAAATACGCAACATAACCTTCCCCAGCCTGACTTGGCGTCTCTTTATAAATAACAGACGGCTGTCCGAACTGTACCTGCAGACCATACCGATTCTCCAGCACACTCGTCAGAATCTCAAGCTGAATCGGACCCATCACCTTCACATGCAGCTCCCGCTCCTCCTGCAGCCACTGTACATCCAGCAGCGGATCCTCGTCGGACAACTCTTGAAGAGCTCGTACCATAGCTGGATATTGCTGCTGATCTGTCCAATGGGCCTGTACCGTGAGCAGCGGCACAGCAAGCCGTACTTCCTCCGGCACAGCATCAGGAACACCGATGATATCCCCGATCCGCACATGCGACATCCCGCATACAGCCGCGATATCGCCCGCCTCCAGCACGCCAAGATCCTCCGAGCGGCTGCCTTCGACCTTGCGGATCTGTGTAACCTTTTCCTCCATATTCTGCGTATAGTTCCTTATGACGTCACGGTTGCGCATCGTCCCTTCATACAGTCGGACATATGCCATCCTGCCCATCGTCTTATCCCGCTCGATCTTGAATACAATTCCTGACAACGGTGCACTCGCTTCACCACCAGGCTCAGGCAAGTAATCGATGATGGCGTCCATCAGCTCGGTTACTCCAATGCCCTTGCCCGAAGCGCCATATAACACAGGAAAAAGCTCCGCACGCTTCGTCATCTCCGCGGCACGATTCTTCCAATCTTCCGTTTCGCCGCTGATATAACGCTGGAGCAGCTCTTCCTCACGCTCCGCAACCGCTTCCACTAAAGCAGTTGAGGCTGCCTCATCAGCTTCCTGCCCCCATAAGTCTACGGAGCCTTTGAATTGCTGCTCATTACCAAGCGGCTGTTGTACCTCTATAAGATCAGGCGACAGATAGCTGCGAATATCACGCAGTACCAGCTCACGGTCGGCCCCGATCCGGTCCATTTTATTCATATAAATAATCGTTGGAATACGGAGCTTATGCAGCGCGCTCCAGATCATCTCTGTCTGTGCCTGCACGCCTTCCACCGCTGATAGAATAAGCACGGCGCCATCCATAACACGCAACGAACGCTCTACCTCTGACAAAAAATCGACATGCCCTGGCGTATCCACCAAATTAATATCCGTATCCCGCCATACAAAAGAGGTCGTTGCTGCACGTACAGAAATGCCGCGCTCCCTCTCAACATCCAGCCAATCCGTAAGCGTCGTTCCTGCATCTACACTGCCCAGCGCACGTGTTCGTCCACTCGCAAACAGCATATGCTCCGTTGTTGTTGTTTTTCCCGCATCCACATGTGCGAAGATGCCTACATTGCGCCGTTTGGCGCCGCCCTTTCCCGTCATCGGTTCTGGTTCTCCTATTCTTGCCGCCGCTGCCCGGCAGCCTGTTCTTACGACTAGCGTAAACCCGGCTGGGGAAAGCGTCAATCCTAACAAAAAAACTGCCCCAGCAAAAAAAGGATGACTCCTGATCATGTCAGGAATCATCCTTTTGCCACACTTCTATTTACTTGCTGGAATTAGAATCTTTTGACCGACGTAAATCCGATTCGGATTTTTCAGCTTGTTATATTTCGCAACCTTCTGCCATGTCGTGCCGTATTTGTTCGCGATTGCCCATAGCGTGTCGCCCTGCTTCACGATATAGACGATATCCGCTGGAGCCTCCGGCTTAGGCTCTGGTTTTGGTTCCGGCTTAGGATCTGGCTTCACCGGTGGTTTCGGATCTGGTTTTGTTGGCGGCTGTGGAACGGTTGTCGCTGGTGCGGCAAAGCTCAGCTTAAACTCTGCATAACCATCTTCCGTAGCCCCTACATAAGCAAGCGACTTGATAGACTCCGCAGCACTCTTCGCATCTGGCGATGTCTTAAAGGATACATTCACTTTATCGTTGATCGGCGCAAGCGACCAGTTGCCGTCGGCTGCAGGGTCGATCGTCTTGAACGAACGAATGTAGTCGATGATAACCTGACGGTTCTCATCCGGCGAAGCCAGTATGATTCGTTTTCCGTCCGGATTGGCGAATTTACTTGATGATGCACGATAGTTGTTCGATGCAACAACAAACTTTTGAGCTGGATCAATTGGTTTCCCTTTGAATTGCAAGTTTACGATCCGGCTGGAGCTCGCATTCAACACATCTCCGGTACCTGTATATTTTGCCGGCTTCGATACATCAATCTGGTACGTTACGCCATCGATAACATCAAAGTTATACGTTGGGAAGTCATAGTTGATCAGTTCCTGTTTCGCCGTAGCTGCCGGGTCAATCGTATTAAACTGTCCTGCCGACCACTCCAGCCACTCCTTCAGCTCTGCACCCGTTACGAGTACAGCATTAACCGTATTTGAATACAGGTAAAGGTCGGCTACGTTCTTAATGGCGATGCTGCCTGTAGGAATGTTGGTGTAGTAGCCCGGACCTTGACGTCCGCCTGCCTTGAACGGTGCACCCGCCGACAAGACCGGTATACCTTCGTAATCGGTGCCTTGCAGCTGCTGCTCGACATACCATTTCTGCGCATTCGTCACAATCTGGATAGATGGGTCATCCTGCACCAGTGCGAAGAAGCTGTTGATTGGTGCTGTTGTTGTCCCTACCGGACCACGTACATAATCAAGTGTATGCTGATGATCTTCTGCTACCGCATCCAGCACTTCTTGGTCGGCATCCACAAGCGGCTTCTTATTCACTGTATCGTAGATCGGCTTCACAGCCGTCTTCGAATTGGCAACGGTCCATTTGCCATCCGTCAGCTGCAGGGTCAGATCAATAACCCCGAGGTTATTACCCCAGAAGCCTGGCTCCACCGCCGGTACCCCGTTAATGGTACCCTTCTCCAGATCAATGCCTGTCTTACCCTCGAATGATTTGTCTGGGAATACCTTATGCGCATGCCCGAACAGGATAGCATTAATATCTTTCACTTTGCTCAAATAAAGCACCGAGTTCTCCATCAGCTCCGTCTGAGCAATATCCTCAAAGCCGGAATGCGGGATGGCGACAATAATGTCGGCCCCTTTTGCTTTCATCTCTGGCACGTATTTCTCTGCCGTCTTCACGATATCTTTTGTGATAACCTTACCTTCGAGCTTCGCTTTATCCCACTGGAGGATTTGCGGCGGCACGAAGCCGATTACCCCCACCTTCAGCTTATGGACCGCGCCGCTCTCGTCCTTCACTTCTTTGTCGAGAATAAGATAAGGAGTAAATAAGTTCTTATCGTTGGATTCATCTTTATCGCCGTCATCCACATACACATTGGCATTTACATAAGGGAAATCAGCTCCGGCGAGCGAGTTTTTCAAAAAGTCGAGTCCATAGTTAAACTCATGGTTCCCGATATTGCCCGCATCATAATCAAGCAAATTAAGCGCTTTGTAGACCGGATGAGTCTCCCCTTGCTGCAGCGGATCTACCGTCGCAACATAGTCTCCCAGCGGATTGCCTTGAATCAAGTCACCATTGTCGAACAAGAGGCTGTTCGCCGCATCTTCCCGCGCCTGCTTGATCAGCGTTGCTGTCTTGGCAAAACCATACTCATCCGTAGGCTTGTCCGCAAAATAATCATAGTTGACGATGTTCACGTGCAGGTCTGTCGTCTCCAATATCCGAAGCTGTACCGTTGCCCCGTCTCCTGCAGCAGACGCCATCGCAGAAAAAGGCATAACGGTTAGGCCAGCCGTTACCGCTGTTGCAAGGGTTCGTTTCCATGTTTTCTTTCTTAATTTCAACAAACAAAATCCTCCCTCTCTATCCCTATTTGTCGATACTCACCTTACATAGTTATGTAACGATTGGTAGAAGGCGGCATCATTTTCCTCATTTTAGGGGAAGAATTCTGAATTGTCACGCAATTATTTTGTAAATTTATTACTGATTATGTAAGGTTTTCATTCGTTCAGAGAGGGTGTTGAACAGATGTAAAATAAAACATGAAAAAAGGGGATTTCCGCATAGACGGTGCGAACTGTCCAGACGAATATCCCCTTATTTTTCTCTTATTGTTCCGTCAAGATGATTGGACCATTCGCTGTAATCGCAATAGTATGCTCATACTGCGCAGACAGCTTGCCATCTCTCGTGCGTGCTGTCCAGCCGTCCGAATCGATCTTCATTTGGTAGGTGCCTACATTAAGCATAGGCTCGATGGTGAAGACCATACCTTCTTTGATACGCGGGCCTTTGCTTGGCGGCCCGTAATGCGGCACCTGCGGATCCTCATGCATCTCCTGACCAATGCCATGGCCAATAAAGTCACGGACGACCGAGAAGCCTTCGGCTTCGGCATAAGCCTGAATCGCATGGGACACATCGCCGATCCGGTTGCCGACAACCGCTTGCTCGATACCCTTGTACATGGATTCTTTGGTTACCCGCAGCAGACGATCCGCTTCTTCCGAAACATTACCAACGGCATACGACCATGCGGAATCCGCAAGCCAGCCGTTCAAGTTAACGACCATATCAATCGTTACGATGTCGCCGTCCTTCAGCTTCTCTTTCTTCGGAAACCCGTGACAGATCACATCGTTTATCGATGCACAGGTTGCGAATTGATAACCTTTATAGCCTTTTTGCTCAGGCGTTGCCCCGTATTGCTTCATAAGCTTCTCAGCAAATTGATCAATTTCATGGGTCGTAATGCCAGGTGCAATCAGCTTGGCAATTTGTCTATGGATTTCGGCTAAAATTTTGCCGGCTTCATGCATGCGGTTAATTTCCGCCTCAGTTTTAATTATAATCATGTATGCTTCTCCCTCTTATGGTTGTAATAATGAGCATACCAAAGCGACAAGCTTACATGCAAATACTATCTCTTCCTGCTATAACGTATAAATCCTTAAAAATAAAATAATCCCCTTCGCATGCGAAGGGGATTATTGGGTTAAACGTTTATTTGTAAAATGACCGTAATCATTGTTCTTCTGCTTCGTCATCGGATGCTTCTTCAGCATCAACCTCTGCTTCTTCGGAAACAGCAGCTTCTTCCTCAGCTACCGCTGCTTCTTCTTCAGCTGCCTCAACTGCTTCTTCTTCAGCAGCTGCTACAACTTCTTCAGCAATTTCTTCAGCAGCTTCTTCTGCTGCTTCCACTTCTTCTACGGATTCTTCCGCAGCTTGAACTACTTCTTCTTCTTGGCTCATCTTGCTCACCTCCTATTAACTTATACCTTAATTGTAGCGCTTTCATAGAACTAAACAAGAGGTGTAAAATGTCGGAATTAGAGAGATTATGACTAAACCGACTTATTTTTTACAACACTGGACTTTAGTCGGGTTCCAGTTGTGACCTATAGAATGAGGACTTCTCAAAATTGCCATGATATGCTGTACCTAAAGGAGATGAGCGCAATGAATAAAAGGTCCATTTTTGGTCCTGTTTTAATTCTACTTGGTGCATACTTACTGTTGAATAAAGGAACTACCTTCGGTCCAGGCAATCTATTTGGGTATTTCTGGCCAAGCTTATTCGTTATACCACTAGGGTTATTTTTCCACTGGCTGTATTTTTCTGTAACGGGTCGGAAAGGTATCGGTGTCCTGATCCCCGGCGGTATCCTGCTGGTCGCAGGCATAACTTCACAGATCGCCATGCTGTTTGATAACTGGGTATACATGTGGCCAGGTTATATTATCGCGGTGGCTGCTGGTCTATTCGAGTTCTATTGGTTCGGCAATCGTAACAAATGGCTCCTCATTCCGATTAATATTCTTGTTGTCCTCGGTCTGCTTTTCTTCGCCGTATTCTCGCTTGGTTCGTTCCTCAATCATGTGGAGACGTTCCGTCCATTCCTGGCTATAGCCCTGATTATTCTTGGTGGTGCAGCGCTGGTCATTCGCCGCAGAGAGCACTAAATAAGCAAGAAAGGAGCAGCTTCATGGCGAAGCCTGCTCCTTTGTTCTATCTGCCTTCCGGCAGCAGGGCATTACCATCCGGACTATAGCGATACCGCTCGACCCGCTCAGCTGTCCAGCCGGCTTCAAACCACCCGTTGGCTTTGTCGTCCATCCTTCTCATCTAGCACATCATTCACCGCACACTTGGCGCCGCATAACCCACTGACGAGCACAACCCGCCTGCCGAATAGCTGTTCTTCGTTTACTGTTATTTCCTGTACATAGGTAACATCACCGATTGGCCCGATTGCGACCATTTGAGCATCAACAAGCTGGCCCAAATACACTTCTGAGGACTGACGATTTTTGGAATATACAAACAGCTGCTGGTCGAGCTTTCTTTGAGCGATAGCGAATACCATATATAAGTTCGCATCACATACTCTTCCATTCTTTTGAATATTTAAGATAATGTCGTTTCATTCGACACAATCCGCTATGTTCCTGCTTACTTAACTGCGATATACTAGATTCCGTATTGAAAAACTATTATAGCTGAGCAAAACTCTCAGGAGGAATACCGTTTTGTCTATCAAGACCAAACTTGCATGGTTCATATCAATGACCGTTATTGTCATCTTAAGTTTAAATCTATCGATTTATTATTTCACGACCTCATCTCAGCTCAAGAAGGATGCTGAGCAGCAAATGATCGGCATTGCCAAGCAGATTGGCGAGACCCTAGATTCCGCGCAGAAATCCAAGCAGCTTATTGAAGATTCCCTTGGTGATAAAATCCGAATTGCAGCCATTGAAGCACAAACGAAGCTTGATCCCGACATTAGCAAAATAAGCGCGGAGCAGCTCGTGCAGTTGAGCAAAGAGCTCGGCGTTGATCATATCACGTTATGGGCGAAGGCGGGTAATGACATTACCGTACAGAAGTCGTCCAATCCCAAGGTTATTGGAGCTAGCTCGAAAGCGCTGGGCTACTGGTATACCGCTTTTAGTCAGCTGTTTGATTTACGCCAGGTCATCATCCCTCAAGGTCAGAAGCTGAATCATTTCTGGTCACCTCCAATAACGATCATCCCGTCCGATCTTAATGATGTGAACAAGCTTGGCTTTTATTATGATGACAAGAGCAACTATATAATTAATCCGATAGTTCATGCTGGTGCTTTCTTTGATCTCGAGAACTTGAAGAGCAGCGATGCCATTGCGCAGCAAATTATCGAAGATAATTCTTCTATTCTGGAACTCTCCGGTTTTGATCCTGCCTTTTATCATGACCCTCAGTTCATCGCTTTGAAGGAAAAAGTTCCTCCGTTTAAGCTCGATGACCAAAGTATCATATTCGGGCATTACAACTATGTAGACGAGCATGACTACACGAATCTTATGAAAGCTGATCAGACCGGAGACACGATTACGATCAAGTCAAAGATTCATGATCATAAGGTAATGAAGAGCTTTATCCCTATGTCCGGCGCCAGCAAGTCCGTTATCGTCGTGAACTTTGACTATGACGCTATAAGCAAGCCGCTGTTCCATCAACTTCTCATCCAGGCTTTAATCTCACTTGGTTTAATCATTGTGACCCTTGCGGCCAGCTCATTTATTGCAGGATTTATGATACGAACACTGCAGCTCATTCTCAACCGGGTGAATGAGATTTCGCGGGGTAATTTCGGGGAACAAATTCTGATTGAAAGCGATAATGAATTTGGCAAACTTGCCTCAAGAGTCAATACGATGAGCCATAATTTGCAAAGCTACAGAACACAGCTCACAGAAGCGGCGAGAGAACTGCGGCATACCAAAGAATACTTAGAATCCTTTGTTAATAACACTTCGGATGCCATCCACGTCGTGGACCTTAGTGGGAAAACCATTGATATCAATAAAGCATTCGAGAGTATGTTTGGCTGGAGCCTTGAAGAAGCGCTTGATCAGAAGCTTGCCATGCTAACTCCAGAGCTTCTGGATAATTTTATTGAGAAAAGTAATCTCGTCCTGAACGGCGGACAAGTAACGGACTATGAAACCATCTTGTACGATAAGTACGGCTCTCCGGTTGAAGTCAGCGTGACACTGTCGGGCATACGTGATGAACAAGGCCGGATCGTTGCTTTCTCATCCATTTCCCGGGATATCGCAGAACGCAAACGGACCGAGGAAATCTTACGCCGTTCCGAGAAGCTGTCAGTCGTCGGGCAGCTTGCAGCGGGCGTAGCCCACGAGGTTCGCAATCCACTTACTACACTGCGCGGCTTCGTTCAGCTGCTTCAGAAGGATGGTAAGCTGGACAAATCGTACTTGAATATTATGCTCTCTGAGCTCGACCGCATTAACCTGATCGTCAGCGAGTTTCTTGTCTTTGCAAAGCCACAGGCGGACCGTTATAAGGAAGTTGATCTGTACACCATTATGAATGATATCGTCGTACTGCTCGATTCGGAGGCAAATATTCATAATATTCAAATGAAGACCTGCCTCGAGCCTGGCATTCCTCCGCTGAGATGCGAGTCCAATCAGCTTAAGCAGGTGCTCGTCAATGTGCTCAAGAATGGCATGGAAGCGATGCCTGACGGAGGAGAATTGTCCCTAGAGCTGATTCGTGAGACGGAAAATATGATTCTCATGCGGATAACCGATGAAGGAATCGGTATTCCAGAGGATGATCTGGTCCGGCTCGGCGAGCCTTTCTTCACAAGAAAAGCCGAGGGCAATGGCCTCGGCTTGATGATTAGTCAACAAATTATACAGCATCATAAAGGAAACATTCAGTACAGCAGTAAGCTTGGCTTAGGGACTTGTGTTGAAATTCGTATTCCGCTTCATTAGCCTTCTTCAGGAGGAGACAGCATAATTCTGCCGTTCTCGATCTCCACCCTCGCTTTACGATGATCCTTAAATCCGGCCGCTTCCAAATAGCCTGCAGGCACTTGGAGGCGGCCTGCTTTGTCTAATACCGCATATTCTACATGGGATTCCTTCTCGCTCTCCCCTTCCGTCAGCTCTGCCAGCTCCTCCAAATAGGATTTGCGGCGCAGCATCTCGGAAGAGATCTTGCCATCCCGAATAGATACGACTCGATCAACCTTGCGGGCTAGTTCCGGGTCATGCGTTACGATTACGACCGTAAGGCCAAGCTCCCGGTTCAGCTTACGGAACAACTCCAGAATTTGAGCAGCCATCTTCGTATCGACCGAACCGGTCGGCTCGTCGGCTAGCAGTAATCGCGGATGATTAGCGAGTGCAATGGCAATAGCTACCCGCTGCTGCTCTCCTCCGGACAGCTGCTGCAGCTTATGATGAGCGCGGTGGGAGAGACCCACTGCCTCTAGCAGCTCCCGCGCCCGCTGCTGCTTGCGTCGGCCGTTCAGCAGAATCGGCAGCTCCACATTTTGCTGAGCCGTAAGATAAGGAATAAGGTTCCGGGCGTTATTTTGCCAGACAAAGCCTACACTCTCCCTTTTGTACCGGACAAAGTCCTTTTCCTTAAACTTCATCAGATCCTTGCCATCCACAAACAGGCTGCCTGCTGTCGGGCGGTCGAGCCCGCCCAGCATATTAAGCAGAGTGGATTTACCGCTGCCGCTGTTGCCGATAATCGCCATCAGCTCACCAGCCTCCACATGGAGGTCAAGGCCTTGCAGCGCGAACACTTCCAGCTCGTTTGCCTTGTAGATTTTGACCAATCCTTCGCATTGTATCAAAGGTTAATCCTCCCCCAGCTTAATCGCCTGATGAATTTTGAGTCGCGAGAGCATGTAGCCAAGAATAATGAGTCCGATTAGAATGGTCGACCCTACAAAGATATAAATGCGAATCGAATCGATTGGATCCACCATGACGCGGAACGGCGGCACCAGCTTCTGTGCATCAAAGGCATTCTGGAATAAAGGAACAAACAGCCGGCTAGTCGTAAGCCCCGTCACCAGACCGATCACAATCGCTGCTCCGGATGTAAGCGCCTGCTCAACCGTAAGCATCCCGATCAATTGACGAAGCGATAAACCCATCGCCCGCATGATGCCGTTCTGCAGCATTCTGCCACGAAGAATTAGCGTCCAGTAGAGCAGGAAGCCCGCAAAGCTAATCACAAGCGAAATAATAAAACCGAGGGTTAATGTCCCGTTGACCGCCATCAGGAACGGATCCGACTTCGCGGTGTTCAGCTCGCTCCTTGTATCTTTGATATCTACGATTCCTAGATTCTTATCTTCAATATCCCGGTACAGTGAATTGACGCTCGCGCCTGGCTTCATCTTCAACCACACCTGATAAGGCTCCAGAGACAGATAGGTCTGAATTTGTAAGCGGCTGGCCACAATTAGCTTCGGCGCTGGTGCCTCGGCATCCCGAGGGTTCGGATTAAAGCCAGGGAAATAATCAACAATGCCATAAACAACAAATGGCTGCATGTCGATATTCTCCCACCCGACCCAGATCGTATCTCCGGGCTTCAATTCCTCCTGATCTGCCAGCGTCTTCGAGATCAGCACCGCGTTCTGCGCGGCTGCCATCAGGTTCAAATAGTCATAATACGGATAATCAAGCAGGTCATCACGGAACCAGGACGTCTCTCCGAATTCATCGGAGTCGATTCCCATGAGCTTCACCTCGCCGGAACCTTTTTCCGTACTGTATGAGGCATCATTACGAATATATACCTTTGCCGTACTCTCTACACCTGCCAGCTTGGTGTATGGATCAAACGGCGGCTCTGAGTAATGAATGACCGGAGCGGTGAGTGTTACACCTGCGCCTTGCTGCGGCGCTCCTCCCGGTACCTCCGGCGGCTTATCGTTCGGCCAATTCGCCTGAAGCACGACGTCCGCACCATTCGCATAACGTATACGGTCATCCGCATTATGGTTAATCGTACGAGCGGCACTCGCGCTGAACATCCCTGTCGCAATCGTCATCATTAGAAACACCATTAAAAACTGGTAGCCTGCGCTCGAGCGTCCAACTTGAATAAGCGTCGCGTACATGGAAGGCGGCCACCATTTGCGCCCGATCCAGTAGACTAGTCTTAAAAAATAAGGATAAACACGCAGAAGCAGCATTCCCGCGCCAAGAATAAATAAAGCAGGTACAGCAAATTGCAAAGGATCAATATGCAGCGCCTCATTATCAAGCCCAAGGGTCTGCAGCGTCTTCATCCGTTCTTGGAATACCCGAAGGCCGTACAAAGAAACGGCAAGGGCAATGACATCAAGGAACAGCTTATGCCAAAACGGCGTCTGCTGCATTCTGGCCATTTGCTGCTTATGACCAACAATCGTTGTTCTTGTCGCGAAGATAACCGGTACAAGCATAACGATCAGGGCAATAACTGCTGCAGCTGCTGCGTAGAGGTATACTTCACTATTCAGATGAACGCGGACCCCGGAGCGTTGAACGAAGGACATGAATCCATTCGAGGAACCAAGCACCTTCGTCAGGAACAGCCCGAGTGGAGGTCCCGCAGCTACAGCTATCGCGCCAAGAAGGACATATTCCACCAAATAGGAGAGCATGATCTGCCAACGGGCAGCTCCGCGGCTCCGCAGAACGGCGATCTCGTTCTTTTGCCGATTCGTAATTAGATTCGATACCATAAAGACATACAAGCCAAGCATAGCCAGCACCGGCACGTTAAGTGACCACATCAGAATGCGCAAATTCTCCGAGCTCTTGAAGTATCGTTCAATGACATCCACATATTGCGCTTCAAGTGTGTAATGATAGCTTGTTTTCACTTGCGCCTTCAGCAGTGCAGCAGCCTGTAAATACTGATCAATATTGTTAAGCTCAAAATCCTCATACTTCGGCACGAGATGCCAGGCATTCGAATTCACAAGAAGGCGATGCGTCTGAATAAACTCCTTATCAAGCACGTCGCTGTTCAGCACGAGGGAGTTGGTGAACGATCCTAAATCCGGTGATAGGAAGAAGAGATCATCATCTTCCTTCTTCGTGATGACACCAACCGGCTTCACGCGGACAGCGGTTTTATTCAAATCTTCAAAGACGAACGTGGAATCCAGTACGGTATGCAGGTTGTTCAGTCCTTTTTCCGTAACAAGCACTTCATAGACCCCATCCACCGGTTCGCTTGCCGGCATCCTTCCGTCAATCAGCTTAATATGCTCCTCCAGCCCATTCACGGCAACCAGACTTGTCCGGAACACTTTCTTCTTCTCATCCGGAGGGGGCGGGAGCTCTGAACTAAGGTCAAAGGAGGAAGTCGTCAGATCCATTGTTTTCTCGAGCAGGGCAACCGGGTACAACGGAAGCACTTTATCCTTCATAAACCGCTGATTCGTCTGCATCTGCTTGATACGCTGCTCTGCATTATTGACCCCGATATAAGTGAATCTCATATTCATCGTGCCCGGGTAGGAGCTTAGCTTCGAGTTTTCCAGCTCCTTCACAAGCATACGGGATAGAATGGCTTCGGTATAAGTCGGAATGCTGGAGACCAAGCCAACCGTAATGACAAGTCCGATCAGCAAGCTGAGCTCCAGCCATTTGTTTTGCGTCATTTTACGCACAATCATGGACAATAAAGCCACGGGTAAGCCTCCACTCTGCAAAAAATATAAATTGAATTAGTTCAGAACGATCGTTTGGCCTTCCTTCAGCCCGCGTAAAATTTCCACTTCTGTCGATGATTGAATGCCAACCTCGACATCGACTTCCCGTAATGCTTTCCCCTCGAGCACCCGGACGAACGTACGTCCCAGATACGAGCGCAATCCACTTTTTGGTATAAGAACGGCGTTCTTGTGCTCTACTAATACAATAGATACATTCGCGCTCGAGCCAATCTCCACTCCCTCGGGGAGTTTGTCCACTGTCGCATATAAGGTGCTGGCATATCTTGATTTCAAATCTGCATCAGTCGTCACTGGAGCCGAGGCAGGGGTCTGTACGACTTTGCCGGTCGACTCATAATCATTACCTGCTGTAATAACTGCGCTCATTCCTACATCTACTTCACCAATACTGCCTGCATCGGAAGAACGGTAGGCAAATCGCAGCTTCGTTGGATCAGCTACTCTTACAAGCGTCTGATAGGGCTGTACAAAATCACCCTCTACAAGCTCTTCTACAAAGACAACCTGACCGTTCATGGTTGCCCTCAGCTTACTCTGCTCATCGGTCTGCTCCAGCTTCTCCAGCTTCAGCTTCTCAATCTCCAGCTGCAGCTCGGCCATATGCCTTTCCTCTTCGCTGCCGCTCTGCTTCGCCTGCTTTACCGCATAGCCCGCGCGCTCCACCCCCAGCTTCTGCTCCAGCAGCTGTACATCAAGTCCGTCAACGACCAGTTCTGCTAGCAGATCGCCCTTTTTCACTTCATCCCCGGACGAAACGTATAATTTCTTCAGCCTGCCGCCTTGGGATTTGAACTGGGCAAGCTCGCTTTCGGTTGATTCAAAGATACCGGACCCTCTTACTTCACGGCGGATGTCTCCCATCTTCACCTCATCGGTTGAATAATTCTGCTCTGCAGGCTTCACCAGCGGCGGCTTAAGCGGCTCCTCCTCGTTAGGAATAAGTGAGCAGCCAGCAAGTAAGGACAAGCTAACAAGCAATGACATCGCCAAACTATAGTTTCGCAGCTTCAACAATGGTCCCATCCTCCAATTCATAGACTTCATCCACAATTTCCATAATGGCCGGGTCATGTGTCGTCATGACGATTGTCATTCCCTCTTCCCGTACCAAATTACGCAGCACGCTTAAAATATGTAGACCTGTCCGGCTGTCGAGCTCCGCGGTTGGCTCATCGGCAAGCAGCAGCTTTGGCTTATGAGCAATTGCCCGGGCAATGGCTGTACGCTGCTGCTCGCCGCCGGACATCTCGAACGGACGGTGATGCATCCGCGGCTTAAGCCCGACATAGTCGAGTGCTTGCAAAGCCGCTTCCTTCCTTGCGGAAGCAGGTACACCCGCGATCCGCATCGCAAACTCCACGTTCTCATAAGCGGACATGAGCGGAAATAACGCAAAGGATTGGAATATTAGCCCCATCTGCGTTCTGCGAATATCTCCACGTGCTTTGTCTGACAGCCCGCTTAATACCTGGCCGTCAAAATTCACGGTCCCTTCTGTCGGCAAGTCGAGTGCGCCTAGTAAATTCAGAAGTGTTGTTTTACCAGAGCCCGAACGTCCCTTCAAGGCGACAAGCCGCCCCCGCGCAATCGATAGATTAACGCCCTGCAGGACAACTGCAGCGCCGGTACCGCGGCCAAATGTACGCTTCAAGCCCTCTACTTGGAGCAAGGTCTGCTCTGCTGTGAACGGCTCATATTCCCTGGCGTACTGGGGAGAATCTGTCATTTTGCTCAACCCCTTTTCTTTCTTTGGAACTATTGATATTCGTCTATGATGTAACCGCTGTCAAAATTCGTCGTCGCCTTGGATTTTACAGGAACTTACAGATGGTGTAAATGCCATTTTTATAGGGTTTATAGCAATGACCATATAAGACGTAAAAAAGAGCATACCCCGGGTCAATGTCATTAAGTTAAGTTTCTATCTTAATGACATTGACCCAGGGCTGCTCCTTCCCAATCTATCCCTTCCCAAGCCTTGTGCAATAACGGAAGAAAGGCTTCAGGTTCTCCTGTTGTAGAAGCGGAACGGCCGCTTCAATCTGATGGGTCTCCCAATCCCACCACTTCACCTGCATCAGTCTCTCAATAACATCAGGCGGAAAACGGTACTTTATAATGCGCGCAGGGTTACCGCCAACAATCGCATACGGAGGAACGTCCTTCGTCACCAATGCATGAGTCCCTACAATAGCCCCATGACCAATGGTTACCCCGGACAATATCGTTGCATAATGCCCGATCCAGACATCATTACCGATCGTGACATTGCCGTTGGTCTTGGCTCCCTCCGTAAAGTGCTGCGTCATATACGCGGTAAAAGGGAACGTCGACACCCACTCGTAATGATGGTTGCCGCCCAAAAAAATCGTTGCCGTGTTCGATACGGAACAAAACCTGCCGATTGTCGCAATCGTATTTTCCGTCCACGACAATACGATAGGCGTGCCCATCGTATAGGGGCCGATAAACAATTTATTGTTAACCTGGCGAGGTGGCAGCATATCTAATATATATTTCATGTTGCTCACTATTTCATCACTCTCCGAGATGTCATCATATCTGGCTTCATGAGCAGTATATTCATAGAATGCTCGTTCCGTACAGGCTATACCCGGCAGGCAGCGGCGGATATATGGCTGCAGCTCGCATGCCTTGTCACAGCGGGATGGGATTAGTATGATTGGAGTATTGGAGCTGAAATAGAGAGGAAGGTGAACAGCCATGAAATGGAGTGCTATAGAGCAGCTTGGGGAGCGTAGTCTTGTCCTGCTGGATCGGATGAATGACTTCTCGGAGGAAGATCCCCTGTATGCATTTGCCTTGGACGAGCTGCTATGCAGAAGCACGGGACGTGGTGGACCAGCTGTCTGCCATGTGTGGCGCCATCCGCGCGCTTTCATTATGGGGCTGCGCGACAGCCGTTTGCCAGGTGCAGGGGCTGCGCGCAACCTGCTCGAGACAGCGGGCTGGGCAACTGCGGTCCGCAATTCCGGCGGAGCAGCTGTGCCGCTTGATACAGGCGTCGTTAATCTGTCACTCATTTTGCCAAAGAGCAATGCAATGGATTTTCACTTTCATAACAACTTCGAGCAGATGTATGAGCTGATTCGGTTAGCGCTGCAAGGGTCCGGCAAGCAGGTGGACAAGGGCGAGATCACTGGTGCATACTGCCCAGGCGACTTTGATTTGAGCATCGGAGGATATAAATTTTGCGGTATCGCTCAGCGGCGGCAAGCTCAGGCTATTGTTGTTCAAGCATTTATCGTAGCGGAAGGCTCAGGGGCGGAGCGCGCCCGCCTTGTCCGCTCGTTCTATAATCAGGCAGCTGCCGGCACTGATCCTGAACTTTACCCGCTAGTTGTGGAAAATAGTATGGCAAGCCTTGAGGAGCTTGCTGGGCTTGGCCCGGAGGCGGCACATGTCTTTGCGGATGCCGTGAAGCAAGTGATTGCGGAAGCTAAACTTAATGCTGGCATTACTGCCGAATCGAGCCTCATCCTGCCTTCGGCCGAGCAAATCCGTGAGATGACAGAGACATTGCATAATCGTTATGCGATATAAAAAAATAGAACATCTCACGTGAAGGAGATGCTCTACAGAAGTAAAGGCTGTCCCCATCGTCATCTTGATGACTTTGGAGACAGTCTTCATTTTTTTCTCACTCCACAATTTCAAGTTCTTCTCCAAGAAGCTCCACGAGCCTTGGAATAACCGAATCCTTGAATGTCTGCGGATGAGGAGCAGAAATAGCGAGCACCCTGCACGCTTCCTCCTGCTCCTCGGTAAAGTTGAGGAAGTAAAGGTAATCCTCCACTTGTGTATCCGGATTAACTAGTGCACAAGTAAACCACCAGTCGGTCAACTCGAAGGACTGCACAATCTCTTCTTGTGTATTAGCCCGATACCACAAGATGTTTTTCAAATATACAGGGCGTTCATACGGCAGCAGCCAAACCGAATTGGTATCCACCAATCGGCTATTCACAAAGGCTTGTGTCGTTGGATCCTGATCCTCCAGCGTGTAGTTCCCCTGCTCCTCGTATACAACAGACCCAATCTTCTTCAGCAACTCCTCATTTAATTCCTCTATAGGAACCTGTCTAAAGTAAGCTAATAGCTGATCCATCACAGACTGATTAGCCTTTGGATCACGCTCGGGTGCATAATGCTGAAGCAGTACTTCCTTTACTTTTTGACTAATCACCTGATCCCGATCATCAATGATATCCGCATGAAAATTCAGAGCAGAATCCTGAATGAGATCATCCTTATGCGGATCTTTATCCCTGTCCCAATTCGTATAGGAGAAAAGAATGTCCATTGATGGTTCATGAAAGGCTTGAATAACCTTCGCCATCGTCTCATAGGCCTCTGGCCCAAACCCTAGCTCATAACCCAGCTCTAACCGATATGGATAAGTATTTAATATCAGCTTCACGATTTATTCTCCTGCCGACTTATCACCGATCATCTCAAGCAGTGCTAATGGAATAGGGAACTTTTGGTCGTCAATTTGCAAGAGCCTGAACTGCTCCTCGGCCTCCTGCAGATTCCCTTCCTTGATTTCGCTCATCTCCTGCTGCAGCCGTTCCATCTGGCGGTCCAGAGCCGTTACCGAGTCAGCGGCAGCCTTCAGCTCCTGCACAAGTCGATCCGGCACAGCCTCGTTGTATTTGTAGAAAATTTTATGCTCCAGGCTCGCCCAGAAATCCATCGCTATCGTCCGAATCTGTACTTCAATACAAACCTGCTCTACACGGTCGGACAAAAAGACAGGCACCTCGATCAGCATATGCATGCTCTGATAACCGTTTGGTTTCGGATTCTTAATGTAATCCTTCATCTCTAGAATCTTCAGATCGGATTGCCCCTTGAGCATATCCCGAATGAGATAAATGTCCGAGATAAACGAGCATGTAATGCGTAGTCCTGCGATGTCCCGGATGTTTTCTTTAATGCTAGGCATCGAAATATCCAGGTTTTTGCGCATCAGCTTATTCATTATGCTTTCCGGCGACTTCAACCGGGATTTGGTATGTTCGATTGGGTTGTAATCATGGAGCATTTGAAATTCCTCTTTCAGAATTTCAATCTTGGTCTCCATTTCGTCTAATGCAAATTTATAAGTCATCATAAAGCGCGTGATCATTTGTTTCAGTTGGTGGAATTGTGATGATTTGTCGAGCAAATTCATGCTTCTTACCTCCTGCAGGCGGTGCAAATTTTTAGCGGCCCGTCGTATACTCACCTATTAGTATACCGTCCACGCACCAGCAATCGCAATTTTAGTGCCTTTACAGCCACTCACCTTTGGCAACCATGAATACTTTACCGCCAATTTTAATCTCGTATTCCCCGTTGTTCTCTGCGGCATCAATGAGCAGCAAGGAGTCTCGCCCAATGGAGTAACCTTGCTCTACTCGAAGCTGGATTTGGCTCTTGTTAAAAGCCTTATGCTCCAGTAGATAACCCGCCAGATTACCATTAGCACTTCCCGTTGCTGGGTCTTCATAGTATCCGGTGTCATTGATGAAAACCCGTACATGAAGATCATTCGCCTCATGAAGCGTTTCTTGTGTAAAGATAAGAATATTAGCGTCTGCTACTTCCTTGAGGAACCGCTCATACTTCTGATGATGAATAGCGCAGCGCTCGGCAGCTTCAAGAGTTTTCAATGGAACAATAACGGAAGGCAGTCCTGTCGAAGCTACTTGGATTGGGAAGCTCGTATCGATATCGTGAACACTGATCTGTAGAACGTCTGCGATAAGCGATGGTTCAATGACATCACCAAATACCGGCTGCTTTTGGGTCATCCACAATACCTGCTCTTCTCCAGGTGCAAAGGTAACTGGAATTTGCCCAACTCCTAGGTTCAATAGAACAGGATCATTATTTGCCTTCTCAAATACATGCCGGATTATATAAGCTGTTCCTAGTGACGGGTGCCCCGCAAACGGAATTTCTGCATCAGGGGTAAAGATCCGCACATCATATCCTCCATCCGTCTTTTTGTCCGACATAATAAAGGTAATCTCGGAGAAATGAAATTCTTTTGCAATCTGCTGCATTTCTGGAGTTGAGACCTCACGATCAGGCAGAAGAACAGCAAGCTGATTCCCCTGATACTTCTGCTCCGCAAACACATCTACCATATAAAACAACATAACGACTCTCTCCTCGCTTATAAAAGATAAAAGAACGCCCCACTTTCACCTGGGTACGTTCTTATGTGTTGCTGCCCTACAAGCGCTCCAGCCTTCGAATCGTCTGGTTTACGACCTCGGAGAGGACAAGACCAATGGCGATCGTTCCCGAGATCATAAACGCTTTGACGCCAAGCTGAACCGCAATATCATACTCGTTCTCCACGACCTTGCGCATCGCATCATAAGCAATACCACCAGGTACAAGCGGGATAATACCCGCTACGCTGAACACGATAATCGGGGTCTTGTACAGCTTCGCAAAGAGCTGGCTGATAATCGCCACGATAATGACGGCAACAAGCGTAGACGGGATTGCTTCCATACCCATCTCGATACAGGCCATATATAGCAGCCATCCGACCATCCCAACAACGCCGCATTGGGGCAGCATCTGCCGGGGTGCATTAAAGATAAGGCCAAAGGCTGCCGCCGAGATAAAGCTCATAATGGCTTGTTCGATCCATCCCCACGACATGCTTGTCCCTCCTCGCCTTAATAAAATGACAACGCAGCTGCGATACCAGCACCAATCGCAAAGGCCGTAAGGAATGCTTCTACCCCTTTGGACAAGCCCGATACCAGATGCCCCGCCATCAAATCCCGTACCGCATTCGTAATATGCAGCCCCGGCACAAGAGGCATAACGGAAGCAATGATCACCGTGTCCAAATCAAGGGCCAGCCCGCTCTTCACAAGCAGAATCGTCACTCCGCCGAGCAGCAAGGACGCTGCGAACTCAGCAAACAGCTTAGCTGGCACAAGCCGGTGCAGCAGCACCACACTTCCGAAGCCTAATCCGCCGGCAAGAACAGCCGCCATAAAATCATGCCACTGGCCGCCGAACATAATCAGGAAGCAGCCGCTTGCAAGAGCAGCGACCAGTACCTGCAGCAGGGCGGGGTAGGCAAAAGGTAACTCATCAATTTCCGTCAGCAGCCGGTGAGCTTCACTCACTTCCAGCTGTCCCCCGCTAATACGCCGCGAAATATCATTCACAAGCGACACCTTGCGCAAATTGATGGAGCGCTCCGAGATCCTAATCAGCCTCGTTGTTGGTACGGAGGCATCCATTGCAAACAAAATGCCGGTAGGCGTCACATAGCTCTGCGCATCCGCAATACCATAAGAGGCGGCGATCCGCACCATGGTATCCTCCACTCGGTACGTCTCACCGCCGTTTTGCAATATAATTTTGCCCGCAAGCAAACAAGTCTGTGCAATCAAATGATAGGAATTAAGAGGCTGCTCCATCACAGTGGAAGTCATGGCCATACACTCCTCTACAAATCTTACGTTGCAGTCGCAGCACTGTCCTTCTTTTGAACATGCTTGACGAGTGCATGCTTCTCCCATGCCCGGCTCTTCCAACGGAAGAACATCGCAAAGGCACGAAGCCATTCATCGGCTGCGATAGCCAGCCATATACCTGGAAGACCCATATCGAGCTTGAATACAAACAAATAACCAAGCGGCAGGCTCATGCCCACCATCGATACCATACCTACCCATAGTGGATATTTGGCATCTCCAGACGCACGAAGCGAGTTGACCAGAATAATGTTAATCGTACGGCCAGTCTCAAGTATAACGCTGTAGAGCAGTACTTGAGTACCCAGACGAATAATCTCCGGATCGTTCGTAAACATATTCATAAGTGGTTCGCGGAATATCATCACAAATGCGATCATAACGGCACTTGAAGCAGACGCCCAGCCTGTGCTGTACCATACCCGGTGATAAGCATCCGTCTGGCGCCCTGCACCAATCATCCTGCCTACAATAATAGACGTTCCTGAACCGATCGAGAAGGCCATCAAATAGATAAACATAGAGATATTCGCGGCATATTGGCGGGCAGCAAGTGATTCCTCGCCAAGGAATGTCGCATAATACAGGAATACCATCTGGCAGCCCTGATACATAACCTGTTCAAGAGCGGATGGAATACCGATTCTTAATATTTTGCTAATATAGGCCTTGGATAATGTGAAATAATATCGGATCTTCACTCTAACTTCCATAATGCGATACATCATCCAGAAGAAGACGAGCAGTGCCAGAGCTCTGCTGATCACCGTCGAAATAGCCGCGCCGTGCACACCCATCTCTGAAAAACCGAAGTGGCCGAAAATAAGGGTATAGTTGCCGATCAGATGAACAATATTCATCCCAAGGGATACGAACATCGCTTCCTTCGTAAACCCATGTACCCGGATAATAGCAGATATCGAATTAATAAGCGCCTGCAGGAAAATGAATCCGCCAACAAAGGACAAGTACGTCTTCGCATGCTCCAGCACTTCGCCGTGCAGATTAAGGCTTTGCAGAATCAAACCATTAAACACAACAAATACGATACTCATTACGAGGCCAACCGCAACGTTAAGCGTAATGCTAAGCGCCGAGATTTTGGCCGCTTCCTTCATTTGTCTCGATCCGATATACTGCGCGACAACAATTGACGCACCGTTACCAATAACCTCGAGGACGAGGAGTGCGATAAATAAATACTGATTAGAGGCTCCGACGCCGGATACCGCATTATCGGATATCGCGCTCAGCATAAAGGTATCCGCAACACCCATTAGCATAAATAATAATAATTCCAGGAATATGGGCCATGTCAGGAAAAATAAATGAAACTCCTTGGATGGCCTCTCCGCTTGTGCGGCCGTCATGCTGTCACCTCTTCTATTATGTCGAAATCCTTCTATGGCAGCTGCATCAGTACCATCACAGCCGCACCAGCTGCGACAGCTTCTTCCTTGAGTACACCTTGTGAGAACAACGGCTTATATTGCGGGTAATAATACGTGTGGCTTCTAGCAACCTCGACTGCTGTCTCAAACACACTCTCATGAGCATTAATGAGCGCTCCCCCGAGAATAACCTGCTCCGGATGCAGCACATTAATCAAATTTGCCAAACCGATACCGAGGTAAGCGGCTGCTTTCTTAAATTTCTCTTGAACAACCGCATCGCCAGCTGACAAAGCGGAGACCAGCAGTTCAAAGCTCCACGGTTCGTTTTGTTCCCGGACCTCATTCTCAATGACATGGACAGATACAAATGACTCCAGTGCACCGTCAATAGAACTGCCCGGATTAGCGGGATCACCAGCCTGAATAATCATCCGGCCAATAGCCCCTTCCATATCGGTCGCACCATAGACGAGCTGGCCATTCGACATCACGGCTGAGCGGAGGCCGGCGCCCACATGCACGTAGAGCATATGCTGGTAGTGCTCGCTTCTAAGCGCCCAATGTTCCCCAACCAGCGCAGTATTGGCACCGTTATCAAGCAGAACAGGGAAACCGAGCCGCTCCTCCAGCCGCTCGCAGATCGGGAGATTATGCCAGCCTTGAGCAGGGAAATAGACGGGATCTAGAATCAAACCCCGTTCACGATCAAGCGGACCTACCGCACCAACGCCCATTCCAACAATGTTTGATTGCTCAAGTCCATGCTGCTTCATAAACTTCCGAACAGCGGATTGCACCTTGCTCATAAACACATCCGGCGTCATGCTCTCATCCATTTTCCAACGTATGGCTGACAGCCTGTTCATATGCATGTCGTACAGCCCCATCGATGAATAGATCCGCGAAATTTCGAGCCCAAACAAATACCCATAGGTTGGATTCGTTTCGTACAAAATAGGTCTTCTGCCGCCAGTTGAGCTGCCACGTCCACTCTCCTGCAGCCGCTTATCGGCGATCATATCATCGAGCAGCCGCGTCATCGTGCTGCTCGACATATCAAATTCCTTCATCAGATCTGCCCTGGATACAACGCCCCGCTGCGCAATATAGGTGTAGACCCGGTTGGTTGGTGTTTTGTTAATGGACATAGGACTCCTTCTTCTATCCAATCATTGTTCGGATTAAAGCTGCTTCTCTACGCCATCCATTCGATGGCTCTGTCGAAACTCGGAAGGTGTCTCCCCATACTTTTTACGAAACAGCTGGGAGAAGTGACGCATATCTTGATAGCCGATCCGCTCGGCAACATCAGCGAGCTTCAGCTTCGGATTAAGCAGCATTTGCTTCGCCTGTTCGAGTCTAAGGCCGATGACATATTCTTTGAACCCTGCGCCGGTCTTCTGTTTGAACAGCTGACTGAAGTAGACCGGATTCAAATAAACAATGGACGCCACCTTCTCCAGAGACAGATCGGCGTGGTAATGCGTACGAATATATTGCAGCGCGACCTCTATCGATTGATCGCTGCCGCTGGCATAATGCTCATAGACTGCCGTTGATGAGGCTTGGCGCATCCGCTGCACCTCGCCTGGTACCGCATTAATATCCTTGATAAGGTCCGTATGCATAATTTGAAACGGCACACGCAAATATTTGATCAGATGGGCACGAAGCTCCTCCAGCAGACCCGACATTGTCGCACCCTCCGGAAGGGTAACCAGACCAAGAAGACTTTTGCTGTCATAGATCGTGACGAAGCCTTGACCATACTTTTCAATCAATTCGCCAAGCACGTTCTCAATCATGAAATGTTCAAGCTGAACAACCTTGTCGCTCTCCATCTTCACCATAATGAGATGAAAATTGGAATAGCTGTCCATAAATGGTGTCATATCAAAGCGGCCGATATCAAGACCTTGAGCCCAGCGCTGGAATACCGCTTCCCGCAAATAGTTGCGGTTCATCTTCAGAAGCTCTGCTTCCTCCATAAGCTCCCGCTCGCGCTCAATCTCGCCGCTTATCTTCTCGATCATCTCGCCCAGCACTTCCTTGCCAATCGGCTTCAGCAAATAATCCTTTGCCCCTAGTCGTACCGCCTCTTGTGCATAGCTGAATTCCGAGTAAGCGGAGATCACCACCCACTTCACATGTGGATAGATGGTGCGAGTCAAATTCATTAATTCAAGCCCCGTCATCCCCGGCATCAAAATATCGGTCAGTACAATATCAATTTGCTGCTTCCGCAGCTGTGCAACCGCCTCTTCGGCATTTACAGCCAGAAAAGTGCTGTAAGCCGGAAACTTATTACTTAATGTCCGCTGGATGCCGTCCCGTATGACGGTCTCGTCATCCACGATTAATATGTTCATCGCCCGATTGACCTCCTCTTGCAGGCAGCGGTATTGCGATAATAACCGTCGTCCCTGTTCCTAATTCACTTGTAATCCGCATGCCATAAGGCTCACCGTACATCAACACAATACGACGATGCACATTTGGCAAGCCAATACCTCTTCTTTCCTTGCCTTCCGGCAAAGGATAGTTTCGGTTAAGACCCGAATGCTGCAGCATTGTCTGCAGCTCTTTCAAGGCGCCTTCCTCTATGCCAACTCCATTATCTTCAATGACGATTCGCAGCTCATTAGCTTCTTCATCCGCCACCGTATACACCCGCAGAAGTCCAGGACGGTCAAGCGGTTCAAGGCCACTCTTCACCGCATTCTCAATAACAGGCTGAATCGTCATCTTTGGAATAATCGCATCGAGCCACATATTGTCCACCTGAATCTCTGTGCTTACGCGGCCAACAAGGCGATTCTCAATAATCGTCATGTAATGTCGCATTTGCTCAAGCTCCTGGCGAAGTGTTGTCTTCGAGGCTTCTTCCCAGTCACTACTATAACGGAACATATGCGACAATGATAAAATAACCCTGCCCAGCCGATCATTCTCACGCTCGTCCAGCATCCAATAAATCATGTCCAGCGTATTGTACAGGAAATGCGGGTTCACCTGAGATTGGAGCGCCTGCAGCTCTGCGTTCTTTTCACTTATAGAGGAGAGGGTTATGCGTTCAATTAGCTCATCCATTCGTAATACCATTCGATTAAAGGAAGATACCAGGCTGTTGATCTCCTCGAATGATTTGACGTCCACCGAACCTCTAAAGTTACCCAGCTCCACCTGCTTCATCTCTCTGATCAAGAGCTTCAGCGGAGAGGATATATTCCGCGAGATCAAGGTTGCCAGCATAATCGATAACAAGATGACCGCGATAATGACAGCCAGCAGATACAATCTAGTCTGCACCAATTCTTCGCTAATGTCTGCCTTTGGTGTCAAGCCGAATACCGTCCATTCCGCTACAGCTGTTTTGGCAGCAACAATTAATTGATTCGTCTTATTATCAACAACGATCTCATTACCCTTTGGTCTAGGCAGCCCATTAAAAGAAGGAACCACCTGCGGCTCCCCACTATTTGGCTCCATCGACAGATCATCCTGATTTTTATCCGTTGATGCGATAACGCTATTGTTCTTATCAACAATAAATACCCGGCTGTTTGGGCTGATCGACGCGTTAGATAAGGCGGATAGAATCGGATTTGGATCCGACTCAATCAAGACGATACCAACTGGCTTATAATTGTTAAGATCATATAGCTGACGTCCAAATACAAATACAGGCTCTGGCAGCATGCTGTTAATAACCGAGCCTTTCGTTAAGCCAAGCCATACCATCTCGCCTTTTGAGTTTTTAAGCTTGCTATACCAATCAGCAGACGTGTAATCCTGATTGACCAGGCCGGCGAAGCGTCGTTCATAGTTGTACAGCTTGCCGCCGTTGGTCATGACATGGATGCCTACAATATCATCTCGCGAAAAGTATGCGGCTCCAATAATATTCGTAATCGCCCGCTCATTCATGACACTGACGCTTATATTCTTCTCATTGTCTGCTTCCTTGAGCAGTCTGGTCAATTCATAATTACTGTTAAGTGATTTGGTCACGCTGTCATATCCCTCAAGAAGCAGATCAAATAACCCTACCGTTTGGGAGACGTTCTTTTCCGCAAGATCACTGATTTTCGAATGAATGATCTGAGTTGTCTTCTGATAATAGAGGAAGCTGACCAAGATAAGCAGCGTCATCATTGATGAAAACAGCAATAAAAACAACCGATTCTGTATAGAGTGCATACCACGATAACGCGCCAACTTTTGATCCTCCTAAAAGAATTATCACAAAAAGAGCCCTATTTCGGCCGTTTGTGATGATTCTTACTTCGTAAGCATAAAATTTTCTGGATTTTTGCTCATTCCCTCATTGTAACACATGGCGAAACGGTTGCGCTGACCTTTGGCCGCGCAACCGTTTCGTATAGCAAAAATTTATAATTCCTTAAAATTCAAAAAAGCGGGAAGGGGATTAACCCTTCACCGCACCTGCTACCATACCTTTTGTAATCTTATCTGCGAGCAAGAAGTAAATGACGATAACCGGCAATGCACCAAGTACGAGGAATGCACCGATCGCACCGTAGTTTACCGAGTATTGGCTGACGAAGCTGTATACCCCAAAAGGTAAAGTCTTCAATCGTTCGCTCGAGATAAATGTTGCTGCCAGGATGTACTCGTTCCAAATGTTAATGAAGGTCAGAATACATACCGTCATCATCGGCGGAACCGATACCGGCAGGATGATGTTCCAGAAGATCCGGAAGACGCCTGCTCCGTCCACGATTGCCGATTCTTCAATCTCATTAGGAATCGACTTCATAAATCCGCTTAGAATAAATACGGCAATTGGCGTCTGGAATGCAACGTAAGGCAGAATAAGCGACCAATGCGTATTCAGAATATGCATGTTCTTGAAGATAATCATCAGTGGTAAAAGTGTTGCCTGCATTGGGATCATCATCCCGATCAGGAAGATAACCATAACCGTCTGACCGTATTTCCACTTGAAGCGGCTGATGGCAAATGATACAAGCGAGCTGAGGAACAAAACGCCAGCCATTGTAATCAATGTAACTTTCAAGCTGTTAAGCAGATATTTAACGTAATTGCCCGACTCCATTGCAGCACTATAGTTGCTCCACTGTAGAACATGCGGCAGAGCGAAAAATTGCCCGGACAAAATTTCTTCGTTAGTCTTTAACGAGTAGATCGCCAGCCACAAGAGCGGATACAATTGGGTGACTATCAGAGTTGCCAGAAGAATCCACATCAATATTTTCCCGATCGAGAACTTTCTTTGTGGCTTAATTCTTGGCAACACTGCTGTAGTTGTACTTTGGCTCATGGTCGTATCCCTCCTTCATTACGTGTATTTCCGTTCCAGACGGTTGAATCCGTAGTTGATAACCACTGTTGCGACAAGACAGACTACAACCAGAATGGCTGCAATGGCACTTCCGTATCCATATTTCATCGACAAGATTGACATTCTGTACATATGTGTCGCGATAACGTCTGTTGCGTTACCAGGACCGCCGCCTGTCATAACCATAATCATGTCGAACGATTGAAGCGAGCCAATAAAGGCAAGGACAATCGAGATTTTGAAGATCGGAACGTTCATTGGCAATGTAATATGCCAGTCAGCTTTCAAGCCTTCAGCGCCATCAATTTTGGCTGCTTCATAAATATCCGACGGAATGTTCTGAATACCCGTAAACTGAATGAGAGTATGATAACCAAGGTATTGCCACAAAGCTACGAAGTACAAGCTGTACATCGCGATATCTGGATCTGTCAACCACTGCTGCGACAAGCTGTGAAGGCCTACCCAGTCAAGCACCTGGTTAAGCATTCCGCCCATGGACGCAGGGTTGTAGATTGTTTTCCAAAGTTGTCCGATAATAACAACCGACAAAATTACCGGCATAAAATAGCTGGATACAAGGAAATTCGGCTTCTTGACGAAGCGGCTAAGTAAAATTGCGACAAACAAAGCGATTGGAATTTCAAGCATAGAAAATACTGCAAACATCAAGGTATGGCGTACAGCTGGCCAAAATACGGCATCATGGAATAACAATTTGTTGAAGTTGTCCAGACCAATAAATTTCGATTCGCCGATCCCGTTCCAATCAAGTGTGCTGGTATATAAGGAAACGATGATTGGAACAAATACCAGACAGACATAGAGTATCAAACACGGCAGCACGAACAGCGCTATCGTTAATTTCGAAACCTTCAGTACGTTCATCTCGTGTGCCCTCCTATCTTTTAGCTATTTTTTTAACATCAGTACAAAAGGGGTTCCTGGGAGAGAACCCCTTTCGCACCGTGCGCAGCTTTTTATACTTTCATCTGTTGTTTAAAGCTTATTTATTGCTTTCGTAAGCCGTTTGGTGCTCTTTTGCAACTTCAGCAGAATCTTTCTTCTGAACGAAGATGTTTTGAAGGGCAGTCAAGTGGCCTTGGGAAGTACCAGGGTTCATTGTGTTATCGAACGACAGGTCGCCGCCTTTAACATCTTTGAACAGGTCCAGTACACTAATCGCCATGTCGGAGTAGCCAGCAGCTTTGAAGTCGCCGTCAACTTTTTGAGCAAGACCTACAGCACCTTTAACTGCGAATGCTTCTTTAGGGAAGTTCAGCATGAAGTAGTTCAGGAAATCTTTAGTTTCTTGCAGGTGTTTGCTGTCTGCAGAGATCGCGAATGCGGAACCTGGAGCAAGCATGAATTGGTTAGGGTCGCCTTTGCCGTTTACAGTAGGGAATTTGAATACGCCTACTTTATCCTTCAGAGCTTCAGATGTTTCGATACCGCCAGTTGCCCACGAACCCATGTAGTACATTGCAGCTTTACCCGTTTTAAAGATGTTCTCACCAGCGTTATAGTCGAACGATGTAACGCCTTCTTGGAACGCGCCTGCTTGGATCAGGTTTTGCATAGCGTCTACAGCTTCAACGAATGCTGGATCTTCGAATGTTTTCTTACCAGCTACAACATCAGACAGGAAGCCAGGGCCGCTGTTTGTGCGAAGCAGGATGTTCATGAACAGGAACGAACCCGTCCAAGTATCTTTTTCACCGATTGCCATTGGCTGGATGCCTTTAGCTTTCAATGTTTTAACGTCTGCGATCATTTCTTCGAATGTTTCAGGCGTTTTTGTAATGCCTGCTTGCTGGAACAAATCTTTATTGTAGTAAACAACGCCGATGTTGTTGCCATCTGGCAATGCGTACAGGTTGTTATCGAATGTGTAGAAGTCAAGAACGCCGTCTTGGAATGTATCTTTCAGGCCGTTTTGCGCAACCATGTCGTTCAGCGGTGCAAACAGTTTTGCATCAACATACGGCTGCATTTGAGCTGCCGGGTTAACGATTGTGATGTCTGGTACTTCATGCGAAGCTGCTTGTGTTTTGAGTTTTTGTTTTTGTTGGTCCGTATTCAGGGAGTCCAGCTCGATCTTCACGTTAGGATGATCAGTTTCGTATTGGGATACGATTTTTTTCATCATGCCGTTTTTCGGATCAGTTGGATCTGGGTAAATGTTTTGGAATGTAATTGTAACTTTCTCGTTGCTTGCTGGTTTCTCTGTAGCAGCATTAGTTGCACCTGCGTTATTGGAAGGAGCATTGCTTTCTTTGTTGCCGTTGTTATTGCTGTTCGATCCGCAAGCTGTCAAGCTAATCGCCAAGGAACCTGCAAGAACAAGACCTAGAACACTCTTCATATTCATTTTAGCCATTTGTTTATCCCCCTTGTTTGTTATGTTCTTATTATCATGAAAACTGCAAACCCTTACAATGTGTGAACTTAGGATATCAGGTGTGTTTTCTTTAGGTCTTGAGATTCTCCCCTTAAATCTCCCCCTGATCGAATCCTGTCGAATGATATGGCTGAGTACCATTATTATTTGTTTCGCCTAAAACGGAATATCCTCGTCAACAGGGATTGCCAATGAAAAAGAGCCGCATTCCCCAGGTCCAATTGACCATAGGAATGCGGCTCTTTTGTCCTAAACCGTAATCTTATACTGCTTCCTTAATTTGCTCCAATGCAGCTTCATGCCTTTCATCTTACAGTATTCCTTCAGTGGAATCATGACACCGTCTGGCCCTTTAAACGGCTGTTCCTTAAACGATGCTTCCTGACCATCTACATGAACGGTAACCGCGGCGTGATCCAGTGTCAGTGCCTTCAGCTTTTCCATCAGCTGCTTCGTTGACTCTCCCGCTCTGGAACCATTCACTCGGAAGCCGTTCGTCTGCCCTCGTTCATTAATCCCTTCTTTGACCGTAAAGGATAAGGTAATGCCAACCTCCTTCAATATATCCAGCACTTCTGCATTATAGGCTCCATATGGAAAAGCGATGATACTTCGCTTGTTTCCAAGCTCTGCTTTCAGACTTTGCTCAGCTTTCTCCAAGTCGGTCTTTACGCGTGTATGGTATTCCTCATCTGTCTCGACACGATTCTCTTTCTTCAAATATTGATGCCGTGTGAGCACTGGCTTCGATAATCCGTCAGCACGCATCACACCGTATTTGTGGCTGTCGTATGTATGATTATAGAAGGACATGCCGGACTTCTGCATTTCCCGCATTTGGTCCCATGTCATTTTAGGCCGGCCTTTCTTCGAAGGATTGTCGGCACCTGATACGATAACGAAATTCACGGCAGGATAAGCGTATTCTTTCAATATAGGATAAGCTTCCTTATAAAAGCTCTCATAGCCGTCGTCAAATGTCAGCAGCACGGCGTTGTCCGGAACATTCCCCTTGTTGTCAATAAAATCAGCATATTGATCAATGGAGATGATGTGGAACCCTTCCGATTTCAGTTGCTCCATTTGCTCCTTGAATGAATCAATTGAAATCGCTGATTCTGCTCCCGTTGGATCTGGAGTCTCCGATACATCGTGATACATTAATACAGCAACTTTATCTGAGAAATACACTCCGCTGCTTTGTTTATCTTTAAGTGTCCACTCCAACTTCGATTGAAAGGTTGATTCTAGGAATGAGGCCGGTACCATAGGTTGGCCATTGACCACATCCACAGCGGGAGGCTGCTTCACCTTTTCACCGTTGACGTAAAAGCTGACCGTCTTCGCATCTGCCGGAATGGAACATGCGGCAATCAGCCATAGGCTCATCATTAATAGAATAGGTTTCATCCAATTGGCAACACTAGTCCGAATCATCTTCTTACTTCCTCCTAAATAAAAAACCATTTAATTGTTACAATTTTTACAGATACTGGACGCCGATAGGCAAAAAAAATATCCTGCAAGGATTGCTGTTCTCTAATTCTAAACGCAGCTTGTTACTGGAAAGTTGCGGAATTATGATAAAATTTTAATGCGTATTCTATTATATATGGAGAGTGAAGAAATGAACATTGCTATTTTCGGAGGGACAGGCCGGGTCGGGAGACTGATTATAGAGCGTGCTCTTCAGGAGGGGCATACCGTCACCGTCCTCGTTAGAATACCAGATAAATTAAGAGATTTGGCCGGCAGCAGCTTAAAAATAGTAGAAGGAAATGTGCTCGACAGCGATGCCGTTCACCAGACGCTCCAAGGCTCTGAAGCGGTCATTAGTAGCTTAAGCACGGATGGCGGAACAACGCTGTCGCAAAGCATTCCCCTTATTATCGAGGCTATGATTAGACTTGAGATCAAACGAATCGTGGCGATTGGAACAGCGGGGGTGCTAAACAGCCGAACGGAGCCTGGCCTGCTCCGCTATCAATCCAGTGAATCACGAAGAACACTCACGAGAGCTGCGGAAGAACATCATAATGTATGGCGTCTATTAGAGGGGTCTGTGCTGGATTGGACATTGGTCTGCCCGACTTATTTGCCGGACGGACCATCCGAAGGCAGTTACCGGGTAGAGGGAAGTTATTTACCGGAGGATGGGAAGAGGATTACAACAGGTGATACTGCGGCATTCGTCTATTCGCAATTATTTAGCGATGCCTATTTAAGGTCTCGTGTTGGCATTGCTTATTAAACGGGGAAAATGGGAAAAGCCAAGGCATGCAACGTTATTCATACCTTGGCTTTTCAGATTAGGGTATATTAATTTTGGCCAAGCAGCGTCTGGATCTCGTTGTTGATCTTCTCCGGCGTAACATTGGGACCAAACCGTTTAACGACTTTGCCTTCTTTATTCACGAGGAATTTCGTGAAATTCCACTTGATCCGCTGTGAGCCAAGCAGCCCGCGTGCATCCTTCTTAAGCTTCTGGAACAATGGATGCGCGGTATCGCCATTCACATCAATCTTCGCATACAGCGGGAAATTAACGCCGAAGTTCAGCTCGCAGGACTCAGCGATCTCCGCATTATCCTCAAGCTCCTGGTTCATAAACTGACCGCTTGGGAAGCCTAGTACAGCAAAGCCCTGCTCCTTGTAATGATCATGCAGCTTCTGCAAGCCTTTGAACTGCGGGGCAAATCCGCATTTGGTCGCGGTATTCACAATCAGCAACACTTGGCCTTTGTACGGCGCAAGCGTTTGCTTCTCACCTTTAATCGTCTTCAGCTCGATATCATATAAGGACATTTCAGAACATCCCCTTCGAATAAATTGTTATTAATTAAATTGTATAAAATATAGTTGCGATTGTCAAAGGCATTTTCTTTCTTTTGACACGTTATAAGCGCGGTGCTACAATACAATCACCCAATTAATTGCATACAATTTATATAGATCTATACGGATCGAAAAGGAGGATTCGACAAGCTGTGAACAGCGATGAACTGCTGAAGCTCGATAATCAGATTTGCTTTGCCTTTTATGCTTGCTCGCGGGAAATTACGAAGCTGTACCGCCCGATTCTTGCCGAGCTTGGCCTCACCTATACGCAATATATTACGCTTCTTGCTCTATGGGAGCAGGATAATGTCTCAGTAAAGGAGCTTGGAGCAAAGCTGCTGCTGGATTCCGGCACACTTACTCCCCTGCTGAAGAAGCTGGAGTCCATGGGACTGTTGACAAGGGCCCGTGACAAGTCCGATGAACGGCACTTAATTGTTCGTTTGACGGAGAAGGGACATGAACTCCGCAAGCAGGCTGAATGCGTTCCAGGCCGGTTGTATGCAGGAACCGATATTGAATCGGAGGAGCTCATCGCTCTCCGTAAACAAGTGCAATCACTGATGAACAAGATTAACGAAGCTACTTAATAGGCTCTAGAAGCAGGTTGTCTGTCACGTACAGGCGGCCTGCTTTTTTTTTTTGCGTGCGGCCCATTGACTCTTATTATTTATTCTTGTATAGTTGGTTACACGAGTAATCAACCAGTTAGGTTGTGAGAGGTGATGTTAACGTATGACTCTAATCATCGATGACAGCCGTCCCATCTTCGTACAAATTGCCGAACGAATTGAAGATGACATCATCCAAGGACGACTGCCTGAAGAATCACAAGTACCTTCAAAGAACGAGTTCGCCTCCTTTTATCAGATTAACCCTGCAACTGCCGCGAAAGGCGTTAACCTGCTGGTGGACGAAGGAATCCTGTATAAGAAAAGAGGGATTGGAATGTTTGTAGCTACAGGTGCCCGCGCCGTACTGGTCGAGAAACGCAAGGAGCAATTTTTCGAGCAATACGTGGTGACGATGCTGCGGGAAGCCGAGAAGCTGGGAATATCAGCAGATCAACTAACAGATATGATTCGGAGAGGGGATGCCAAATGACAAACCATGTTGTAGAAGTGAAGCAGTTAACCAAGTCCTATGGAAAAGTGACCGCTGTGAACGAAGTTTCGTTCACGCTTGAGCCGGATAAGATTTACGGGCTACTCGGAAGAAACGGCGCCGGCAAAACAACGATTATGCATATGATTACGGCCCAGTTGTTCGCAACAAGCGGCGAGTTGAAAGTATTCGGGGAAGAGCCCTATGAGAACGCAAAGGTGCTCAGTCAGATCTGCTTCATCAAAGAGAGCCTGAAATACCCGGATAACTACATGGTCAAGGATGTGCTTGAGCTGTCCGCTTCCCTCTTCCCGAATTGGGATAAGGAATATGCGAACTCGCTGGTGAAGGACTTTCAGCTGCCTCTGAAGCGCAGAATGAAAAAGCTGTCCCGCGGTATGCATTCCTCCGTTGGTATTATCGTCGGGCTTGCCAGCCGCGCGCCACTCACTATTTTTGATGAGCCGTATCTTGGTTTAGACGCCGTTAACAGAGCACTGTTCTATGACCGGCTGATTGAGGACTATTCCGAATATCCGCGTACGATAGTATTGTCTACTCATCTCATTGATGAAGTAAGCCGTATGCTGGAGCATATTATCGTCATCGAAGGCGGGAAGATTCTAATTAATGAAGATGCTGAGGAGCTGCGCGGATCAGCCTATACGGTGGCTGGTACGGCAAGTGCAGTGGAAAGCTTCATCCAAGGAAAAATGGTCATTTCACGCGAGCCATTTGGCGCTCTGCTGACAGCAGGTGTGTTCGAGAGGCTGACCGGTACCGACCGGAAAAAGGCAGAATCTCTTGGGCTGCAAATCGCTTCCGTATCCTTACAACAGCTGGTCGTGCAGCTAACGAATAAGAAACTTGAGACCAAAGGGGGCTCCCGATCATGAATCGAATCACGAATGTGATAAAGCTTCATAACCGCGACAAACATGCCTGGATGACTGTCCCTGCCGGCATTCTTGCATCCAGCTTTATCGTAAATCTGATTATCGGCTATGGAAGCGGAGTTGAGATTTATACCGGCGGCTTATCGTCGATCTTCATCTATATGTTAGTCCTTGGTATTATCGTCATGCCACAGACCTTTCCGTTTGCCATCAGCTTCAGCGTCCGGAGAATCGATTATTTTATAGGAACCGTCTTGAATGTCCTGCTCTCTAGCCTAGTCTGGACTCTAATTCTAATGTTGTTGTCTGGCATTGAGGAAGCAACTAACTACTGGGGTGTGCAGCTTCATTTCTTCAGTCTTCCGTTCCTCTCTGACGGCAATATCGCTCAGGAGTTTCTAACCGATTTCGTGCTTCTTCTGACTCTGTTCTTGTCGGGCTTATTGATCGGAAGTATTTTCCGAAAATTCAGAGCAATCGGATTGTTTATTACCAGTTTGGCCGCAATGGTCGTGACAACCATTCTTGTTGTTCTCTCCACGCTTAACGACTGGTGGGATCCGATCTGGAATTGGCTGAAGGACATTACGGCATTCGAGCTGTCGCTATGGTTTCTGCCGTTTGCCCTATGCTTCGCCATCATTTCTTATCTGCTGATCCGCAGATCAACGGTTTAATCATTTAAATAGAAAAATAATCGCCCCCCTTACTCAGACATCCTGTGTCATCGGCTATTGCTGTTGAATACAACGGTAATACAATGCTGCCGGAATGACAGATGCCTGTTAAGGGGGATTTTTTATGGATTTGCGGAGCTTGATGAGCCTTGATGACTATGAGCGCCTGGAGGTAATCCAGGATGTACAGAGCGGACTAACCGCAATAATTGCAATCCATAATACAAAGCTTGGCCCCGCACTTGGGGGCTGCAGAATGTGGAACTACCCTTCCGTCGAGGATGCTGTTAAAGATGCTGTTCGCCTCGCACGGGGGATGACGTATAAATCAGCTATGGCGGAGCTGCCCTTCGGCGGCGGCAAGGCCGTTATTATCGGGGATCCAGCAAGGCATAAGAATGAACGCTTATTCCGCGCTCTTGGACAGTTTATCGATCGGCTGCAAGGCGAGTATGTGACCGGGATGGATGTGGGTACAACATCCACTGATATGGATTGGGTTGCTAAAGAAACTCGGCATGTGACCGATGTATCCGGCTCGCTTGGAGCTTATGGCACCTTCACAGCCGACATGACAGCTTACGGCGTGTTTTTGGGAATGAGAGCCTCGCTCAAGAAGGTAGACGGTTCAGAAAGCTTGTCCGGTAAAGTAGTCGCGGTTCAAGGGCTTGGGAAGGTTGGTATGTTCCTCTGCCATTACCTGGCTCTATCGGGAGCAAAGCTGGTTGTATCGGATTTGAATGAGGAGCTTGTCCAGAAGGCTGTCCAGCAATACGGGGCGCGGGCAGTAAGTGTCCAGCAGATTACACAGGAGCTTTGCGATATTTATTCCCCTTGTGCACTTGGAGGCATCATTAACGACAAGACGATCCCAGGTTTCCAATGCAAAATTATTGCCGGAGCGGCTAATAATCAGTTGGCGGAGGATCGGCATGGCGATGAGCTGCACAGACGGGGCATTTTTTACGCGCCGGACTACGTGCTTAACGCTGGCGGCATCATCGTCACCGCGGCCGAGCTTAATAACAACTCCCCATCCTACGCCCGAAGCTGCGTCGAACGGATTTACGGTACGGTTGTGAAAGTGTTCGACTACGCCGATCAACATGCCGTGTCCAACGCCAAGGCTGCGAACCAACTGACCGAGCAGCTGCTTAGCGTGTAAGCGGCGTAAAGCGCATCATTGAATAACTCAAAATGGCTGCTCCTCTGGTCGATACGACCGTCAGGAGCAGCCATTTTGCATTAAGGCCAGCATTCGATTTCTTCCTTTCTCTCCTTTATAATGATTGCATAGGCAAGTTATTGTGAAGGGAGCTGGATCTAAATGAAAGAAGAAATTATTAAACGACTGACCTCTTATGTCATCGTAGATACCCAATCTAATGAGGAGAGCGACACCTGCCCCTCTACGCCCGGTCAGCTTACCCTTGCTAACCAGCTCGTAGATGAGCTGAAAGCCATCGGGATGGAAGACGTAACAATGGATCCGAATGGTTATGTAATGGCAACTTTGCCTGCAAACTCAGATAAACAGGTTCCGACGATCGGATTCCTCGCCCATGTAGATACAGCTACTGATTTTACCGGTAAAAATGTAAAGCCGCAGCTCGTCGAATACGAAGGCGGCGACATTACACTGAACGAATCGCTTGGTGTCGTTTTGTCAACGAGGGACTTCCCTGAGCTCAACCAATACAAAGGCCATACGCTCATGACTACAGACGGCACAACACTGCTTGGCGCCGACAATAAAGCCGGTATTGCCGAGATCATGACGGCTATGGCTTACCTGATTGCAAATCCGGACATCAAGCATGGCAAAATCCGCGTAGCGTTCACGCCGGACGAAGAGATCGGCCGCGGCCCTCATCGCTTCGATGTAGAAGCCTTCGGCGCTAAGTACGCTTACACTGTTGACGGCGGTCCGCTTGGTGAGCTGGAATACGAGAGCTTCAACGCGGCAGCAGCCAAGATCACGGTTAATGGCACGAATGTGCATCCCGGCACAGCCAAAGGTAAAATGGTCAACTCCATGAAAATCGCTATGGACCTGAACAGCCGGCTCCCAGTAAATGAAGCACCTGAGCATACGGAAGGCTATGAAGGCTTCTACCACCTGAATACATTGCAAGGTGATGTTGAGCAGACGAAGATGTCCTATATCATCCGTGACCACGACCGTGAAAAGTTTGAAGCGCGTAAGGCGAATATCTCGGCGATCGTCGATGAAATGAAAGCCATTCATGGCCCGAATAGCATCGTTCTTGAGCTGAAGGATCAGTACTACAACATGCGCGACAAAATCGAGCCGGTCTTCCAAATCGTCGAAATAGCCCGCGACGCAATGAAGAGCCTGGATATCAAACCGATCATTAAGCCGATCCGCGGCGGTACAGACGGCTCTCAGTTATCCTATATGGGACTGCCTACTCCGAATATTTTTACCGGCGGCGAGAATTACCACGGTAAATTCGAGTATGTGTCTGTCGATAATATGGTCAAATCAGTTCAGGTTATCGTTGAGATTATTAAACGGTTCGAACAGCAAGGCGAGTAATTACGAGGGTCTTTCTACTTCGAACAGCTCGCCAAGCTTCGCATAAGATGCACCTGCCAGCCGGCTTACTGGCTGGAGTGCAGCCGCATCGATATGATTCCGTTCATCACAAATGGATTCATCGAGATGATAGCTGACGACACGGCCGATCAAAAGGTCACAGGCAGGTGCTTCTGCCGTACCTCCGAGCGGGATTACCTGCTCCAGAATGCATTCCATCCGGACTTTGGCTTCTGCAATACCTGGAACCGAGATGTGTTCACTAGAAACCGCAGTAAGTCCTGCAAGAGCAACCTCGCTCTCTTCCGGCGGCAAGCTAGCCGCTGTGACATTGAGCTGCTGCACATAGGCTTCATCTGCAATGTGGACGACAAATTGTCCACGTGCGACTGCATGACGAGAGGTATCCTTCGGGATACCTTTTTTACGCTGCACAGAAACAGAGATCAGCGGTGGGTCTGCCGTAATGATATTGAAATAACTAAACGGGGCTGCGTTAAGTACGCCATCCTCCGACAATGTCGTGACCAAGGCAATAGGCCTTGGAATTATCGTGCCTGTAAGCAGCTTGTAATTATCCCGCTCACTTATTTCTTCTGCATCAATACGAATCATGTTCCCGCCACCTCTCTCTTATTGAAACTGCTCTTTATACCAAGCTGCAGCTGCTGCTACCTCGGTACGTGTAAGCTGATGACCGAACTGCTCCCAATGAACGGCAACAAATGCACCGGCACCGCTTAGCAGCCCTTCAAGCTCATTCGACTCCTCTGCCGAGCAGATTGGATCATTAACACCAGCCCCGATAAATACAGGTACTCCGGATAGATCCGGCAGCTCTAGGCCGCGAATCGGAACCATCGGATGATGCAGAATGGCACCACGAAGCGAGTCTTTATAGTGGAAGAGCAGACTGCCTGCAATATTCGCTCCGTTGGAATATCCGATAGCTACCAGATTGTGCCGGTCAAATCCGTATTCTGCTGCAGCCTCATCTAGAAAATCATTTAATTCCTTTGTCCGGAATACAAGATCCTCCAGATCAAATACCCCTTCCGCAAGGCGGCGGAAATACCGCGCCATGCCATTTTCCGATACATTGCCTCGAATACTGAGCACGGAAGATTCCGGTGAAAAGCCTGCTGCAAGTGGCAGCAAATCATGCTCTGTTCCGCCAGTGCCATGGAAGAGAACGAGGACCGGCGCTGCCGGATTCGTTCCTTGTTTGAATATATGTTTCATCTCTATTCCTCCTAAAATGAATTGTCACCCAAGTGGCCATATCCTGACCGGTTGTGATGATTCATGCTTCGTAAGCATAAACCTCTTTCTTCCCTGTATTATCGATCCAGTTCCATTACCCGTACATCAAACGGTGTAAGCAGCTGTTGAATGCTATCACGATGTTGTTCGTACCATGCTGGCAGCATCAGTTTTTCTCCAAGATGCTCGACTTCTTCGTCACGTGCAAAGCCTGGAGGATCAGTCGCGATCTCGAATAGGATACCGCCTTGCTCACGGAAGTAGATCGCGTTGAAGTATTGACGGTCCACAATCGGGGTTGGCTGGAAGCCATTCTCTGCTACATGCTGCTGCCAAGCCACATGCTCAGCATCGTCTTTCGCTCTCCAAGCGATATGGTGGACGGTGCCGTGGCCGCCATGGCCAGCCGCCATTGGTTCCGTATTCACATCGATGATATTGCCCAGTTCACCAAACGATTGGAAACGAGCTAAGCCATTCTCTTCATCAACTTTCGACAGACCCATTACATACTCTAGCAGTTGTGCAGTTGCGGCTGGATTTGTGCTGTACAGAATCGCGCCGCCAAACCCTTTGATTGCATGCTCAGCGGATACACCGCCAAACGACCATGTGCTTCTTGGACCGTCTTCACGCGCCACCAGTTCTACAAGCAAGCCGTCCGGATCAGCGAATTGCAGGTACTGCTCGCCAAAACGCGAGGTTTCCTGGAACTCGATCGAGAATTTCAAAAGGCGTTCTCTCCAGAAGCCAAGCGTACCTTCCGGAACAACATAAGTGGTGTAGCCAACTTGCCCGCCGCCAACTACGCCTTTACGAGAGTTTTCCCAAGGGAAGAACGTAATAATTGTGCCTGGGCTGCCGACTTCATCGCCGAAGTACAGATGGTACACTTCCGGTGCGTCGAAGTTGATTGTTTTTTTCACCAGTCTTAGACCAAGTACCCCTGCGTAAAAGTCAGTTGTTACCTGAGGGTTTTTCACAAATGCTGTAATATGATGAATCCCTGCTGTACGTTGGTTGGTTGTCATAAATTCCACTCTCCTAATAGTTGTTTTGAATTTTTTAAGAATCTTTAAATTAAGATATAGGGTATACCATGCTGTATGATTATTACGACCATCATCATTCCTACTTGAAGGTCGTCTGTGCAAACTTGCCTAACTTCTTAAGAAGCGCACTTGCTGCCTGCTTCTCTTCGACTGTCAGCCCTCCAACCGCCTGATCAATAATAAGGGTATGTTGAGGGAAAACTTCTTCGATAAATTGGGTGCCCGCGTCCGTCACTTCGGCGTATATGAGCCGTCGATCCTCTGTTGAAGCTCTGCGACAGACATAACCTTTCTTCTCCAGCTTATCAATCACATAAGTGATGTTGCCGCTGCTCATCAATACCTTCTCGCCAATCTGCTGTAATGGCTGCGGACCTTTATGATAGAGCAGTTCGAGTACCCCGAATTCGGTCCGGTTAAGGCCATGCTTACGGATGTCACGATCAGCATGAGCATTCACCCATTGGCTTGCTCTGGCAAGCGCGATGTAAAGATCCAGTGATTCATCTTTTTCTTTTTCCATTGGCCCGCCTCGCTTTCGTTTATCTTAATTTAAAGATACTTTATTTAAAGCCACTTGTAAAGGGGTATTTGAAAAAAATTTTGAAAGGGCTGTCCAACTCGTGGACAACCCTCTATACAATCGTTCCGTAAGCAATAGCTTAACGGAGATTAGGTGCCGAATTCTCGCCTGGTGCTTTGTTTGGCGCTGGGTTTGCTGATTTAGGTGCAGCATTTGGTGCCTGATTGTTCGGCGCAATGTTGTTTCCACCGCCGCCAGTGCCACCGCCTGTACCGCCACCGCCAAATCCTTTGCCACCCTTGCCGCCTTCTTGCATTTGGCCGCCACCGCCACCAAATCCTTTGCCGCCCTTGCCGCCTTCTTGCATTTGGCCGCCACCGCCGCCAAATCCTTTGCCGCCCTTGCCGCCTTCTTGCATTTGGCCGCCACCGCCGCCAAATCCTTTGCCGCCCTTGCCGCCTTCTTGCATTTGGCCGCCACCRCCGCCAAATCCTTTGCCGCCCTTGCCGCCTTCTTGCAT
>NZ_JBFRCT010000012.1:0-189976 GCF_052113225.1 Paenibacillus sp. YAF4_2
GAAAGCATCTAAGCGTGAAGCCCCCCTCAAGATGAGATTTCCCAATTTAGTAAGACCCCTTGAAGACGACGAGGTTGATAGGTTCGGGGTGGAAGCACAGCAATGTGTGGAGCTGACGAATACTAATCGGTCGAGGGCTTATCCTAAAATAACCCCAAAAAGTGAAGTTAAGCGTTGTAGCTTATGCCGATTACTTTTCGGGGACCCCGGTGTGAAGACCGGAAAATCGCTTAAAGATGAAACAAAAACTTTCGCATCCAGTTTTCAAGGCGCAAAACCTTGAATAATACATACGGAGCTGTGGTGTAGAGGCCTAACATGCCTGCCTGTCACGCAGGAGACCGCGGGTTCGAATCCCGTCAGCTCCGCCATTTTTACCAAGTTTTATGCCGGTGTAGCTCAGTTGGTAGAGCAACTGACTTGTAATCAGTAGGTCGTGGGTTCGACTCCTATCGCCGGCACCATTATTTTTTAAATCACTAACTCGATCATTTATGATCGGGTTATTTTTTTTGCTATTAAATGTGGGCTCCATTGTGAATTTAGTATAATTTCTTATGTGATCTATTGTAAGATAAGCCTAATTGGATTTCTCTGAGGGGGATGAGATATGGAGCTTTTAAGTGTTCCCTATGAACAGAAGATCATCATGCGCAATCTTATGGAACTCTATCAATACGATACGAGTATTTATGAGGAAGAGCATGATAACGATGTTAATGAATATGGCCTTTTCGATTATAAGTATTTAGATCATTACTGGACGGAAGAGGGGCGTTATCCCTTCTTTGTTGTTTATTCAGGAAAACTTGCCGGGTTTGTTTTAGTAAGAGAAATAAAAGGTGAAGCTACCTTTTCAGTGGCAGAGGTTTTCATTTTAAGAAAATATCGAGGTCAAGGATTAGGTAAACAAGCTGCAACTACCGTTTTCAAGAGGTTTAAAGGGAAATGGGTAGTAGCCTGGCTGGAAAATAACTTACCTGCACAAGCATTTTGGATAAAGACAATTGCAGAATACTCAGGAGATAACTTTACGGAAACTACTAGTCAGGGCAAGCCTGCGCTGCAGTTTTATTCTTAAAGGGCTAGGGGAATATAGGAGGCAAGATGAAAGGTTTAAAACTTAGCATATTGGATTTGGTTCCTGTTTTTGAGAATAGAAATGATACTTACGCACTTGAACAAGCTGTCTTACTTGCCCGAACGGCGGAACTACTTGGCTACACCCGTTACTGGATCGCCGAACATCATGGCATGCCGCATTTGGCTTGTCCTTCACCAGAAGTTTTACTAGGGCATATCGGAGCCAGGACGGAACGGATTCGTATCGGCTCAGGCGCGCTGCTGTTGCCTCATTATAGCCCGCTTAAAGTCGCAGAGTCGTTCCGTCTATTAGCAAGTTTATATCCTGGACGAATTGACCTGGGGCTAGGGCGTGCACCTGGGGGAAATGCACATGTCAGTATGGCTCTAAGCGGGAACTTCTTGGAGAATGTACGGAAAATGCCGGATAAGCTGAGAGAGGTAGCTGAATTGCTCCAAGACAGTTATATCTATGAAGGCGAGCCTGTAGGTGCACGTCCGAGTCCTCCTGTGCAGCCGGAAGTGTGGCTCCTTGGAACGAATAAGAAAAGTGCTGAATACGCGGCGGAATTCGGTATGGGGTATGTTTTTGGCCAATTCATGAGTGATGTGGATGGCGAAGAAGTGCTGCGAAGCTATCGAGAATCGTTTGTCCCTTCTACGCTATGCTCTAAGCCGAAAGTAATTGTGACGATTGGCGTCATATGTGCCGAAACAGAAGATGAGGCTATGCAATTGGCTAACAGCAGCGCTACCGCTACATTGTTCCAAAAGGAATTGACCGATGGGAAAACGGAAGCCTACTCGGAACGGAAGCTGCTCGTGGGAACATCAAGGTCGATCAAAACCAGTCTGGAGCAGATGTCTGAAATGTATGGAGTAGATGAATTCATGCTTGTCACTATGGTGCCGGACTACTACAAACGACTCCGATCTTATGAGTTGCTTGCTCAGGAACTATGGAATTCCTAAAAATTACAATGTCACTATACACCCGATCATTCATGATTCGGGTTATTTTTTGTGTGGAAAATACCAAAACAAGAAAAAATAATGATAATTCGCGAACAGGCAATAATAGGTAATGCTCATATTTAGGATTCGTTATCGATGTTTAGTATTCGTTATATCGTACAAACCCGCTATCCAGTAATGTTAATGGTGCTCAGAAAATTTTTCGACGAGAATCGACGATAGGTAAAACGGATTCCGTTTGAAGGAGAGTGATTAGGCTGCAGCTCAAGCTTTTACAGTCCGGAACGACAGGATTATTGGTCGTTGCAGCTTTGACCGGCTGTGGCTACAGCCAAGGAGCGGAACAGAACAGCTACGGAAATTCCGGAGGGGGTTTAGAAGGGCGAACGATTACGTTCGTGACTGGCTCTCACCCATGGGTCGACGTGATTAAGCCGTTACTGCCTGAGTTCGAGAAGGAAACTGGCATCAACGTGCGGATTCAAGGTTATTTCGAAGATCAGTTGACTCAGAAGCTGACCGTTCAATTCACAGCCCGCTCAGAGACACCAGATGTATTTATGTACCGGCCATTGCAGGAAGGTAAGTTGTTCTTTCGAAATGGTTGGCTTGAACCGCTGGATGCTTATGCCACGCGCGATGTGGATTACGATCTTGGCGATTTCTCGCCACAGGCGATCCGCTCTTCAACGGTAGATGGCAAGCTGGCCGGCATTCCGATCATTACAGAACAACAAATATTGTATTACCGAAAAGATTTATTGAAAGAAGCAGGGCTAGAAGTTCCCTCCACGATTGAAGAGCTCAAGGAAGCGGCAGCTAAGCTGCATCATCCTGATCAAGGTGTGTACGGCTTTGTGGCAAGAGGACAGAGAAGTCCACTTGTAACTCAAGTCTCGTCGTTCCTTTACTCGGAAGGAGGTGACTTTATCCAGAACGGCAAAGCGGCGATTAATACGCCTCAGGCGATCAAGGCATTCGAGACTTATGGTGGTCTGCTAAGAGATTACGGGCCTCCAAATGTGATCAACATGTCATGGCCTCAGGCGAGTGCGTTTTTTGCGGAAGGGAAGGCTGCGCTCTACACGGATGCGAATTCGATCTACCGAGCAGCGCTAGATCAGGAACGGTCTAAGGTAGCAGGCAGTGTCGGATTTGCACCATTCCCTGCAGGTGCGGAAGGATCGATGCCCTATAACATTACATCATGGGGGCTAGCGATCAACCCGAAGTCAGCGGATAAAGAAGCAGCGTGGGCGTTTATTGAGTGGGCAACGGGTAAGCAAATGATGCTGCTCACGCAGCAAGCGGGTAATCCCGGAGCAAGAACGTCAGTGTGGAATGATCCGCAAGGAACGATTGGATTTCCGAAGGAGCTTGCGGCTGTATTCAAACAAACGATCAACGGCGGCGTCGATCATGATCGTCCGCAGACGGTTGATGTAGCAGCAGCGCGCGAGCAGGTCGGTAAAATCGTCCAAATGGTCATCACAGGAGAATCTGACATTCGGGAATCGGCTAATCAGGCAAATGCTGCTTTACAGGATATTCTTGATAAGGAAGCGGAGTAAAATGATGCCACGCCGACTGTCGATTTTCAACAAGATTGCCTTAACAATTGTTCTGCTGCTCGTGCCTGTCCTGCTGCTGTACGGCTACTCCAATCGCATTGCGACAGGAGTAGTAGAAAGTCAAATGCGGTCATCCAATTTGAGTAAACTTATTTTTTTCATGGACCAACTAGATGGAACGATGGAGAATTTATCGATGTTTCCGGTCATCTTAAGTGATGATCCGCATATTCGCGATTTTATGTCCTCTGGCACAAGCGAAACGGAAAGCGGTTTAAAAGCACAGGCGAGAGTGACCGAAAAGCTAAGCCTGCAAAGCGTATCCAGCCCCTGGTCGAATGATCTGACGTTTGCTTTTCCGGGGAAACATCTTGTATTATCGTCGAATATTTATTTGAACGGCAGTGAAGCCTGGTCACCGGATAGAGAGCTTCAAACCAATTGGGGCTATGAACAGGACAGCTCTCGCGGCTATCCGATTCGTACCTTTGTCCGTGAGACCGGTGTTCCCGCCGCTGCTACGAAGGTTGGAGAAGCTGACGCGGTTTTTCAGGTTCGTTTTCCCGCACAAAATATTAGCGATATGCTCGATGTGTACAAAAAGGAAAATCGGGGGGATCCGTTTCTATATCGCCCGGATACAGAGCTTGTCCACAACAGCACGTATGCCGAGTCGGCTTCGGCTGATGTGATCCAGGAGCTAGGAAATGGAGCCTTAAGCCAAAACGGACAGCGGAACTTGAAGATGAACGGACAAACGTATCTGGTCAGTTATGTAAAGTCGCGTCAATTGGGCTGGTATCTAGTTGATTATGTGCCCGTTGAGCGAATAGTGGCTCCAATTGTTAACGCACGTAACTGGTTTTATGGCTCGATCGGGTTTCTTATTCTACTCGGGCTGATTGCTTCCGTTTTGCTCTATCGTAACGTGCAAATCCCTTTATCTAATATGATAGCGGGTGTAAAACGGATGAAGAGCGGCGATCTGTCGTGGCGAATCGGTTACAAAGCGAATAACGAATTTGACGAGCTGATCCGGCACCATAACGAAATGGCCGGCCAGATTCAGAATTTAATAGAAGATGTATACACGGAAAAACTCAGATCCAGGGAAGCAACGCTGAAGCAATTGCAGTCGCAGATTAATCCTCACTTCTTGTATAACTCGCTGTTCTTTATTATTAATTCCGCCGCTATGGACGACCGCGAAGGAGTTATCTCGATGTCTGAGAATTTGGCCGAATTTTACCGCTATACGACCAAGGTAGATAATCAGCTGTCGACAGTAGGTGAGGAAATCGAATTCGTTCGCCATTATTTGAATATCCATACCCTGCGAATGGGAAGGTTAACCTTCGATATTGAAGTGCCGGATGCCATGCTGAATGAGCCTCTGCCTCGTCTCACCTTGCAGCCGATTGTCGAAAATGCAATTGTGCACGGCATTGAGGGGCGAGTAGGCGGCGGCCGCATCGTTATTACCGGGCGACAAGAGGATGCTTACAACCATCTAGTGGTTGCTGATAACGGAGCTGGCATGACAAGTGAGGCACTGCTTAGACTGGAGTCACAGCTAGGCGAAAAGATGACCGATGAAATCGGCTGTGGTACCTGGAATGTTCATCAGCGTCTTCATGGCCGGTTTGGAGAAGGCTCAGGGCTTCATTTCCGGCACGGGGACGTAGAAGGGCTTATTGTTACCGTAACCTGGTTAAAGCAAGAACATCGGCTGGAGGGTGGTGAAGCGTAGATGGCTCAGCTCTTAATTGTGGATGATGAAGCGCATGTCGTTGATCGTCTGGCAGCGACAGTCGATTGGAAATCCGTAGGCATCGATCAAGTGTATAAAGCTTATTCCGGTCAGGAGGCGATTGAGCAGCTGCATCAGTCCTCCATTGATATCGTTATTACCGATATCCGAATGCCGGGCATGTCCGGGCTTCAGCTCATCGCCGAAATCGACCGGCTGTGGCCGAAGACGAAAAGTATTCTGTTGTCGGGTTACTCGGAGTTTGAATATGCAAAGCAGGCTATGCAGTTCCAGACCGAGGATTACTTACTTAAGCCGGTAAAAACGGATGATTTGCTGGCGACTGTGGCACGTGTACTGCACAAGCTGGAGCAGGAGTGGGAGGAAGTCATCTCCTCACAGAGGATCATGTATACGCTGAAGGAGCATCTGCCGCTGCTGCGAGCTAATTTGCTGCATGAACTTCTTCAGGGGAAACAATGGGATGGGACGAAATGGCGTGAAAAAATGATGCGGCTGGAGATTGGCGATTTTGCTTGGCAGCGGTTTTCATTAATGGCTGTTCGACTGGATGACCTGTTCGATGATCCTTCTGGAGAGGACCTCTCCTGGAAGGAATATGCGATTTCCAACATGGCAGAGGAGCTGTTCGGCGGCAGATATGCTTTATGGCATGCGAAGGACACTCATGATTACCTCACCTTCCTGCTAACCGCGAAGCAAGAAGCAGAAGAGGATGATCCAGGCTGGATTGAGCGCACAGCATCGGTATTGCAGTCTGCTGTAAGTGTTTACCTGAAAGGACAAGTTTCCATAATGGTGAGCGGAACAGGTACTTTTCCCGATGATGTACCTGCTTACTACAATCGAGCGATCACAGCTTTCCGCAACCGGATCGGGGATGAGCCGGAACAGTTCATGCGGCTGGACGATGAGGAAGATGTAGTGGCAGCGGTACGATCGCTGGAATACTTGTACGAGCCTCCTGCATTGGTTCATTTACTAGAGGCAGCTCGCTGGGAAGCGGTAGAAGAGAAATATAAACGTATTTTCACAGGGGTGGAGAGCGGTGAAGCGATTTCCGAAGAGCATTTGCTCGAAATTTATTTTACGATCGCTTCGGCTTACGCTTTTATCGCCCATAAGAATGGCCGTCTTTTAGCCGGCACGCTTGGTGCCGACTACGGCAGAATGACGGCGGGTATGCCATTCCGAACGGTAAATCACCTTCGGGAATGGGCCTTCCGCACACTTAAGCTGCTGCAAGAGGATATGGCGAAGGAAACGAAGGATTCCCGACATTCGTTGATTGAGAGGATAAGGAACTTTATCGATGACAATGTTACTGGTGATTTGTCGCTACAGTCTGTGGCTGACCAGGTGAAGCTTCATCCGGTCTATGTGTCCAAGGTATACAAGCTGGAGACAGGGGAAAACATAAGTGATTACATTCAGCGTGTGAAGATGGAAGAGGCGGAGTCGCTGCTTAAGCATAGTGACGAGAAGATTTATGTCATTGCCGCTAGACTAGGTTATCAAAGACCACATTCGTTTATCAGCGCGTTTAAAAAAACGTTCGGTATGACACCTCAGGAGTACCGCGACGGACATACATCATAGGTTTGAACAAAATAAGGGGGAAAACATTATGTTACTATTTATCGTACTTGCAGCGATTGTCGTGCTGCTTCTGCTCATTACAGTTGTTAAGTTGAATCCATTCGTCGCCCTCATCATTACGGCGATTGGGACGGGTCTGGCCGCGGGAATGCCGATTATGGCTACGGAGGATCAGACAGGTATTATCGATTCTATTAAGACGGGGATGGGTAATACACTTGGATTCTTGGCGATTGTACTTGCACTTGGCACGATGCTCGGTAAAATGATGGCCGAATCTGGCGGCGCCGAGCGTATCGCCCGGACACTTATCGGCCTGTTTGGGGAGAAGAGAGTCCATTGGGCGATGATGTTCGTGGCGTTCATCGTCGGCATTCCGGTCTTTTTCCAAGTAGGTTTCGTATTGCTCGTACCACTGCTCTTCACGATCTCCAAACAAACGGGACTTTCACTGGTCAAAATCGGTGTACCGCTGATCGCGGGCTTGTCCGTTGTTCATGGCCTAGTACCGCCGCATCCGGCTGCCATGGCTGCAGTTGGTATTTTTAACGCTGATATTGGTAAGACCATTTTGTATTCGGTTATCGTTGGTCTTCCTACTGCTATCATTGCAGGACCACTTTATGGCAGCTGGATTGGTAAACGGATTCATAAAGAAGTGCCGAAGGAAATGGGCGATCAGCTTTCCGAGACGGTAGAGAATAAAGAACTGCCTGGCTTTGCGAACACGCTTATTACGATTTTGATTCCGGTGTTCCTCATGCTTATCGCGACGTTTGCAGATGTATTTGTTGAGAGTGGCTCGCTCGCGAAGGATAGCAATCTGTTCCTGGCTGCTAAGTTCGTTGGCGATCCGGTCGTGGCCCTCTTGATTGCAACGGTATATTCGTTCTTTAGCTTAGGTTATTCGCGGGGAATCAGCCGTGAGAAGGTGTTGAAATTTACGAATGACTGCCTTGCGCCAACAGCGACTATTCTGCTTGTTATTGGTGCAGGCGGAGCGTTTAACCGCGTACTGCTTGATTCCGGTATTGGCGACTATATTGCTGATCTGGCTACTTCGTCCAACATGTCTCCGATCCTGCTTGGTTGGGGAATCGCGGCAATGATTCGTGTCGCTACCGGTTCTGCTACTGTCTCGATGATGACGGCGGCTGGGATTGTTGCGCCAATCGCAGCGGCTATGCCGGGAACAAATGTGGAGCTGCTCGTATTGGCTACAGGTGCTGGCTCGCTCATTTTGTCTCATGTGAATGACTCCGGCTTCTGGCTGATCAAAGAATACTTCGGCATGACGGTAAAAGAAACCCTTCTAACATGGACAGCGCTTGAGACGATTATTTCGGTCGTTGCGCTTGTACTGATTATGGCTTTGAATACGGTGGTTTGATAGAAAGGAGAGAAACCAAATATGGCTTCCTCTTATGTAATTGGAACGGATATCGGAACAACGAGTACGAAATCTGTATTATTTGATAAAGGTGGGCATGTCATTGCGACCCATACGATAGAATACCCGCTATACTCAACGAAGTCGGACATCGCGGAGCAGGATCCGGATGAGATCTTCCGCGCGGTCGTCAGTACGATCAAGGAAGTCGTAGCTAAGGGCGGTGCTGAGCAGGAAGGTGTGCTGTGCGTGTCATTCAGCTCAGCGATGCATAGTGTCATCGCGGTTGATAGCGAAGGCCGGCCGCTTACACGATGCATTACTTGGGCGGACAATCGCAGTGCGATGTGGACCGAACGGATCAAGAACGAGATGAACGGTCATCAAATTTATTTGCGCACGGGCACGCCGCTGCATCCGATGTCTCCGCTGTCCAAGCTTGTGTGGCTGCGAAATACGGATCCAGAGCTGTTTGGACGCACGCATAAGTTTATTTCCATCAAGGAATACGTGTTCCATCAGATGTTCAATCGGTATGTTATCGATTATTCGATTGCATCAGCGACAGGGATGTTTAATCTAACCCAGCTCAAATGGGATGCGGAAGCGCTGCAGGTAGCAGGTGTTACACCGGACAGATTGTCCGAGCCTGTACCAACTACCTACATTTTGGAAGGGATAGAGCCGAAATGGGCAGCCGAAATGGGACTGCCAGCTTCCACACCATTCATCGTAGGAGCAAGCGATGGCGTATTATCCAATCTGGGTGTTAATGCGATTGAGCCAGGAACGGTTGCTGTGACGATCGGGACAAGTGGAGCGATCCGTGCTGTAACCGACCGGCCAGTGACGGATCCGAAGGGACGTATCTTCTGCTATGCACTCGCAGACGACATGTGGGTGATTGGTGGTCCGGTCAACAACGGTGGAATGATCTTCCGCTGGCTGCGCGACCAACTGTGTTCCGCAGAGACGGAGACAGCGAAGCGGCTTGGCAAGGACCCATACGATATTTTGACTGATATTGCTGCGCGGGTGCCGGCTGGTGCGGACGGCCTGTTGTTCCATCCTTATTTGGCAGGCGAGAGAGCGCCGCTCTGGGATGCGAATGCAAGAGGCTCGTTTTTCGGACTTGGTCTGCAGCATAAGAAGGAGCACATGATTCGTGCTGTCCTGGAAGGTGTTATTTTCAACCTATTCACGGTATTTATGGCGCTTGAAGAGATGATAGGTCACCCGACCAAAATCCAAGCGACTGGCGGCTTTGCCCGTTCGGAGCTGTGGCGTCAAATGATGGCGGATATTTTCGAGCAGGAGGTCCATGTGCCGGAAAGTTTCGAGAGCTCTTGTCTTGGCGCAGCAATCTTAGGACTGTACAGCATCGGTGAAGTTGATTCTCTGCATGTGGTCTCAAGCATGATGGGGACATCTCACAAGCATCGGCCTGAACAAGGCAATGTGGAGAAGTATAAGGAACTGAGCCGGATTTATGTCCGGATCTCACGGCTGCTGACTTCGGAATACAAGGAAATTGCAGCTTATCAGAAAAAGTGGATGTAATGGAAGAAGGAGCTTGCCTTTTGGCAGGCTTCTTTTTGTTTGTTCTCCTATTCGATTGAGACGATGTCTTTTCCAAGCATAGAACGGGAAGTCTAGGGATAACGAGATTGTCGTCAAAGCGCAAAAAATTAGTCGTCATATGCATAGACCGTACTAAATGCCATCAAGTAAGATGGAGGGATACTCCCGTTTGCATAATCTGAAATTCGGGATAGGAGGAGGGCGCTATTGCTCAGACATCTGAGATCCATTCCATGGAATTCAATGACGGTCAAGCTGGTGCTTGGCCTATTAAGTATTACCGTACCTTTAATTGCGCTTTTGCTTTATAACAATTCCTATAGTGTGAATGTCGTGCATAGTCAAGTTGCAGCGTCAAACAAGAACTTAATTGATATTTATATGAATCAGATCGATGCACAATTTACGGAAGTGGAGAGGCATTTGGCCGGATTAACAGCAACGGATTTAAATGTTCAGTACATGGGAGATTCCATTTCAGAGGATGATTATGTTCTTGCGAGAACGGCTGTTTACCGCAAATTAACCTCCGATTTGTCCATTTATCCTTATGTTGACGGCTTTTATGTTTACTCCATCGCACGTCATGATGGCGTGGAAGCTTATAAAGGGGCATTATCTTATCCTCAGCTGACCGATATTCGCCAAGTGTTGCGAGATAAAGTTGGCGAGCTGTCACAGAAATCACAATACCAAAATATCCAGTGGAAGATTCAGCAGATGGGCGGAGAGAATTATCTGGTTCGGCTTATGCACGACGGTGATCTTTATGTTGGTGCTTGGGTGAAGACATCCACTGTGCTGCAGCCACTCAAGGGGATGCGAACCGGCGCGACAGGAGCTGTGCTTCTTGTAGATGGACAAGGACATAATCTATATTCGACAAGGGATATCTCGAATAAGCACCTTAATCTGTCGGGAGGATTTCAAAGCTATTATTTGTCCGGCCAAGAAGATAAGTACCTGATTGTTGGAGAGGCTTCTAGCAAAGGGAGCTTCAGTCTCATTGCAGCAATCCCGGACGAGTCAATTTTAGAAAATCTGCCCTATTTGACTAAAGCTTCAACTGTTGTTATTTTATTAGCCTTATTAATGCTCCCACTCAGCTTCTTTATTCTGCGTAAGGTCATTCTTCTGCCGCTTAGCAAGATGGTCAGTGCAATGAGAATGATGGGAAAGGGGAATTTGAACATCCGGATCGATGCCGTTCAAGCACCTGATGAAATCCTGCTTGTGAATAGGACTTTTAACACGATGATTTCCCAAATAGAAGAACTGAAGATTCATGTATATGAGGAGCAGATCAGCAAACAGCGGGCGGAGCTCAAGCATTTGCAGCTGCAGATTAATCCGCATTTTTTCATGAATTCGTTAAATATCTTGTATAATCTGGCGCAGGTTCGAAAGTTCGAACCGATTCAGGAAATGACCATGCACCTAGTCCATTACTTCCGCTATATGTTCCAAAGCCACCAATCCCTAGTTCTGCTGAAGGATGAGCTTCTGCATATCCGTCATTATTTACGTATTCAGCAGATGCGGTTTCCCGATACATTCTCTTGCGAGATTGCTATTCCTCCATACCTGGAGTCTACCGCTATCCCTCCGCTTATGATTCTGACAGTGGTGGAAAATTCCGTGAAGTATGCTGTGAAGCCAGTAGAGCCAATTAAGCTGGTGATCGAAGCGGAGTTGGATGATCTTGCTGAAGAACCAATGGTGTGTATTACGGTGCGTGACACCGGCGAAGGGTACTCGGATGCTGCACTGTCCCGTCTACACGATGGGGAAATGTACGAAGATGAGAACGGTGAGCATATCGGGTTATGGAATATTAGAGAAAGATTGAAGCTTCAGTACGGCGACAATGCATGGATGGACTGCTACAATGATGATCCACATGGAGCGGTGACCGAAATTGTCGTTCCGTTATACGCTAATCAGGAACATAAGGAGTGAACGAAGTATGCGTCAGCTGCTCATTGTGGATGATGAACCAATTGCAGTAGATGGTCTGAAATCCGGTGTGGATTGGCCGTCTATCGGGATCTCAAGAGTGATGACAGCTTATAGTGTCGATCAGGCAAAAGAAATATTCGGGCAAGAGCCCGTTGATATTTTGCTATGCGATATTGAGATGCCAAGGGGAACGGGGCTTCAGCTGTTGGAATGGGTTCGAAGTCACCACCCACGTACGGAGACAGTATTTCTGACTTGTCATGCCAATTTTCAATATGCCAAACAAGCGATACAGCTTGGAAGTCTAGACTATCTGCTCAAGCCGATTCCTTATGAAGAGCTTAAGGCTGTTGTCGAAAAAGCAATACGAAAAATGGACAAAGAACAGCATTTAAGTGAATTCAGTCAGTTCGGCAAGTATTGGCTGCAGCATCAGCCGCTGGTGGTAGAGCGGTTCTGGGGAGATGTGCTAAATCAGGCTATACCTGCACAAGCACAGGCCATCAACACCGCAGCTCATGAACGAAATATTCCGTATTCCGAGAGCCTTGTTTTCCTGCCAATTCTATTGCGTATCCGGCGTTGGTATAAGGAATATTCGTTAAGGGACAAGAAGACGATGGAATACGCACTACGCAAAGCAGCACAGGAAGTGCTGATGCAAAGGCAAGACAGCGGTCTTCTCATTACAACTGGTGAGGATTCGATGCTTGTCTTATTGAATGGCGGTAAGGAAGCTTCTGATTCAAGCATTATGAAAGCATTATGTGAATCGTATATAGCTGCCTGCCGTCAGTATTTCGAATGCGACGTTTCCTGCTATATCGGGGATAGCGTTCGAGGCTATGAGATGGCGGCCATGTATCAGCGCTTGCAGCGGCTGGACATCGACAATGTCGCCTCTGATCATTGTGTTGCGTTCCTTGGTGAGCAATCTGGTCCTGAATATCCTCAGACGCTTCCCGATATGGGGCTGTGGGGGATTATGATGAAGGAAAGCGCACGGGATAAAGTGATAGGGGAGGCTGAACGTTTTATAAAGAAGCAGGTTGAGGAAGCCAGTCTAACCCCTAGTCTACTGGCCGTATTTATTCAGGATTTTCAACAAATGGTTCATTATGTGCTTCAGATCAAAGGTATTCAGGCCCATCTATTGCTTAGCGACACTAAGTCTGTGGAATTGTATGCCCGCTCGGGTCGATCAGCCAAGGATGTACTCATCTGGCTTCGTTATATTGTGAACAAATCACTGGATTACATCGAATCCCTCGAGCATTCTCCGAGTGTCGTTGAACAAGCGAAGGCTTATATTCAGCAGCATTTAGCTGACGTGATTTCCAGAGAAGATATTGCGGGTCATGTATATCTGAATCCCGATTATTTGACACGCATCTTTAAACGTGAGACTGGCATGTCCATTTCAGATTATCTGCTGCAGCAAAGACTCCATATTGCGGCTGAGCTGCTAGTAAATACAGATCTGTCTGTCAGTGCGGTTGCGACTCGAATCGGATATGCCAACTTTTCTCACTTCTCCCGTATATTCAAAAAATATATGGGAATTAATCCGCTCGAGTACCGGCATTCAAGCGAAAGTCGTGAAAGTGACAGTGGGAAGTCGGATGAACAGCGGAGAGAGGAACATCTGCCATTCTACAATATAGACAGCTTCACAGAATGAATAGGCAGGGGGAAAAAAGATGAAGAAGTCATTGGCCGTATCTTCGGCTTTGCTGCTTGGTATATCGCTGACTTTGTCAGCATGCGGCAGCAATAATAACAGCAGTAACTCGGAGAATGCAGGGGCGAACGCATCAACGGCGCCAAGTGGTAAGATTGAGGAGCTGACAATAGCTTTTCCAAGTACGGCACCTAAGGATCTGCAATTGATAGAGGATGCGATTAATAAGATCACAGAGCAAAAGATTCAAGCGAGGGTTCACCTGACTCCGATCAGCGGAGGCGAATGGGTACAGCAGACCAACCTCATGTTAACAAGTAATGAGAAGCTGGACTTGATGTTTGTCTCAGGTGGTCTATATAACAGTATGGTTGCCAAGGAACAGCTTGTACCTCTGGACGAGCTGCTCGGAAAGTATGGTGAAGGTATTAAGACGGCTGTTGGCGAGGACTATCTAAGTGCCGCTAAAGTGAATAACCAGATTTATGCGATTCCGACCGTACGGGACATGGCATCAGATTATGGTATTACGATGCGAAAGGATCTAGTGGATAAATACAGCATTGATACTAATGCGATTAAGACGCTGGACGACCTCAGCAAAGTACTGAAGACGATCAAAGATGGAGAAGGCTTCGCTCCGCTTATTCCATCTTCTCCAGGACAAACCTATCTAGATAACTACTTGTTCTACGACCGTCTAGGAGACGGCATTGGGGTTCTGCCGGGTTATGATAACGGCTTAAAGGTTGTTAATCTCTATGAGACACAGGAGTATAAGGATCTTCTGACCAGACTCCGTGACTGGTACCAGCAAGGTTATATCATGAGGGATGCTGCAACGAATAAAACAACACCTTGGGAGCTAATCAAATCCAATAAAGGCTTTGCTTATTTCGCAGGCATGAAGCCAGGCTTTGCCGAGCAGGAGTCGCAAGCGGCAGGCACACCACTCGTAGCCGTAGAGCTTCTGCCGGCTGTAGCGATGACCAGCACGGTTACAGGTGCAATGTGGGGTATTCCGGTTAACACGAGGCTGGAAGATAAAGCGGTTCAATTCCTCAATCTGATGTATTCGGACAAAGAGATCGTCAATCTCCTTGACTGGGGTATTGAAGGCACGCATTATGTGAAGTCAGCAGATCAGGACAATGTTATTGAATATCCTACAGGTGTTGATGCTGCCACAACCGGGTATAATATGCCGCTTGGCTGGATGTTCGGCAACCAGTTCCTGTCCTATGTCATGAAGGGTAATGATCCGGAGATCTGGACCAAGATGGGTGAATTTAATCATGCAGCGAAACGCTCCAAGGCGCTTGGCTTCGGCTTTGATCCAACTCCGGTTAAGACGGAGTATGCTGCGGTATCGAACGTAATTACCCAATACGAAATGCCGCTCGAGACCGGTAGCGTTGATCCGGTGAAAGTACTACCGGAATTTATTGCTAAACTAAAGTCTGCAGGCATTGAAAAAATTATCGTAGAGAAGCAAAAGCAGCTGGATGCTTGGGCACAGGCTAACTCTGTTCAATAATGTCCTTAAGGCTAATCAACCGACCAATTCAATATTGGTCGGTTTTTTTTGTTGCTCTTGCAGGCACCTAGATGATAGTCGTCAAAGCGCAAGGAGGAAGTCGTTCATGCGGTAGTGAGGAGAGGGGGAAATTCATTAACATAGGATTACAATCGGCAACGAGCCGAACACAGAAAGGGGAAAGAAGCGGTGACTACAATCACACATCGCAACAAAAGAAGGAGCCTTCGTCGGTTCATACCGCTCTACATCATGCTGCTGCCGGGTCTAGTTTACCTGGCAATTAATAATTACATGCCTTTGTTTGGCCTGTCGATTGCCTTCAAGGACATCAACTTTCGCAAGGGACTATGGCATAGTGATTGGATCGGATTCCAGAACTTCGAATACCTGTTCAAGACTAGCGACGCCTGGCTCATTACACGCAATACTTTGCTGTACAACACCATATTTATCGTACTTGGACTAGCTCTAGCGGTAGCGATCGCTATTTTGCTCAACGAAATCAAGAATAGAATTGCATCTCGTCTGTACCAGAGTGTCCTTATTCTGCCTTTTCTCATCTCGATCATTTTGGTGAGCTATCTGGTATATGCAATGCTGAGCATGGATACGGGCTTTATGAATAACACCGTACTGCCTGCATTAGGCCTTGAGCCGATCAACTGGTACAACGAGCCGGAGTATTGGCCGTATATCTTGACCATCGTTCATCTCTGGAAGGGAGCCGGCTATTCCTGCATCGTGTTCCTGGCAGCCATCATTGGCATTGATCCGGAATATTACGAGGCGGCGAAGCTTGATGGTGCCTCAAAGTGGATGCAGATCCGCAAGATTACGATTCCGATGATCACACCGGTCATCATTATGCTGACACTGCTCGGTATTGGCCGGATTTTCTACTCCGACTTCGGATTGTTCTACCAGGTTCCTATGAACTCGGGAGCTCTGTTCTCCCCACCAACGTCATTGACACCTATGTATTCCGGGGATTGATGCAGCTAGGTGATATCGGCATGTCCTCCGCGGCTGGCTTCTATCAGTCTTTGGTCGGGTTCGTGCTCGTGCTTGTCTCCAATACCGTCGTGCGGAAAATCAACAAAGAGAACGCGTTGTTCTAGAGAGGAGCCCTTGTTATGGATAAAGAAAATCGAATCTGGCAGTGGTCGGCGCATATTATCTTGATCGCACTTTCGGCCGCTTGCATCCTGCCGTTTATTCTATTGTTTATGGCATCAATCACGGATGAGTCGGCCATAGTAGCCCACGGCTATACGCTCTTCCCTTCTGCCTTCAGTTTTGAAGCTTATGAATATTTGTGGAATCAGTCGAGCCAGATTTTTCAYGCTTATGGTGTTACGGTCTTGGTTACGGTCATCGGTACATCGGCAAGTCTAGTCATAACCTCATTGCTGGCGTATCCCTTGTCGCGCAAGGATTTGCCGGGCGGACAGATGATTGCTTTTATTGTCTTTTTCACACTGCTGTTTAATGGGGGCCTTGTACCAACCTATTTGGTCTATACGCAAATCTTCCATTTGAAAAATACGATTTTTGCGCTGCTTATTCCATGGCTGCTCATGAATGGCTTTAATGTCCTCTTGATGCGGACTTTCTTCTCAACGACGATACCAACTGCCGTATTGGAATCGGCGGCCATCGACGGGGCAGGCGAATTCAAAACATATTACCGAATCATCCTGCCACTTTCAATGCCGATTCTGGCTACCGTTGGTATGTTCCAGACGCTGGGTTATTGGAATGATTGGAACAATGGTTTGGTGTTCGTAACGGATCCGGATTTGTTCAGCCTGCAAAATGTTCTAAATCGCATTATGAGTGATATTCAATTCTTGACCTCGAACAGCCACATGGGTACGACCCAAGCCTTGGCGCAGCTTCCTAGTGAGACATTCCGAATGGCGATTGCGGTTATCGGTGTTATTCCGATTCTGCTTGTCTATCCGTTTTTCCAGAAATATTTCGTGAAAGGGATGACGATCGGCGCAGTGAAAGGCTAATCCGCCCGGTCTAACTGAATTTGAAGGGAGAGTAAGAATAATGATCGGTATTTGGCATGCATTCGTCGAGACGCCTCGATTGAAGCTGAAGCTGCAATTTAAAGTGCTGAAAAAAGCAAATTACACCTTAGACCTCGCAATGGAGCCTTTACCTCTGCCCATTCGATTTGAATCGGTTACGACAGAGGATAATAGCATCCGAGGAATTGGAAGTGCGTTCTGGAAGCCAGATGAACAAGTCACGGTAGAGCTTTCGTTTGGGGAATCGACCTTTACCGGCCATTTGTACGTACCGCTGTTTGGATCATTCACGTTGCAAGGAGAGAAGGGGCGCGGCCCGTTCCTGTCAGAGACGTTGATTGAAACGGTAAAACCATACCGGAAAGATCAGCTGGTTTCGCGTACGGATGAGGAAATAGTAAGCGCCGTTGAGGAATTGCTAGGGCGGATGTCACTCGAAGATAAGGTTGGTCAAATGTGCCAGTGTATGGCCTCGAACTTCTCGTTTGGCAGCTCGGTCCAGTCTGATCCTCCCGAGAAGCTGGTTGCCGAGGGGAGAGCAGGTTCCATATTGGGAGCTTTTGATATCAGCCGGGTGTTCGAGCTGCAGAAGATTGCCGTTGAGCAGTCGCCGCATCGGATTCCGCTTCTATTTAACGGAGATATCATCCATGGTGCACAGACGATATTCCCGGTGCCACTTGCCTGGTCCTGCAGCTGGAATATGGATGCCATTCGACAAGCCTGTGCGATATCGGCAAAAGAAGCAAGTGCTTCGGGTATTATGTACAACCACGGGCCGATGATCGATATTTCCCGTGATCCCCGCTGGGGAAGAGTCGTGGAAGGATCAGGTGAAGACCCGTACCTTGGAGCTTTAATTGCCAAAGCCCAAGTAGAAGGTTTCCAGGGGCAGTCCCTTCTTGATCAGGAGACGATTATTGCTTGTTTGAAGCATTTTATCGGGTATGGTGCGGCTGAGGGCGGCCGAGATTATAATTCCGTTGATATTTCCGAAGGGATGCTGCGTAACCTGTATTTACCGCCGTTCCAGGCAGGAATTGAAGCAGGTGCGGGTTCGGTAATGAATGCTTTCAATATTTATCAAGGAGTTCCGGTTGCAGCCAATTCGACGTTGTTGAAGGATCTGCTGCGGGATGAGCTCGGCTTTGATGGAGTTCTCATCTCTGATTATGGAGCGGTTGATGAGATCGTGGAGCATGGCTATGCCAAGGATGCCAAAGAGGCAGCTAAGCATGCGGTAGACGCGACGATGGACATTGAGATGGTAACCCGATCCTTCGATTATCTTCCGGAGCTTATCCGAGAAGGTAAACTTTCCGAGTCACAGCTTGACGATGCGGTACGACGTATATTGACACTCAAATATAAAACCGGCTTAATGGATGATCCATTCCGTTACATCCGTCCAGAGAAAGAGATCGAATACCACTTCAGTATAGCTCATCGGTTGAAAAGTCGAGAGCTTGCCCGTGAATCCATCGTAATGCTGAAGAACGACGGAGCACTACCGGTTGCGAAGACTGCTGGCAAAATCGCTCTGATTGGTCCTTTCGCAGACAGCAAGGATCTGCTTGGTCCATGGCAGTTCTCTCGATACAGCCATGAAACGGTTACTTTATATGAGGGGATGCAGGAGAAAGGATTTACAGAAGAGAGGCTTCTCTATGCACCTGGCTGCGGAGTAAATGCTTCGATTGAAGGTGGTATTGCTGCTGCAATGGAGCAGGTAAATCAAGCTGAGCTTGTTATCTTGGCATTAGGGGAGAGCAGCGATATGTCCGGCGAAGCGGCTTCCCGTATGAGTCTTGAATTGCCTGAAGCACAGCTTCGACTAGCTAAGGCCGTGGTGGCTGCCGGCAAGCCGGTTGTACTGGTTCTGACAAATGGACGTCCGCTCGTACTGGATTGGTTCGAGGGAAAAGTGAATGCCATTCTGGAGACCTGGTTCCTCGGCTCAGAAGCGGGGCACGCGATTGCGGATGTCATTACCGGGGATTACAACCCATCCGGTAAGCTGACCATGAGCTTTCCTGTTCATACCGGCCAGGTTCCGGTGTACTACAACCATTTCCGGACAGGCCGTCCTGTGAAGGTGGAGAACGCAGCGGAGAAGTATATCAGCAAATATTTGGATGGTCCTAACGATCCGCTTTATCCGTTTGGTTATGGACTCAGCTATACCCGGTTCGAATATGGAGAAGTGATATTGGACCGCGGTCAAATGACGAGCGATGAGTTAATACGTGTTCGCATGACCGTTACGAATGTGGGCACTCGTACTGGTGTGGAAACGGTGCAGCTTTATATTCAGGATCTGTACGGCAGTATTGTCCGTCCGGTGAAGGAATTGAAAGGTTTTGTGAAAGTTATGCTGGACGCTGGGGAGAGCAAGGAAATAGAGTTCGAGATCCATGCCTCCGATCTGGCATTCTGGACACCAACCGCCGGATATGCGGCTGAGCCTGGAGACTTCCACATTATGATTGGACCAAACTGCCGGGATGTCCAAGCAGTTGCTATGGAATTGATCGAATCAACAAGTAAGGAGACGGTGGCATGAGTCAGTTAAGAGATATAAAGTCATTGATTGCACAGATGACATTGGAAGAGAAGGCGAGTATGTGCTCAGGCGCTGATACGTGGCATACGCGTGGTATCAAAAGGCTTGGTATTCCGTCTGTCATGGTGACGGATGGTCCACATGGACTACGCAAGCAGAGTACATCGGCTGATCATTTGGGCTTGTTCGACAGCGTCCCGGCGACTTGTTTTCCTTCTGCAGCTGGTGTTGCAAGCTCCTGGAACCGTAATCTGATCCGGCGGATGGGGGAAGCACTTGGCCGTGAGTGCCAAGCGGAAGAGGTGGCTGTCTTATTAGGACCAGGTGTAAATATTAAACGTTCACCGCTGTGTGGACGCAACTTCGAATATTTTTCCGAGGATCCCTATTTGACCTCCGAGATGGCTGCCCATCATATCCAAGGTGTGCAAAGCCAAGGGGTAGGCACTTCGCTGAAGCATTTTGCAGCTAATAATCAAGAGCATCGCCGAATGACTTCTGACTCAATTGTAGATGAGCGTAGTTTGCGTGAAATCTATCTAGCGAGCTTTGAAGGGGCAGTGAAACAGGCTCAGCCATGGACAGTGATGTGTGCCTATAACAAGGTTAATGGGGAATTTGCTTCCGAGAATAAAGAACTGTTGACGGATATCCTCAAGGATGAATGGGGTCATGAAGGCTTTGTCGTATCGGATTGGGGAGCAGTAAACGACCGAGTGAAAGGTCTTGCTGCAGGGCTCGAATTGGAGATGCCTACTAGTCATGGGGAGGGTGAACGACAAATTGTCGAGGCGGTACGAAGTGGCGAGCTCACCGAGGCCACACTGGACGCAGCTGTTGATCGGTTGTTGACGATTGTGTTCCGCGCAGTCGACAGCCGCCGTTCCGACACCGTAGTCGACTATGAGGAGCATCATCAGCTGGCTCGCGAGATCGCCCGGGAAAGCATGGTGCTTTTGAAAAATGAAGACGATATTCTGCCGCTTTCAAAAGAAGGGAAGATTGCTGTAATCGGGGCGATGGCCAAGGAGCCAAGGTTCCAAGGCAGTGGTAGCTCCCAAATTCGACCAACACGACTGGAAGATATTAGCGAGGAGCTCACTAAGTCGGCAGGGGGTATGGCAGAGCTTCGTTATGCGAAGGGGTATGAGCTAAACGGCGAGGTACCGGATGAAGAGTTAATCGCAGAAGCCATCCAAATTGCTATTGAATCGGACATTGCTGTTCTATTTGCTGGACTGCCAAGCCGATATGAATCTGAAGGCTTTGACCGCAAGCATTTGCGAATGCCTGCGAATCAGGTTGCTTTAATAGAAGCAATTGGCAAGGCACAGCCGAATCTAGTTGTTGTACTTAGCAATGGTGCACCGGTTGAGATGCCGTGGCTCGGCAGCGCCAAAGGTGTATTAGAAGCTTATTTAGGCGGTCAAGCGCTTGGCGGCGCAATCGCCGATCTGCTGTTTGGTGATGCCAATCCATCCGGTCGGCTCGCCGAAACATTCCCCGTTCAACTGAGCGATAATCCATCGTATCTCTTCTTCCCGGGTGAAGGGAATAAGGTTGACTATAGGGAGGGGATATTCGTTGGTTACCGTTATTACGATAAGAAGAATATCACGCCATTATTCCCTTTTGGACACGGACTAAGCTACACAACCTTCAGCTATTCGGAGCTTACAGTGGACAAAAAGACGCTGAAGGATACTGATACACTGAGCGTTAAGGTCAAGGTAACGAATGCCGGATCACGTGCGGGAATGGAAGTCGTGCAGCTGTATGTAAGAGATAAGGAAAGCTCTGTTATCCGTCCGGATAAGGAGTTAAAGGGCTTTGATAAAATAAGTCTGGAGCCTGGCGAATCCAAGTTCGCAGCGTTCGAGCTTGATAAGCGCAGCTTCGCTTACTATAACGATGAGGCTTGTGAATGGACAGTAGAAACCGGTGAATATGAGTTGTTGATCGGCCGGTCGTCACAGGAAATCGTCTTTTCCGAACAGGTGACCGTAGAGTCGACAAGAGCTAGCGGAATGGTGTTTCACCGCAATTCAACCCTGTCGGAGATCAGCCAGATTGCTTCGGGAGAGAAATTCGTAAATCAGTTGATTGCTAATCTGCCATTCTCATCTGGACTTGCCGATGAGCATAAGGCGATGCTGCGGGCCTTCATGGAACATATGCCGCTCCGCGGGCTGATTTCGTTTAGCGGAGGCAAGTTCACGGAAGCGGGACTTTCGGCGATCCTATTACAGCTTAATGATCAGGAGGCGGATAAACGATGAACATCCCCTTATATCTTTATCCACAGCCACGGCGCTATGAATCTACCGGCGAAAGCTCGCCTGCGGCTGTTCGATTCGATGTTCAGCCAATTGGTGCTGAAGCCTATCATATGGCGGAGAAGCTTGGAGTCGAGGAGCGTCTTGCAGGTTATCTTCCAAAAGAGGTGACTGCTCTCTTAGCCAATCAATCTGCTACGCCTGTTGTTATTGAGCATCATTCCGGATTTCATCCGCAGGGTTATGTTATAGAGTGGAATACGAATGGTTTACGATTAACAGCCAGTGCATCACAAGGGCTTCATTATGCCTTACTAACTGCAGGACAGATGATAGAGGCCCAACAAGGGGAATGGGTACATTGTCTTATCGAGGATGAGCCAGATTTTCCGGTCCGCGGGGTTATGCTGGACATTGGGCGGAACAAGATACCGAAGCTGGACACTTTATTTACTCACATCGACCGTCTCTCAGCTTTGAAATTCAACCATCTCCAGCTTTATATGGAGGGCTATAGCTTCCAATACGAGAAATACAGCGCCTTATTCCCGGAAGACACGCCACTTACAGCTGAGGAATATCAGGAATTGGATGCTTATGCATCAGAGCGTTTCGTTGATCTCGTGCCAAGTCAGAACTGTCTTGGACATATGTATCCATGGTTATCGAAGCCTGAATTTAGGGAACTGGCCGAGCACCCGGATGGCATGCCAACTCCGCTGTCGTTCAAGCTGCCTCCAACGACGCTCAATCCAGTTGATGAGAAGTCTTTAGCGCTGGCCAAGGACATGTTCGACGAATTGCTGCCGAATTTCTCCTCCAGCTATGTCAATTTGAATATGGATGAGCCGTTTGGACTTGGAACAGGGGCCAGCAAGGAGCGGGCTGATGAGATTGGAGTCGGCAGACTGTACATGGAATATGCCGAGCGAATGTTTAACATTGCACGCAGCCATGGCAAGAAGCCGATGATGTGGGGAGATGTACTTACTCACCATCCGGAGTTAGTTGGCCAATTACCCGATGATGTTACGGTGCTGCATTGGAATTATGATGCTCCTATTCCTTATGAACCACATTGCAGAATGCTGCATGAGAATGGGGTTCGATATTATGTTTGCCCGGGAACAAGTACCTGGCAATCTATATCAGGCCGTACGGATAATATGCTTGGCAATATCGCTGACGCAGCAAGGAATGGCAAAGAATATGGCGCCGCAGGGCTACTCGTAACCGATTGGGGCGATGGCGGACATTGGCAGGTGCCGTCTATCAGTTATCCGGGATTCGCATATGCGGCGGCGGTCAGCTGGCAGGCGAATGCCAATCTCGATGGTTTGGAACCACTCCTGTATCATGTCTCTCAGCGTATGCTGCAGGATCGCAGTGGTGCAGGTGCCGAGCTGCTTCTGAAGCTGGGACGTTATTACCACATGGAGCGGTGTACCATTGAGAACGGGACGTATACAAGTTATTTGTTAAACCGAGGTTTGACATCCAAGGAAGAGCTGGAGCAGAGTACTACACTTCTACCCCGGATTGCGAAACTGTTGGGAGGCATCGGCACACCATTCCAGCTTGACTATCGATACTCCGAAATGGAAGAATGGCTGGATGCGCGCCGCATCGAGATCGAAGCACTGGAGCTTCTCGGCTCGGATGCTGCACTCGTCAAGGACGAGCTCATGAATACGCTGCGTTTAATCAATCAGGGGGCCGGGCTTCATCGGTATATCTATCTTCAAGAACTAGAAGATTCTAGAGCTGAGAGGGATTGGCTGAAGTACTTGCATACAGAACTTCAGATTACAATTGATGAATTCAAACGTCATTGGCAGGCACGTAATCGAGAGGGTGGTCTAACTGCCAGTACTGCAGCCTTTCACAAGCTACTGCATCAATACGGGGAACGGCTGCGAGAATACGGTTGTGAGTAAGGTGGCGTGGAGGTGTCAAGGGCGATGAAAACAGTACTATGCTTTGGAGATTCAAACACTTATGGATTGAATCCGCGGGGAGGACGTTTTCCACGGAATGTTCGTTGGACGGGGGTTGTCCGGGAACTGCTAGGAGAGAATTTCGAGATTATAGAGGAAGGACTACCTGGACGGACAACAGTATGGGATGATCCCGTGGAAGGCGTAATGAGCGGCAAGGCTTATTTAGTCCCCTGTTTACGCTCCCACGCACCATTGGATCTTGTAGCTCTCATGCTGGGAACAAACGACTTGAAGCAGCGATATGCGGTTTCTGCAGCAGATATTGCAATCAGTGTTTTATCACTTGTTCAGGTCATTCAAACAACACTGCCCGGCCATGTAGAGAACAAGAATACACAAGTTCTACTGCTCGTACCGCCTCCAATCAAGGAGATAGGATTATCAGCCAGCATTTTCGCTGGAGGAGAAGCCAAATCCAAAAGACTAGGCGAAGCTTTCAATAAGCTGAAGCCATACACGGATGCCAGTATTCTGGATCTTTCTTCTGTCATTACATCAAGTGAATTGGATGGGCTTCATTTTGACGAAGAAGAGCATAGGAAGCTTGGAGAAACGGTTTCGATGCGGATAAAAGAGATGTTGGAATAAGTGAAATCAAAAGGGACATCCGCGGATGTCCCTTTTGATTTATTTTATAGCTGGTTCGGACTGATTAGCAAAGAGAATGTGATAAACCTGCTCCATATCCAGATGATTGCGTACATGATCGGCCAATCGGTCGAAGGCCTCAATCTGTCTGCTTCGGAATGACAATATGTCGTTGATTGGAGTCAAATCATTACATGCACGGACCATATTCAGGTACTGCCTTCGGAAGGTGTCATTATGAAAGATACCGTGTAAATACGTCCCGAAGATCCGGCCATTCTCTGAGATAGCCCCTTCAGATTGACCGTTTATGGAGAGAAGAGGATGCACCTGCGAGAGTGGAGTTGTCTGCCCCATATGAATCTCGTAGCCTTCAATGGCTTGTCCTTGTGCACTTGGCCAGTTGGGATGGGAAGCGGCTATGGTTCCGCTTACTCGTTCCGTTCGTTTCTCTGTATAGAAGGTCGTGTCTAGCGGCAGATAGCCAAGTCCAACGACTTCACCATGTACCGATTCGACCTGCTGCGGATCATACAGCCTGTGACCGAGCATTTGATAGCCTCCGCAAATTCCGACGAGGAAGCTGCCTTCCGAGACCCGCTTGGCGATAGCTTTTGCCATGCCGGACTGCTTGAGGAAGAGCAAATCATCAAGCGTATTCTTTGAGCCTGGAATAATGATAATGTCCGGTTGTCCCAGTTGATCTGCACTCTCCACATAACGTAGACAGACGTCCGGTTCTGCCGAAAGCGGATCAAAGTCGGTGAAATTTGAGATACGTGGCAGTCGGATAACTGCTATATCAATCTCTTTATCTTCGTTCCCTTCCTGTTCCTGCAGCTTCTCCAGCACAACAGAGTCTTCAGACTCAATATCGAGCCTTGGCAGATAAGGGATAACGCCAAGCACCGGAATCCCTGTACGCTCCTCCAGCCAATCCAAACCAGACTGCAGAAGGCTGATGTCGCCGCGAAATTTATTAATAATGAATCCTTTTACCCGGCTGCGTTCATCTTCTTCCAGCAGTTCCATCGTTCCGACAATGGAAGCAAAGACGCCTCCTCTATCAATATCTGCGACAAGCAGGACAGGGGCGTCAGCCCACTCGGCCATGCGCATGTTCACAATATCTCGGTCTTTGAGATTAATCTCGGCCGGACTTCCGGCTCCTTCTAGGACGACGATATCATATTCTTCACGAAGGCGGTCTAGTGCATCTGTCACGATTCCCTCGGCAAGAGGTATATACTCCTCTCGATAACGCCAAGCGCTCATTTCTTCAAGCGGCTTGCCATGTACGACAATTTGCGCTTTCATGTCGCCAGTTGGTTTGATCAGAATCGGATTCATATCTGTCGTGGCTGCAATCCCGCAGGCTTCTGCCTGCACGCCTTGCGCTCTGCCAATCTCCTTGCCGTCAAGTGTGACGTAGGAGTTGAGCGCCATATTTTGCGATTTGAAAGGCGCAGTCTTCCAATCGTCCTGTATGAAAATACGGCATAATGCCGTAGTCAAAACGCTTTTTCCTACATCAGAAGCCGTTCCTTGCACCATGATAGTTACTGCCCGTTTCAAGCTTCTACCTCCTTAAAATCTTGTATCTCCATATAAACCATGTCTACGGATGGATGTCAAAGTTTAATTGAACGCTAGATGAGGAGAGGATGGAAAACTCATACATTAGATATATTGAACATATACAATATGAGTGATATATTATTTTACAAATAATGCGCTTACATCACGATGAAACATTCAATGCGCTTATTGGTCATCATGATGTCGACACACTTAAGTTAAGGGTGAAGGCAGGTGGTAGGAGAGAAATGTGAAGAATGTTCTCGGCAACAGGTGAGGCTCATCCGTACTGGCCAGAGATCGACCACGAATGTGGCAATTTTTTTTAGGAGGAAATGACAATGAAATGGAATAAAAAGCTAGGAGCAGTCTTACTAGCAACGGTTATATTGGCTGCATCTTCTCCATTTGTAGGGCTCCCGAAGGCGGAAGCTTCTGGATTGGCATGGCCAACAGGGCAAATCCTTCCGTCGTTTTCAACACCTGCTTCCACACTAGACGTCATGAATCTGGTAACCGAGTATAAATATGAGGCGGAAGGCACACAGGTTAGACATGGTACCGGACATTTGGACGGCAACGGCTGGCTGGCTCAAACTTCGATAGATGCTCCTAATCAGCATATGGTATACGGGCCTTATGCTACCGATATTCCGGTAGGAGCTAACCAGGCATTCTTCGATATGATCATTGATAATAATACGGCCAATAATGATCTCATTGTCACAGTTGATGTCAGAGACAATACGAACGGCCAAATATTGGCCACACGAGATATTACCCGTCAGCAATGGACGAAGGTGGGCTCTTACGAGAGATTTACATTAAACTTCAATAACCCGACAGCCGGACACGCGATCGAATTCAGGGTCTATTGGTACGGGCGGGCATATACGAAAGTAGATGCCGTTGGAACAAGTCTGCAAGGCAAATCAGACGAAGCCGTCGTATTCACGACACTGAAGGGGCTTGTTAACAAAACGCAGCCAAGGATCTACACCTATGACGATAATGTCAAAAATGAGGATGGGAAGGACAAATGGCTGAATGATTTGGGTATCGGTCATACAGACGTGGCGAACAATTGGTCACTGATCACCAAATACGCCAGCGAAATTAACGGGATTGTTGTCTATGATGATGCTGTTCCTGATACGGTAAACTTGGCTACAACAATTGCTTCACAATCCGGCGGTATTGTAGCACCGCCAAGCCTGGTGAGCAAGCTGACCTCAGCACCGTACAATCTGCCAATATTGGATGACTTGCGTGGAGACTTCAGCACGAAGCTTCAGGTATATCAATATTTGCATGACCATTATTGGTCCTCACTGACACATAGACTCCTTATCGGCTTAACTCCGGGAATTAAAGGGGCTTTGCGCGATTATGCGTTGGCAAGCGGGGCGGCTGTCGTATGGCTGGATCCGTCTGTTCCGGCAGAAAAAACATTGCTGCAAAGTTTCTTCTCCGATATGCCGTATGGCAGCGGGATTTACATGGGCTGGTGGCCGGATGAGGCAATTGGTGTTCAAGCTGCTTCGGAATATGGCATTTCTACGATTGCCAGCGACTGGTCCTCCAATCTGACCGTATTCGGCGGCACTTCCAGAACGGTTAATGTGAAGCCGGTGCCGACTAAACCAACGCTTCAGAACAAGATCTATGTCTCGCTCATATTGAGTGACGGTGACAATTTGCAATATATGGAGCATCGCTTTAAGAAAATATGGGACTCTCCTAACCGCGGAGCTGTGCCGCTGGGCTGGACCGTTTCTCCTGCCATGCTGGATGCAATGCCAGGCGTGCTGAATTATTTGTACAATAGCGCTACACCTAACGACGCACTTATAGCAGGGCCATCCGGTATCGGCTATACGTACCCGAATTCTTGGGGGAATCAAACTTATCTGAATAGTTTCGTGGCCTTATCTAATGATTACATGAATCGTGCGGGGTTAAAGGTCGCGACCATTTGGAATACAATTACCGGTGGAATTAATCCAAACGTAGGGAACAGCTTTGCCCAATACGCTCCTTCGTTATTAGGATTAACTGGACAAAATGCCGGAGGTCCGATCACCATCTACGGCAACTCACTGCCGACGCAAGGACTAAGTGCGACATATTGTTACTCTCAGGCAACGATCATCTCCGAGATTAATAATGCAATTGCGGGCTGGAATGGAACAGCACCACGTTTTGTAAGTATTCAGTCTAATCCTTGGGATGTTTCATACCAAATGATCGTAAACGCGGTAAATAACTTCAGCAGCAACAGCAACATCGTGTTTGTCAGACCAGATACGTATTTCCAATTAATGCGTGAACAAAATAATCTGCCGATTAATCCTTAAGCCGTGAGGAAAAGAAGGTTGAGGGCGCAGTTGTAAATGCGGAAGGCTGGGCGAAAGTTGGACCGGTGCATGATTTAGGCCAGCTGTCGGATGAATATGAACAGGGACGTTCATTGGACTATGCACACAAGATTTGAGCAATCAGAAAAGAGCAGCGGATTTTCATTATTTCAAGTACTTGAGTTTTGATACAGCTCAATAGGGAACCGAAGTAGATTATTTTAAGACTGTCGAGCAAAGTCTCGACAGTCTTCTTTGTGTTCAATCAGCTCTATAGTAGAGTAACTCATCTTCATGATCTTGGAATCACATACATTTTCCGTAGGATTACATCTTATTGCCGGAATCATATTGTTCCTATAATTAGAGGTATTCCATTGGAAGGAGGCTTATTAAGCAGACATCTTGTAACCGCTCCCATAGTTAATAATTAATAGATAAATTATTGAGGAGGAATATAATGCGCAACAAGTATGTCGCATGGTTGCTTATTGCAACGATGCTGATCACTAGCTTGTTTTTGTCCAGTGGAGCACCAGTCTCTGCCGCAGGGGGACAGAACTTAACACTCGGTAAGACGATTACGTCAAGCGGCCAATCCCAAACATACGCACCAAGCAATGTGAAAGACAGTAACCAGGCTACTTATTGGGAAAGTACCAATAATGCTTTTCCACAATGGATACAAGTCGATCTTGGTGCCAATACGAGCATTGATCAGATCGTTCTGAAGCTGCCAGCAGGCTGGGGTACACGGACACAAACCTTGGCTGTGCAAGGAAGTACGGACGGTTCAACGTTTACGAACATTGTAGGTTCAACTGGTTATGTATTTAATCCATCGGTTGCAAACAATGCGGTTACTATTACCTTTACAGCAACAAGCACGCGTTATGTGCGCTTGAATGTAACGGTAAATACAGAATGGCCGGCAGCTCAGTTATCCGAGTTCGAGATTTATGGCGCCAGCATCCCGGCATCTCCTGGTACATACCAAGCGGAATCAGCAGCGTTATCAGGTGGAGCGAAAGTGAATACTGATCACACTGGCTTCTCCGGCACTGGCTTTGTAGATGGTTACTGGACACAAGGGGCAGCAACAGCATTCACAGCGAACGTATCCAGCGCAGGAAGCTATGATGTTACATTGAAATATGGTAACGCAAACGGCGCCTCACAGACGATTAGTATCTATGTGAATGGAACGAAGATTCGTCAGACTACTTTGCCAAATCTGGCGAATTGGGATACATGGGGTACCAAAGCAGAGACGCTCACCTTGAATTCCGGTAACAATACGATTACTTACAAATACGATGCTGGCGATTCCGCGAACATCAATATTGATGAGATCAAGGTGACCGCGTCCAGCACAACACCAACACCGACACCAACACCAACACCAACACCAACACCAACACCAACACCAACACCGACACCGACACCGACACCAACACCAACACCAACACCAACACCAACACCAACACCGACACCGACACCAACACCGACACCAACACCAACACCAACCGATAACATCGCGATTGGCAAGACAATGACCGCGTCCTCCAGCACACAAATCTATGTGGCTTCGAATGCAAACGATAACAATACAAGCACGTATTGGGAAGGCGGCAGCAATCCAAGCACACTAACGCTTGATCTTGGCAAAAACTACAATGTTTCTTCCATCGTATTAAAGCTGAATCCAGCGACAGAGTGGGGTACACGTACGCAAACGATTCAAGTAGTAGGTCATAATCAAGCGACTACTACCTTCAGCAACCTGGTCTCATCGCAAACGTATACCTTTAACCCGACATCTGGCAATACCGTGACTATTCCGGTGACAGCGACGGTTAAACGCCTGCAATTGAACATTACTTCGAATTCTGGTGCTCCATCTGGGCAAATCGCAGAGTTCCAAGTGTTTGGTACACCTGCAGCCAATCCGGATTTGACGATCACGAATATGTCATGGTCGCCTGTATCCCCAGATGAGTCTAGCAACATAACTCTTAACGCCACTGTAAAAAATGACGGCAACGCGAGCGCTGCTGCATCTACCGTTAATTTCTACATGAACAATGAACTTGCTGGATCTGCTCCAGTAGGAGCACTCACTGCTGGTGCAACAGCGTCGGTATCCTTAAATGTTGGGACCAAGACTGCTGCTAATTATTCGGTCAGTGCCAAGGTGGATGAGAATAACTCGATCATCGAGCTTAACGATTCCAATAACGGCTACACGAACGCAGCTTCATTGGTTGTCGCCCAAGTTGCAAGCGCAGATCTCATTGGCACAACTTCATGGACGCCAAACAATCCTGTAGCCGGCAATACGATTGCTTTCACAGTAAATCTGAAAAACCAGGGAACCGTTGCCTCTGCAAGTGGAGCTCATGGAATTACTGTCTTACTTAAAAATTCAGCTGGTACGACTATCCAAACGTACAGCGGCTCGTATAGCGGAGCTTTAGCACCTGGAGCCTCTGCTAATGTGAGCATTCCTGGGTCATGGTCAGCGATTAATGGGAACTACACAGTTACGACAACCATTGCAGCAGACACGAATGAAGTTGCAGCCAAACAAGCTAATAACGTAAGTACAGCTAATCTGGTTGTTTATTCCGTTCGAGGAGCAAGTGTACCATACAATCGATATGATACCGATGATGCAACTCGCGGCGGCGGAGCAACGCTGCAGTCTGCACCAACTTTTGATCAATCTCTTATCGCTTCAGAAGCATCCGGACAAAAATACATTGCTCTTCCTTCGAATGGCTCCTATCTGCAATGGACCGTACGTCAAGGTGAGGGTGGCGCAGGCGTTACGATGAGATTTACTATGCCTGATTCGGCAGATGGTATGGGTCTGAACGGCTCGCTTGACGTCTATGTGAATAATGTCAAAGCAAAGACCATAGCACTATCTTCCTACTATAATTGGCAATATTTCTCAGGAGATATGCCCGCTGATGCTCCTGGTGGAGGGCGTCCGTTATTCCGCTTTGATGAAGTGCATTGGAAGCTGGATACTCCGCTTCAGTCAGGAGATACCATTCGCATTCAGAAGGCAAATGGAGACAGCTTAGAGTATGGGGTAGACTTCATTGAGGTTGAACCCGTCCCAACAGCCATTGCGCAACCGGCTAATTCGGTGTCTGTGACCGATTTTGGTGCGATCGCTAATGATGGCCAAGATGATCTAGCATCCTTCAAATCAGCTGTGACAGCAGCAGTAGCGGCTGGAAAATCCTTATACATTCCTGATGGAACATTCCATCTCAGCAGCATGTGGGAGATTGGCTCGGCTAGCAATATGATCAATAATCTAACAATCACAGGCGCTGGTCTCTGGTATACGAATATCCAGTTCACGAATCCCAATGCAGCAGGCGGAGGGATCTCGCTCCGGATTAGCGGCAAGCTCGACTTCAGTAACGTATATCTCAATTCGAAGCTCAGATCCCGTTATGGACAAAATGCGATTTATAAAGGATTTATGGATAACTTCGGTACCAACTCGAAAATCCATGATGTATGGGTGGAGCATTTTGAATGTGGATTCTGGGTAGGGGATTATGCTCATACTCCAGCGATCTATGCGAATGGGCTGACAATTGAGAACAGCCGGATCCGGAATAACCTGGCTGATGGTGTCAACTTCGCTCAAGGAACAAGCAATTCCATTGTTCGCAATAGCAGTCTGCGAAACAACGGAGATGATGCTCTTGCGGTCTGGACGAGTAACACGAATGGTGCACCGGCAGGAGTGAATAATACGTTTTCTTACAACACGATCGAAAATAATTGGCGTGCAGCAGGTATTGCTTTCTTTGGCGGCAGCGGACACAAAGCTGATCATAACGTAATTATTGATACCGTTGGTGGATCTGGCATTCGACTCAACACCGTTTTCCCAGGGTACCACTTCCAGAACAATACTGGAATTACGATCTCGGACACAAGCATTATTAATAGCGGTACGAGTCAAGATCTGTATAAACAATCCTGTTGAGCTTAAGAAATAGGCTTTGTAAAAAAAGGAGCTCCTCGGTATGATGGGTTTGTCGAGAACACATCAGGGAGGAGCTCTTACTATGAAGTTTAAGGAAATAGATGCACAAAATCAACGGGTTGAACAAATTACTACCTCGCATCTCGTAATAGGGATCGATATGGCGAAAGAAATACATGTCGCACAAGCTACAAATTTCCGCGGAATAGTGGTTTCGAAACGCCATCTCTCATTTTCCAATAGTATTGAAGGCTTTGAAAAACTAATCCGCTGGATGAGTGAATTACAGCAGAAACATCGATTGAATAAGCTCATTATTGGTATGGAACCAACCGGGCATTACTGGTTTAACCTGGCCAACTGGTTATCAGATAAAAGCGTGCATGTGGTCATGGTTAATCCAGCCACGACGAAGAGAAATAAAGAAAACCGGGATAATAGCCCGTCAAAGAATGACCCAAAAGATGCACTGACCATCGCAGATTCCGTCAGCCGAGGTTTCTACTACGAGTACACGCGTCAGTCACATGAGTTCCAGCGCTTGAAGACCTTGATGAGTGACCGAGAATTTTGGGTGACGAATAGTGTACGGCTGCAGAATCGAATCGTACGCTGGCTAGATATTCGTTTCCCGGAATATCCTTCTGTGTTCAAAGATTGGACCTGTAAACGTTCAATGGCGACTCTTAAAACCTTTCCTTGTCCACAGGATCTTGAGAAGTATACTGTATCTGATGTCCTTAGTGCATGGCGAGTCCATATGCAGCGTGCCGGGGGCACTACGGGAACCGAGAAGGCAGCTCAACTGATCGCACAAGCAAAACGAAGTGTTGGAGAACGGGTTGCTGTTGATGAAGCGAAAGCAGATTTAAAACGGCTCATTGAAGAGTTTGAACGTGTGACCTCCATGCTAGAACAGATCGAAAAGGACATCGAAGCGCTGCTTTCGGAGATTCCAATGGCGCAGCAGCTTCGCACCATAAAAGGGCTCGGGAAGATTTTCACCGCGGCCATATTAGCAGGTACAGGGGACCTAAAGCAATACGCGCACGGTCGCCAGGTTTTACGAAAGGCTGGTCTTAACCTGGCCCAAAGCACGTCCGGAAAGCGAAAAGGACAGATTGTTCTTTCGAAAAGAGGAGACTCTGCCTTACGAAAATATCTCTATCTCGCGACCGTTCAACTCGTTTGGAATAACCCTGTTTTCCGCCATCTGCATGAACATAATGTGCAGGAAAAGAAGATGAAAAAGCAGCAGTCCATCTTTAAGTTAATAGGGAAACTAGCGCGAATCTTAGTTGGTATTGTTCAGCGAGGAGAAAAGTTTATGCCAGAGAAAACGATTTTGAACTGGACTGAAGCAGCATAAGTTTTATGAAGATACGTCACGTATATTGACTCGTTCGCGGGATTTCACAAAGAAAGCACGGAGAACCGAGTTCGTTCCCCTTAAGGGCTAAGACCCATCCGCTAAACGCGATCGGTATCCACACCTTGGACAAGTATAACGAAGGATTGTAAGGGCAATGACCCGTTGAGTTATGGGAGGGTGAACGCCAAGGGATTCGTGGAGTATGTGTGCAGCAGAAAACGAATTGGGGATTATTTCCTAATAGTCCTCTGTTTCCACATGCCCAGCCCACCACCTCAACCGGGTTCATCTGTTCTCTATCCTAAGATTGATCTGATCTAAGGTGTTGAAATCCTGCGAATGAGTGAGTATATGTGAGATAAACCCTTAAAACCGAGGGACGGGGAACGAGGAGCTATTGATCTTGAAGCTTCCAATGACTCCATCAAGAACGTCACCTTCACCAACGTTGATATTATCAATACACAACGTGATGCGATTCAATTCGGATATGGCGGAGGGTTTGAGAATATCATCTTTAACAACGTGACCATAGATGGAACGGGGAAAGACGGGGTAACCACATCCAGATTCTCTACGGCTCACTTGGGTGCTGCAATCTATACTTATACCGGTAACGGTTCAGCTACGTTCAACAATCTGGTAACAAGGAATATCGCATACCCGAATGTGAATTTTGTACAAAGCGGTTTTACTTTAACGTTTAATTAATTGAAAAATCGCGGTGCATGGGACTATCCCTGCACCGCGATTTTTTTTACTTTTGGCAAGCCAATGATATCCGGGCTAACGAATCTTGGAATGCTTATTTGGTGAAAAACAGCTGCTTCACGAATCTAACGAATCGTGATATGGCTAAGTCGCAATCTAGCAACAAAAAAATGGTTTTATACAGAGAATAGCGTTATGAGGATTCGTTACAAATCCAAACTTAACTAAATGGAGCGAATAGCGTGATGTATATTCGTTAGCCCTTATTTATTGCTGCGAGGATTAGCTTATCCCTTTTTCGTCTGAAGACGAATGACATTCCAAGATGCCTTAGGAAGGAACGCCTGAACGCTGCCGTTATCGACAACTGTTTGGCCTCCGGCATGTGGAACAACATTGCGCGGATTGGATTTAGTGTTCGTGGCTTTCAAATCCTCGCTTTCCAGCACAAGATGTTCAATGATACTCACGTCACCGAAGCTTCGGAGATCAAGATTGAGCTCCATTTGTTCCTCTAGATGCCGGTTGACTGCGAAGATAGTAACCAAGCCTTGTTCCTCGTCGTATACGGTGATCGCTTCGAGATAAGGAACATCTGTAAAGTCCTTGGAATCGTATTTTGGAGAAGAGATGACCGATTGAAGCACCGTACCTCTGCCGAAATTCGAAGCATGCAGGAATGGATAGTAGGTTGTTTGCAACCAGATTGCTCCGTTTGTTTCAGTCATGATTGGAGCGATAACATTAATTAATTGCGCGATACATGCCATTTTTACACGGTCCGCATGCTTGAGAAGGGTGATGAGGAAGCAGCCTACTGCTAAAGCGTCCTCATGGGTATACACATCTTCGAACTCTGGTGGGGCAATCTGCCAACGCTCATCCGCGCGGCTCGTGCCAATTGTATTCCATACATTCCACTCGTCGAGTGAGAGCATAAGCTTTTTCTTACTGCGTTTTTTCGCTTTCACATAGTCACAAATCGCTGCCACACTATCGATGAATTGATCCATATCGAGTGATTTGGCCAAGAAATTCGCCGTATCATTATCATTGTTATTGTAGTAGGTGTGCAGGGACAAATAATCAACTTGATCATAGGTCAAATCAAGAACGGTGGCTTCCCAATCTGCAAAAGTGCTCATGCCGCTGCTGGAGCTGCCACATGCAACAAGCTCGATTGATGGATCGACCCATTTCATCACTTTAGCCGTTTCATTAGCAAGGCGTCCGTATTCAACGGCCGTCTTCGCGCCAATTTGCCAAGGACCATCCATTTCATTGCCAAGACACCAGGTTTTGAAGCGGTGAGGCTCCCTGTAACCATGAGAGATCCGTAGGTCGCTCCAATAAGTGCCTGAAGGATGGTTGCAGTATTCGACAAGATTTCTAGCAGCATCCATACCACGTGTTCCCAGATTAACAGCCATCATGACTTCAGTACCAACCAGCTTGGCCCAATCTGCAAATTCATTGGTACCCACTTCGTTTGTTTCTGACGTCCACCAAGCAAGCTCTAATAGACGTTTCCGTTCGTTCTTAGGACCAACGCCATCTTCCCAATTGTAACCGGATACGAAGTTACCTCCAGGGTAGCGGATGATAGGAACTTGAAGAGATTTAATAGCTTCGATGGCATCTTGCCGGAAACCGTTCTCGTCAGCGGTAGGATGTCCTGGGTCATAAATGCCGCCGTAAACAGCGCGTCCCAAATGTTCAATAAAAGAGCCATATAGTCGTGGATCGACCGGGGAAACCGTAAAGTTTTTGTCAACAAGCATACTGGAGCGAATAGTCATGAAGTGACCTCCTAATAGAATTAGCTAAAAACAAAATCCATGATAAGATTGAAATCCTATACAATTAGTAACATAATGGCATATAGCAGGCAATAAATAGTTTTAGGATTAACTAAAAACAAAATCCTATTAAGGAGAAAAAGATGCTATCAACCAATAAAGATTCGTTAATCGTCTATGAAGCTCTAGCTAGTGAAGTTCGTCTGAAGATAATCGATAAATTATTTGAAAAAGAAATGCATGTGAAAGAGTTGGCATCCGAGATGTTCCTCAGCAATCCGGTCATTAGCGGACATATTCGGAAGCTGGAAGAGGCGGGAATTGTCGGCAGCAAAATGAAAAGAATAGATGGAGCTACCTATAAGTTTTGTTTTATTAAAGCCGAATTTATGCAAATCAAGCTGTCTCCCAATGACGCTACTTCCCTCAGCTTTCATGAATTGTCTCTACCAATCGGGCATTATACAGGTTACGAGGCTTGGCCAACCTGCGGGATTGCGACGACTGAGAAAGTCATTGGGCAATATGACAATCCAGTCTGCTTCATGGATCCGAAGAGAGTGAATGCGGGCATTCTGTGGTTTGCAAGAGGATGGGTGGAGTATAAGATTCCTAATTATTTGTACAAGGATCAGCAGCTTCACGAGATTGAAATTTCATTTGAGATCGGATCCGAGGCTCCCCGAGTCAATGAGAATTGGCCTTCGGATATTCAATTTTTTCTGAATGATAAGTCGCTGGGGGTATGGACCAGTCCGGGGGACTTCGGTAAGACGAGAGGGCGGTTAACGCCGGATTGGTGGTCTCATGATGTGAATCAATACGGATTACTGAAGGTGCTTCGGGTTAAAGAACAAGGAAGTTACATTGACGGACAGAAGATTTCAGCTGTTGGTCTTCGGGATATCGGGACGGATGCAATCAACTGGACCTTCCGTATTGCAGCAGAGGATACTGGACGAGGACGGGGTGGTCTCACCCTTTACGGAAAAGGGTTTGGCAACTACAATCAAGACATTTTGTTTAGAAGTATTTATGTGTGAACAATAAAAAAAATGATGAAAAAATTGTCGGTTTCAATCTAAGATTGGAGCCGTTTTTAATGTTGGACTTCAGCATTTTCAAACTACGAAATAGTGACATCAAAGCCCAATGTTAACACCGATATAATGTCCGAAAGCTATAATTGACCTTTCAATTATAAAGCTTTTATAATGACCCTATGAGCTGCATTAACGATAATGTTAACGTAAATGGGGGGTGTGGACTTTCCTTATGTAATGAGTTGTTCAACCTGACTTGCATCTTTGGTGAAACAATTTAGTAACCAATTTTGAAGGAGGTAAGTCTATGAGGAAAACAGCAGGCTTAGCATGGACAGGAATGATAGCGCTTTCGGTGATCGTAGCGGGATGCAGCAGCAACAGCGGCAATTCCAATACCAAGGAAGTTTCCGGCAACACAGTTAATGACATAGGTAATAACACAGCAAGCAACGCGGTGCAGTATGAACCCGAGAAGCATGATCCGGTAACCTTGAAGTATACGTTCTGGGGCAGCCCGAACGAGAAAAAGGTACAGGAAGCGGCCATTAAATCCTTTACGGAAAAGTATCCTTGGATTAAAGTGAATACCTTACACATCCCGGACTCCTATACGACAAAGCTGACGACGATGGCCTCGTCGAATCAAATGCCCGATATTGGTCTTCTTAATGGGGATGTTGCACTGGATTGGGCATCGCAGGGAAGGATCTACAACATCATGGATTTCCTTAATAATGATCCGGATGTCAGTGTGAATGATATATTGCCAAACACCATGTATTACTGGGATGAAGGGAAGCTGGCAGGAATAAACGGCGCGTTAGAGGCTTTTGCGTTGTTTTACAATAAGGACGCTTTTACGGATGCCGGTCTGCCGCTACCTCCTACGAAAGCGGATGAAGCCTACACGTGGGACCAATTTGTAGAGACGGCTCAAAAGCTGACGCTTGATCAGAAGGGGCATAATGCACTTGATCCTGATTTTGATCCGAAGTCGATCAAACAATTTGGGGTAACGATGCCTAACTGGGCGTATATGAATGCTGTTGTGACAAATGGCGGTAAGTTCGTGAATGATACGGGAACCGAATTTAAGCTTGCTGATCCGGAAGCAACGGAAGCGATTCAGCGCTGGGCCGATTTGATTAACAAATATCATGTGGCACCGTCTCCAACACAATCAAAGAACCTTCCATCAGGAGCTAATGCTCTGCAATCCCGTAAGGTAGCCATGACGATGGACGGTCAATGGAGCCTCGTAGACCTAGGTGCAACGAAGAAGCTTAACTTTGGAATTGGGGTTGCTCCGGTCATGAAGAACAAGGCTACAATGACACTTGGTGAACCAATTGTTATCTTCAAGGATACGAAGCACCCTGAGGAAGCTTGGATGCTGTACAAGTGGATGATGAATCCGGAGAATACGATTGAGCTTCAAACGAGTGGACTTTGGATGCCGGTACTCAAGAAATGGTACGAGAATGAGGATCTGGTCTCGAAATGGGCTGCAGGTAACCCCGCACATCCGGATGGCTACCAGGATGCTGTAATGCGTAATGCCTTCGATAACGGGTTCCCGAACACATCGTATTACGTGAAAAACTTGTCCAAGATCAACAGTATCATTGATTCGGCACTGGCAGATGTTTGGCTTGGCAAGACGACAGCCCAAGAAGCATTGACCAAGATTAAGCCTCAAGTGGAAAAAGAGCTGAAAGGGGTATATACGGAGAAATGATTACCGGGAGAAAGCTATGGAATAAGGAAGCCCGGGCAGGCATTCTGTTTGCAGCACCAGTCGTCGCCGGATATCTCATCTTCGTCCTTGGGCCGATGATTGCCAGCTTCATTTTCAGCTTGTCGAAGTACAACGTCATTACTCCATTAAAATTTATCGGCTTCAGCAATTATAAGCACTTATTTGACGGGACGGACCCATTATTTTATAAGTCGATTGGGGTTACCGCTTATTACGTTATTCTGAGTGTGCCTTTGCAGATTTTACTGGCATTTATGGTTGCGCTGCTGCTTAATCATCCGATCAGGGGAAAAGCATTCTTCCGAACGATCTTTTATCTGCCGACCATTGTACCTGCTGTAGCATCATCGATGATCTGGCTGTGGTTGTTTGATCCGGATCTTGGTCTGTTAAATCAGCTGCTCAAGGTATTCCACATCTCAGGGCTTCAATGGATCTATTCTGAGCGTCTAGCCGTACCGTCTCTGGTCTTGATGAGTCTATGGACGATTGGCGGCACGATGGTCATCTTCCTTGCCGGTCTTCAGGGTATACCGAAGCACCTGTATGAATCCGTAGAGGTGGATGGCGGAAAAGGCTTTCATAAGCTGTTTTATATTACAATCCCGCTAATGACGCCAACGATCTTCTTCAATCTAGTGATGGGTTTCATCGGAAGCTTTCAGGTGTTCGGGCAGGCATACATTATGACGCAGGGCGGACCTAATAACTCGACACTGTTCTATTCCTACTATCTGTACCGTGAAGCGTTTGAGTTTTCCAGTATGGGCAGTGCATCAGCCATCGCTTATGTGATGTTCCTTATTATTCTAGCTTTGACGTTGATGGTATTTAAAACATCTGCCCTATGGGTGTACAGCGAAAGTGAGGGGAAAGGATGATCAGCAGCAGAGTGCTCTCGAAGTCGTTCATCTATATTTTGCTGGCTGCCGGAACCTGCTTGTGCCTGTTTCCTTTCTACTGGCTGCTGCGCAGCTCGGTGATGGATCAGTCGGATATATTCGTTATCCCACCGATCTGGATGCCACATCATTGGCTGTTCAGCAATTACAAGGAAGCACTGACGATTCTGCCGTTTAACCGATATTTTCTGAATACATTTATTATCGTCGTGCTGGAGGTTTCCGGGGTGGTGTTGTCGAGCTCCATCTGTGCGTATTCCTTTGCTAGACTCAGATGGCCGGGACGGAATCTGATCTTTATGATCATCCTGACCAGTATGATGCTGCCTGGAGCAGTGACGCTGATTCCGCAATATGTTGGATGGGCGAAGCTGGGTGCAACGAACACCTTTATTCCGCTGACGCTTCCGGCATGGTTTGGCGGTGGGGCATTTAACGTCTTCCTGCTCAGGCAATTCTTTATGACGATTCCAAAAGAACTAGACGAAGCTGCACTTGTTGATGGAGCGGGCTATTTCCGAATTTACAGCCGTATTATGCTGCCACTGCTTGTTCCTGCTTTGGTGGTGGTCGGATTGTTCTCCTTCTTGAACGGGTGGAATGATTTCATGGGTCCGCTCATTTATTTGAGTGATGAGAAATTATACACCCTTGCACTTGGGCTCCAGACCTTCAAAGGGATGTATAATGCACAGTGGCATTTGATCATGGCTGCAACAACGGTGGTCTTATTGCCGGCAATGCTTGTCTTTTTCCTAGGGCAGAAATATTTCGTAGAAGGTATTGTCATGACCGGTTTGAAAGGGTGACCAGCTGATCTCCTCTGGACATTTGACTCCTAAAATTTCTAGTGCTAATCTATTAATCAAAATGAGAGAGTCTAATTAAGACACTCCGGTGCTGGGGGAGAAAGCATGGAAGGCAGGAAAGTCACTTTAAAGGATTTGGCGACAAAGGCTGGACTCTCAGCGAACACCATCTCGCGGGCATTAAAGGATAAAGACGATATCGCTGTAGCAACTCGTCAGATGATTAAGGAGCTAGCCAAGGAAATGGGCTATGTAGGCAATGCGCTTGCCGGCTCGCTCCGGTCAGGACTAACCAAGACGATTGCGGTTATTGTCAGCGATGTGGCCAATCCCCATTTCGGTATTATGGTCAAAGAGATTGAGAAGTCAGCTCGCAAGCATAATTACACGATATTTATCATTAATACAGAAGATGATTATGAGATGGAAGAGCTGGCGATCTACACGGCAATTGGCAAAAATGTCGATGCCATCATTATCTGTCCTTCCCAGCGGGGAACGGATAATATCCGGTTTCTACAGAAGAACGGTGTTCCATTTGTACTGATCGGGCGTAGATTCAAGGATGAACCGGAATTCGATTATGTCATTTGCGATGATGAAAAAGGCGGCTATCTAGCAACGAAGCATCTCATCGACAGTGGACACAAGAGAGTACTGTTCCTGAATGGTCCAATTCGGATATCCAGTGCGCAAGAGCGGCTTGAAGGATATAGAAGGGCACATGAAGAAGCAGGATTACCTGTGCAGGAGGATCTGATTGTTGAAGTTGGAGCATCTGCAGGTGATACAAGGCTAATTGTTAAGCAGCTTATCGAGCAGAAGGCACAATTTACCGGTATATTTGCCTTTAACGATGTAATCGCTTGGGAAACGGCATATGTACTGAACAAGTATGGATATAAGGTGCCGGAAGACTATGCGGTGATCGGCTTTGACAACATTCAATCACGGATTTTTATCCCGTTCCAGCTGTCTTCGGTCAGCAATTCCAAAGGTAAAATGTCCAAACGGGCCGTTGATATCGTGCTGCACAAAATCAATCATCCCGAGTCTGACCAGAAATTCAATGAGATTATTGATACGAAGCTTGTCTTGCGGGAAAGCACCAGGTAATGGTTAAGGACCAAACAGCTTTTTTTATCCTATTACATGAACGATAATGTTAACGCAAAAGGAGATGGAGAAGATGAGTCAAGTAATCCATGTACCACAAACGATGAACATTCCGCTATTTGTAGGTAAAGGGAAGGTAGAATACGGAGAAAAGCAGGTGCCAGTGCCGGGGAAAGGCCAGCTGCTTATGCAAGTGAAGGCGAATGCCCTCTGCGGTTCGGATCGCAGCCAATATTATGATGGAAGTACAGTTACTCCTGGTCATGAAGCAGCAGGTATTATTGTGGGAGCCGGAGAAGGCACAACAACAACAGTCGGAACGCCAGGCGTAGTCTTTCTAATGGATTTCTGCGGTGAATGCCGCAGCTGTAAGCTTGGGTTCACCAACCAATGTCTGGCTAAAAGAGCGGACTATGGCTTTTCACATGACGGCGGCTACAGTCCTTATATCGTCGTTAACGAGAATGTCTTTTTCGCGATAGATCCTTCCATTCCGCTCAGCGATGCGACAATGCTGCTCGATATTATGGGGACTGGCGGCCATGCGATCAAACGTGCAAAGCTGGTGCATCCGGATATTCAGTCCGTTCTGATCGCTGGAGCAGGGCCAATTGGACTTGGCGTGCTCGCGATGGCGAAGCTGCTGCTTGGCGAAGAGACACCAGTCTTTATTATGGATTTTGTTGATTATCGTCTGGAGCTGGCTGAGCGAATGGGAGCGATTCCTGTTCAATTGGCTAATCGTTCGGTTGTCGATGTGATCCGTGAGGCTGGACTTGAAGGCGTCGACATTGCGATCGATACCAGTGGTAAAACCTCCGGACGCCGCACTTCCTTGGATGCGCTTAACCAGCGTGGTGTTCTGGTCTGTGTTGGCCATGGCCAAGAGCTGAATCTTGGTGTATCCAATGATGTTATTGCCCCTGAACGTGCAGTACTTGGAAGTGAGTACTTCCAATATAACGAGCTGACTGAGAATCATGCTCTTATCCTTAATCACCTTCCTTATCTGCAGCAGATTATTACACACAGGTTTGGTCTGGACCGTATTCAGGAAGCCTATGAGCTCTTCTTCGAGGGTAATACCGGAAAGGTGTTAATCGAACAATGAGTGCAGACAAGAAGATAAAAGTCGCTTTGATTGGTGCAGGAGGAACTGTAAGTGCTCGAGGAAGATCCGAGGGCTTCCAGTCGGCAGGCAGCTGGGGATTGCAGCATGCGCGTATCTGGGAAGCAAGGCCAGATGTGGAGTTCTGCGCCATAGTTGGCCGTGATGCTGCACGGACGAATGAGAAAGCAGAGCTGTATGGAACTAAAGCTTATACACGGATTGCCGATATGCTGGAGCGGGAGACACCTGATCTTGTCAGCATGTGTCTTCCGAATCAGGGGCATTTCGAAGCGACGCTCGAAGTCATTCAGGCTGGATTTCCTTTGCTGGTAGAAAAGCCGCTGGTATTTAGTCTAAAGGAAGCCGACATTCTCCTTAATGAAGCAGCCAAGCGGAATGTATTCTTCGCGATAAACTTTAATCACCGTTTCGCTAAGCCTGTAGAGCTTGCTCATACGGCTATCCAGGGAGGAAAGCTTGGCGAGCTTTCCTTCGCAACCTGGCGATTTGGTGGAGAAGGAAGCAGTGATCATCCGCATGCTAATCTAATCGAGACGCAATGTCATGGACTCGATATGCTGGAATATCTTTGTGGTCCGGTTGAATCGGTAATGGCTGAGATGACTGATAAGACAGGCGGCGGTTATCGCACATTGTCACTTGCTCTTCGCTTTGAGAATGGGGCGGTGGGCAGTCTGGTTGGCAGCTATGAATCGTCCTATGCCTATCCGGACACTCATCGGGTTGAGATTAACGGTTCTGATGGCCGCTGTGTCATTCAAGATACAGTGAAGAAATATACATTCCATGCTGCTGGAAACGAAATAGGCGAGAGCTGGGAAGCTGGGTATTTCAACGATGTAGATCGCGAGTTCCACCGAACATTTGATAAACATATGGATGCGGTCATTCATGCGCTCCGTCATGGCGAAGCGCCTCCGGTGGATGCGTCGGCCGGTTATCGGGCACTGCTGATTGCTGAAGCTGCGATCCGCTCCTATGAGCAGGGACGGAGAGTAAAGGTTAATAACCACAACTAGTAATGAGGTGGATGAACTTTGATAAAGCTTTTTGTTTCAGATATTGACGGTACTTTAATGGACAAAAGCAAGCAGATCCGCAAGGAGGATATCGATGCCATCCGCTTGGCTCATCAGCAAGGAGTACAAATCTGCCTGGCATCAGGTAGAATGCACGAGGAAATCAAGGTTATCATCAATATTCTGGCGGTTCCTTGTTATGCGATTTGCCAGAATGGCGCTACCATTGTTGGAATAGATGGGACTGTTATTGGTGCGAGCAAGTTTCAGACGGATCTAGCGTTATCCGTGCAGCAGATTACCGCCCCTGCTGATCTGGTTACCGTCATTTGCAGTGCAGAAGGCAATTATGTTCAGGATCGTACATCCGAATCAGAGCGGGTCGGTCAAAGGTTCTTGCCACCATTAATAGTGAATAACCAAGTGGTGCTCGATATCTCAAAGGGGATGCCGGTTACAAAGTTTTCGATTTATGGTGAAGTTCCTTTGCTAGAGCAAATGCTAGGAACGCTGGATCAACAATTAGGTGGCCGAGTTACTGCATCATTCTCTGATCCGGACGGCATTGATGTGATGCCTGGCGGAGTGGATAAAGGAGCGGCGGTAGAATCTTTAATGCAATTATTAGGGATCCGCAGGGAAGAGACAGCATGTATTGGAGATTCTTTTAACGATTTGGCCATGTTCCGCAGCTGCTCGCGTAGTTTTGCTATGTCTCATGCGCATGGCGCGGTACTTAAGACCGCAACACATCAAGCGGATACGGTTGATCAGGCAATAATTTATTTGCTGGCTGTATGAAGGAATACAATCCAACAATTCAAAGGGGTGTCCTCGTTTGACTACCAAAGCAACCCAAATGAATAAGAAACCAACGACGTACAAGTATCAGTCGGTTTACAATATTCCGGTTCAATCCGTACGCATTCAAGATACGTTCTGGGAGCCTAAGCTGAAGGTGCTTCGCGAGGTTAGCGCTTATGATGTTCTGAATAAATTTGAAAATGACGGTGCTCTGCGGAATTTCGAATTCGTAGCTGAGGAAGAGGGAGGATTCCATTCCGGCGAGCCTTGGTTCGACGGCCTGATCTATGAAACGATCCGCGGCATTTCAGATATTCTTGCTGCCAATTATGATGAACAACTGGATCAGAGAGTTGATGATATTATTGCATTAATCGCTCGTGCTCAGGCGGCAGGTGATGACGGATATCTAAATACGTACACACAGCTTGACCGTCCAGGGCAGCGATGGGGTGAAAATGGCGGATTCTTAAGATGGCAGCATGATGTATACAATGCAGGGTGCCTCGTGGAAGCAGCAGTCCATCATTATAAAGCGACAGGCAAAACGTCTCTTTTACAAGTGGCTGCTCAATTTGCTAATCATATGAGCGGGATTATGGGGCCGCCGCCGAAGCGGAATATTGTACCGGCACATTCGCTGCCGGAGGAAGCGATGCTTAAGCTGTATCAGCTGGCACTTGATGAGCCTGAGCTAGCAGCGGTGATGAATATTCCATTCGAAGCGTCGGATTATTTGGAGCTTGCTACCTTCTGGATTCATAACCGAGGTAATCATGAAGGCAGATACTCGCATGCCGGGGAATATGCACAGGATCATAAGCCGGTGCTTGAGCAAGAGGAAGCGGTAGGTCACGCTGTGCGTGCGACGCTTTTATACACAGGGCTGACTGCATTATATTTAACTACTGGTGAAGAGCGGTATTTAGAGACAGCGAAGAAGCTGTGGGATAATATTTCGTATCAGAAATCCCATATCACAGGCGGTGTCGGAGCGGTACACCATGATGAGAAATTTGGCGCCAACTATGAATTGCCGGATAACGGATATTTGGAGACTTGCGCCGGTGCTGGTATGGGCTTCTTCAGCTGGGATCTATTCCTTGCAACAGGAGAGAGCCGTTATATCGATAAACTGGAGACTATTCTCTACAATATCGTACTTGCTGGCCGCTCGATGGATGGCCATAAATATTTTTACGAGAATCCACTTGTCAGCCGTGGAGGTCATAACCGCTGGGAATGGCATGGCTGCCCTTGCTGTCCGCCGATGATTATTAAGATTTTGCCGGAGCTTGCCTCCTATATTTATGCTTATGATAAGCAAGGAGCTTACGTCAATCTGTACATCGGAAGCGAAAGCGAGTTCATGATTGGGGATGTATCGGTAGCCTTAAAGCAGGAAACGAACTATCCGTGGGCGGGAGCGGTTGGTATTACAGTTAGGCCTGGGCGGGAGTCGGCATTCCCAATTCGGCTGCGTATCCCGGAATGGTGTGAGGCATATACGATTCTAGTGAATGATCAAGCTGTCAGCTTCGAGATAGAGAATGGTTATGCCGTTCTGAACCAAGTCTGGACCGCAGGAGACCAAATTCAGCTGGATCTTGATCTGTCTGTTCATTTGGTAGAGGTACATCCGAATGTAACTACACATGCAGATAAAGCAGCAATCCGGCGTGGACCTGTGCTTTATTGTCTGGAATCAATGGACAATGAGCGATTCGTGAATGGTACCCTTCAATATACCCGTGAAGCTTTAAATGAGAATCACATGGATCGTAAGCTGCCGCAAAATCCTGAATTTGAAACGGAATTTGATGCCGGATTCTTTGACGGGGCAGTCATTATTCGGACCACGGACGAAGCAGGTCAACCAATAACAGCAGTTCCATATCCGTATTGGAATAACCGTTCCCGCGGAACAATGGTTCTTTGGCTGCAGCATAATCATCCCGTTCGACAAGAAGGCTGGGAGAATCAACTGTACAGGAGAATCTAGTAAACTAGCTGGTTACAAGAAGAGAAGAGCCTTGGAAGGTTATCCCTCCAGGGCTCTTTGTTATGTCGGTTACCTATTATCAGGGTGATGCTTGAACATGTATTCGATATAGGACTCTGCGAAAATCAAATCCTTCAGCGCTTCCTTTGCTTCACATGGAGCAGGGCGATCTCCCCGCACGGCTGCGAGGAAATTCCGAGCCTGACAGCGCATGGCGGAAACGTTCGGAAGGATTGGCTCGTAGGTCATCGCTTCACCGGCAGCGGAATTGTCTTTCTTGATCGTGACTCTGCCTGCGCGCTGGCGGGCAAGTGGGGCCGGCAATTCAATCCGAATATATCCATGGCGGAAAGCGATTAATACCGTTTCTTCCCATTCATGCGAGGTATGATAAGGTGCCATTTCTAAGGTAATTGTGATGCCGCTCTCACTCTCACCATTGAGAATAATACCGCTCCGGTCACCGAAAGTAAGCTTGTAGTTCTCCTCTAATAGAAAACGGAACATATTGACTTGATGAATGTAATAGTTAACAAACTCATCAAGTTTTTGTGTCATCACATCTGTATAGCCGTCCGGGCCAGCTTCCATCCGGAGCACGGGGTAGGGTTCATTACTGCTAAGAGGCTGATCGGCGCCGCTGACCCAATCACCAGGTGGCATTGTGATGCGAATGTACTGTAGATCACCATAGTCACCACTAGTCTTCCATTCCTTAATCACCTGCTTGGCGTATTCGACTGCCGGATCCGAGCGCTTGTGATAGCCAATCATATGCAAGACGCCATGTTCTTCTCCGAGGGCAACCATTTTGCTGCCTTCCTTGACGGTTAAACAAAGCGGCTTCTCGGTTAAGACAGGTATGCCCGCCCGCAAAATATCTGGAATCAGATTAGGATGATTGCGGAAGGGTTGAGGGGCTACTATGGCATCGAGGGATGTATTTTCCAGCATCTCTAGATGACTTGCGAATACTTGCGGTACGCCATAGCGGCTGGCAACCTGCTGTGCCATGTTAGAGCGGGGCTCGGCCAAGGCTGCAACTTCACATTCGTCACGCAGCACAGCGTAGTTAGACAGATGTGCCATCTGTCCCATACCTCCAACTCCAGCGAACCCGATCCTCAGCTTTTTGCTCATATCGTCTGCTCCTTTGTTGGTCCCATATTTTCAAATAGATATAAACCTTCTTTGCCCGGTGCAATGATGTCGGGATAGCCGTTACCGGTTAAGTCATGAATCCAGAAGTAGATTCCCGTACCAGAGGCTTCTTCAGCTGGACCAAAGTCAATGATTACCTTGTCAAATTGTTCGCCGTTGATTCGATAATAGTAGAGTCCAACCGGATCATGAGCACCAGGATCACCATCATTATGAGCACGGTAGCGTTTGCCTGTAATAAGCTCTAGTTCTCCATCTAGGTCGAGGTCAATGAGCCGTAAATCATGGAACTGCGAGCCGCTGTCATCGATGAGATGCCGAATCCAGGCTCGTAAGCCGTCTTCGCTAATACGTTGTTCATACCAGTGCAAGCCGTAGCCATGTGCCTGGCCTACAATGAGATCCACAAGTCCATCGCCGTTCACATCATGGCCAATAATCGGTACACTGGCGGAACCAAGTGACCACTCGGGATGAAACGTCCATGGCGTCTGATAGGGATCTTCAGGCTGCTCCAGCCAACCTTCAGACAGCACGATATCCATACGGCCGTTTCCGTTAATATCAACGAAGCCCATGCCATGTCCGCTTGCTTCTGCGCTGATTGTGATTTTTCGAAACTGCCCGGTGCCACGGCCATCAGCATCACGGACAAGCTTATAGAAAGCCTGCGGCTGATTAGGCGTATTTGGGAAAATCTCTGGGACACCGCAATCATCAATATCGTAAAACCGAATCGTTTCGATTGGACCACAGTGGTCGATATCCGTAGTCGTCCATTCCTCCGTTGTATTGCCGGGGTTTCGGCGCCACCGTAACGTTTCTGTAAACCAAGAACCTGTAATCAGGTCGGGCAGGCCGTCCCCATCTACATCCATCGGGTAATCGCAAAAATCATCATGATATTCTCCAATCTCTGCGACATCGCAAATCCGGTGCCTGCGAGTATAATCGGGGCCTTCATACCAAAATGATCCGCTTACGATGTCCGGAATACCATCCCCATCCACGTCGAACACACTGCATGCTTCGTACTTACTGTCTGAGATCAGGCGCTTCTTAAACAAAAGCATAATTGACTCCTCCAAACAAGAGTTATTGCTTATTGCAAAATGACGGGAAAAACGCTTATAGTTCAAGTAGTGATAGCAGCACCACATAACTAGAAAATAGCTAATTAATGACATAGTCTCAATACTTGTTCTTGCGATCCGAGTTATTCATTCTTGCGATTGGAGGGGATGGAAACGAGAAGCTCCTCAATATTTATGAATCCCGGTTATTTGATAGCAAGCGGAGAATTTCATTGTCAGGAGTCGAAGCCATTTCAGCTGCCGCTTCACAGACATGAGATGTATAGCGAGCTTCTCTTGATCGAGGAGGGGCGAGGGATATTTTTCATTCATGATCAGCCCTACGAGGTTGGGCCAGGAACCGTACTGCTATATCATCGGGGAGTATGGCATGAAGAATTGTCCACGCATTATCCGTTTAAAGCGGTTTATGTTGCTTTTAAAGGACTGCAGGTGAAGGGTCTTCCCCAGGATTATTTTCTTCCACCGGAACAATCACCGGTTATCGAGCTTGGGGAAATGGCTAAAGATGTAAGTATATTGCTGAGGGAGTGCCATACAGAATTTCAATCTGGGGGACTGGAAGCACTTACCGCCGCGAATCACTGGTTTGGACTGCTGCTGGTGCGATTGGCACGACATGTGCAAGATCATTTTACCGAGAGCAGAACAATTAAGCCGTCAGAAGCAGCTGTCTGGAAAGCGAGAAGCTACATCGAGGAAAATTATCAGCTGCCGATCACACTCGAACAGCTGGCGAAGGTCACATTCGTCAGTAAGTTTTACCTCGCACATCTATTCCGAGAAGAGATCGGAATGTCTCCTGTTCAATTCCTAATCCGTTGCAGGATGGACGCAGCGAAACGGTACCTAAAGACAACGGAACGTCCAATCAAGGAGATTGGAGAGCTTGTTGGCTACCAGAGTGAGACGACTTTTCATAACATTTTCAAGAAAGTGACGGGGCTTACCCCTGGGCAATATCGCGAAGCGGAATGGCAATAAATGATTACAGACGAGGTGTCAGTAAGATGAAAATTAACTTTGATGAAGGAACCAACCGAAAAAATACAAATAGCTCGAAATGGGATATCGACCAAAGACCAGATATGCTGCCGATGTGGGTGGCCGATATGGATTTCAAAGCACCAGATGCGGTCATTCAAGCGTTGGAGAAAAGAGTGCAGCATGGCGTATTCGGGTATGCCCGTTTTCCTGATGCCTACTATGAGGCTGAGGTAAGCTGGTGGGAGAAACGGCATCAATTCCAGATTCTGAAAGAATGGGTAGCGTTCACCTCTGGTGTCATTCCGGCACTAACAGCTATTGTACAAGCTTTCACAGAACCGGGAGATAAAGTGCTGATTCAATCACCTGTGTATAACAACTTCAATACAGCTACTACTAATGGCGGCTGCGAAGTTGTGATTAATGAACTAAAGTTTAATGGTGACAGATACGAAATAGACTTTGATGACTTTGAGCGCAAGGCTGCGGATGAACAGGTGAAGCTGTTTATTTTATGCAATCCTCATAATCCAGTTGGCAGAGTGTGGAGCCGCGATGAATTGGAACGATTAGGCGAGATTTGCCTTGCTCATAATGTCATTGTATTAGCTGACGAAATACATAGAGATCTGGTGTTTGAAGGTCATCGGCATGTCCCATTTGCTTCGATCAGCGTTATGAACTCCATAACCTGTACATCACCGAGTAAAACCTTTAATCTGGCTGGACTCAAAACGGCTAATGTCATTGCTGCAAATGAGGAATACCGGGAAAAACTGAAACGACAGCTGCATATTAACGGGGCACAGGAACCCAATGTATTCGGGATTGATGGCCTGATCGCGGCTTATAACGAAGGAGAAGACTGGCTCGATCAACTGCTCGTCTACTTGCAAGGGAACCGAGATCACTTCATTTCCTTTGTCGAGCAGAGGCTGCTCAAATTAAAGGTTCTTGTTCCTGAAGCAACCTACTTAATGTGGTTGGATTGCCGTGAGCTTGGTATATCTTCGGAAGAGCTGAGCAAAAAGCTTGATGAAGAAGCTGGACTTCGAATTATTAATGGTGGAGTGTATGGAGAAGCGGGGAAAGGGTTCATTCGCATGAACATCGCTTGTACACGGGCGTTAATGATCGAGGGTTTAGAGAGACTCGAGAGAGTTGTAAATGCAATAAGCTAAAATAGAATGGGCTGGACGGTTCCCAATGACCAATGGCGGGATAGTCCAGCCCATTTTTTTTAACTAACGAATCGTGATTACTGGAACACGGTTCGATATGCGATAGCTTCCTCTTCCGTTAAGGGGCTTAGCGGCTCGCGGCTATGAGCAGCGATAATACCTTGCTCGGCAAAGAAATGCCGGATGACCCGAATCCAGCCAATGCTGCCCAGCAGCTCCAAACGTGGCTTAAGGTGATTCAACTTGAGCTGAGCTTGATCAAATTGATCTGAGCGCAAATGTTCCATAATCTCGCTCATCTCGACAGGGAACAGATTACCGGCAACGCTGGTCAGACCGTCATAGCCTTTTGTGAAATAATCGGTTATGGTGAGATCTAACCCCGATAATACTTGAAACTCCGCACCAAGCACCGCTTTTATATGTCTCACATTTTCTGGGTTTCCTGCTTCTTTCAGCGCAGTAATCTGCGGATTATTCTGTACCAATCGTATCAGAGTATCTGGCTCCAAGTTAAATCCTGTTCTTACAGGATTGTTATATAGCATAATCGGAAGTGAGGTTGCGGAAATTACGGCTTCAACATAAGCCGCAGCTTCATGCTGATTCGGGCGGATGTAGGGAGGGAATCCGAGCATAATAGCGGACATCCCAGCCCGTTCTGCTTCATCCGCAAGGCGGACGGCATCACGATTCCGGATCGCAGCAACGCCGGCGTAAAGAGGCATGCCTTCTGGTGCGGCTTCTTTGACGGCCTGATAAAAGCGGACTCTTTCTTCAATCGTAAGGGAATGCTGTTCACCGGTTGAACCACTGACAAGCAGGGCGGGAACCTGATGCTGCTTATAATAGTGGATCATGCGATGAATACTTGCTTCATCTACGGAATCTTCTTTGGAATATGGGGTAATGATCGCGACACTATAGGGGGTAAAATGAGCCATGCTATAGATCCTCCTTCAATCTTCATGTCAGCTAGGTTGTGCCGTTATACTAGCATATCTGACAGCGGAATGAAAAGGACGTATTTTTATAGTTGTTGAAGTATGGCAGATGCTTTACGATCGAGATAGTAACCAATCCCAATCGATAGATCAGGGGGATTCCTATGATCAATGAGTTAAGTAATGAGGAATATTTGGAGAGCAAAAGCTTTCTTTTTCATATAGAGCCTTATCAACTCGGAAGTGGTACCGTTATCCCTCTGCACCGGCATGAATTTGTGGAGCTGGTCATCATCGGTCAGGGGGAGGGGATTCATGAGCATGGTGGACACGCGTTTCCCATTGCTGCAGGTGATGTATTTATCATTGAGCCAGGAATGGAGCATGCTTATACGGTTAATCACGCTGAAGGGATGGAAGTGGTGAACGTATTGTTCGTTCCATCCCTGCTCCAGCAGGAGTTGACGGCGTTGTCTAACTTCACTTCATTTATTGATTTTTACTATATGGAGCCATTTCTTCGCTCTGATGTCTCCTTCCAAGCGAAGCTGGCGTTATCGCCAAGGCAGATGTTAGAAGTCCGCGGTGTGATTGATCAGCTTCTGCAGGAGTATAGACGGAAGGAAAATGGCTACCACTATCTCATCAAGTCGAAAATGATTGAACTGTTCATTATCCTCAGCCGCATGTACGTGACGAATCGGAATCACTCTTTAACATTCATGAATGATGACCAGGAAATGATTGCCCGAGTATGCGGGTTCATTAAGCATCATCAGACTCGTCCGTTATCACTCGAGCAGATCAGCCAGATGGCTGGTATGAGCCAGAGCAAATTTACAGTCCTGTTTCGTCAGATAACAGGGATGTCTTTTGTAGAATACCGCAATTCGGAACGTATCCAGCTGGCCAAGCAGTTACTAACGACGACTAGTGATAAGGTTGCTCAGATTGCTCTGGATATCGGTTACGAAGACCTCAGTCATTTCAATCATCTCTTTAAGAAAACAACAGGAGAGACGCCCAGCCAATACAGAAAGCGAATGAGGGGATAATGGCGAACTTACGCCAGTTTAGGAAATAACCCTCCGCTTAATACATCGCCTTTTGCCAAACCAAGGCCGTCCGTGCAAACATGGTTTGCGCCGCTATACGTAGTACCGTCCGGCATATAGATGATGGCCAGCGCGCGGCGCGGCTTATCGGTCTGATTGGCATGAGCATAATGGAACGTAAGCCCATCATGGAACGTACAGCTGCCAGCCTTCATCCGGACAATGGCCGCCGTATTGCGGTCAGCATCCTTCGCTCCTTCGTCCGCGAACAAATCCTCGGGATGTACAAGATCGATTGATTTTAAATTTTTAAGCTTTTGTGATTTAGGAACTAACATCATGCAGCCATTGTTCTCATCCACATCATCGAGGGCGATCCAGATCGTTAAAGCACCTGACTCATTCATTGGCCAATAAGGCAAGTCTTGATGCCATGGTGTTGGCTTCGAATCCTGCGGCATCTTAAGCAGGGCATGATCATGGAACAGCCGAATGCCGCTTGCTCCAGATAACTGTTTGGCAGCATCGGCGAACCGGCGGGAAGTTACATATCTGGCCATTCCGCCATGGTCTCTCCATGTATTGACCCGTTGATTCAATACTTTATAGTACAAATCTCCGGTTCTCGCCGTTTGTGTCGATCTGCCGCCTTCAACACCCATGGTCTCTTCTAGATAAGTGCGAAGCTCTGCCAGTTCATCCTCACTCAACATATTGTCTATCTGTACAAACCCGTTCTCCCGATAGTAACGTACCTTCTCTTCCGTAAGTTGAATTGTGTTATCCACCATGTTAATCCATCCTTTCTTCATGTGAGATATCATCGTTATCATAAAGGCTGGAAGGCAAACATTCTTGGAGGATTGACCGAAAAATAGGGGGGAATCGCCAACAGCTAGAAAAAAAGCCTTAGTTGGGAGTTCAATCCCAGCCAGGGCTTTTTGCAATGTTATACGGTATCTGAATGTCTGATGACACGTAGAACGCCATAAATCCCGTTTATCTTTTCATTCGGAACGAACTTGACAGTAACAGAGTCCTTGCCTGTAGTTAAGGCTTCTGGAAGCTCAAAGATCCGCTCATAGAACATTCGTTTCCATTCCTGTGGGAACTGCTCTGCAGCTAGTAATTCTCCGTCTACAAAGATGTCAAAGCTGCGATTCGTATGCATACGGTTGAAGGTGACGGCTAACGCGGCTCCTGGCTGTACTTTCATCTGATAGCTGAACCATCCTCCGGCTTCAACCATTCTTCCGTTTAATCCTTCCCAAGTACCGCCATGGGTAAGCTCGCCTTGAACCTGATGTTCCAGTTCATATTGGTCATTGCCAACTTGAACAGAATCAATAGTCGCTTCTCTCAGGCGACGTTCCTGCTCCGCTTGCTCTACATGCTGCAGCAGCTCCGCTGAACCTTCATCAAGAAGGCTCCAGTAAATGCCGTATCTTTCTTGATGCTGCTGATAATGGGGAGTGAAGATCAAGTGATTATCCTCATCTGTGTTTTTCAGAATAAAAGCCAATTTTTCGCCCTTTCGACTAACATGCTCATCGAAACGCTGCAGCCATTCCTCGGAACTCATTCCTTGCGGTACGATATAGTCTTTCACGGCCATTCGTCTTGTTGCGACGTTAACAATAACACCTGTTCTTGACTCAACCATATCTTCAGTACCAAGCGCAGCGCTTAACACAACCGGACCGTACTGAAGACCGATGGAATATGGGGCATCCGGCAGGCGGGAATAGGTTACTTTCATCGGAATACGTATCGCTATCGTATCGCCATCCATCCAAGTGCGCTCAAGTACGGCATAGTGCTTCTCAATGACTGGAGTAACCGCCTCGCCGTTCACCGATACTTCAATTGCGCCAGCACTCCAATTCGGAATACGGATGTGAAGAGTAAGCGGCTTTGGTGTATTCGTTTCGATATTGAACTGTACAAGGTCGGTGTGAGGAAGCGAAGTTGTCTGTGTAATCGTCACTTGCTGCTCCTGCCAGTCGAGCTTCGAGCTGAAGAACTGATTGATATAGAGCTTGTTGTCTGCATGGAAATAGAGACTGTCGTTCAGCTTCGTAAAGCTTTCCATTCCCGTTCCTGTACAGCACCAGAAATGCTCAAATGGCGAGCTGTAAATTTTGAAATATCCGGTAGCCATCGGCTGGAAGTACATCGTCATACCAGTATCCGGATTTTGGGAGGAAAGGATGGCGTTAATATAGGTTTTCTCATAAAAATCAGCATATTTGCGATCTTGCGTCAGCTTGAACAGCTCTTTGGACAGCTTCAGCATATTATAGCTGTTGCAGGTCTCGCAGGTTACATCGGAACGTTTGCTGTCTAACAAATCTGGCTCACCAAAATGCTCGCATTCACTGTTGCCGCCTGTTATATAGCTGTGGTGATAAACGACGGTATCCCAGAAGTTAACGGCCGCTTCTAAATAGCTTCGTTCACTTTCACCAAGCGTCAGATAGCGGTTCAAAGCACCAATAAACTTCGGAATCATTGTATTGGCATGCTTGCCTTTCAGCACATCCCGTCCTTCGCGAAGAGCATCAAACAGGCTGATCTCGTCGAACTTGTGAGCAGCTTCCAGATGGCGGTTGTTGCCGGTCAGCTTGTACAGGTCATATAGGCAATCATTCATGCCGCCATATTCAACGGCAAGAACCGTAGCTTGAAGCTCGTCGGACCATGATAAAGTACGGTCAGCCGTCCAATCGCCTAGACGATGAACAACATCATAAGCCTGCTGCAGCCCGGTCGCCTGATAGACGGCGATAAGGCCGGCAATGATTTTGTGCATGGTATACCACGGCACCCAGGCAGGCTTGCGGTTTTCTACATTGTCGAATAACGTCTCGGGAAAAGCGGACAAGTAGCCACCTTCATGCTGGCATTCGGATAATCCTGCAACGAGATATTCGATCCGTGTAAGGAGATCCTTATCTTTTGTTTGAGCGTAAGCTTGAGAGACAGCGGTCAAATAATGGCCCATCGTATGGCCGCGGATTTCAGTATCCTCCCAACCGGGATATTTGGCTGCTTTCGGCTGAAGACCATTGGTTTCACGGAAACCAGCAAGCAGACGGTCAACATCATAGCTGATCAAATAGTTTAATTCTTTCTGAAACGCATTGGTCTGATAGTCATTTAATAGCAGCACTTGATCGAGTCCAAAATGCTGAAGGGTAGTATTACTAGTCAGGGCTTTCATCATAATCATCCTCTCGAGAATATGAGTAAAGCTTATTACTTGGGCGCAGGTCAGGTAAATGGCGGAAGGTTTGATTATGTGTCAAAAAGGAAGTTTTTTAGAAGTATCCTTCCGGATTTACTGATTATGTTCTAGAATAAAGTGTGAAAAAGGCAGAAAGGGTGACGGTTAGTGGCTCATTACAGCTTTCGTGTCGATACACCGGTCTCCCTTGTGATGACCGGCAAATTTATAGCTCCTATACCGGAGTGGCAGCATATGCAGCGGGTATTACTTGAGTTTGAGCTGTTTGTCCAAACTCGCGGCACGTTGTATATCGCTAGGGATAAGGAACGGTACGTCTTGAATGAAGGGGATTTTCTGCTTATGCCGCCGGGAGCTGTGCAAGCTGGTTATCGGGAATCAGACTGCAGTTTTTATTGGCTTCATTTTGCTGTTCAAGACGGATATAGGTCCGTGGATGGTGATTCGGGGTATGAGTCTGGTGTCTTGACGATTCCCGAAAAGGGGACTTTACGCAGTCCGGACAAGCTCATCGTGATGATGAAGCAGCTGCAGGACTCTGTCCGCAGCTACAGGGAGCAGACGCTTAACAATTATTTGACGACCGGCATTTTATGCGAATTATACAACCAGCTCTTTTTTGTCCAGAATCAATCGTGGAAGAAGCTTAAGCAGCAGCAGCTCTACAATGATATCGTGGATTATATTAAATGGAACAGGCAGGAGAATATGAAGGTGAGCCAACTGGCGGAGCATTTTGGTTATAATGCCAAGCATCTATCTTTCTTGTTCTCGGAGATTGCAGGGATCACCCTTAAGCAATTCATGCTGCAGGAAAAGATGGATGCCGCAAAATCTTTGCTTACCGATTCGAATCAGAGCATCAAGGAAATAGCCGAGCAGCTGGGCTATTCCGACAGCCATCAATTTATGCATAGCTTCAAGAAAATGACGGGCTTAACTCCTACTGATTATCGAAATGCGTATGCGAATCGGTTGTTATTTTATAGGTGACAAACGAACATACATTCGGTATAACGGTAATGGATTATAACTTTTACAAACAAAAAAACCATCCAGCAGGATGGTTTTTTGTTTGGATGTTATCGAGAGATCAAAGAAATAGTAAACGCTAAGCTATATGACCGATTGGTCAACAGCTTATATTCCAGATGAGTTGGAGCACCCCAGCTGTCATCACCACCAACGCCCATTTGCTTGTCATTCACACGAAGGACGGTTTTGTTTGAAACAGGCAGCTTATATGGATGGTCGTTTGCTTCAAGCTCTTCTGGTGTCCATGGAAGTGCATTGATCTCCATTACTGCTGAGCTGTCGAAGTTCAAGCCAACTTCACCGGAAGCATTCGTAATCTTAGCATAACGGACATCAGTCTTATTGCCGCATTCTTGTGGACGAAGGTAGGGGACAAATTGATCTTGTACTTTACCGCTGTATTGGCCTAATTTGGCACCGGATTTACGATCCCAATAATTCTCGTGAGGACCAAGACCGTACCAAGAGATCGTATCGAGGCTTCCATCAAGTACGAATAATAGACCAAACTCCGGAATCTCAGGCAGCTTATCATTGCCAGGCAGCAGCTGCTCTTGAATGTCAATGGAGCCATCATGATGTACGCCATAGTTAATTGTCAGCGTGGACACTGGATTAGTTGCTAGCTGATAAACGGCAGTGATGTGACAACGATCTGAAGCGGCAATCCAATTGAATTGAACCAGCTTTTTCGTGTTTGCTGCATCCTTCCAGACGGAGCAGCGCTCCGGCATCTTGTTTCCACGGTCATTATCAGTGACAGCCCGCCAGAAGTTAGGACGAACGGGTTCAAGTAAATGCTCTCTGATTCCTGAGCGATACGAGACCAACTCACCAGATAACCTGCTAAAAGTAACAGTCATCAGAGGGTTAGTAATGGTTATAGCCTCATTCGACTCCACGGTCTGCAGGGAAAGAGCAGTTGGTTCAACACTGCGCTTAGTCCGTGACAAACGTGGGGATAACACGAATTGCTCCCATGCAACCTCATGACCAGCATCAGACCAAATCGTTGCTTCAGGAATGACAAAGGAAACCGTAAGCACAGCTTCTTGTTCAGTGAAAGAAGGCGTATAAGGCAAGGTGACTTCAGCTGTCTCGCCTGGGGCCAGGGATACTTTCAGGAAGTCCTTTTGCACAACGTTCCCTTCAAGCTGCACTTCCCATTTCAAATCAAACGCATTTAGATCGGTAAATAAATGCTTATTGGTCACACTGATCGTTTGATTTGCAAGATCAACCGGGGAGATGGCGATATTCTGGTAGCATTTTTTAACCTCATATAACTTCGGCGTTACCGTCCTGTCAGCAAAGAGCAGTCCATTCCCGCTAAAGTTGCCATCATGAGGAGATTCGCCGAAATCTCCGCCGTATGCGAGATATTCGGTTCCGTCTTCCGTCGTAGTTCGGATTGCCTGATCCACCCAATCCCAAATAAATCCGCCTTGCAGGATGTCATACTTGTCGAACAGCTCTGTGTACTTATGAAGCCCGCCGCAAGAATTGCCCATGGCGTGGGAATATTCACAAAGGATATAAGGCTTCTTCGGATTGCTCAGTGCGTATGCTTCAATTTCACGCGGCTTGATGTACATCGTCGATTCGATATCGGAGGCTGCTTCGGAAGGGCGGTAATGGAATACTCCTTCGTAATGTACGAGCCTCGTCGGATCAGCTTCTTTCAAGAAATCATGCATGGCAATAAAGTTGTCGCCGCCAAATGATTCATTGCCAAGTGACCAAATGACGATGGACGGGTGATTCTTGTCTCGCTGGAACATCGAGTTGCAGCGATCAAGTACATTCGCACGCCACTCTGGATGGCTGGCAGGTACGGTATGTGCCGGTAAGTCCTGCTGTGCATATTGCCAGGAACCGTGAGTTTCAAGATTCGTCTCATCGATGACATATAGGCCATATTCGTTACAGAGCTCATACCAGACGGATTGATTCGGGTAATGGGAGGTACGAACGGCATTAATGTTATGGCTTTTCATCAGCATGATATCCCGGATCATATCTTCTTTGGACAATGCGCGCCCGGTTTCACAGGAAAACTCATGACGGTTTGCGCCTTTGAAAAGGATTCGTTTGCCATTGATCAGCATCAGACCATCTTTTAATTCAAAGGTACGGAAGCCAACTTTAGAACTGATTGTCTCAAGAAGATTACCCGCCTTTTCGTACAGCGATAAAACAAGAGTGTACAAATGAGGAGCCTCGGCACTCCATTTCAGCGGATTCAGAGCTTGCCCCGACAACGTAAGCTGGTGCTCTCCATCGCACTGGAAGGAAGCAGTCGCAGCAAGTGAATCCTGCCAGATCGCAAGCTGTTTGGAGTCATATAGCTGAGCTTCAATACGGATGCCCTCAGCGGCATCTTTGTAATAATTGTCGAGTTTCACATCAATCGTTACTTCTGCATCTTGGTATGCTTCATCCAATTGCGTCCTTACGAAGTAATCCGCAATGCTCTGTTTTGGTTTCGTGTACAAATAGACATCCCGGAAAATACCACTAAGACGCCAGAAGTCTTGATCCTCCAGCCAACTGGCGTCACACCAACGATAGACTTCAACGGCCAGTTTGTTCACGCCATTCGTTAAGTAGGCTGTAATATCAAATTCAGCCGGAGTGAACGTATCCTCACTATAACCAGCAAGCTCTCCATTTACCCAAACATAAAAGGCGGATTCTACACCTTGAAAGCTCAGATAAACAGGTTGACCATCCCAGGCTTCAGGAACTTCGAAGGAACGGATATAAGAACCAACTGGGTTATATTTGGTAGGAGCGAAAGGTGGCTTCAACTCAGGTTCTGACTCTGCCCAGGGATAACGAATATTCGTATATTGCGGATAATCGAAGCCCTGGAACTGCCAATGGGAAGGAACAGGCATGTCACTCCAGCTTTTAGCATCATAATCCGTTTGATAGAAAGTCTGTATACGCTCATCTGGCGTTTCGGCAAAAGCAAATTTCCAAATTCCGTTTAATGAATAATAGCGTGTTGAAGCAGTTTTATCTCCAATTAGCGCTTCTTCCAGGTTTTGATATGACATCATGGAAGCGTGTGCAGGAATACGGTTGACCTGGAAAGTTTCCGGGTTATTATTCCATTCGGGGTAACCATTTTTCGGAGGCTGATAATCAAGTTTCGAACGCAAAAGAGTCATCTCCTATCAATCTGTATGAGTATATTCATATTATAGGATTGAAGGTATACTTATAAAATATAAGGATATTACATTTTTATCTCAAAATATGAAACGTAGGCGATAAAATGAAGAGTACCTATATCTTTTGCTCGCTGGATGAGACCTCGGGTCTTCCGTTATATGCAACAACAGTCGGATACTGGGAGCATCAGCCGGAAACGGAGCGCTCGGACGGATTTCCAGATTATCAATTTCATCAAGTGTTAGAGGGGTGGGGAGAGCTAAGAATAAATGGTCATGTACATCGAATAGGGCCAGGAGATTGTTTCTTCCTGTTCCCCAATAAGGTGCATTCCTACAGACCGGTTAGTCAACAATGGAAGCTGTCGTGGGTATCCTTTAATGGCCGTGAAGCGGGGCAAATGATGCTGTTTGCCGGAATTGGTGAATCAGGAATCGGCAGATTAAGAGAGAATCGGCTGATCAAGCCACTAGAAGAAATGCTAACGACAACTATAGACAATGAGCAGGAGGCTAGTCTGGAACGATCCAAGCTTCTCTATGCATTATTGATTGATTTAAAGTATCAATTAATAACACCAACTGATCAAGAATTTGATCGGATTAAGCCTGTTTTACAATATATCGAGAATAATTTGCAAAGACCAATCACATTAGCGGAGCTTGCCGATATCGCAGCTGTAACTCCTCAATATTTATGCCGGATTTTCCAGCTCACGATGAATATTAGACCTATCGAATATATGAATCAACAACGTATTCAGCGCAGCAAGCAGCTCATGTTTCAATATCCGAAGATGAAAATGTATGAGATTGCAGGGAAGGTTGGATTTGAAAGCTCCAGTTATTACGGCTATGTGTTCCGCAAGCTGAATGGCATGAACCCAGAAGCGTTTAAGAAGCTGCATGGTTTGTTGCAGTGATAGAGGAAGCTTTCGAAGTGAAAATTGTTTCACCATTTTTTTTAGGAAGGTGAAGAGCGTGGAGACTGCGTTAACGCAAAAACTAAACATTCAATATCCGATTATTCAAGCACCAATGGCTGGTGGACCTACAACCCCGGAATTAATTGCTGCTGTTTCAAATGCAGGTGGATTAGGAAGCTTGGGGGCAGGTTACTTAACGCCAGAACAGATCCGAGAAGCAATCAAGGAAATCAGGAAGCGCACTAACCGGCCATTTGGTGTCAATTTATTCGTGCCTGAGCAGACGGATGTATCTGAAGACATCATTGAGAAAATGAACAATTATCTTAATGAATCTCGCACTGAGCTTGGCATCTCGTTAAATTCATTGACTCCGGATTTAAAAGAGACGTTCAAGGAGCAGGTGCAAGTAGTGCTGGAGGAGAACGTACCAGTATTTAGTTTCACCTTTGGTATCCCTTCGCAAAATATCATTCAAGAAATGAAACAGCATGGAATTGTCATAATCGGCACAGCAACAACAGTTGAAGAAGGCATCCAATTGGAAGCTACCGGAGTAGATGCTATCGTTGCTCAGGGAAGCGAAGCAGGAGGACATCGAGGTGCGTTTTTGGGAAATGCTAATGACGCTCTTATCGGTACCATGGCTCTATTACCTCAACTTGTAGATCATGTTGCTGTTCCAGTTATCGCGGCAGGAGGAATTATGGATGGTCGGGGACTCGTTGCAAGTCTTGCATTAGGAGCATCCGCGGTGCAGATGGGTACTGCGTTCCTGGTGTGCCCCGAGAGCGGTGCTCATGTGGTGTACAAAGGGAAGGTTATGACTTCAAGCGAGGATTCCACAGAAATTACCTATGCTTATTCAGGCAAAGCCGCTCGTGGCATTCGTAATGATTTTATAAACAAGATGAGATTTTACCCGGGAATCATTCCTGCCTATCCGATACAGAACGCGTTGACGAGAGATATTCGCCAAGCAGCCGCGAAAGCAAACAACCCAGAGTACATGTCACTATGGGCTGGACAAGGGGTTAGGCTAGCTAAGGAGCTTACTGCTTCTGATATCGTAAAACAAACCATGGAGCAGGCTGCCGCGCTTATTGAAAGGTTAAATAAAACACGGAATTAATCATTTTGCCAATGGGGGTGTCTCATATAGTCATTATTATGACGATGGGGCACCTCCATTTATCTGAATTAAACAAAAACTGCTTGCCCACAATTTACTGAAAAAAGCAGAGAACCCCTTTTGAGACAGCCTCCTTTAGTTTGCTTGGGGTACTACAAATGTTAGAACTAATGAAGAGCAGAGAACAGGCGTATAATCCTGAATTAGATGTTGGAGCTCGCGAGGGGATTTGATGAGTGACAAGAAAATAATCGCCGGAGTTGTGGTTATCGTTGCTGTATTGTGGTTCATGGGAAGCTTATTTTTCACTCGATTAGATTCAACGAATGATATTTATCTAATTCCCGCGGGTTATGAGGGCGAAATCAGAGTAAATTATAATGTTCCAGGTGCGCCAGCACTTGAGAAGGAAGGGAAATACGATGTCATTCCAATTAGAAATGATGGAACATACGATACCTCAAAACCTGACATGGAATATGGGCTTGTGACAGACCAGTACTACTATATCAGCGAAGATGGAAGGCGGACTACGATAGATGAATATTGTATCCATGGCATAGGAAATGGTGAAGCGGGAATTGATTCTAACGTCATCATCCATATCGATTTGGAAATCACTAGAACAAAGTGCAGTGAAGATTATATGGTGTTCGGGAAAGAAATGAATCATGATAAAGACAATTAATCAGTAATTGAAGACGATATGCAAAAAGCGAGCAGATGAAGAGGAGTTTTCTTTTACTGTAGCGAATATATCAACCGACCCTGGTCCGAAGAATTGATTTGGAGAGAAGGAGATTATCAAATATGTTGGATCAAACAGCAATCAGTCAGCTTAAAGCAACACTTAGAAAAGGTATCGATAACAACGAAGTAGCAGGCGCTAATTTCATGGTGATCAAGGACGGAAGAGAAATCTTCTATCATGAAGACGGACTAGCCGATTTGGATGCTGGACGTCCCATTACAAGAGATTCCGTTTTCCGTTTATATTCCATGACGAAGCCAGTTACGGCTACTGCTGTAATGATTCTGGTAGAACGCGGAGAAATTGATTTATTTGATGCGGTAAGCCGGTATTTACCTGGCTTCAAGAACCAACTGGCGGAGAAAGACGGCGAATTGGTGCCGGTGGAGCGGGAAGTAAATATCCATGACTTGCTTGATATGACCTGTGGATTGGTTTACGGAGGAACAAATGCTGCTGGACAAGCAACGGAAGCATTGTTCAAAGAAATTGACGGACGTTTGTTAGGTGAATCACCTGTAAGTACGGTGGAAGCAATGAACCGCCTGGGTGAATGCCCTCTTGCATTCCAGCCGGGATCGTCCTGGGCATACGGAACTTCAGCTGATGTGCTTGGAGCGGTAGTAGAAATTGTAAGCGGCAAACGGTTTGGCGAGTTTTTGCAGCAAGAATTGTTTGGCCCTCTTGGTATGAAGGATACCGGCTTCTGGCTGCCTGAGGAGAAGAAAGAACGTCTTGTTAACACTTACGCGGACAATGGAGAAGGCGGATTGACGTTGTATGAGGGTAATCATCTTGGCATTATTAATCAAATGGACCGCAATCCGGCGTTCGAATCAGGAGGAGCGGGACTCGTCTCTACGATAGATGATGCTGCCAAGTTCACAACGATGCTGATAAACAAAGGAAACCTGAATGGTGTTCAAATTCTGCGTCCAAGAACGGTCGAGTATTTGACTTCAGGAACGTTAAAGGCCCATCAGCAACCAGCTTTTGAAACATGGCATACTTTGGCAGGACATAGCTACGGCAACCTGATGCGCATTGTTACAGATACTAAGACGACAGGAATTCTAGCAAGTCAAGGGGAGTATGGCTGGGATGGCTGGCTTGGTGCCTACTTCGGTAATTTCCCTCTAGAGAGAATGACTATTCTGTTTATGATTCAGAAAAAAGATGCGGGTACAACCTCGCTTACTCGGAAGCTTCGTAATATTGTGTTAAGTTCATTATAAAAGGAAAGCGCTGCCGCGCAGATCTGCGGCAGCGTTTTTAATTATATAGAGGTGTTCATGCTATTTGCGATATTTTGTCAAATTTCTGCATTTTTTTCGTGAGGAATTAACTAAAGTTAATTGGCTGTTAACTGTATCTTTGCTAAGCTGTTCCTGCTCATTCAGTTAGAGGAGGATGAAGATTTTGCTTCGTAAAATAAGTTACGGCCTGTTATTGGCCGCAATCGCTTTTGTATTCTGGCCTGCGGGAGGGCAAAAGACGGTTTTTGCGGCCGTTTCGATGGAACCATGGTCCAACCTTCCCGAACCGATTCCAGGAGCTTCGGCAAGCGCTGTACTCTCTGGGAACAAAATTCTGGTGACTGGGGGACAGAACGGTTCGAATTCCAAGTCTAAGAATTCGTACGTGTTCGATACCATTAGCAAAACCTGGACTACTAATGCTCCTACTTTGCCAGTAGCCTATCATAAACAATCCATGCTGCGGGACGGCAGAGTATTGGTCACAGGAGGAAATGCATTCGAGAACAGTATCGGGTACGTATACAACGATCTGGCCCGAATCTATAATCCACAAACGAATGCATGGACAAATGCCGCGAACGTCCCTCATACCGTGCTAGGACAAACGCAGAGTACACTGGCGGATGGCCGTGTCATGATTGTTGGGGGATCTAATGAAGTTTATTATCCCGGGACCAGCATAACGTACAATAATTCGTATATTTACGATCCGTCAACGAATCGTTGGGATGAAGCTGCTCCTCTGCCGATTACCTTGTATGAAGCAGCTCAAAGCACCTTGAAGGACGGCCGGGTGCTGCTAACCGGTGGTTTAAACGGTTATGCTTACTCCTATGCTTCGTTCATATATGATCCTGCGTCTAACACATGGACGAAAGCAGCCTCATTGCCATATGCCTATGAGGATATTTTTTTCAGGCATTCGCAAGTAACGCTTGAAAACGGGAAAGTGCTGGTCATGGGCAATTATAATTTTTACATTTACGATCCAGTGACGAATAACTGGACGAAGGACAGTGAGAACACGGGTCATTTAACGGATGCCAGTCTGGTTTCAATTGGTTCCGATGTATATGTTGTAAGCGGGTATGATTATTTGGACTATTCAACTAATACCAAGCTTTATAAGCTTACGTTTGACTTTACTGCACCGACTGCACCGACTATTACAGGCGGAGACAGCGGATGGAACGGAACCGATGTGGATGTGACGATTACGCCAGGAACAGATGCGGGAACGGGAGTGGACCGAACGGAGTACAGTCTATCTGGCGCGACGACATTGGCTTGGACAACTTATTCCGAAGCAGATTTCATTCATATCTCGAATTCGGGACAGACAACCGTTACAGCTCGAACAGTTGACAAGGCAGGGAATATCAGTGATACAGCCTCGACTGTCGTTAAGATCGATAAGACAGCTCCTTTAACGCCAATTATCAACTTGTCGGCGAACGGATGGACCGCAAATAATGTGACGGCTGCTCTATCGGCGTCTTCTGATTCTGGAGGCTCAGGCGTGAGTCGCAGAGAGTATAGTCTATCAGGTGCCACATCGCTTGGGTGGACCACGTATTCTGGTACCGTAACTATTGCAGCGGCAGGAGAAACGACATTCCATGCGCGAGATATTGATGAAGTAGGTAATGTCAGCGCTGAAGGAAGTGCGGTCATACAAATTGACAAAGCACCACCGCTTACACCTAGTATCACACCAACATCAACGGCTTGGAATCAATCAGATGTCACGGTTACCATTGCTCCTGGTACGGACTCGGGAGGCTCCGGCATAAGCAGGACGGAATATCAGTTGACTGGCGCGAAGACTTTGAACTGGACATCCTATTCCAGTTCGTTCGTCATTGGGACTGAAGGTCTGACGACCGTTGAGGCGAGAACAATCGATAATGCAGGTAATATAAGTGCAACCAAGTCAGTTACGTTGAAGCTGGACAAGACACTGCCTACAGCACCAACAGTTACTCCTGACTCGACGGCCTGGACGAATGCTGCCTCAGTCAAAGCAGCAGTTACTGCGGGTACCGATGGCGGCTCAGGAGTCAGTAGAACCGAGTATAGCTTAAGCGGAGCGACAACACTTGGCTGGACGACATACACGGGACAAGTGACGATCAGCGCAGAAGGACAGACTACACTCAGCGCCAGAACCGTCGACATAGCAGGTAACATTAGCGCAGTCACGACTGGCATAGTTAAGATCGACCGTACTACTCCTGGGGTGCCAGACATCAAGGAGTCAACCATAGCTTGGACGGCAGCCGATGCTACATTCACATTGGCGCCAGGGACCGATAGCGGTTCTGGAGCATCCCGTACGGAGTACATGCTGAGCGGAGGAACAACACTAGGCTGGACAACCTATACGGGAGCTGTGACGATTACGGAAGAAGGTCAGACGACGATTAACGCCAGAACCGTTGATCAGGCAGGCAACACAAGTGGACCACGCTTAGGTGCGATCTTAATAGACAAAACGAAGCCGACTACGCCAGTGATTACACCTTCTGCTACGGGTTGGAGTGTATCGGATGTGAGCGTATCAATTATATCCGGAACAGACAAGACCGGATCTGGTGTGAGCAAAACCGAATACAAAATGTCCGGTGCGACAACGAAGGATTGGACAACATATTCCACAGCTTTTTCCATCAGCGCCGAAGGCCAGACAATGGTGGAAGCAAGAACCATCGACAAAGCAGGCAATATAAGTACGGTTGCGACAGTTACGGTGATGATCGATAAGACAAAACCGACAGCACCAACCGTAACGCAAGATGCATCTGGTTGGACGAATGCCTCGTCCGTCAGCGCAACAATTATGGCAGGGACGGATAGCAGTTCAGGTGTCAATAGGACGGAATATAGCTTAAGCGGAGCAATGACGCTTGGCTGGACAACGTATTCGGGCCAAATGTCCATCAACGCCGAGGGGCTCACCACGATTAACGCACGAAGTGTGGATAATGCGGGTAATATAAGTCCTGTGTCGACGAGCTCAATAAAGATTGACCGTACTGCTCCAACGATTCCTTCAATCAGCCCAGATAGTGGAGAATGGTCAGCTGTTTCCATTTCCGTGACGCTGACTGCTGGAGCAGACAGCGCTTCGGCAGTAGAGCGGGTTGAATATAAGCTGACAGGTGCAACGACGCTTGATTGGACAGCTTACACAGGACCAATTAACTTGACCAAAGAAGGAATAACAATAGTATCCGCGCGGACAGTCGATAAGGCTGGAAATGTTAGTGCGGAGTTCGAGGCAGCTCAGTCTCTCGATCTATCAGCACCTGGTGCAGCGATATTAAGCTCGGACGCTCCGGATTGGACTTCGGCAGATAGCGTGAACGTGGCGGCTGAGGCAGGAACGGACAGTGGCGGATCGGGTGTTAATCGGGTCGAATACAGCTTGTCCGGTGCAGTAACATCAACGTGGAAGCTTTACACAGGGCCGATTCTCGTGACAGCCGAGGGGCAAACAGAAGTAACTGTGAGAACGGTAGACAATGCCGGCAACTTGGGTGCTGAGTCCAAAAAGACGGTTAAGATCGACCGGACGGCACCATCCAAACCTGATATCCAAGCTGATGCAACGGGATGGACGTCAGCGGATATCAAGGTTACGGTGACGCCTGGTACGGACCCATTATCTGGAGCAAGCCGTACGGAATATCGCTTATTAGGTGCAACAACACTTGACTGGACGACCTATACTGGAACGATTACGGTAACAGCGGCTGGAGAGACTTCGGTTCAAGCACGAATGGTGGATGAGGCAGGCAACTTCAGCGATACATCTGTCTTAAACGTGCACATTGATAAAACTGCACCAATTGAGCCGCAAGTATTGGTTGAAAAGGAGGGCTGGATATCGGCTGCTAAGGTTGCCTTCTCCATTACGGCGGGCACAGATCAAGGCGGCTCAGCAGTAGACCGAACAGAATACAAGTTGACTGGTGCAGCAACAAAAGATTGGACGACTTATGCAGGAGCAGTGGACATCGAAGCGGAAGGTGCAACGACAATCAGCGCGAGAACAATCGACGCTGCTGGTAATGTTGGCCCCGTACAAGAGGTGACGATCCGAATCGACAGATCATCGCCTACTATTCCTTCTATTAAACCAGAGACAACAGACTGGATCTCAGCTGATTCTGTAAAAGTTACAATTACAGCAGGTGAGGACATTGGTGAATCTGGCATCGAGAAGTCAGAATACCGAATCACGGGAGCGGGCGCGCGAGATTGGACCGTTTATACCGGAGAGATTAGCATCACAGCAGAGGGCGTGTCGACCATTTACGCGAGATCCGTTGACCAAGCCGGCAACATTGGTCCATCTGCTGAGTTGATTGTGAGAATCGATCGTACTCCACCTTCAGCGCCTGTTACGCAATCACCAGTTAATGGTGAAGTACTGGGGGACAACCTACCGACAATAGTAGGCACTGCAGAGGAAAATTCGATTATTGCAATAACGATTGATGGAGAGGAACTCCCGGCAGTTACTACGGATAGTAAGGGCAGCTGGACATATACACCGGTTTCTCCACTGAAGGATGGCAAGCATCAGATCCGTGTATCCGTGAAGGATGCTGTCGGCAATGCTGCCGCAGAGGAGGACGTATTGACGTTTACGGTTGACACCACGGCTCCAGAAGCACCTGTTATCGAAGAGCCGGTAAATGATGCTATTTCGGGAATTTCAAAGCCTGTATTTAAAGGGCATGCTGAAGCGGGTTCAAAGGTCACGCTATATATCGGAGATTCACAGATAAAATCAATAACAGCTGATGAGGACGGAAACTGGTCATACACGATAGTAACGCCGCTGGAAGACGGTATATACGTGTTAAAAGCTACAGCTGCAGACGCGGTCGGTAATGTGGGTTCTGAATCCGGGCTTGTCTCGTGGACGGTGGATACGAATGCACCTGTGGCACCGGTCGTACTTGCACCGATTAATGGGAATGTTACGAATGAGAATAAGTTAACCATTTCCGGGACGGCCGAAGCCGGTTCCTTAATCACCATTGAGATCGATAACAAGAAAATGGCTGAGAAAAAAGCAACCAGCTTAGGTGCTTGGTCATTCACACTTACTGAAGCACTCGCTGATGGTAAGCACATTATTACGACAGAAGCGGCTGACGAGGCTGGTAATATCGGTCCGGCTTCTGAAACGGTTGAGATCATGATCGATACTGAAGCACCAGAGGTGGCCGTGATTACAGCTCCAACTGAGGGAGAGCAATTGAATAAAACAAAACCGCAGCTGCGCGGATCTGCTGAAGCTGGTGCGTGGATTCATCTGACGCTCGATGGTACTACAGTTGATCCCTTCAAAGTCGGAGAAAGCGGCATTTGGTCCTACTCCCCATCTGAAGGACTAAGTGATGGCATTCATCGAGTCAAAATCAATGTTACAGATGAGGCGGGCAATGTGAAAGAGGAGGCTGTGGAACTCCGTTTTGTGATTGATACGACAGCACCGGAGGTCCCGGTTATCACCCAGCCAACTGCTGGATCGCGGACTAACGTTACGAAGCCTACACTGGTTGGAACAGCGGAGAAACAGTCTCGAGTAAATATCTTACTCGATGACGAGGCGGCTGCTGTAGTAGAAGCTGATGAGGATGGCAACTGGGAATTTATACCCGTTGTAGATCTGGCAATTGGGAGGCACATGATACAGGTGCAAGCTGAGGATAATGCCGGCAATGAAAGCGGTATGTCGGCTGAACATGATTTCGAGATTGTCTCCAGCAATGCTGAACTCAGCAAACTTACGCTAAGTGACGTTAAACTGAACGAGTTATTCCAAAGCACACAGCTTGATTATACAGCAAGAGTGAATTACTCGGTATCGAGCACCGAAATTACGGCAGTCCCAAGTGATTCTAATGCAGCTGTAGAAATTTTACTTGAGGACGGTCAACAAGCTGGCAAGCCAGTCAAGCTAAAGGTTGGAGAACAAAGGGTAATCATTCGTGTAACCGCTCAGGACGGGACTACCATCCGGACTTATAAAGTGACGATCACAAGAAATCAGTATGTCGAGCCGAAGCCAGATGAGCCGGAAACACCGGAAACTCCTGAGCCGGTCAAGCTGATTTCCTGTAAGCCAGAAGGAGATAATAGTGTCCAATTCACGGATATGGCAGGACATTGGGCCAATCAAGCGGTGCAACATGCATACGGCTGTGGTGTAGTCAAAGGCTTTAATGACAGTACGTTCCATCCGGACGCGCAGGTAACACGGGCAGAATTTGTTACGATGCTCATGAACACAGTTCTTGATAGCTCGGAGCCAGCTGGAAGCGGAGAAGGCTTCTCCGATAGCAGTAATATTCCAGCTTGGGCAGCAAATGCAGTGGCAGAATCAAAAGGATATGGCTTCGTAAACGGCTTCGCGGATGGCTCATTCCGGCCTAATGAGCAAGTAACTCGTGCTGAATTGATTACGATGCTGGCCAAAGCAGCTGGGATCAAGCCGCTGGAAGCAGATAAAGTCACTGGAATGTTCGCTGATGCGGATGATATTCCTGCTTGGGCTGCCGGCTACGTGGCTGCGTTGCAGGAGAAGGGTCTCCTGCAAGGAAGAGGTGATGGCAAATTTGAACCAACAGGCCATGCAACAAGAGCAGAAGCAGCCGTGCTGCTGCTGCGGATTATCGAATTCCGACAAGACTGACGAAATAGTGGAGCAGGGGCTAAACCTGTTATGGGGATCCGTTATAAACTCAAATTGGTCAATTTTGAACAAATAGCGTGATGTAGATTCGTAAGCCGCAGAATGTAACAGTTAATGGGGATGTTTCCAAAGCCAAAAATGGCTTATGGGACATCCTCATTTTTTGTTTAAAATCATTCCTAAATCTCCGCAAAAAATGTCGAAGCTTCTGTTTGAAATTCAGTATAATAGAGGTACTAGAACCGACTTGAAGGAGATCGTATGTTATTCTCTGAACCTATCCTATTAAAGACAAAGATTAGACTTCCTGTTGTAAAAGAAAATTTGGTCCACCGTGAGAGATTACTTGGGTCATTGGAGCATGGCATGAAGGGGCGTTTAATTACGATTTGTGCTCCCGCAGGTTCGGGCAAGTCAACGTTAATTGCACAGTGGGCACAACTTGCAAGTATACGAACCGCGTGGGTATCGCTTGATGAAAGAGATAACGATACTGTCCGTTTCTGGCGTTATGTTGTAAATGCCTACATCGAATCGGGACAGCCATCATTGATTGAATCGCTTTCCGTTGTTGCAGCTCTAGTGGCAGGCTCAACGTTGAACGCGGTTATTGACACGTTATTAAATGAGCTTACAGCTGTGCAAGAGCCGATTGCTCTTGTGCTGGATGACTATCATCATCTTCAGCTTGCCGATATACATAACAGCTTAACTTATTTTATCGACTATTTGCCTGCCCATCATCGGATTATTATTGCAAGCCGTGGAGAAATCTCCTTCGACGCTGCCAAATGGCTGGCAAGAGGAGAGCGGACTGATATCGGCATGCAGCAGCTGCAATTTACGCAAGAAGAGACACATCAATTTTGTAGAGCAGCGGGAATTGTTCTCGAGCAAAGACATGCAAATATGCTGGTTGAAAAAACAGAAGGATGGATTGTAGGACTTCAGCTAGCCTCGATTTCGCTTCAAGCACAGCAGGATATTGACCACATGATCGTAGGCTTTGATGGCAGCAATGATAAGGTCTCCTCGTATTTGTTTCAGGAGGTGCTCGATAAGCTGCCGTCAGAGATAACGGATTTTTTACTGCAAACTTGTGTATTTGACCGAATGGATGCAGAGGTTTGCGACAAAGCCTTTCGCCGATCTGACAGCAGGGACATGCTGGAGAAGCTGCGTGCTTTGAATTTATTCGTCATTCGGCTTGATGATCGTAACGGTTGGGTAAGATATCATTCGTTGTTTGCCGAATTTTTGAGGAACCGTCTCTGTTCACGAAGCCGAAAGCTATGGCTGGACTATCATCATAAGGCAAGCCAGGCTTTTGCTGAACGAGGTATGCTGGATAAAGCGATTGATCATGCCATTTCAAGTGAAAGATACAACGAAGCAGCAGAGAGGCTGGAGGCGTATATTCCGGATGCACTTAAGCAAGGGGAGCTTGCTTCTTTACTCGAACGTATTCAGTTAGTTGCTGCACATGTTCCGTTAACAGCGAGGCTATTGATGTATCAGGCGTTTGCGTTTATGTTGATGGGGCAAATGCATTTTTCCGCAGAAACCGTTGAGAAGCTGGAACTGAAATATGAGCAATCGGAGCTCGCTGAAGAGCTTGAGCCGCTCAAGGGTGGTATGCTGTTCCTTCAATCGAACCTGCTCTTTTATACCGGCCGTTACGAGCAGTGGGATTCGTTTGTTGGATATCGTCTTCATGGTGTACTGCCGGAGGATCCCATCTTCTACAATTTTAACTACAATATGATCGAGCCACTTGTGAGACGGACCGCTTTTGGTTTGAAAGGAGTCCTATCTGCAGATACGGAGAGGATTGGGCAACGGTTTGTTTCAGTGCTGGAACGGCATGGCTGGGGTCATTCCCTAATCAATCTGTACGTTGTACAGGCGTTATGTGAAGGTTATTACGAATGGAACAGACTAGGTGATAGTCTTCAATTAGTTAGAAAAATAGAGCAGTCCGACCGGGCTAGACAAACGGCAGGCTTGTTTGTACCAAACCGGATTACGCTTGCGCGCATTCATGCTGCTTCAGGACATTTTCTACAGGCTCATGAAGCGCTCGACGAGGCCGTTCAATTGGCGGAGCAGCTTGGTGAATACCATTGGCTCTATCCACTTCGGGCAAATCGTGCACATCTCTATTTGAAGGAAGATAATTTGGCCGAAGGAAAAGCCGAGATTTCACAGCTGCGTCTATCCGATAGGATCCAGCCGGCCTCAAACCGTTGGTCCGAGTATACGGTATATGCACGTATTCTAACCGCTCAAGGCAAAATGGGGGAAGCCATGCGGCAGCTTGACTGGATCAAGGGAGCTACCGAGCAGGAGCATTGTTTCCTCGTTCTGGCGGAGATCAGCATCGTGCAAGCCCTGACAGAATTCCAACGAGGCAATCGTGGGGCTGCGATTCAGCAATTGCATGAAGCGCTGGTTATTGGCGAGCCAAACGGCTATATTCGAAGCTTTGTTGATGAGGGGCCGCTGATGAGAAAGCTGCTGCTATCCTATATGGAGCAGCGTCAACGCGATACCGGACATGTCATTTGGGAAGGCGTTACGCTCGATTATATAGCCAAGCTGCTAGAATGCTTCCCGGAGCAAGAGACAGCTTCTCCTCAAGCAGTGACCCCTTTGGTTGAGCCGTTGACCGAGCAGGAGAGTTATATTTTACAATTGCTTGGACAAGGTGCTCCTAACCGGCAAATTGCAGCCAAGCTGGCTTTGACAGAAGGTACTGTTAAGGTATATTTATCCCGGATCTATGCTAAGCTTGGGGTCTCATCAAGGACACAGGCTTTAGCTGCGGCACGTCAACTAAATTGGATGGAATAAGTGAGTGGAGGATAGGCGATGAACAACGAGACAGGAACGTTTGGATTTCGCTTGACTACACCTGACCAGTTAGCGCTTTGCAACCTGTTTGCGATTGGCAGGGATTACATAAAAGATCCGCATTACCGCTGGGACGGATTAATTCGGACAGATGGTCCGCTTCTATTGTTTCAATATACGCTGGATGGAGAAGGTATCTTTGAGACGGACAAAGAGACCTATCGCATTAAGACAGGACAAGCCTTTATGACCGAAATTCCCGGTAATCACCGTTATTATTTTCCGAAAGGCGGGACGCATTGGTCCTTCGTGTTTGTGCTTATTCGTCCGTCCCTAATCCTGCCCAACTGGGAGGAAGCGAAGAAGCATCTAGGGGAGACACCAACTCTGCCGTCTTCGAGCAGACCCATCCGCTTGCTTCAAAGAATGTGGGAGGAAGCGCAGGCAGGACGGATTAAGGAGCCTTATTCGGCATCTTCTTATGTTTATCAATTTATTTCTGAGCTTTGCCGGTTTGCGTTCACATCGGATGATGACCGTAATGAATGGCCGCAGAAGGTGAATGAGGCTGTGGTATATATCGATTCTCATTACGAAAATATGATTAGTCTCGATCAATTAGCCGATAAGCTGGACTTGTCCAAATATCATCTGCTGCGAGTATTTTCGAAGACCGTTGGCATGTCGCCCAACCATTATTTAAATCAGGTTCGGATTAAGGCAGCCATGCGTTTACTGCGTGAGACGGAATGGAGTATAGAGCGGATTGCAGAACAGGTTGGTTATTCCGGCGGGAGTTATTTTATTAAATGGTTTCGGAAGATCACAGGGGAGACTCCAGGGAATTTCCGTATTGGCGTCAATTATAATCATGTTTACTTAGATTAGAAAAATTAAGTTTAATAAGCCGCAATATATTACTATGATTGATGCTAGATTACTGTAGAAACCTCATTCTTCTTGGACGTAATATAGAAGTATAAGAGCAATTCATTTCTATTACGTATACAGGAGGATTTCATCTATATGAAGCATCATACTTTTGCACAGACACCACCGATGGGTTGGAATAGTTGGGATTGTTACGGAGCAACCGTAAGGGAAGAGGAAGTTCGCGGCAATGCTGACTATATGGCGGACAATCTTAAAGCCTATGGATGGGAATATGTTGTTGTTGATATCCAATGGTATGAGCCAGGAGCAGTATCGGATTTGTACCGTCCTTTCGTTAGATTGGAAATGGATAATTACTCACGGCTTATTCCAGCTGTAAATCGATTCCCGTCTTCGGAAGGTGGACAAGGCTTCAAGCCCCTATCGGATTATGTGCATAGCCTTGGATTAAAGTTTGGTATTCATATTATGCGTGGTATTCCACGTCAGGCCGTACATGATAATACACCAATAAAAGGTATCAATGTGACGGCTCGCGATATCGCCCATACCTGCTCCTTCTGCGGTTGGAATACGGACATGTATGGTGTAGATGCATCCAAAGAAGGCGCACAAGAGTATTATAATTCGCTCTTCGAGATGTACGCGGAGTGGGGTGTTGACTATATTAAAGTGGATGACATTGCCGATTCCTGGCTGCATGGTGGGGCGCATCTTGGAGAAATCGAACTGATTCGCAAAGCAATTGATCATGTTGGACGTCCTATGGTCCTCAGCCTCTCGCCAGGTCCAGCTCCAGTGAAGCATGCTGATTTCTTAGAAGACAATGCGAATTTATGGCGGATGACTGATGATTTCTGGGATCGTTGGCCGCTTCTTCTAGATATGTTCGATCGCTGCAAAACGTGGGAGGGCCGTCCCAAGCCAGGCAATTGGCCGGACTGCGATATGCTTCCGCTCGGACGAATTGGTGTTCGCTGCTCGCATCCTGACCGGATGACGAACTTTACGCGTGATGAGCAGCTGACCATGATGACTCTCTGGTCGATATTCCGTTCTCCTCTTATGATGGGCGGCGAGATGCGTGATAATGATGAATGGACGTTATCGCTGTTAACGAATAAAGATGTTCTGCACCTGCATCGCAACAGCTTTGGGGCACATCAAGTAATGCGGGCTGGAGACCGTGTTGTTTGGGCGGCTGAAGGTAGTGATGGCGAACGATATGCGGCTTTGTTCAATACAGGTGAAGAAGCGGCGGAAGTTACTGTGGCCTTCAGTGACTTGGGTCTTCACGAAGCAGCGAGTGTGAAAAACTTGTGGAGTGGTGAAAATATCGGAATCGTATCCGGTGCTTTATCGGCTAACATTCCAGCCCATGGAGCGGCATTGTATAGACTTACAAGAGATTAAGTAAAACGGCGGGTTCCCTCGGGAACCCGCCGTTTCCTATTATTCCAGATGTGCTTTGTTTACTTCTTTTATACCCGTATCGATAAACGAATCGACCTGTTCACCCTTGCTCGCTTGGAGCAAGGTTTCCAGAATTACTCTTCCCCAATCCGCTTCGTTCTGCGATATAACAGCAGCTAGCTGGCCGTTGATTAAAGCGTCATTGCCGGTAGTGGTGACTCCCATCGAAATAGCAAGCCGGTTTAATCCTTTGGCTTTCCAAATAAGCGTAGAAGCGGATGCAGAAATATAATCCAGTCCCACCATCGCATCAAATTGAGGATGAGCGTCAATCATGCTCTCGATATCATTCATCGCTTGATCTTCACTGCCTTTGTTATGATGGACCTCAAGAACATCAATGGAAGACTCACGATTCAGATAGTCTAAGAAGCCTTGTAGACGTTGTTTCATCCCCAGCATTTCCTCCATACCATTCTCTACGATAATCATTCCTTTGTTGCCAAGCAGGTGACTGATGGTCATCGCACTTTGCCTGCCTGTCAGAAAGTTATCCGCACCAATATAAGCGGTTCGATTACTGTCTGGAGCATCCGATTCAAAGGTAACAACGGGTATTCCTGCAGCCAATGCTTTATTAATAACCGGAGTTAAGGCTTCAGAATCTACAGGCGAGATCGCGATCCCATCGATCTCCTGTTTGATCATGGATTCCATAATGCGGATCTGTTGTTCCGTATTTGCTTCATCCGGCGCATTTACGATAAGTGCCACATTATTGTTATCTGCTGTCTCGCTTGCGGTAAGGGTAATCATTTCATAAGTTGGGTAAGTCATGGGATAAATAATGCCAAAGGTTTTTGTTTTGGAATGGCTGGCATTAGGAGGAGAAGGAGAGTTGTCAGCTTGAGACTGCAGGCGATCATCACTCCCGCCGCTGAAACAACCACTTAATACAGCGATCATGATAGCAGCGAGGCTAATCATCGTCAGCTTGCGGTTACGAATCATGCCGTTTCATCCTTTTCTAATTCCTGCAGCCTGCCTTTGTGATCATCGGCTCCTTGATTCCGGTATTCTTTTGGGGTCATGCCAGTCATTTTCTTGAATAGATTCGAGAAATAATGCGGATCATTGTAGCCAACTTCGAATGCAATCTCAAATGATTTGCTGCGAGTTGTCTTGAGCAGCTCCATTGCTTTGCCAATTCTGATCTGTGTTAAATATTCGGTAAGCGTCTGTCCAGTTTCCTGGCTGAACACTTTACTTAGATGGCTAGGGCTGATCCGGACATGATTGGCTATGACCTTCAAGGATAACTGTTCATTGTTATATTGACTCATGACGTACTCTTTAACCTGATTGATGACATCCCCATATTTATCAGATGATTCTGCCCGCCATTGCCACAGCTCCTGATACAGATTACAAAGGTATTCGCAGCAATCTTCCCAGGTTGCAATTTTCTTAATCTCCTGCTGCAGACAGCCTATGCTGCCGCTTGGATCTACTCCCGTTCGGAATGACTGCTTGGCAACACGATACGCCTCCAAGGTAAGATCATTTAACAGGTAGAAGCCGTAAGGGGAGGCCTTCCAATTCAATTGCTTTAATTCCACCGCGAATTCACGGACGAATGAATCTCTTTGGGCAGGAACACCAATCTTCAGAAACTCAAGAAATAGATGGCGGTCGAGTACAATATCGACGGATACATGGAACTCGCTTAATGTTGCTTTGTTGAGCTCCGTTAATCGGTTCATATATTTATCCTCCTCCGCTTCGAGATAGGAGAAATGAATCCCTTGAATACGTTCCTGCAAGCTGCCGATACCGGTGTAAATCTCAACACCAAATTGGTTTTCGAGCTCAGTACGGATCTTGCCGCTGACAGCTTTTAGTTCGCTCGCAATGTCATCTGCCGTATTGCCCTTCAAGATACAGACGAGCTCCGTTCGGCTGCGAAAGAAGGATAAGCATTCTACCAGCGGAGCCAACTGTCGTTCAAGTTCATTTCGTATGCTTGTAATCGTCATGGAATCCGCCGAATCTTTACACCTAATATCCAGAGTCGCCACTGCATAGAAGCGGGAAGACAATGAAACGTTCAGCTCCTTGGCAGATTCAATGGCCTCCGAGGTGCCAATTAATCCTCCGCATAAGTCGGCTAATAATCGCTCCTTTGTTATAGACTGACTCTTTTGCCGCTTCTGCTCCTCGTCAATTTTGGCGCTTACCTTCTGAAGGATCTGAATGAGCTCTGATGCGCTGATTGGTTTCAGGCAGTAGTCCTCAACGCCAAGCCGAATCGCATCCTGCGCATAACGAAATTCATCATGACCGCTCATTATGATCACTTTCATATTAGGCATCTGTTTACGAACAATTGCGGTTAATTCCAGTCCGTCCATAAAAGGCATCTTGATATCGGTAATGAGAATATCCGGTTGATATTCCTCAATCAGAGGCAGGGCAACTTCTCCATCAGATGCATCACCGCAGTAGATGAATCCTTCCTTCGTCCAGTCCACACAATTCCGGATGTTTTCCCGGATCAAAATCTCATCATCAACGATCATCACTTTTTTCATCGTTATGACCATCCTTATTTTTTTGGAATGCGAATCGATATTTTACTGCCTTCTTTGTGAATACTTTCCATTTCAATCCCGTAAGGCAGGCCGAAATATAATCGTATTCGATGATGAACATTTAGTAGACCAAATCCGCCTTCATCGTCGTCCTGCTTGGGAGTAAGAGAATCAATCGGCATCTCCAATTCCTTCTGCAGCTGTGCCAGCCTCTCTGGAGTCATCCCGATCCCATTGTCTTCAATGGTCAGAATAATATCCCGTTCCTGGGCATAGCCAACAATTCGAATCATGCCTTGGCCGCGTTTGTTTTTGATGCCGTGGTAGATCGCATTCTCAATCAACGGCTGCAGGGTCATTTTCATAATCGGATACACTTGCAGCTCAGGATCAACGACCATCTCATATTGCAAAATATCATGATATCTCATTTGCTGAATGACCAAATAATTATGTGCATGCTCGAGTTCCGTCTTAATCGATACCCAATCACGGCCTTTGTTCAAACTAAGACGGAAGAACCGAGACAACGCCTTAACCAGCTTGATAACGCTTTCTTTTTTCTCTGCTTCAGCCATCCAAATAATCGAATCTAAGGTGTTATACAAAAAATGAGGGTTAATTTGAGCTTGGAGGGTTCGAAGCTCTGCCATCTGCTTTTGTTCCTGTTCACGCCTGTTTTTGTCGATTAAGCTCTTAATCTCTTCGATCATAATATTGAAGCTGTTGCCAAGATCAGCAATCTCGTCGGTCCCCGTTGGTGTAACCTTCGCATCGAGGTAGCCATTAGCAGCCTTCCGCATCTTGTTCATTAGAATCTGAATCGGCAAAGTAAGACGGTTGGTCAGGAAGAAGTAAAGCGTCAGAGCAAAGATTGCACTAAGCACTACACTTACGATAATAAGCTGGCGGATCCCATTGGCTTCCGCAATAATCTCCTGAAACGGAACGACACCAACAATTTTCCATCCAGTGATTTCGGAAGTGCTGTAAACAATAAATTGAGGCTTTGATTTGGTTGACAGAACAAAGCTGTCATTCTGCGCGGTCATGGGCTCTTCTGCAATTTGTTCCAGTATAGTGCGAGAAGCACTGGAAGATTGGGGTTGGAAGACTGTCTCGCCATAATGATCATTAATATAGAAGAAGCCTGTTTTGCCAATAACGGTATTCGCTAGAAAATCATCAATCATGGCTTCATTCAGATCAATGATGATAAAGCCAATGACTTCATGAGTGATACGCTGCTTAACAGCAGCAATAATGGATAGAGCATTCTGGCCTGGATAAGTAAAGCCGTCCAATCGATTAAGGTCGGAGTAAGCAGATTCCGGAATTCTTAATATGGCATCAGGATATTGGGTTAAATATTGAAAGTACGGATTCCGAAGCGGGTTACGGTCAAGCTGAAATACACCTTTCCGTTCACTGATGCCTTTGCCATAGAAGTTCACCATCGATATATTGAGGACCTTGTCATACTTGTAGGTTTCACGGTAGAACTTGAAGGTCTGAAGGATTGATTTGGCATCCTCATACGTTTCAGATTGGGAGTATAGAAACTGGAGCACCTGCGGGTTTTTCCCCATTTCCAATATTCTCTCGGTATCCCCAAATAAATTGTCCATATTACGGGCTAGTTGGTCAGCAACCAACTGGGTTGATGCTTTACTATGATCGGATACGGTGTTGTAGGATTTCTGATAGGAGATAAGTCCAACCACAAGTAAGGGGACTGCGGTAAGAATAATAAACATGCTCAGCAATTTAGCCCTAAGGCTTGAAGTGATCCACTTGATGAGCTTCATGAGTTGTTCCTCTCCATATAGATAATGAGATTGTTCCCCCACATAACAATTTATAAATTTTTTTCATTATAGCATGTTTCTGTACGAATTTAAGAGATTCACGGAATAGTACACCTTTCGCGAAAAAAATTACACTTTACTCTTTTGATGTCCGAGCTGTTGCCAAAAATTCTAAACCAAACTCGCATCTGACTCCATATTAGGCGAGTGAGGGGGCGGTCTATACTTAAGGCACGCCAAACATGGTGAACGAAAGGGAGGATTAACCAGATGAAAGTAAAGAAAAGATGGGGACTTGCAATCACACTTGCTGTAATGGTATCTATTGTAACCGCTTGCGGTGGGAACAATGGCGGTAACAATGCGAACAACACGGCCAATGCAACGAATAAGCCGGCTGAGACAACAGCGGTGAAAGAAGAGACAAGCGGCGATACAACAAGTACTAAGAAGATTACACTTGGCTTCTCTCAAGTTGGTGCAGAGAGCGGCTGGCGTACTGCTAACACGATCTCGATCCAAGATTCGGCCAAAGAAGTTGGCTTCGATCTGAAGTTCTCTGATGCTCAGCAGAAGCAAGAGAATCAGATAAAAGCGATTCGCTCCTTTATCCAGCAAAAAGTGGATGCCATCGCATTCTCACCGGTTGTTGAATCGGGCTGGGATACAGTATTAAAAGAAGCGAAGGATGCAGGAATCCCGGTTATCTTGACGGACCGTGCTGTAGATTCAGCGGATACTTCGCTGTACAAAACGTTTATTGGTTCTGACTTTATTGAAGAAGGCAAGAAAGCCGGCCAATGGCTTGTTGATCAATATAAAGATTCGCAAGAAGACGTGAATATCGTTGAGCTTCAAGGTACTACGGGTTCTGCTCCGGCGAATGACCGTAAAGCAGGCTTCCAGGAAATCATCGCTTCGAATCCGAAGTTGAAAGTCATTGCTTCCCAAACAGGCGACTTCACGCGTGCAAAAGGGAAAGAAGTTATGCAGGCGTTCCTGAAAGCACATAAAGATATCGATGTGCTCTATGCTCACAACGACGATATGGCTCTAGGTGCTATTCAAGCAATTGAAGCTGCTGGTCTTGTTCCAGGCAAAGACATCATAATTATCTCGGTTGATGCGGTGAAAGACGGTATGCAAGCTGCTGCTGACGGCAAAATCAACTTTATCGTAGAATGTAACCCGCTGCTCGGACCACAGCTGATGGAAGCGGTTCAAGCGGTAGTAGACGGTAAAGAGATTGATGCTCGTATTGTTACGAAAGAATCAACCTTCACATCAGAGCAGGCGAAAGAAGCTTTGCCATCACGTCAGTACTAATCGAGTAAAAGAAAGAAGCCACCTATCGGCCAGTTTCGTCGCTGGGTGGCTTTTTCTTCTGGAGAAGGAGAGGAATCCATGCTTGTACCAATATTAGAAATGGCAGGAATCACGAAGCGATTCCCAGGAGTTAAGGCGTTATCTAACGTTGACTTCCGGTTGTTTCCGGGAGAAGTTCATGCCTTGATGGGTGAAAATGGAGCGGGCAAATCAACTCTGATTAAAGTGTTGACTGGTGTTTACTCCATTGATGAAGGCTCGGTTACAATCGAGAATCAGTCTGTCTCGATCTCGGGTCCACTTGAGGCACAGAAGGCCGGGATTAGTACGGTCTATCAGGAAGTGAATCTGTGTCCGAATTTGACCGTGGCAGAAAATATTTTCATCGGAAGAGAGCCTTTGAAATTCGGCAAAATTCAGTGGAAGAAGATGAATAAAGATGCGGACCAGCTGCTAAGAGAGCGATTAAATCTGTCGATTGATGTGACGTTGCCGCTTCATGGTTATTCGGTTGCGATCCAACAGCTAATTGCAATTGCACGTGCATTAAGTATCTCTGCGAAAGTACTTATTCTGGACGAACCAACCTCCAGTCTAGATCAGAACGAAGTTCAGCAGCTTTTTAGCATTATGCGGAAGTTGAAGAGTGAAGGTCTTGCCATCTTGTTCGTTACCCATTTCCTCGATCAAGTCTATGAGATGTCGGATCGAATTACAGTGCTTCGTAATGGGGAATTGGAAGGAGAGTACCTTGCGGCCGAGCTTCCGAAGATCGAGCTGGTACTGAAGATGATAGGCAAGGAGCTTAAGCTGCTGGAAGAACTGCCAAAGCTGTCTGAAGAATCTAAATCGAGCGTTGGCAACACGATGATTACCGCCTCTGAGCTTGGACGAAAAGGAGCAATTAAGCCATTTAATCTGGAGATTCGCAAAGGTGAAGTGGTAGGGCTAGCCGGTCTTCTAGGATCCGGACGAACAGAGATCGCAAGATTGCTCTTTGGTGTAGATCGTCCTGATGAAGGTAAGCTGGTTGTTGCCGGATCTGGAAGCACAGTGAAGTCGCCAAGACAAGCGATTGATCAAGGAATTGCCTTTTGCTCAGAGAACCGTAAGACAGAAGGTATCATTGATGACCTGACCGTACGCGAAAATATTATTCTAGCCCTTCAAGCGACACGAGGCTGGTCTAGACCCTTATCCCGCAAGAAGCAGGATGAGATTGCTGATCAATATATTAAGATGCTGAATATTAATCCGCCTAACCCTGAGCATTTGATTAAAAATTTAAGCGGAGGCAATCAGCAGAAGGTTTTACTTGCCCGCTGGCTTTTAACAGAACCGGATTTGCTTATTCTTGATGAACCTACAAGAGGTATTGATATCGGGGCAAAGGCCGAAATTCAGAAGCTGGTCCTTTCCTTAGCGAAGCAAGGGATGTCTGTCTTGTTTATTTCATCGGAGATGGAAGAGGTTATCCGGGTGAGCGACCGTGTTGCCATCCTGCGTGACCGCACGAAAGTGAAAGAATTAGGCAGCGGCGAGATCAATCAACAGCAAATCATGCAAGCGATGGCAGGAGGATAATACTATGCGAGGCAAGCTGTATCAACATTATTTGTTCTGGCCGTTAGTTATGCTGGGCACCTTACTTTTATTTAATTTGATCTATTCGCCAGATTTCTTCTCGATTGTTGTTCGTCAGGGTAACTTATATGGCAGTCTTATCGATATTCTTAATTTTGGAGCTCCACTTATCCTTGTTTCGATCGGGATGACCCTTGTAATTGCAACTGGCGGTATCGATTTATCCGTTGGATCCATTGTCGCTATCTCGGGTGCAATGGCGTGTCTATCCATTAGTAAAGGAACCGATCAAAACTCGCTCCTTCTTGTACTTGGTGCAGTTGGTGCTTCCATTGTTCTTTCGATCATACTTGGAGTATGGAATGGTGTACTCGTTACGATTACCCGAATTCAGCCGATTATCGCAACTCTTATTCTCATGGTTGCCGGACGAGGTATCGCACAATTGATTACTAGCGGACAGATTATTACAGTGTCCAATTCTAATTATGAATATATCGGCGCAGGATCGCTTGCAGCCTTGCCGTTTTCTATTTTTATCGTTGCGGCTGTTCTGCTTATCGCATCCCTCTTGACGCGGCGAACTGCTCTTGGATTATTTATCGAATCGGTAGGCAGCAATTCTAATGCAAGCCGTCTGGCAGGTCTTCGTTCCAAGACCGTTATCTTAACCGTGTACATCTTCTGCGGATTATGTGCGGGGATTGCGGGATTAATTCTAAGCTCCAATGTGTCTAGTGCAGATGGCAATAACGCCGGCCTATGGTATGAGCTTGATGCGATTTTGGCTGTTGTTATCGGCGGCACTTCGCTTAATGGCGGACGATTCTATTTGATGGGAACGGTAGTTGGAGCGCTAATCATTCAGACTCTAACGACGACCATCTATATGATTGGAGTTCCACCCGAAATTACGCTTGTTGTAAAAGCCTTTGTTGTCCTAGCCGTTTGTCTGATTCAATCCGAATCATTCCGCAAGACGCTAATGACTCGCTGGAAGAAACGGAATTACCCTGCAGAACAGGAGGTTACCCGCCATGCTTAATCGAAAATTCGTTCCCATACTAGTGACATTTGGCTTACTCGCAGCCATGTTCGCTGCAGGCTCCTTCCGTTATACCGGATTTTTCTCCGCGCAGGTGCTTTATAATCTGCTGATTGATAATTCTTTTCTAATTATTACAGCTGTAGGGATGACCTTTGTTATTATTTCTGGCGGCATTGACTTGTCAGTAGGCTCCGTAATTGCTTTGACAACGATGCTAAGCGCAAGCTTGGTTGAGCAACAGGGCTGGTCGCCGGCTGTTGTAATTCCACTAGTGCTTATTATTGGAGCATTGTTTGGCACTATTATGGGAGCCATCATTCATTATTTCAAGATTCAGCCGTTTATTGTTACTCTAGCTGGGATGTTCCTAGCACGAGGGATTTGTTATATCATCAGCATTAATACGATTACGGTGACGAATTCCTTCTTCACGAAAGTCGCTCAGACGAAAATCTCGCTTCCTGGCGGCAGTTTTATCTCCATTAATGTTATTATCGCGCTTGTAGTTGTTCTAACAGCAATCTTCTTAGCGCACTATACGAGATTTGGGCGTAATGTCTATGCGATCGGTGGAAGCGAACAATCGGCTTTGCTTATGGGCCTGCCGGTTGCTAGAACTAAAATTCTAGTGTACACGTTCAGCGGCTTCTGTTCGGCACTTGCTGGAGTAGTCTTCACCTTCTATATGCTTTCCGGTTATGGCCTGCATGCTATGGGACTTGAGTTGGATACAATCGCTGCCGTTGTTATTGGTGGAACACTCCTGACCGGTGGTGTTGGATATGTCGCAGGTACGTTCATCGGTGTATTGATACAAGGGGTTATCCAAACTATAATTAGCTTTGAAGGAACACTAAGCTCTTGGTGGACCAAAATCGTAATTGGTTTATTATTGTTTGTATTTATACTCTTCCAGAGACTATTAAGTGATCGACGGGTAACGTTAAAATCATGACAATCTAGTAGAAATAAAGGGGGCGGAGCATGAAGCAGCTTGTTTATCTGGTGCTAGGCGTATTCTTACTATTCATGCTGCAAGGCTGCACTTCCGGCGGCGAAGCTCCAGCCCCCGTACAATCCATAGACAGTGAGGAGCCTCCGGCCATCAGTGATTGGCTCAAAACATCCGCCTCTACTGTGAAACCGGAGATGCCTATTACGCTGGGGTTCTCTCAACTGGGAAGCGAGAGTGCATGGCGGCTGGCCAATACGGCATCCGTCCAGGATGCAGCAGCTGAATCTGGCATTCATTTGGTTATAAAAAATGCTGATCAGTCTCAAACGAAGCAATTCGAAGCGATCCGTTCTTTTATCCAGATGAAGGTGGATGTCATTGCAATCGCTCCGGTTGTTGAATCAGGCTGGGAAGACATTCTTAAGGAAATCAAACAATCAGGTATTCCGGTAGTTATCCTTGACCGATCTGTAAATGTGAAAGACACCTCTCTCTTTGTGACAACGATAGGTTCGAACTTGTATGAAGAGGGAGTAAAAGCCGGCAAATATTTGATCGATCGGATGCGTAACCAGACTGGCTCAATCCGGATTGCCGAGCTGCAAGGGACAAAAGGTTCAACTCCTTCTATACAGAGGGGAGAAGGGTTCCGCAGTATTATTGCAGCTAGAGAAGATATGGTCATTACGCAAAGTGCCCCGGCAGATTTTACGGAGGAGAAGGGCAGGGAGGTTATGCGCAGCTTCCTGGACGTTCCTCCAGATGAGCGGCCGCAGGTGTTATTCGCACATAATGATGATATGGCTCTTGGTGCAATTGAATCGATTGAGGAAGCAGGTCTTAAGCCGGGCATCGATATTGTTGTCATCTCCGTTGATGGTTCCAGGAAAGCACTTGAAGAGCTTGCAGCTGGTAAATTAAACGCTGTTGTAGAGTGTAATCCGCTCTTAGGTCCTCAGCTTATGCAGGCTGCTAAGGAGATTATGGCTGGCCGGACTCTTCCGAAACGAATGGTTCCACCGGAAGATATTTTTACTCAGGAGAGAGCTGCGGAAGTCGTAAGTCAGCGTAAATTTTAGCATATAGTGGTGAAGAAATCCGTGAAGTTAAGCGGATTTTTTTCTTTTTTACACAGATATTGTCGTTTATAATAGATTGTAAACATATGGAATTTGAGGGAGAGGTGTGAAGAATGCAGGAAGAACTGGTTAAGGCAAATAAAGTCGCATGGGAAACGAAGGCTTATCAAGCTTGGGTTCGGCATTATGGCACTCCTGAACAATTAGCTGAGACGTTAAAACAGACCGGCAGTCATCATTTGCGTTATTGGCTGAAGTATATCGGAGATCCAGCAGGGAAACGGATTCTTAATCTGTTAGGCTCGCATGGAAGGAAAGCAATTTCTCTGGCCATGCGTGGTGCAGAGGTTACCGTTGTTGATCTATCGGAAGAAAATCAGCGATATGCCCTTGATGTTGCAGCAGCTGTTGGGGTGGAACTGAATTATATTTGTTCGGATGTCTTGAACATTCCAGATGAAGATACGTTAGGTGAATATGATTTCGTACTGATGGAATTCGGGATATTGCATTATTTCACGAATCTTGGAGACATCTTTGAAGTCGTCCGTCGTCGGTTACGTTCTCATGGACGATTGCTGCTGACAGATTTCCATCCCTTCGCCAGAGCCTGGGCTAGTACATATAACTTGAAAGAGCCAAACGGGAATTATTTCGATCATACCATTAGAGAAGGTGACGTAGCTTTCGCGAAGCTATTGCCTGAGGAAGATCAGTCTGGACTCGGGAAGGTGCTGGGACGTAGTTGGACGGTAGGTGACATTCTAAGCGCAATTGGTTCCGCGGGGCTAATGATACGAACCTTTGAAGAGATTCCAAGCTCAACGGAACCAGGTTTTCCTGAGTTCTATACCTTAGTGGCTGATAAGTTGGATGTGACATTGGAGCCGCTTTTTCCAAATAAAAGTGATGAGGAGAGAGTCTAATGTCTAGTGATCAGCAGGTTGTACAGGTCGAGATTGTTACGTTAAGTGAGAAGCATTTTATTGGAGTAGCTGTGACAAATGCGTTCAAACGAGTAGACCCAGAGGCTATTGAGGAAACTTTTCAATTATTTCTGTCTAGGAAAGATGAGATTGAGGGTGTCGTAGATTCGGAAGCCTATGTTTGTCCTCATTTTGCCAATGACTATCTCTTTACGTACATCTATTGCATGGAAGTGACCAGCATCGGAGATGTTCCGGAAGGGATGATCGGATTCTCTGTGCCGAGCCAGCGTTATGCGAAAGTACGATCTGCTGATCAAGATCCGTATGCGTTAATTAAGTCATCACTGGAATCTATGGATCTAACGAACAATACTAGATCACTAGCCCTCGAAGTGTACCGCTTTGGTGAAGAGCAGAATATGAACAACGCGGATATTTATATTCCTATCTTTTAAAGAAGTAGAGGGTACATTTCAAGAGGCATCAAATTTTTGATGTATGCCGAGCTGCTTAATGTTGCAAAAGTTATTTGTTAGCGGATTTTCCAATGTGTATGCAACATTTTTCCTGCAAGAGCCGTAATCAATCATATAAGCAGCTCGGAATTATACATCAAAGGGGCGAGTAACATGCAATTGTATTTTCGTGATAATTTTTGGAATGCCGGCTTAACGGAGATTCTAGATGAACAAGAAGGGAAAGTTGGACATCTTGATCTTAGAAGTGCATTTGGATCTGCGATTGATATTTATGGGCCAAATGACGAACTGTTGTATAACGGGAAATTCCCTTTCTTCTCGGGCAAATGGGAAGTGAATGGAGCCGATGGGGAGCAAATAGGGAAACTGAGAAGCAGGCTTACGTTCTTCTCTAAGAAGTATACTTATGAGACGATAGGACGGGGCAGCTACGAGATTATATCTCCTGCATTTTCGAAGGAATATGAGATTATAGATGATTCTGAAAATGTGGTCGCCCAGTTTAAACAGGTTAACGGATGGTTATCGTCAGGCGCTTTTCTACTGGATAATCAATGTGAATTTCTCGACTCTTATGAGCTTGTTGCTGTCATTATTGGGATGCACGCCATACAGAAGGCTGCTAATAATGCAGGGAATTGAAGTGAAATAACAATGACGCCTGGACGCTACGTCTGGTCGTCATTTTTTTGATCTATCTATTGTTTAGATGTGGTACATTGAAATAGTAATGTTCTCGATAAGATATTTTGTTAATCCACCGTTTGTAATATTCCTAGTCGTACTAATTGAAAGGGGCTAGAACGGAATGAGCAGAAGTGTACTAAACGAGGAAGAGTTTTACCAGAAGGTATACGGCGGTTGGATGGGGAAAAATATCGGGGGGACGCTAGGCGGCCCTGTTGAAGGTAAAATGGAGGTTTTGGAGCTCGATTTTTATCCGGAACTTAAAAACTTGCCTTTGGCAAATGATGACCTCGACCTGCAATTAGTTGCGCTGCATGCCATTGAGCGACATGGCGCTAGAATGACGGCTAAAGAGCTTGGTCAGGAATGGCTGGAGCATGTGTTTTTCCCGTATGACGAATATGGCTATGCTTTGACCAATCTTCGCAGGGGACTTATTCCTCCGGTAGCAGGTTCGTTCAACAATCCATTTGTAGACTGCATGGGCTCACCAATCCGTTCGGAGCTGTGGGCAATGGTGGCTCCTTGCGCACCTAATATAGCGGCACATTATGCTTATCAGGATGCCATACTAGATCACGCGGGCGGAGAAGGCGTCTATGGTGAAATGTTCTTTGCAGCAATTGAAAGCGCTGCCTTTGCTGAAAGTGATCGTGATACACTGATTCAGATTGGACTAAGTTATATTCCTACTGACTGCCGTACGGCACTTGCTGTGAAGGATCTATTGGTTTGGCATCACGAAGGCAAGGATTGGCTGGAGGCTCGTGCTCTGGTTCTTGAGCATCACGGCAGTGATAACTTTACGGATGCACCACAAAATATCGCGTTCACTATTCTAGGCTGGCTGTATGGAGAGGACTTTGGAGATGCCATATTGAAAGCGGTTAACTGCGGTTATGATACGGATTGCACAGCAGCTACGCTTGGAGCGATCTTGGGCATCATCGGTGGTGCTGACTCACTTCCCGCCAATTGGATTGCACCGATTGGAGATAAAGTTGTCGTAAGTGCACCCATTAAAGGTTTCCCAGTCCCGGCAGATCTTGATGAGCTTACGCGTCGTACAATTCGAGCAGCAAAAGAGGTACTGGCGGTATGGGATTCACCTGTGGATATTCGTAGAGACTTGACGACTTCGGTTGAACCGCGTTTGCTGAAGCCAACAGCCTCGACTTTGAAGGTTCAGAGTCAGGATTTTAAAAAGAATCGCTATATCGTGCCGCAGGGAACGATGGCTGAACATGGTATTGAAGTAGAGATCCAATACCAAGATCAGGTACCTGTAATTGGACCTCATGATACATACCAACTTCGTTTTCAATTAACGAATCGTTCGGGTGAAGAATGGACTGGCCGATTATCCCTGAGCGTGCCTGAAGGCTGGACGAAGACGGAACAAAGTGCTTTTACACTGCCTGCAGGAGAATCATTCCTATGGGAAACGCAGGTTACTTCAGGCGCTGAGTTGCGGCCATCCTATGAGCTTGTGCTTGTGATTGAGCGTAATCATGACGGATATATTTGGAATACGGACAAAGTTGTCTTCTCACTGGTGGCGGCGGCTTCTTGGAAGCTCTATTCACCTTCGTCCCATGATGGAGTTGATGTGAATTTACCAGGCAATCTCGTAGATTTTGAGAAGGTGTTTAACACAGAGGTTAAAGGAGTTTATCGTGCAGAAACACGACTATTTTCGCCGAATGACCGCGAGATTCTGCTTCTTGCAAGTTCCGCATCACCTGTTCGGGCAACGCTTAATGGCCAGCTAGTAATTGACGCTCAGGAAGCAACGGTATTTATGCCGGCCTATCACCGGTCTCCTAAATCGAAAGGCGCAGTCGTTCAGTTGAAAAAAGGTGATAATCCACTCATTATCGAAGTCGAGAAGACGGATCATCAACTGCGATTGTATGTGTTGCCAGTTGCGAGTGAAGAGACAAGTACTCCAGGTTCACATTATTACCATACAGATATTATATTTTTGGAGTTGTAATTGACAGATTTGCCGCCTTCAATAAGGCGGTTTTATTTTGGTCAAATTACTACATTAAGGTTTAGCATAGCAAATGTACAATCTATTAAGCTTTTCAAACTGAAACAGTTTGGCATATAATTTGGAAGAATTATAAATTTAAATCCTATATAAAGGAATGGTTAACCATGCAACTTAGAAAAATAGTAATGATTTTATTGGCATTCTGCCTGATGCTACCCTTGTACATTGGACATGCTGCAGCGGCAGATGATGATATTAAGGTCTTGGCGCTCACTGCAGGAGGAGAGCTCTCTCCTTCATTCTCTAATGAAATTTCGGAATATGATGTATTCATAGATAAAAGCTCCAATCCCTTTACCTTCTTCGCTTTGAGGACAAATGACAGCAATGCCAGGATTGAGTACCGGGTTAATGGCGCTGGTGCCTGGCAGGAGGTCGGGCAATGGACATCCAGTGGTAATCTTACTATGAATCCGGGGGATAATCTGATTGAGCTTCGGGTAACATCTTTTGATAATTCGGCAACCCGTATCATCAATCTTTATGTGCACCGTCCGTTACCAAATGATCCTAAGTTAAGGAAGTTGTCAGTATCAATAGGTACTTTATCACCAAGCTTTGAGCCAACTACCAACTCCTACACGGTTAATGTTCCCTATACAACAACCTCAACTACAGTAACCCCTACGTTGAGTGACGGAGGCGCAAACCTTAAGATTAATAGTGAAGTACTCTCAAGTGGTAATACAAGTGCAGAGATTAATCTAAACGTAGGGAGTAATGTCATTCCTATCGAAACGATTTCTGCAGATCTTAGTCTTAATTACAATTATACGGTAAATGTAATCCGTGCTCCCGCTAGTACAGTTGCAGATATATCGAATTTAACCCTGTCCTCAGGCACACTAAGTCCGGCATTCTCAAGCGGTACGACCATTTACTCCGCTGAATTGGCCAATAACGTATCATCGATAATTGTTACGCCAACGGCAGCGGAATCGCATGCAAGCATTATCGTGCAAATAAATGGTGGTTCACAAATGGCTGTTGTTAGTGGAACTGCCAGCCAAGAACTGCCGCTCAATATAGGTGATAACACAGTAACTATTCTTGTAACTGCTCAGGATGATATAACCACAAAAAACTACACGTTGAACGTTCACCGCCGCAGTACCAATGCGGACCTGTCGAACTTAAGTTTAACAGCTGGTAGCCTGGATCCCTTATTTGACAGCGGAACTACTGAATACGAAGTTAAAGTGTCAAGTGCAACCGATCATTTGACCTTTAAACCTAAGTTGGTGGATCCAAATGCATCTATCTCTTGGCTGAATGGAGACGAAGATTACATTGAGCTTGCCGATGATACAGCAAGTCCTGCCATTTCCTTGCAGGAAGGGCTCAATACAATCTTGATCAAAGTAACCTCAGAAGAAGGGAATGAAAAAGAGTACACCATCCATGTAGTACGAGAGAGCAGTAATGCCAAGCTTAGCCAATTATCGGTGTCTGTCGGAACACTTACACCGGTGTTCAATGAGAACACATTAAACTATAATTTAAACGTGAAAACTTCAGTAAACTCGTTGACGTTAAGACCTGTTGTCGCCGAGAGCCATGCAACTACTGAAATATCTCTGAATAATGGAACTTATACGAGTATTACTAGCGGCGCTGATAGTTTACCCTTAAGCTTAAAAATTGGATTGAATATTATTGAAGTTAAGGTGACAGCTGAAAGCGGGGGTGAACAGATTTACAAGATAATGGTTAATCGAGCGAATGCGCCTGTAACTTCTGTACCGTCTGTTGATCCCCCGACAAATCTGCCTGATTTTAGCGATATCGATGGTCATTGGGCTGAACCGTTGATCATAGCGGGAGCTGGTCAGGGCTGGATCAGCGGGTTTCCAGATGGGACCTTTCGTCCAGATCAGGCTGTGTCCCGTCAGGAGTTTGTGGTAATCGTGACGAAAGCGTTAGGCTGGCAGGCGGTTGAACAACCTAACAACGGCTATACTTTCAAGGATCAAGAGCAGATTGCTGAGTATGCAAAGTCTGCATTTAATATCGCCTATCAGAAGGGGCTGATCACGGGATATAAGGATGGAAGTGTTCGTCCGAATGCCGAGATAAATCGTCTGGAAATGGCGGTTATGCTCATACGTACGTTAGGTAATCATGCATTAAGTTCAGCAGTAACAGACTTTAACGATGACAGCCTTATCCCGGACTGGGCGAGAGCGTATGTGGCAGCAGCAAAAGAAATCGGTATCGTGAATGGACGTGGCGGTAACCGGTTTATGCCATCTGCAACTGCGACGCGCGCAGAGGCAGTAACTATGGTGCTGCATTTGCTGGAATTCAATAAAAATCATTAAGAAGAAAAGCCTCTTCGAATGTTTTATTCGGCGAGGCTTTTTTTATAGCTGCACATGCTTCAGTACCACTAATTATCAACTGATTTTACATATAAAACCAAGGGTATTATTGGGGGGTGATCCATCGTACGATAGGTACGGAACAAAAGAAAGCGTTTTCATTTAATGTGCTAAATTAAATCTAATAACAGAGGAGAAGGTGTAATGAGGAAAAAGGTTGTAGGGTTAATAGCTATTATCGCGCTAGTGATCAGCCTGGGTGGCAACGCGGTTATGGCTTCATCAGGCGTAAAGACGCAAAGCTATGATTGGGGCAGAGTAGAAACGGTTGGAGGAGGCTTTATCCCAGGTATTATTTACAACCCATCCGAGAAAGACCTCGTCTACGTTAGAACGGACATGGGCGGCGCTTACCGCTGGAACAAACAAACGAACTCTTGGAAGCAGCTTCTTGATTGGGTAGGATTTGATGAATGGAATATGGCTGGTGTAGAGAGTCTCGCGACTGACCCGGTTGATCCAAACCGAGTCTATATTGCTGCAGGTACATATTCGAATGATTTTACAGATCAGAATGGTGTTATGCTGCGTTCCACAGATAAAGGAGAGACTTGGAAGAAGACCGTACTGCCGTTTAAATTCGGTGGCAACATGCCGGGTCGCTCGATGGGTGAACGTCTTGTGATCGATCCGAACAATAATAGCGTTCTTTACTTTGGAGCACGTAACGGTAACGGGTTATGGAGAAGCACCGATTATGGCGCCACCTGGCGTAAGGTGACCAGCTTCACAGCCGGGCAAAATGTAAAAGATTATTACGGCGGCCAAGTAGGGCCTGTATGGGTCGCATTTGATCCGAGTACAGGGAAGAAGGCTGATAAAAAGAATAAGAAAAATGCGCAAACAACACAAACGATTTATGTAGGAGTAGCAGATACAGAGAAAAGCATCTATAAGAGTACGGACGGCGGGGTCACTTGGGCGCCGGTGGAAGGCCAGCCTAATGAAGGCTTTGTACCGCATCATGGTGTATTAGCCTCGGATGGGAAGCTGTATATCACCTACAACAGTGCGATTGGTCCTTATGACGGTCCGGCATGGAATGGGACAAAAGCAGGCTCGGTCTGGAAGTACGATACGGTAAGCGGGGGATGGACGAATATCAGCCCGGCCGTTATTGCTCCTGCAGATGCGAATGCGGTTCCATCCTATCCGTTTGGTGGGCTAGCAGTAGATCCTTCTAACCCCAACACCATAATGGTTGCGACTATGAATATGTGGTGGCCGGATGAGCATATTTTCCGCAGTACGGATGGCGGTGCTACTTGGACATCTATGTGGACGATGGGCGAAGGATGGTCAAGAGTCAACAAATATGATCTGGATTATTCCAAAGCACCATGGCTGGATTGGGGCAAACCGTTTAATCCTACGGATGTTGAGCAAAATCCAAAAATGGGCTGGATGATTGGTGACCTGGAGATTGATCCTTTTAACTCTGATCGCCTTCTCTATGGAACAGGGGCTACTCTGTTCGCTGCTGACAAACTGATGGCATTGGATCGCGATAATGGTGATAAGGTTAAACTCTCCGTTAACGCCCAAGGGATTGAGGAAACGGCTGTCCTTGGACTTATTAGTCCACCAGAAGGAGCGCATCTCATCAGCTCAATGGGGGATATTGGCGGATTCCGGCATGAAGATCTGGATACTGCACCAACGATGATCACAAATCCTTACATTGGCACCAGTACGGATCTGGATTATGCAGAGCTTAATCCAAATCTGATCGTACGGGTAGGCAACGCGGAAAATAAAGATGCCCGGATGGGTGTTTCTGCGGATAACGGTGTAACGTGGACACCTGCTGCAAATGCTTGGACGGATGTGGATGGAGATAAAACGCAAGGCGGTACGGTTGCCGTAGGTGCAGACGGAAATACAATCGTATGGGCACCAAAAAGTGCTTCTGCGGAAATCAGCAGACCAGTAAGCTATTCAACGAATAACGGTCAAACATGGTCCGTTTCGGCAGGTGTTCCGGAAGGTGCAATGGTATCCTCCGATCGAGTAAATCCATCTAAGTTCTATGCATATGCGAATAGCGCGTTCTACGTCAGTACGGATGGCGGAGCGACATTCGTGAAATCGGCTAAAGCAGTTGGACTTCCATCGAAAGTAAATAGTAAGTTCAAAGCGGTGCCAGGTGTTGAAGGTGATATTTGGCTAGTAGCGGCAAAAGATAACACGAATACAGAAAGCGCATATGGAGTATTCCATTCTACCGATTCGGGTGCAACCTTCACGAAGCTGAAGAATGTACAGGAAGCCGCAATGATCGGCTTTGGAAAAGCAGCTCCGGGCAAATCTTACATGGTGATTTATATGAATGGCAGAATCAATGGGAAATTTGGCTTCTATCGTTCCGATGATGCTGGCCGCAGCTGGATCCGGATTAACGATGACCTGCATCAGTATGCGAATGCCACTCAGGCTATAACAGGTGATCCACGTGTATTTGGTCGAGTGTATATTGGTACGAACGGCTTTGGCATTGTACGTGGAGATATTGCAGATGGCTCGCATAAGCTTGAGCATGGAGATCCAAAAGGGAATAAATAGGTTCTTGTAACACCTGATGTGCCAGATGCGCATCAGGTGTTTTGCTTGAATTGGTATAATAAAGCTTGAAAAAGCTTGTTTTTGAGCTATCTGTGAAATCGATTTCAGTAATTAGGTGACATAAAACACACAGAAACGAAGTATTTAATGCTATAAAACAGCACTTTAATTAATGAAAGCGGTTAAATTTTCTTTTAAAAGTTATTGAAATCGATTTCATTTGATGTTATTATCCATTTCAGGTAAGAAACTTATAATAATGAGGGGGCACAAGCATGGGGGAAAACATGTGGAAACGGATGGCCGCGCAGACATTAGTTGCAGGTCTTATCGTATCTAGCTTCACCGGCATAACGGTACCACAGGTATCGGCAGCCACAGATCCTGTCAATGTATGGATGACAACGGGGGATAAGAGCAATTTGCTCAGTCAGCAGCAGGATGTGTCGTTTGACACGGATGGAGCGGCGTCAGAGCTTACAATTGATGTAGATGAAAAGACAACTTATCAAACGATTGATGGTTTTGGAGGCGCTCTCACAGATTCATCGGCCTATGTGATTTCGAAGATGGAGCAAACGGCTAAAGATCAATTAATGAAGAAGCTTTTCAGCCGTGAAGGTGATGGCGCAGGCTTCAGCTATTTGCGACTGCCGATGGGTGCAAGCGATTTCGCAACGAGCAAATATACTTACGATGATATGCCTAAAGGTGAAACTGACCCGGAACTTCTTAACTTCTCCATCGGGCATGATGAGGAGTATATCATTCCACTTCTCCAGCAAGCGCTTGAGATTAATCCGGATTTGAAAATCATGGGTACGCCTTGGACCGCTCCGGGCTGGATGAAAACAACGGATGCGATGGAAAAAGGCAAGCTGCTGCCAGAGTATTACGGCGTATACGCGCAATATTTCGTTAAATTTATTGAGGATTATAAAGAAGCAGGTATTCCAATCGACGCTGTGACAATCCAAAATGAACCGCAGTTTGAGCCAAGCGACTATTCCGGTATGCGTATGGAACCGGAAGATGAGGCCCTATTTGTTAAAGATTATTTAGGTCCTGCTTTTGAAGAAGCTGGCATCGATACGAAAATCATTGTGTTTGACCATAACTGGTCTACTCCGCAATACCCGATTGACGTGCTGAATGACAAAGATGCGAATAAATATATAGCAGGTTCTGCTTTCCACGGATATGCCGGTTCCGTAGATGCACAGTCTCTTGTGCATGACCATCATCCAGACAAGGACATTTACTTCACCGAAAGCTCAGGCGGCGAATTCGCTTCTAATTTCGGGAGCAACATTGCTTGGGATTATCAGAATCTCATCATCGGTACAACACGCAACTGGGCGCGGACATCGCTGAAATGGAATATTGCACTGGATGAAAACAACGGTCCATTCGTAGGTGGCTGCTCGGATTGCCGAGGGATCGTAACCGTCGTTAACCATGATGAAAATAACGTAGTAACAAGCTCTGATGTGACTTACAACGAAGAGTTCTACGCATTTGGCCAAGCAAGTAAATTTGTACTGCCTGGCGCGAAGCGGATCCAATCGAATACGTTTGGAGCAGGAAGCATTGAAGATGCAGCGTTCTTGAACCCGGATGGTTCCAAGGTGCTTCTGGCACTAAACTCTTCCAAACAGTCGAAAACTTTCAAAGTAAGATGGGGTGCGAAAAGCTTTTCGTACACGCTTCCAGCAGGCGCTATAGCGTCCTATGTCTGGAGCGGGACGCAGGTTGGCACGGTATCGATTAGTCCATATGCGATTATGCAAGCAGAAGATTTCGCGGACAACAGCGGTGTGACAACTGGTATTGCTGGAGATACTGGCGGCGGAAAATATGTTGCCTCGGCGGCAAACGGCAACTATATTGCTTTCGATAATGTGGAGTTCCAGAGCGGGACATCCAGCATCAAAGTAAGAGCAGCAGCTGAAGGCGATGCAGGTATTCAATTCCGTCTTGATAGTCCAACGGGTGCTTTGCTCGGAACAGCGGATATTACCTCAACTGGCGGTGCACAGTCCTGGATTACCAAGGCTGTACAGTCCGAAGCCGTTAGCGGCAAGCATAAGCTGTATGTGGTGTTCTCAGGAAAAGTAAATTTGAACTGGTTCCAGTTCTCCTTCGATTCCGTGCAAAGCAGCTATAACTACTTAACTCTAGGCGGTGGTTTCGAGGAAGGGAATACAGGCTGGAATGGCTGGAATCCTGATGGTCAAGGGTATGCTCAGAATGTAGACAACAACAGCCCAAGAACAGGTTTGATGAAGCTATCCCATTATCTTGGTGGTACTGAGCCGTACCAGCAAACGACTTACCGTACGGTGAAGGTGCCAAATGGAACCTACAAAGCCTCTGTATGGTATCAAAAGGGCGGCGATACCAACGTTAGCCTGGAAGCGAAAAGATATGGCGGTCCTGATCTTAGTGTGTCGGCAGGGACAACAGCATATGTAGGATCCTGGACACAGATCGTTATTCCAGTCATTGAGGTGACAGACGGACAAGTTGAAATCGGGATTCACTCCGCTAATAAAGGCGGCGAATGGGCTTCTTTTGACGATGTGGAATTGATACCGGTTATTACGAAAGCTTCTGTAAAAGAACAAGGAGATGAAGCACCTGCAACTCCTCAAGATGTAACCGCAGACGTTCAAAACGGTCAAAATATCCAGCTTCAGTGGACAAAAGCTGCTGATGCGATTGGTTACAAAATCTATCGTTCGGCAGTGAATTCAGACATAACAAAAGACGGAGTTTACCCGGATTATCGTCTGATCGGATCTGCTGGTGACGTAACAAGTTATGTGGATCAAGGCCTGCTAGGCAGCACTGCGTACTCGTATCGTGTATCTGCCTTCAGCGCTTCGGGTGAATCAGCAGCTAGTGGTTCCGTTACTGCGACAACTGCTGCAGGTAAGGACTCTGTGGCTCCGGTAGCACCAGTTGGTCTGAAAGCTGTACCTGGTATCCAACAAGTGAAGCTCACTTGGGAGCCTAATTTGGAGAACGATTTCTTTAAATACAATATTTATGTGAACGGCTTCAAACGGGCATCCGTTGATCCAGCAACAGAATCTCGCTATACGGTAGCTAATCTGGTAGCAGGCACACAATATGCATTTACCATTAAGGCTGTTGACCAAGCAGGTAATGAATCGGCAGCAAGTGAAGCTATAGTAGCTGCTCCAACAGTAGCAAGTGAGCGAGTTGAAATTCCTGCTGTTAACAATTTGGATTTTGAGACGCTTGACTCAAATAACAAGCCTACGCTTTCGCCTTGGCAAGAATGGCATCCAGGTGAACAATCCGCAGCTTCCTCCATTGACAATGATACACCGCGAAGCGGTAAGTATAAGCTGACTCATTGGAATGGCTCTGCATACAAGCAATCTAACTTTCAGACGATTAATGTACCCGTCGGTAAGTACAAAGTTCAGGTGTGGGTTCGGACAGGCGGCGGACAAAATACGTTCCAGCTTGAGGTTTCCAATTATGGCGGAAATAAGCTGACGAAAAATTTGAAGAGCGCAAGCGGCGGTACCTATACACCATTTGCGATTGATAATATTGAAGTGGTTGAAAAGGAAGCTGGTACTGGTCTAGGTAGCATGCAAATCGGAGTTTACTCCGATGCGAAAGCCGGCAACTGGGCGGCGATCGATGATTTCGAGATCTATAAATATCCAGAAGCTACAGTAGCGGTAGAAGGGGTAACCTTGGATAAATCAGCGTTATCGCTTAATTTGACCGGTATGAATACAGGTAATTTGACTGCAACGATTAATCCAAGCAATGCAGAAAACCATAATCTGTACTGGAGCAGCAGTGACACTTCAGTTGCTGCAGTTGTAGACGGTGTTGTAACAGCCAAAGGAGTAGGTACTGCGAAAATTACAGTAACAACAGAAGACGGCGGTTACAAGGCTGAAGCTGCTGTTGTTGTAAAAAGCGGTAATGTGGATACATCAGCCCCAACAACTCCAACAGATGGAACGGGTCAGGTCACAACAAACGGTAATGCTTCTGTCATTAGCGGCTTAACGGCCAAGACAGAGACAGATTCGAATGGCAAGGAGACTTCAGTAGTTGTAGTTAACGCAGCGCTTCTTTCTCAAGCAGCGCCAGATGCTAAAGTTGATTCCATCACCTTTGATTTACGTGATTTGAGCGATGTCAGCCATGTACAAGTACAATTCCCGGTTGATGCATTAAAAGAACTTTTGAATAAAAACAATAAACGGAGCATCCTTGTCATAACGGATCAAGGCAGCTACGAGCTTCCGCTGCAAGCAATTCTGAGCGGTACAACAGCAAGCGGCCAGCAGCTTCGCATTGGAGTTGGGACTGTTTCAGAAGCAGCAAATAATGCGGCTATCCAAGCAGTAAACAAAAAGAATGGTACATTGATTGGTGCTCCAATTGAATTTACAGTATGGACTGGCAGCGCGAACAATTGGACAGAGGTTAAAGGTTTTGGCAAACATTATGTCACTCGTACGATCCAACTCGGCAAGACTTCCGTGCTGCCAACTACGGGTGTTGTGATCGGATCGGATGGGACAATTGTTCCAGTACCAACCACGTTTAATACAGATGCAAACGGTAATGTAACAGCAGTTATTCGTACAAATCATAACAGTGTCTACGCTGTAGTGGCATCGAGCAAAACGTTCACGGATACAAAAGGTAATTGGGCAGAGAAAGAAATTAATACTCTCGCATCAAGCTATATATTGAATGGTGAAACCGCAGATACTTTCGCTCCAGATCAGCAGCTGACTCGCGCTGAGTGGGTAACGATGCTGACAAGAGCGCTTGGTCTTACAGCAGGTTCCACAGCAAGTAACTTTAAGGATGTATCCAGCAACGCTTGGTATGCTGATGCAGTAGCAGCGGCAACTGAAGCAGGGGTTATTCAAGGCTTTACAGATGGAACATTCCGTCCAAATGATAAAATCACGAAGCAGCAGCTTGCAGTAACCGCTGCAAATGTACTTGCATTTGTAGGTAAAAACCAATCTGCTGACGTTGAGCAGCTCGCAGCTTTAAAAGACAGCAGTGAGATCGCAGCTTGGGCAGCAGATGCCGTAGCGCAGTCTTTAAAATCCGGATTGATTAAAGGAACGCCGGAAGGCAAATTCTATCCGAACAAGACAGCAACACGCGCTGAAGCGGCTGCTATTTTGTACAGATTGATTACAACAATTCAAGAATAATAAGTAGCAAGAAGTCCGGCTATCCTCGAGATAGCCGGATTTTTTTCTAGTGGTTGGTGTGGTTGATCAAGTTGTAGATGTAAACAAAAGGAAATAGTCGCATTACAAGCGAATATGTTGGGGAGTACAAGGGGGAATTCGATGGGAATTAGGAGAGTGACTAAGTTTCTGTTTGCGGCTGTGATCGTCATGTTGTTGATGTCAGGCTGCTCGAGATCTTTGACTGATGATGTAACGGAAAAGAAAATACCAGTTATTGATCAGCCTGGTCCTGAATTAACTCATGTGAAAGTGAATACGGATGGCATGCTTTCCGAAGTAGGCTACGGCTATCCTCATCCATTTGGACTCAATCAGGAGGTGTTAGTAGATTTCCATTACTACGAGCAGCATGATATTTCCCGTGGGGATATTGTAGTTTTTCGAACGAAGGATACCAGTTACCAAACTACCGACCTAGCAAGAGTTGTTGGTTTACCTGGAGAAAAGATAGGTTTAAAGAAAGGGCAAGCTTATATAAACGGACATAAGCTTAAAGCTTTCTATGGTAATGATGCTGCATCGAAAAATAATATTTCATTAGAAAAGCCTTTGGTACTGCAACGCGACCAATTTTTCATCCTGGCAGATGTACGCTGGAGAGGCTTTAATGACAGTCAAACCGCCGGTCCATATAGTCGTGATGACATTCTGGGAAAAGTAGTTGGTTATTAGCCTCACAAGTAACACTTGTAAGGATTTGTAACTTTTTTATTCCTGTGACGTCTATAACAATTAGATGAAATAGATTATACCTAGATTGGAGTCTCCCGATGCCCTATACGTTAGCTCATCCGCTGTACGCTTTTCCAATAAAATATCTTAATCGCAAGGTCTTCAGCATGACGGGCCTAGTGCTTGGAAGTATGGGGCCGGATATCGAATATTTTATTTTTTTGGCTCCTCATCAGACGATTGGTCATACGATTCAGGGATTGTTCATGCAGGTGATTCCGCTTTGTGTGCTGCTTGGTCTATTATTTCATTATGTTGTTAAGAAGCCTTTAGCGATGCATCTGCCATCGTTATTTCAATTGGATAAACGAGCTTTTAATCTATTAAACAGGTGGGATATGACAACCTTTCGAGCATGGCTCATCTACTTGCTGTCGGTTGTGATTGGATTTTATACGCATATTCTGGTTGACGCTTTTACGCATGAGAGAGGTTATTTTGTTTATCATTTAGACGTCTTGAGCCACCAAACGGACCTTCTCCATTTGCCGGTATATAAACTATTGCAATACAGCTTTTCGCTGCTAGGTATGTTCGTCATATTTATAACTATCATGATTCGATTATTTAAGAGCCAGCCGAGATCGTCCGTTATGCCTGTCATCCCAGCCCATCAGAAATGGGTGTTCTGGAGTGTTGTATGCTTATGGGCTGTTCTTTTGCCGGTTCTGAAATTATATGTCAGCAGCTATCCATTGATTAGTGTCGCAGCCGTTGCGCCAATATCAGGGGTATGTGTTGGACTAGTTGTATCATCTATTATTTACAAGAGGTAGTCGTTTTCTATAAAATGGGACAGAAAGCGTAATCATACCTTAATATTTGAAAGGAAGATTTATTATGGGCAAAATCATATTATTCCAAGGTGATTCTATCACTGATTGCTTGCGTGGACGTGAAGGGGCAGATCCGAATCATGCTCTGGGAGTAGGCTATGTTAATAAAATAGCAGGAGAGCTGAGCTATCAACTGCCCCAAGCGGGACATCAGTTTATCAATAGGGGCATAAGTGGAGATCGTGTTTCTGATCTGTTCGCACGTTGGAATGAAGATGCCATCGCGCTTAAGCCAGATATATTAAGTATTCTTATTGGCGTAAACGATACGTGGCGGATTATGAATAAGCTTCCTAGCGGTGTAACGGATCGATTTGAACGTGCCTACCGCCTTCTGTTAGAAGAGACGAAGGAAGTTTTACCGACTACGAAGCTCGTATTATGCGAACCTTTTGTTCTACGTACTGGGGTTACGGTAGCGGAATGGGAAGGCTGGCGCGGTAAAGTGGATGCACAAAGCATCATTGTAAAGCAGCTGGCGGAAGAATTCGACGCCGTATTTGTACCTTTCCAGCAAGCTTTTGATCAAGCTGCGGAACAAGCTGCTCCAGAATATTGGTTATTCGACGGCGTTCATCCAACGGCTGCTGGCCATCACCTTATGGCAGTGGAGTGGCTGAAAGCTGTTCAGAACAGCCGCCTTGCAATAGTTTAAAATATAGTAGACTTCTGACTGATGGCCAGGAGTCTTTTTTTATAGAGGAGGATGTTTATGGCTTACCAATATGATGGAATTGATCATGTTCAATTAGCTGCCCCAGTTGGCTGTGAAGAGAAAGCTCGCAGCTTCTACAATCACCTGCTAGGCTGGCCTGAAATTCCAAAGCCTGAGAACCTGAGGCAACGCGGCGGCGTATGGTTTGAATGTGGAAAGCATCAGGTGCATATTGGGGTTCAAAAAGATTTTGTTCCTGCAACAAAGGCTCATCCTGCCTTTCAAGTAAGGAATCTGGAGGAGCTGCGGAGTTTTCTTATCGAGCAGAAAATCCAGGTGATTGATGATGAAGCAAGAGCAGATGAAGGTGTGAAACGCTTCTACTTAAATGACCCATTTGGCAATCGTCTCGAATTTCTAGAGTGGTTATAATTCATCGGCTTCCCACTATGTGAAAAATGATTGTCGCAGCCTACCATATTCCTGCTTTACAATACTGACATAGAGGCATGACGCTGGTATTGGAGGTAACGGGTGATGAACATACTTGCTTTTAGACATTTCGATTTTGATGATATACGTGCATTTGCCGAGTGGGCAGAATTAGGCGGACATCGGTTGACGATTGTTAATCCAGCAGATGGATTACAAGAAGAATGGTTGGATACGATGGAGCTGCTACTCATTCTTGGTGGTCCAATGAGTATATATGAAGAAGATGCTTATCCTTGGCTGATCGAGGAGAAACGTTTTGTGAAGGCAGCTTTGAATAAGAGGACCAAAACGATAGGGATCTGTCTTGGAGCTCAGATGCTTGCTGAAGTGCTTGGTGCTAAGGTGTATCGCCACTCTGTAAAAGAAATTGGCTGGCATTCCATCAAACGGACAGAGGAACAACATCCATGGCTCGAGCAGATGCCTAGTACGTTCTATTCGTTTCAATGGCATGGCGATACGTTTGAATTGCCAGCAGGTGCAAGACTGCTTGCGAGATCGGAAGCTTGCGGGCATCAAGCTTTCGCCTACGACAGCCATGTCCTCGCTCTTCAATTCCATTTGGAGACGACACCAGCCTGTATGGATCAGATGTTGACGCATTGGGAGAGTGAGCTTGTAGAGTCTCCATATATTCAATCCGCGAACCGTATTCGTGAAAACATAAATCGTGTTGCGGCTTCATTCCAAATCCTGCACCAACTGTTGGATCACGCGGCGGCTAATCGATCTACAATAGTCTCATAAAATAGAACCCTCCTTCCTTTACAGGTTGGAGGGTTCTACTGATTATTGCCCTAAAGCGGTTTGGCCATGTTCACCCGTGCGTATTCGAATCACATCAGCGACATCCGTCACAAATATTTTCCCATCCCCAATCGCTCCGGTTCTTGCGGCCTCGATAACAACTTCAATCGCTTCCTCATACAGGTCGTCGCTGACGACGGTTTCAATCTTATTTTTTAATATAAAATCCGTTTGATACTCCACACCGCGATACAGCGTACGTGTCCCTTTCTGAATCCCTTGACCCCGTACATCACTGATCGTCATGCCGCTAATGCCGATGGTGTGCAGGGCAGCTGTGACACTGCTTAGCTTTTCTGGACGAATAATGATCGTTAATAACTTCATGGTTAGACTCCTTTTATCTCGGGATTGGCAGCCATCATGCTGCCGGCAGCCTGGTATTCAACCTGTGCTCGGACAGGGATCCCGCTGTTCATTGCCTCGAAGGTGTTATAAGCGTTCTCCCCGTGGAGGCTGAGATCAAGTCCCGATAACTCTTGCTCTTCGGATACCCGAAGCGTGGTGAACAGAGAGATGACCTTCAAGATAACAAAGGTACCGACAGATGCAAGTCCAACGGCAACGAGGACATCAACAGCCTGAATGAGAACTTGTTTGCCATTGCCATAGATTAGGCCGTCAACGCCAGCAGGGTTCGCTTTTGTGCTGGAGAAAATGCCGGTTGCAATCGCTCCCCAGATCCCGCCAATGCCGTGGATGCCAAATACATCAAGTGAATCATCGTACTGCAGCTTGGCTTTGACAACATGAAGCCCCCAGTAACAGATGACACTGGCTAGAGCGCCAATCGGAATGGCAGAGAGTACGGATACAAATCCTGCAGCCGGAGTAATGGCAACAAGTCCGGCGATAACACCGGTTACTACGCCTACTAAGGTTGCTTTGCCGCGAATTTTCCATTCCATAACCATCCATAGAACACCACCAGCTGCCGCAGCAACTTGTGTCGTGACAACAGCGAGACTAGCTAATCCGCCGGAAGCAAGGGCACTACCGGCATTAAAGCCGAACCATCCAAACCAAAGGCACATGCCGCCGATCATGAAGAAAATGAGATTATGAGGAGGGAGTGTTTTGTGAGGGAAGGAACGTCGTTTGCCTACTACTAATGCAGCGACAAGGGCGCTCACACCGGAAAGAATATGTACAACCGTACCTCCCGCAAAGTCGAGTCCACCAAGCTTCGACAGCCATCCGCCGCCCAAGCCCAGAACGCCATTGGAGAGTAGACGAAGGTAACCCAGAGGATCGAGAATACTACCCATACGGAAAATTTAATTCGTTCCGCTACACCGCCGGAGATCAGAGCCGTTGTAATAGCCGCGAACATCCCTTGATACATCGCAAAGATTAGATGAGGTATCGTTAGTCCATCCTTGGCATCCATCCCCACATCCTTAAAGCCTATAAAGTCGAAGCCTCCGAACATCCCGCCGATCCCTGGACCAAACGCAAAGCTGTAGCCCCATAACACCCATACTAATGTCACGATTACGAAAGCACTTAAGCTGTGCATGACGGTGGAAAGAATATTCCGTTGTCCAACCAGACCGCCATAAAACAAAGCAAGACCTGGCATGAACATAAACATAACCAGTACCGTTGCGACGATAATCCAGGTCGTATCTCCGGTATCGACGACAGCAGTTTCTCCTTCAGCGAAGGCTGTGAAAGGTAAAGCGGTAAAGATTAAGATACAAAGTGAAGTGATCGATAAAACCTTTTTCCAAGATGACAGCATGTGATTCCCTCCTATATTATTATATGTTAGATTACTTAACGCAATTATGACCTATAGGTTTGGTGAAGAGAACAGAACTATCCCGATATTCGAGAAATCTTGCAAATTTTCAGAAAATAAAAAACTCATTTTGTTATTTTCTCACTATTCGGGAAATACAGGTTTGAGAGGTGGGGAAGTCGAGATATGATTGTCACATAAGTTGACATCAAATAAACGGAATGAGGCGATGGAAATGACACCAATTACGGTTACGTTAGCGAATCACCCGCTTGAACCACTCTCAAGGGAAGAAATGAGTGCTGCCGTACATATTCTGAAGGAGCAGCAGCAATTGACGACATCTGATCGATTCGTATTGGTATCGTTGAAGGAGCCAAAGAAGGAAGTTGTCATCAACTATGATGGATCCAGTCCGTTTGAACGTGAAGCATTTATCATTATCCTGAATAACAAAGAGAATGCAACCTATGAAGCAGTCGTTTCATTAACGGAGCAAAAGGTGACCTCATGGGTGCATGTACCAGGAGTTCAGCCAACGATTATGCTGGATGAACAGGCGGAATGTGAGCTTGCCGTTCGTAAAAGTCCTCTGTTTATAGAAGCGCTGGAGCGCCTCGACATTCATACGCCTGAACTGATTATGGTAGATTTATGGTCGCCGGGGAATTGGGGGACAGAGGAGGACGCTAACCGCCGTCTGGCTCGTCCATTATGCTTCCTACGAAGTGATGAGAAGGATAATGGGTATGCCCGTCCGCTGCCACTGGTACCAATTGTCGATCTTAATTCGATGGAAGTGCTTCGGATCGAAGAATATGAATATACGAAAATGCCGGATAAGGCATATAACTATACTCCGGACAGGGTTGGCCCGCTGCGCAGCGGGATTAAGCCAGTGGAGATTACACAGCCGGAAGGTCCTAGCTTTTCCGTTAACGGGCATGAGGTGGAGTGGCAGGACTGGAAGTTCCGTATTGGCTTTAACGCTCGTGAAGGGCTGACGCTTCATACGTTGTCTTATCATGATCAGGGCCGTGACCGGCCAATCCTGTACCGCGGCTCCTTGTCAGAGATGGTGGTACCGTATGGAGACCCGGGTCCAATTCAGAACCGGAAGAATGCTTTTGACAGCGGGGAATATGGGATTGGTCAATTGGCCAATAGTCTGGAGCTTGGCTGTGACTGCGTTGGTTATATTAAATATTTCGACGGTGTAATGACCGACAGCAAAGGAGATTTGTTTGTCATTAAAAATGCCATCTGTATGCACGAGGAAGACTTCGGCATCCTGTGGAAGCATACAGATTGGCGTACGAATGATGTCGAGGTAAGGCGTTCCCGCCGATTAGTCATTTCCTCCATCTCCACCGTTGCGAACTATGAATATGGCTTCTTCTGGTATTTGTATCAGGACGGCAATATCCAGTTCGAAGTGAAATTGACAGGTATATTGTCTACGGCGGGACTGCATCCGGGGGAAACGCCAAAATACGGAAATCTGGTTGGTCCAGACTTGTATGCTCCTAACCATCAGCATTTCTTCAATGTTCGGATGGATATGCAGATCGACGGTACGGATAACTCGGTGTACGAGGTGAATGTAGTATCGGAGGAGTTAGGTGAGAATAACCCGCGTGAGAACGCCTTTTATGCCAAAGCAACCTTGCTGGAAACCGAGCAGCAGGCCAAACGGGATATTAAGCTGGAGACGGCAAGATATTGGAAGTTCGTCAACGACAATGTGAAGAATGAGCTAGGCCAATCGGTAGGCTACAAGATCGTGACAGGGGAGAACTGCTTCCCGTTTGCCTCTGATCATTCCAGTCTAATCAAGCGTGCTGGATTTATTAAACATCATCTCTGGGTAACGCCATACAATGAAGATGAAATGTATGCGTCTGGCAAATATCCGAATCAACATCTGGGTGGAGATGGGTTGTCTTCTTGGGCAGAGCAGGACCGAGCGATTAAAAATACCGATGTTGTCGTGTGGTACACCATGGGACATACGCATGTACCACGGCCAGAGGATTGGCCGGTAATGCCGGCAGCTTATATTGGCTTCATGCTGAAGCCTGTCAGCTTCTTTAACCAAAGCCCGGCTATTAACCTGGCACCGCAGACGAAGAAAAAGTACTGCAGCAGCTCAGTCAAAACGGATGGTTGCCAAAGCTAAGCTAAATACGGTTTAGGAGAGGGGAGATAGCCATGATTAAACTCCGGCATTTAAGTATGGAATGGAAATATTCCGTCCTGTCGATGATCTCCTTATCTGGCGTGTTGGTACTGCATGTTATCCATTGGCTTTCTATGCCGCTTGTTATGGGGGCAGCTGCCGAGCTGCAAACTCATCATCATGAAATGGGGGATAACAGCTCTCTGCTGCTTAGTACAATTATGATGGTGCTATTTATCGTCAATTTGACTAGTATTTACTTTGCCGTAAGGCAGCTCATTGCTGCCATTATGAAGCCGGGGAAACTATCTAAGCATACGATGTTGTGCAGCAGTATTTCGTTCCTTGTACTTTGTGTGGGGATTTATACCATGTCTTCTATATGAAGCTTGTGAAAAGGCTGGTGCAATGTCAGGTTGCATCAGCCTTTTTGCAAGAGATCTTCTCGTCCAGTCTAGGATTGCCAAACGCAAGATGTTCATTTTACAATAGAAACAATGAATTGATGTTCGAAAATATGACATGGAGGCGAAGCTCATGTCCGTCATCTCGAAAGCGATACATATATTGGATTATCTTGTGCCGCAGGGGAATGAGAAGGAAGTAAGCGTGACGGAAATTAGCCGTGAGCTGGATATGCCGGTGCAAAGTGTTCATCGTATCCTGGCTTCGTTATCCGAGCATGGGTTTGTCTCTCAGAATAATAAAACAAAAAAGTATAAGTTAGGTTTATCGATTATGAAATACGGCTTCTTGATGTGGGATAGTCTGCGTTTTCGCTCTATTGCCCGTCCGTTTATGGAGGAGTTATCCCGGCAAACGAAGGAAACCGTCTATTTGGCTACCCGTGAAAATACCGAAGGCGTCTATATCGATAATATCGATTCCCCTCAGCTGCTCAAAATTTCCGAGCCGATTGGTCTCAGACTGCCTCTAGTCATTGGCGCATCTAATCGGGTCATCTTGGCTTATATGGCGCCCGGTGCCAGGGAGTCGATCCTGAATCAGATCGAATGGGATGATCTTCCCTCATTGCGACCTTTAACGAGGGAATATATCGGGAATGATCTAGAGCAAATCCGCAAACGGGGGTATGCGATTACTTCTGGTGAAGCAACGGAGGGAACAACAGGTATTGCTGCACCAATCTTCTCCTATGAGAATACCGTGATAGGTTCACTTAATTGTGCAGGACCAAGCCTGCGTTTTACAGCTGAAAATATAGAGAAATACAGCTATTACGTGAAAAAATATGCGGATCTGATCTCTCAAGAGCTTGGTTATCGGCATTTGTATCGGGTAAGTGAGTGAGTAGCCGTTTGCAGCGAGAAAAGAAATCCCCTTAGGCGAAGGATTCGCTTAAGGGGATTTTTGTTGTTGGAAGCTTACTCTTCCTTAGCTGTGAGGGGGCAATACCTTTATATTTCTTGTACATCTTGGTGAAATAATTGGAGTTATCGCAGCCAACTTGACCTGCTACTTCCGTAATGGAGAGATCACCTTCCAGGAGCAGGCGTTCTGCCTCATTGACCCGGCATACATTCACATAATCGATAAACGTGCGTCCAGTCAGCTTTTTAAACATTTTGCAGAAATGATGAATGTTAAGGTTCATTTGCTTCGCCGCATCAGCAACGGTTTGTTTTTCTGCGAAATTCACTTCGATATATTCAATCAACGTCTTGAACCGTTCCCGGTTCTGCACATATTGATTCGTGGCTTGCTCCGGGAGCTGCTGAGGCAGGAACTTCCGAGACAACAAGGTGAGCAGCATGTGAAGCTGCGATTTCACCATTAGTTGATAAGCGGGCTGCTTGGCTGAAAATTCCTCAGCAGCTTGCTCCAGCAAGTGATAATGGTCCACACAGGTTGGATCAAGAAGAGCGGGTTTAACCGGTAGCTGTACACGCCCTTCCAAATAAGGCAGGACGTATTTGGTATGAAGGGCATCATGAACCCAGTTTTGAAATAAAGAGCTATTAAATACGATCGCAAGATAGGAAGTATCTCCTTCGCTAGTGCTGTAGCCAACATGAAGCGCTCCTGCTGGAACAAATAAGACGTCACCGGGTTGTGCTTCATAAGGTTGACTATCAATATGGAAGATACCGCTGCCCTTCTGCATAACGATAATCTCAAAATGCTCATGCCAATGCAGGTACATAATCATGTCACCGGGTTTCACTTGAGGGGCGCGATTAGGGAAAATCTGCACAGGATGCGTCTTTTCATCTATTCTTGTATTCTCACGAAGTTCCTTCGGATAGCTCATGCTTATCTCAACTCCACAATATTGGACTAGTAATGCACAAGAATGGTAGAGAATCAACCATTTGCAAGCGCTATACTGAGGGTGCAATCAAAATTTGTCAACCAAAATAGGAGTGGTATTAATAATGGAAAATTTACTTCGTATTGGAACCTTAGTAGGCGGAGGAGACGCTGTTCGTGTCATTCCTCAAATTGCGCCACATGGCTTCGAATCTTATAGTTTGACATTCTGGCAAACGACAGGTACGACAGATTTGGTTGAAACGGCAAAACGAGTTCGTGAGCTTTCGGATGAATTCGGTTTCATTATATCGACGGTTGGCATCTTTGGCAATCCACTGACTGGTACAGGCGATAATGCGGATACTCTTGCAAGCTGGGAGAGACTGATCGATCATGCCCATTTGTTCGGCACAGATATCGTATCGGGCTTTACAGGCCGGTTAACCGGGGAGTCCATCGACAGTTCGATTCCACGATATGCAGAAGTATTTGGCGAGCTTGGCCGCAGAGCAGCAGATAAAGGCGTTCGTATTGCTTTCGAGAATTGCGATATGGGAGGCACCTGGCAATCCGGCGACTGGAACATTGCTCATAATCCGACAGCATGGGAAATGATGTTTAATGCGATCCCATCTGAAAATATCGGGTTGCAATGGGAGCCTTGCCACCAAATGGTGTCGCTGATTGATCCAATTCCTCAGCTTCGCAAGTGGATTAATAAAGTGTTCCATGTTCATGGTAAAGACGCGACAATCGCTTGGGATATTGTGAAGGAATATGGCATTCATGGACCAAAGGAATTCGTCTGGCACCGTACCCCAGGGTTTGGTGATACGAATTGGACGGATATTATTACGATACTTAGACAAGGCGGTTATAAAGGTACGATTGATATTGAAGGCTGGCATGACCCCGTTTATCGTGATGAGCTTGAGATGACTGGCCAAGTCCATGGCTTAAATTATTTGAAGCAATGCCGCGGCGGACAATTCGTACCGAATCCGAAATAAGGAGAGTATGCAGATGAGTGAGAGCTATAAAGTTGTAGTTGCAGGCTGCGGGGGCATGTCTAATGTTTGGATCGATTATGCGATTGAACGTGCAGATACGGAGATCGTAGCACTAGTCGATATCAAGCAAGAATTCGCCGAGAGTATGAGGGAGAGGAAGGGGCTAAACTGCCGGACCTTTACAGATATTGCGGAAGCGATTGAACAGACAGGAGCTAATCTTGTCTTTGATGTAACGATCCCGGCAAGTCACTTCAACATCGCAAGTACTGCAATGAAGAACGGTTGTCATGTTTTTGGTGAGAAGCCGCTTGCGGAAACGCCGGAGGAATGTAAAGCGCTTATTCAAATTACAGAGGAGACAGGTCAGTCTCATGCGGTCATGCAAAACCGCAGATTTGATCCTCGTATCCGTGCACTGCGAAAGATCATTGATACCGGTACGATAGGCAAGCCAGGATTCGTAAATGCTGACTTTTTCATAGGGCCTCATTTCGGCGGCTTCCGCGATACAATGGCCAGTCCGCTGCTGCTGGATATGGCGATCCATACCTTTGACCAAGCGCGACTAATTCTGGGAGCAGATCCGGTATCGGTCTATTGCCATGAATTTAATCCAGCTGGTTCGTGGTATGCGGGAAGTGCGGCAGCTATATGTATTTTCGAAATGTCAGATGGCTCAGTGTTTAACTACCGTGGATCGTGGTGTGCAGAAGGTGCTCATACTTCATGGGAGTCTGATTGGCGGATTACGGGTGAGAAGGGGACTGCGATCTGGAAGGGTCATGAAGAGCCATATGCAGAAGTCGTAGCACCAGGGGAGCAGGATGGGAAATTCATTAAATCCTTTATCCGAATTGAGGCGGACCAAGAAGTAATTGATGCCCATTCGGTGCGAACCGGACATCCGGGCTGCCTGGATGAAATGTTCCAGTCCTTGCAAGAGAACCGCAGGGCGGAGACAGACAGCCGTGACAATCAATACAGTATGGCAATGGTGAATGCGGCGCTCGAGAGTGCGAAGACAGGACGAAAAGTGGATATTGCCGGCTTTATCGGGCAATCGTTGTGAGATTAAAGAAGGAGCGGGAGTAATCCTGCTCCTTTTTGCTGTTTTCAATTCCGAATATATTTGTTTATGCCCGAAATATTTTTGTTTTCAAACAAAAACAAACATGATATTATCTAGACATAAAGATAAAACAAAGTAATCGGAGGTAAACAAAATGGTACAAAGCTTATGGCAATCATCCCTAGCATCTGAATTTACAAACGGTCTGGATCAGTTGGTCTACCGTTCCAACCTGATTGGAGCAGACCGCAAAGTCTGCAATATTTTCGGCGGCAATACGTCTACGAAAACAACGGTGAAAGACTTCCGCGGCCGAGATATTGAAGTGATGTATGTAAAAGGAAGCGGTTCGGATCTTGGCTCGATGAAAGCTTCTAACTTTACCGGTCTTCGTATGGAAGACATTCGCCCACTGTTCGAGCGTGGTGAAATGTCGGATGAAGAGATGGTTGCTTACCTTGGCAACTGTATGATTGATGCGAAGCATCCACGTGCTTCCATTGAAACACTGCTGCATGCATTCCTTCCATTCAAGCATGTTGACCACACGCATCCGGATGCGATTATCAGCCTTTGCTGTGCAGATAACGGACGTCATCTGGCGGAAGAGATTTTCGGCAACCGCTTCGTATGGGTACCTTATGTACGCCCTGGCTTTACCCTTTCCAAAATGATCGCAGAAGGCGTACTTGCTAACCCGAACGCAGAGCTTGTCCTCATGGAGAAGCACGGCCTTGTAACTTGGGGTGAAACTTCGGAAGAGTGTTATGCGCAAACGATCAAGATTATTAATGAAGCAGAAGCTTTTATCGAAGCTCGTGTGAATGAAGCAAAACTGTTTGGCGGAGTGAAGCACGAAGCCCTTCCATCTGACGTTCGCCGTCAAATCGTTTCGCAAGTTATGCCTACCATTCGTGGTGCAGTTTCCGATGTGAAGAAAGCGATCCTTTCCTACGATGATCAAGACGATGTGCTTGCTTTTGTTGGCGGTGTTGATGCTGCGCAATTGTCACAAGTAGGCGCGGCATGCCCTGACCATCTTGTACACACGAAGGTTGTTCCGCTCTTTATCGACTGGACACCTAATGTAGAGGATATTGAAGGTTTGAAATCGAAATTAATGGAAGGCGTAGCTGCCTACAAAGAACAATATAAAGCTTATTTCGAAGAAAACAAAAACGAAGGCGACGTCATGTTCGAAGCCGCTCCGCGTGTTATCCTGATTCCTGGTCTTGGTATGATTAACACAGGCAAAAGCTGGGCGTTATCGCAAGTAAGTGGTGCTTTGTACCATCGTGCAATCTCCGTTATGCGCGGCGCTACAGCACTTGGCAACTTCGTATCGCTTAGCGAGAACGAGTCGTATAACGTGGAATACTGGCCGCTTGAGCTTTACAAGCTGTCGCTTGCTCCTGCTGAAGCTGAGTTCTCACGTAAAGTAGCGTTTATTACTGGTGGTGCAGGTGGTATCGGCAGCGAGACAGCACGCCGTCTCGTATCGGAAGGTGCACATGTCGTGCTTGCTGACCTTAACTTGGAAGGTGCACAAAAGGTTGCTCAAGAAATTAACGATAAATTCGGCGAGAACCGTGCATTTGCTGTGAAAATGGATGTGACAGATGAGCAAGCTGTTCAAGCGGCTTACGCTGAAGTTGCGATCATGTATGGCGGCGTAGACATTATCGTCAACAATGCTGGCCTAGCAACTTCCAGCCCATTCGATGAGACTTCCTTGAAAGAATGGAACCTGAATATCAATGTGCTTGGCACTGGTTATTTCCTTGTAGCTCGTGAAGCGTTCAAGCTGATGAAGCAACAAGGCATCGGCGGCAACATGGTATTCATCGGCTCCAAGAACTCGATCTTCGCAGGCAAAAGCGTTACAGCTTATAGCTCTGCTAAAGCGCTGGAAGCACACCTTGCACGCTGTATTGCTGCAGAGGGGGGAGAATTCGGTATTCGCGTAAATACAATCTTGCCGGATGCAATTCTGCAAGGCTCCGCGATCTGGAATGGTGCATGGCGTAATGAACGTGCGGCTGCTTACGGCATCGAGCCGGATCAACTGGAAGAGCATTACCGTAAACGCACAACATTGCTCGTAAATATTTATCCACGAGATATTGCAGAAGGTATCGCTTTCTTCGCATCCTCGAAATCAGACAAAACAACAGGCTGTATGCTGACGATTGACGGCGGTGTACCGGCTGCATTCACACGCTAGTACATGCTTACGAGGTAAGAATTGCTGCCAAGAGCAGCATCAATTCTTAGGTACATGCTTACGAGGTAAGAATTGCTGCCAAGAGCAGCATCAATTCTTTTTAGGAGGCGTCCAAATAGATGGAATCTAATGTGAAACAAGCATATGAAGCGGCAAAAGCCTTATATGCTCAGCATGGTATTGATACAGATGAAGTGTTGAAAAAGCTGGAGGAAGTTAAAATCTCCATGCACTGCTGGCAAGGCGATGACGTGAAAGGCTTCTTGAACGCTGATCAGGAATTAACCGGCGGTATTTCAGTTACCGGTCAATATCCTGGTGCGGCAAGAAACCCGGAGGAGCTTCGCTCTGATCTGGAGAAGGCTTTCGCCCTTATTCCGGGCAAACATAAAGTCAATCTTCATGCGATCTATACCGATACAGATGAGAAAGTAGAGCTGGATCAGCTGGAGCCACGTCACTATGAACGCTGGGTGGATTGGGCGAAGGAACAAGGTCTTGGACTGGATTTCAACCCGACCTGCTTCTCGCATGAGAAATCGAGTGACGGATTTACACTAAGTCATCCCGATGCAGAAATTCGTCAGTTTTGGATTGATCACTGCAAAGCTTCCCGCCGGATCGGCGCGTACTTTGGTGAGCAGCTTGGCCAAACCTGCGTAACGAATGTCTGGGTACCGGACGGCTTCAAGGATAATCCGGTTGACCGGATGACGCCCCGCAAACGTCTGAAGGCTTCTCTTGATGAAGTTTTTGCAGAGCCGCTTGATCCGAAGTACAACCTGGATGCGGTTGAGAGCAAGCTGTTTGGTCTTGGTTCTGAAGCGTATGTAGTAGGTTCGCATGAATTCTATATGGGTTATGGGATTCAGAACGATAAGCTTATTTGCCTCGATGCGGGTCATTTCCACCCGACGGAGGTTATTTCGAACAAATTGTCTTCCATTGCGCTCTTTACTAGCGGCATTCTTCTTCATGTCAGCCGTCCAATGAGATGGGACAGCGATCATGTTGTCATTATGGACGATGAGCTGCTCGAGATCGGCAGAGAATTGGTACGTCATGACTTGCTTGGCATTACTCATATCGGCCTTGATTTCTTTGATGCAAGCATTAACCGTGTAGCAGCGTGGGTTGTTGGTACACGCAATACAATCAAAGCACTTCTTCGTGCGATGCTTGAGCCCGTTGATGCGCTTAAGAAATTTGAGCTGGAAGGCGATTACACAACACGTCTTGCGTTAACAGAAGAGTTCAAGTCGTATCCATTTGGCGCAATTTGGGATTACTATTGTGCTTCGCAGGGTGTACCTGTTCGTGAGCAGTGGATTGCAGAAGTGAAAGAGTATGAACAAAACGTATTGCTGCAGCGCGGGTAAGGGGGACAACCAGTTGTCGAACATACTTGCATTTGACCTCGGTGCGAGCAGCGGAAGAGCTATTCTCGGCAAGCTGATTGACGGCCGCATCGTAACCGAAGAGCTGCATCGGTTCCCTAATGATCCGGTACAGACGGGCGATCGTCTGCAATGGGATATTCTCCGGCTGTATCATGAGATCAAACAAGGCTTGCTCAAGGCTAAGCATAGCGGAGCAGAACCAGTCAGCATTGGTATCGATTCATGGGCTGTTGATTATGGCTTTATTGGCAGAGATGGCAGCCTGCTTGGCAACCCGCTGCATTATCGGGATCAATCGAGCGCAGGGATGATGGAAAAGCTGCAGGATGAACTGACGCCTGGCGAGATCTTCAAACGGACAGGGATTCAATTTCTTCCGTTTAATACGATCTACCAGCTTTATGCAGCTAAGAGCAGTCAATCGCCGCTGCTGGATATCGCTGAGCATTTCCTTATGATTCCGGATTTGCTGCGTTATTTCCTAACAGGTGAGAAGTATAACGAGTTCTCTAATGCAACAACAACGCAGTTGTTTAACCCGATTACTCAAGAGTGGGATGAGGATTTGCTGAAGCATCTTGATCTGCCGCAATCCCTGTTTGGTCAAGTATTGCAGCCGGGTTCACCGGCTGGATATTTGCAGCAATCGGTACAAGAGGAGCTGGGACTTGGACCAATCGCCGTCCATGCAGTAGCCGAGCATGATACGGCCTCTGCCGTTGTCGCTGTTCCGGCAGTGGACCGGTCCTTCGCATACTTAAGCTGCGGGACATGGTCGCTGCTGGGCACAGAAATCTCGGAGCCGATCATTTCTGAAGAAGCGCAGCAGCTGAATTTTACGAATGAAGGTGGCTTTGGCGGGACTTATCGTCTGCTTAAGAACATTATGGGCTTATGGATACTGCAGGAATGCCGAAGAGAATGGGAGCGTGCTGGCCAGAACTATAGCTTCCCTGAGCTTGTGAAGCTTGCTGGTGAAGCACAGGCCTTCTCCGCATTTATTGAACCTGATGACCCAATGTTTATGGCACCTGGCGATATGCCAGCTCGAGTAAGGGAATATTGCCGGAAGACGAATCAGCCAATCCCGAATGATACAGGTTCACTTGTACGCTGCATTCTGGAAAGCCTCGCCTTCAAGTATCGCTATGTGCTTGAGATGACGGAGCGTTTGTCCGGTCAACAATTTAATGGACTTCATATGGTAGGCGGCGGAATCCATAATACGCTGCTCTGCCAATGGACCGCGAACGCTATTGGCAAGCCAGTATGGGCAGGACCGGCAGAAGGCAGTGCAATTGGCAATTTGGCTGTGCAATGGATCGCAAGAGGGGAGTTCTCAGATATATGGGAAGCCCGCAGCGTCATTCGGGATTCGTTCCCAATGACAAATTATGATCCTGAGCAAGGTGAAGCGTGGTATGATGGATATGGACAATTCTTACATGTAACAGGACTCCATTGAGATTATCCATCAGATGCCTTATGAAATGAGTTTTTTACGGGCAGCGGTACTGCGGGATAATCCCGTCGTACCGCTGTTTTTTATGTCTACTATAAAGAGAGAAGGGGATGACCTTGAGGCAGGGAATGTTGGCGTTCTACTATAATCTGCGGATCAAGTACAAAATTATCGTTCTTCTAGCTTTGATGATGTCCGTTATCGGCGTCGCAACCTTTGTCGTTATGCATTATGCTTTCCGCGCTTATGACAAAGAGATTTATAAGCAATCCGCCAGCGCGCTTAACAGTGCCTCCCTAGGAATTGAGAAAGAACTGCGGAATATGGAGAAGATTTCATTCCAGATTGCGACAGACAGCTATATCCAGGGATATTTAAGTGAAATCAAGGCTGGAGGCTCAGATTACAGCAATTATTTGACGGCGGTTAATCTACGGTCACGTCTGCTTACGTTCACGAGTAATGAGAAGTATATTCTTTCCTTTCATGTGATGGATGTTTTTGCGAAGCAATATGGAAACGGATACAAAATGATTACGTTATCCAAAGAAAGAACCGATCAAGTTATATATGAGTCGAATACCACGTTTGGCGGCGTCAAGTTTGTGTCTCCGGATCATGGTGACAATGCGCTAATAGCAGGCAGGGAAATCCGGCGGGTGGATGGATTGGAGCTTGATCATCTTGGCAATATGGCGGTCCGGATCGATATCGATCGTCTCTACAGTGATCTAGTCACCTCGACAGATAGCAAGAAAGCGAATTTCGCGATTATGGAAAAGGGCGGTAATCTGGTCTATCCGTTAGACCATCCCAATGCGATAAATCTTGCTTCCTTAAAGCTGCCGGGCCAGCAAGGCTTCAAGATTGTCAGCATCTCCGGCAAAAAGTATTTCATTACGTATTTCTCATCCAGCACGCTGGACTGGGTGTATGTGAACATGATTTCGTATGAAGATATTTTCCACAGAACAGAGAAAGCAAAGAATACCGTCATTATCGTCTATATTCTGCTCTTTCTTCTTATTCTTACAGCTGCGCTTGGTTTCTCAAGATCCATTACCGGACCTATTGAGCGGCTGAATCTGAAGATGAAACGTATTCAGCTTGGCCACTTCGAATTTGTGGAAGAGCAGGAAGAACGGATGCTATCGAAGGATGAGGCCGGCCAACTGCAGCGCAACTTCAGAATGATGGTGGGACGTATTGACGAGCTGATTAACGAAAATTACGTAAAGCAGCTTACGATCAAGGATACCGAATTTAAGGCGTTACAGGCACAGATCAACCCGCATTTTCTGTACAACACGCTGGAATCAATCAACTGGTCTGCCAAAATCGCCGGTCACAAGCAAATTTCGATCATGGTGGAATCGCTTGGTTACTTGCTGCGCAGCACCATCAGCCATAAGCAGCCGATGGTCACACTGGAAGATGAGATGAGACTGGTGAGTCATTATGTGGCTATCCAGCATATTCGGTTTGAAGAACGACTGGTGTTTGAGAACCGGGTTCCAGACCGGCTGCTTGGTTTTCAAGTGCCTAAGCTTAGTCTGCAGCCTCTTGTTGAGAACGCGATCAATCATGCATTAGAGCAAATGATTGAACCATGTATCATCTCGATTACAGCTGAAGAATGTGAAGGTGGCATTACGATTTCGGTGGAAGACAATGGTCCCGGTATGGCACCTGACGTAATTGAACAACTGCGGAATGGCTTGATTACCCCAAGGGGAACCGGAATCGGGCTTCGAAACATTGAAGACCGCATCAAGATGTTATTTGGAGAAGCGTACGGGATCCGGGTAGAAAGTGTTCCGTTAGCTTACACACGCTTAACCTTGTATTTACCGATTGAAATGGGGGAGAGAGCATGAAGTATAAGGTGCTGCTAATTGATGATGAACGGATTATTCTTGAGGGCATTGCTTCACTGATGGATTGGGACAAGTATGGTACGCAGCTTGCGGGAACGGCGCGTAATGGACTGGAAGCGCTTCAATTCATCGAATCGCAGCCGCCGGATATTATTATCAGCGATATTCGTATGCCCGGCATGGATGGGTTAAGTCTAGTTAAGCAAGTGAAGGAGAAGTATCCGCACATTGCCTGCATTATGCTGAGCGGCTTTGGTGATTTCGATTATGCTCGCCAGGCGATGCAGCACGGCGTGAAGCATTATTTGCTGAAGCCGTGTAATGAAAATACGATTGCTGAAGCGCTTGTCTCGGTTGTAGAGCAGTTGAATGAGGAACGGCATACCGATGCCTTTATGCAGCGCATGCAGGAAGAGCTGAAGAAGGTTCTTCCAAGCGCGAAGGAGCAATTCCTGAAGGAATATGTGACGAATAAGCGATATGGACGTCGGGAATGGGACGAGTACGGCAGACTGTTTGGTATTCAGCTTGAGAACCTGCAGGCTAGATTGCTGTTGTTCCAATTGGAAGGACCATACGAGTTCGATCATCTTTTTGCGATCAAAAACATTGCAGAGGATATTTTAGGTAAACCCATTATTTTATTAAGCACCACAATAGGCAGTCAGCTACTTATCCTTATACGTGATCAGCATGCTGAGGCAGAGCTGTTAACTATCCTGTCCGAAGTGAGACGTACCTTCTTTGGTTACTTCCGGATTGACACGACGATTGCGATCAGTGATGCTGGTGAACTTGCCGATGCACGGAAAATGTACATGGATACGTTAGGCTGTCTGAACCATCGCTTTTATCTAGGTGGGGGCAGCTTGATTACAGTCCGTGATATTCAGATGCAAAACGAGCAGGAGGAGCAGGCCTTCCTGTTTGATGATTCACAGCTTTGTCTGGCGGCCAAATCAGGCAACTGGGAAGAGACCAGCCGAGAGCTGGATGAAGCTTTCCGGATTCTGGCTGAGCTTCGGCTTGACGATCTGACTGCCAAATCCAATGTCATTACTTTGTATGTCGCACTGTTCCGGCAAGCTGAGCCAAGACGTATGAACGAATATTTGCAGCTGCTCGCGAAGTTTGAGGGGTTAAGCACACTTCAGGCTCTAAGAGCTTTTGTTGAAGAGGCGGCCAAACGGATTTGTCAGGAGAACTATGAATTACAAGCCTGCAGGCATTCCAGTATTATTCATAAAATGATGAACATTGTTACGGAGCATTTGGGTAATCCCGCGCTCTCTCTGCAATGGGCGGCAAGCGAGATTTTATATATGAATGCGGATTATTTAGGCAAGCTCTTTAAGAAAGAGACAGGCGACAAATTCTCGAATTATGTCATGAAAACACGAATGGATAAGGCCCTGGAATTGATAGAGGAAAGCAATGATGTCAAGGTGTTTGAGCTTGCGGAGCAGCTTGGATTCGGCGATAATCCTCACTATTTCAGTCAGGTATTCAAGAAATATACGGGCAAATCACCGTCAGATTTCAAGAAAACATCATAATCAAGATGTCTGTTTTTTGACGAAAAATCACTGGTTATTCGATTCYGGGCTCTCCTAATTGAATGTAATATAGGAAATGTAAACACTTACATGGTTTGAGGAAGGGGCGCTAGAAACATGGGAAAGAAGCTATCAGCAGCAATTGCACTCATCTTAGCTACGACTCTTACAGCATGCGGCAGTGGAGGCAACAACAATAACAACACAAATCAAGCAGCCAACACGAACGCTAATGCAAGCACTTCAGCGAATGCAGGGAAAACGGATACGGGGGAAAATGTTACACTCCGAATTGCTTGGTGGGGCTCCCAGCCTCGTCACGATTATACCCTCGAAGTAATCAAAATGTATGAGGCTGCTCATCCAAACGTTAAGATTGAAGCCGAATACGCAAACTTTGATGACTACTGGAAGAAGCTCGCTCCTCAAGCAGCAGCAAGCGAACTTCCTGATATTGTGCAAATGGATATTTCCTACTTGTCACAATACGGTTCGAAAGGACAGCTTGCTGATCTTACACCTTACTTAAACAACCAGATTAATGTGGCAGATATCTCAGAAAACGCAATTTCCGGCGGTAAAATCGGCGATAAGCTGTACGGCTTTAACCTTGGTGTAAACGCAGTTAACTTCCAGTATGATCCTGCCCTTCTGAAGAAGCTTGGCGTGGACAAGCCGGATGACAACTGGACTTGGGATGACTATTACGCACTTGCAGCAAAAGCGAAGGAAGCAGGACTGTACTTCGATAATGGCTTCCGACCAGAAGTATTCTTCGGTTACTACCTGCGTACGAAGGGCCAGCATCTCTACAATGCAGAAGGCACGGCACTTGGCTATGATGATGACCAGCTGTTCGTTGACTTCTTCAAGCCGCTGTCGCAGCTTGTCAAAGATGGAGACACTCCTCCGCCAGACGTGAAGGCGCAAATTAAAGGCCTGGAAGATGACTTGCTCGTTAAAGGTCAGCAAGTTGGTATTTTCCAATGGACAAACCAATTCGTAGGCATTCAGCAAGTAGCGAATCGTCCACTTGAGATGGCTCATATGCCAGGTCCAGATCGTGAAAAGGGCCTTTATCTCAAACCTAGTATGTATTTCTCTGTCGCACAGAACTCCAAGCATAAAGAAGCGGCTGCCGACTTCATCAACTTCTTCGTAAATGATGTTGAAGCGAACAAGCTGATCAAAGGCGACCGTGGTGTACCTGTCAGCAGTAAAGTAATTGAAGCGATCAAAGGTACGCTGGAACCGGCTCAGCAGCAAGTATTTGATTATGTTGCTTGGGCACAAGAGAACAGCTCCCAAATGGATCCGCCAGATCCAATCGGTGCAGCGGAGATTATTACCTTGTTTGCTTCGATTGCCGAACAAATGGACTTCCAGCAAATATCGGCTGAGGATGCTGCTAAGCAATTCCGTGAGGAAGCCAACGCGATATTAGCGAAGAACAAATAACGAATGACAGGCAGGAGATGGCTGGCCATAACGGCCAGCCATCCTTTATACAAGGCGTATATTGCACCGCGATACGAATGCTGCTCCTACTCTAGGACGGCGCAGCCTTGCGGCAGAGAATCTTGTGCAGGAGATGGTAGGAATGAGAGCGGTTTTTAAGAAAGATTTAGCTGGTTATGCTTTTATCAGTCCATTTGTTGTTGGTTTTCTTGTATTTACCTTTATTCCGATTCTAGCTTCTCTCTATTTATCATTTACGGATTATGATCTGTTCACCACACCATCATGGGTTGGTTTCGACAATTATAATGACTTGTTCACGCATGACAAGAAGTTCTGGCAGTCTTTGAAAGTAACGTTCCTATATGTATTTATCGGAGTTCCACTACGTCTGTTTTTCGCGCTTATGGTCGCGATGCTTCTGAATACCGCTTCGAAGGCGGTTGGTCTTTATCGTACGTTGTTCTACCTTCCTTCCATTATAGGCGGCAGCGTGGCTGTCTCCATCATGTGGCGTAACCTGTATGGCGATAAAGGGATTATCAATGGCCTATTAGAAGCTGTTGGCCTTGACGCCGTAAGATGGTTCGCTGATCCAATTGCAGCGCTATGGATGCTCATTACGTTGTCGGCTTGGCAGTTTGGCTCATCCATGCTTATTTTCCTAGCCGGACTTAAGAATATCCCGGTCAGCCTATATGAGGCTGCTGGTGTAGACGGCGCAAATGGGATTCACCGATTCTTTAAAATAACGGTGCCAATGCTGACACCGATCATATTGTTTAATGCAATTATGCAAACAATCGGAGCTTTCATGACGTTTGTTCCGGCTTATATTATTTCTAAGGGAACAGGTGGTCCATTGGACGGCACCTTGCTCTATTCGCTTTATTTATTCCGTCAAGGCTTCCAGTTCTTCGATATGGGAACCGCTTCGGCAATGGCATGGATTATGCTCATTATCGTAGCTATTCTAACAACCGTCTTGTTCTTGTCGTCGAAATACTGGGTTCACTACGAGTCGAAGGAGGGGTAAGCACATGATAGCAAAAAAATGGAGATGGTCGATTTATCATATCGTTGCAGCAGGCGGCGCTATCGTGATGATCTATCCTGTTATTTGGCTCCTGATGAGCTCATTCAAGAAAAGCGAGACGATCTTTACTACCTCAAATAAACTAATTCCTGATCATTGGATTTGGACGAATTACTCGGAGGGCTGGCAAGGCATTGGCGGACATACGTTTGGCACTTACATTTATAACACATTGGTTCTTGTTGTTTTGGCTACAATCGGGGCAGTATTGTCTTCGGCACTTGTCGCCTTTGGCTTCGGCCGGCTGAACTTCAGAGGGAAGTCATTCTGGTTCGCGATTATGATGGTTACTCTCATGCTGCCGCATGACGTAACTCTCGTTCCGCAATACATTTTGTTCTCGAAGATTCATTGGTTGAATTCGATTAAACCCATTGTTATTCCAGCGTATTTCGGAGCACCGTTCTTTATCTTCCTGATGGTACAGTTCATTCGAACGATTCCAGGTGAGCTTGACGAGGCGGCGACGATTGACGGCTGCGGTAAATTCCGTTTGTTCTATCGCATTATTCTGCCACTGATCATTCCTGCAATGGCAACCGCAGCGATCTTCTCCTTCTACTGGCGCTGGGAGGACCTGATGGGACCATTGCTTTACTTGAACAAGCCATCGATGTACACCGTTTCCATGGCACTTAAGATGTATCTTGATGCCGAGACATTATCGAATTGGGGCGCTATGTTCGCCATGTCAATTGTAAGCTTGCTTCCTGTTTTCGCAATTTTCTTCTTCTTCCAAAAGCATATTGTTGAGGGGATTAGCACAAGCGGGTTGAAATAACGAGTATTAGTGGTTAATAAGAAGCTGTCCGAGATATTCTCGGCAGCTTTTTTTTGTTGTATTGCTTTCTTCGCTTGACAATAGAGGTTTACTCCAATAAACTTCTCTTATGAGGTTTACTGTGTTAAACCTTTTGAAGGGGGGCGAACGGAATGGAATCCTACAAATTATTTGATGCCGAATATAAATTTGCTAGTCTGATTTGGGACAACGAACCTATTAATTCAACAGATCTTGTAAAGCTGAGCAAAACAAAACTTGGCTGGAGTAAGTCAACGACCTATACCGTTCTAAGAAAGCTGTGTGAGCGGGGGATTCTTCAGAATGAGGAAGCGATGGTCACTGCTCTTGTGAAAAAATCAGACGCTCAGAAATACGAAAGCGAGACCGTTGTTGAGAAAGCATTCGATGGGTCTTTGCCTCAGTTTCTAACAGCTTTCTTGGGAGGCAAGAGATTGACTGAGAGGGAGGCTGAGGAGCTGAAGCGGATTATAGAGGAGGCATCGCAATGACGAGTCTGTTCATTACGATTCTTAATATGAGTATAACAGCAAGCTATGTGGCATTAGCGGTCATGCTGGCGAGATTATTGCTGAAGCGGGTTCCTAAAATATTCTCGTATATCCTTTGGCTTGCTGTCGCTGTTAGAATGGTTATCCCTATTAGCTTCACATCTGGTTTCAGCCTATTGGCATTTGTACAACCTCAGGGTAAATCAGATACAAATGTTATGGAATATGTTCCTTCGGATATTGAGCTGTTGAAAAATCCTGTTTTGGATATCGGAATAAACCGCTTGGTATCATTGCCGTCTGCAACTCCTGGCTCAAGTGTTAATCCGATGCAGGTCATCATGGCGGTTGTGTGTTTGATTTGGATAACAGGTGCAGTTGTTCTGCTTTTTTACAGCATCATCATGTATATAAAATGTTGGGCTGAGCTGCGAACGGCAACTCTGGTTAAGGATCGGATTTTTGAAACAAACCGGATTTCTACGCCTTTTGTGTTCGGTTTTCTAAGGCCGAAAATTTATATCCCTATCGGGATCAGCGAACAGGAACTTCCTTTTATTATAGAGCATGAGCTTACACATATTAGAAGACGGGATCACTTGATTAAGCCTTTTGCGTATTTGCTGCTGATCATTCATTGGTTTAATCCATTGATGTGGCTGTCGTATAGACTGATGAACAAAGACATGGAAATGTCCTGTGATGAGCGTGTTGTGCGTTCGATGGGGGAGGGGACCAAAGGAAGCTATGCAGCAACCTTGCTTTCCCTTGCGGTAAGTCGGGGCCAAGTACAAATCGCAGGTCCACTTGCTTTTGGAGAGAACGATGTGAAGGCTAGAATTAAAAACATTGTGTCTTACCGGCAACCTTCGTCCCGAGTAATTGCTATATCTGTACTCGTATTTGCTGCTTTGATTACCGGGTTTACAGCTAATCCTAAGCCGTTGCAACAATCGTCGTTTCCTTCGCTATCAGCGGGAGACGATAGTGATCTGATCTATGATCTAAGTAAGTTAATGGATAACAAAACGCTGTATGTAGGCAATGCTTCCAAAGTTGGAGGGCTGATCAGTGCATTGCCTAAACCGGTAGGGCTAGAAGGAAAAGGGCTCGAACTTCAGACCAAAACACAGCCTTACGGTGTGACAATTGTATATATAATGGATGATAATAATGAGATGACTGCTCTGAAAAACTCGGAATTTGATATTTTTTATAAGAATTCCATCATGCTGCTCAGTCTAATTGATAACGTAGATCATATCACCTATCGGATAACGAATAGCATCAGTATAACTAAGCGGGGTGCCGTGGAAATTAACCTGTCGCGGGCCGAAGCGGATCAACTGCTTGGAGAAGATGTCCGTCATTTTGCAACAGATGAGCAAAGCATTAGAGAGTTGATCGACCGTATAGAAAACTTGTCTTTTTCAAATATCAAATAAAAAAACGCTCCAAAACTGGAGCGTTTTTTATTTATTATCGACCCATCCAGCCGCCGTCTACGTTGAGGACATGGCCGCTCAAGTAGTCGGATGCGGAGGAAGAGAGGAATACAACAGGACCTTTCAGGTCTTCCGGAGTACCCCAGCGTCCTGCTGGAATACGCTCGGTGATTGCATTCGTACGAGCTTCGTCCTTCAGGATTGGAGCTGTATTGTTCGTTGTCATATAGCCAGGTGCAATCGCATTGACATGAACACCACGGCCAGCCCATTCATTAGCCAGAGCTTTAGTCACGCCGGCAACCGCGTGTTTACTTGCTGTATAGCCGGGTACATTAATGCCGCCTTGGTAGCTGAGCATCGATGCGACATTGATGATTTTACCGCTACCGCGCTCCAGCATATGACGGCCAGCAAGCTGGCATAAGAAGAAGACGGAGTTAAGGTTAAGATCAATCACATCATACCAATCTTTAGCGGAGTGATCGGCAGCAGGGGTACGGCGAATAATTCCCGCATTGTTCACGAGAATATCAACTTTGCCAAAAAATCCGAGTGCTTGGTTAAATACATCCTCAAGAATATCAGCATTGCTCAGGTTTGCTGAGATTTCTTCCGCTTGACCGCCAATTGCACGAATAGCTTCAACTGTGGCATTACTGTTAGAAGAAGAAATAGCTACGATCGACGCACCTGCCTCTGCGAGTCCAATTGCCATCGCTTGGCCAAGTCCACCCGAAGTGCCGGTGACAACGGCTGTTTTGCCTGTAAGATCAAATAACATCGTTTATTTCATCCTTTCATAGATCGCTAGATTAGCACCGACCTGCCTATATTGCTCCGCAGTATCAGCGGCAATGCCGGTGTCCGTTAAAATCGTCGTAATTTCTTGAAAGCCAGCAAAAGTGAACAATGCTCCTTGCCCAAATTTATGATGATCGACTACTACATAGGAGGATTGAGACGTTTCGAGCAATGCTCGTTTGAACGCTGTCAAATCCCCAGTATAGATCGTAAAACCAAATTCGGGGTGAACACCTGTCGCGGACAGGAAAGCTTTCTTGATGTTCAGCTTCCGGATATACGCTTCTGCTTCCGCACCTGCCAGCATATTTCGAACTCGGTAGCCCCCAGGCACAACCAACTGGATTTCATCCTTACGGGAAAGCTCGGCAATAATATGCACATCATTCGTTATGACGGTAAGAGGCTGGTTAGGAAGCTTCTTCGCGATTTCAAGTGTTGTACTGCCGCCGTCTAAAGCAATAATATCGCCGGGTTCGATATATTGAAGCGCCAGCTCGGCAATCTCTGTTTTCTCCGGTGCATGCCTCACAAGCGGCTCTTGCTGAGATAGGATGCCTAGTTGATCGCTTTGGGCAAGGACTGCTCCCCCGTGAATACGGAGGAGCAGTCCTTTTTCCTCAAGCCTTGCCAGATCCTCGCGAATGGTCTTGCCAGTCACATTCAGTCGGTCGCTTAATTCCTGAACGGTAACTTCGCGGCTCGCCAGCAGAGCTTCCATAATTAATTCATGTCTGTGAATAACATTCATTGTTATCTCAAGTCTTGAGGCGCGACCGCATCCATATCTTCGAAGATTTGGTTCTCGCCGGCCATACCCCAGATGAATGTATATGCGCTAGTGCCTACACCGCTGTGAATCGACCAGCTAGGCGATAGAATAGCTTGCTCGTTACGCACGACAAGATGGCGTGTTTCCTGCGGCTCGCCCATGAAGTGGAAGACATTGCCGTCTTCCGGCATATCGAAGTAGAGGTATACTTCCGAGCGGCGGTTATGAGTATGGCAAGGCATCGTGTTCCAGTTGCTGCCCGGCTTCAGCATCGTAAGGCCCATTACCAGCTGACAGCTTTGGATACCGCCAGTGTGGATATAACGGAAGATCGTACGCTCGTTGTTCGTTGTAAGAGCACCAAGATGATTAGGGGATGCTTCGCTGATCGATGCTTTAACGGTTGGATAGTTTTTATGAGCAGGTGTCGAGTTCAAATAGAATTTAGCTGGATTAGCCGAATCAGTGCTTGTGAATACGACTTCAGCTGCGCCAAGTCCGATATAGAGGCAGTCTTTGTTTTCCATATCGTAAGCTGTGCCGTCAACAGTGATTGTACCGCGGCCGCCAACATTAATAATGCCGATCTCACGGCGTTCGAGGAAGGTTGCAGCACCCATTGTTTTTGTATCTGCTTCCAGTTTAACTGGCTGGTTAACAGGTACAGCACCGCCAATGATGAAGCGGTCAACGTGAGAATAAGTAAGGGTCAGAACGTCTGGATTAAAGAGCGACTCGAGCAAGAACTCTTGACGAAGACGGGAAGTGTCAAATGCTTTAACCTCTTGCGGATGTGATGCGTAACGGATTTCCATGAATAAAACCTCCATTGTACGTTTAGTTTGTTTAAATGAGTTTATTTAAGTTCGTATATGTTCATTTTAATTCCGAAAGTGCCTATTTGCAAGACTTAAATAGAGAAGGAAACTTTATTTTTATTGAATTGTGGTGGTGCAGCATTCTCTGGAGCTTTGTTATAGTGGAGTGAATGAACCTTTTTTGTAAAGGAGAAAAGAAATGAGTCAGATTTATATCGACTGCAATGATATTTATTTAAGAGAGTATGCTTTGGAAGATCTGGAGAGCCTGCACGCATTAACCTGGCAGCCGGAAATCTACGAATTTCTGCCAGGCTGGAATGTATCCAGGGAGCAGAGAGAAGTGTGGTTTATCCGCTATGAGCGTGAAGAGAACAAGAGCTTTATCAAGGCCATAGCAGATGGCGGGGAAATAGGGGACTTGCGATTGAGACTAGCGATTATTGAGAAGTTTAGCGGAGAGTTCATTGGCTGGTGCTGTACGGGGATGAAGGACGAATTACCTACACCGGAGCGGGAAGTTATGTACGCTATTTCCAGCAGGCATCGGAACAAGGGCTATACTACTCAAGCTGTGAAAGGTATCATTCAATATCTGTTTCAACACACAAACATCGATAGCCTGATTGCCCTTGCTCTTGAACACAATACACCGTCAATTCGTGTGATCGAAAAAAGCGGTTTTACGTTTGAGAATAGCATCGAGTTGGAAGGCGAGACGTATCGTTATTACAAGCTGATTAAATGAGCAGACCTTTAAAAATGTTTGTCTTCAAATTCTTTATTTTTCGTTTTTATCGTTTCGATTTGTTTTTGAATAAAGCCGCCATTTTTATAAACGAGTAAGAGAACCCCAATGATAAAAATGACAATACCAAATACAAATGTAATCGTGTGAAAAGTTTTGATCTTTCCTGCGATTACGTGACAAAAATAACACAAGATAAACAAAACCCGCTAAACACCTGGTTTAGCGGGTTTCTACTTATACCGTTTCCGGATATGGATACATATCCACAACGCGATCCGTGTGCCCGTTGTCGGTCATAAAGACAACATGCTCCCGCCGGAATTCACGCGGACTGTTCAGGCCGCACGCAGCTGCGAGGGAGAAGAGGCCTTCCCGCATTTGGAGAATGTAGTTCATGACACGCCATTGTTTTTCCTCCGGAGCGAGTGCTTCCTGATACTTGTCATCGGTCGTCGTAACACCTGCCGGGCATTTGCCGGTATGGCATTGAAGAGCCATGATACAGCCATTCGCCATCATAAAGCCGCGGGCTGAGTTGACGGCATCTGCGCCAAGCGCTAAAGCAATCGCAACTTTATCTGGCGTAATCAGCTTGCCGGAAGCGAAAATCTTAAACCGGTCACGGATACCAAATTTACGTGCCGTGTCATCTAGTATAAGCAGGGCAGCGAACAGCGGAAGCCCCATACCATCTGCCATTGCTTTAAAGGTCGCGCCAGACCCGCCCTCTGAACCATCCACAGTTATAAAGTCCGGGTAGATGTTCATGTCAATCATCGCTTGGAAGAATGGCTCAAGCCGCTTAGGATCTCCTACTACGATCTTCACGCCAATCGGCTTACCGCCTTCCTGCTGCAGCATATGGATGAACTCCAGCGCTTCCTCCGGCCGCGTAAGGAATTCGAAGCGGTTCGGGGAGTTTACCGTTTTGCCAACGGGAACGAGACGGGCTGCAGCAACTTTCTCATTCACCTTAGAGCCTTCTAGATGACCGCCGCGAATTTTTGCACCTTGATGGAATTTCAGCTCAAACGCTTTAATATTTGAATGACTAGCCTTCCGTTTAAATGCTTCAATTGAAAACTTGCCAACTTCGTCACGGAAGCCATAGAGGCCAGGTCCGATCTGAGATACAACATCAACACCTGTAGATAGATGCACATCGGCAACACCGCCCTCTCCCGTATTAATCCAGGAGCCGCTTGCCATGAACGCACCACTTCCGGTCGATTGGATATAATTCTCGCCAACGGCCCCGTAGGAGGTTGCGGAAGCACCAAACAATCCTTTCAGCTTCCAAGGCTGCTCACGGTTATCTCCGACAATGAGGGCATCCTCATCATGAAGAAGCCAGGGCTTCACATCTTCACTAACAAATTTTTCTTGCCGCGTAAATAAACCTTCATCGGTGATCACATATTTTTTGCCTGGCCGAAGGGTTTCATTATCGATCTTCAGCTCGCTCGTTAATTTAGGAAACATGGCATTGGATAGGTAAAAACCAGGCTTCTCATAATCTCGCCGGCCACCAAAGGAGATCAGATCTGTCCGATATTTTGCCGCATATACGACACCAACAAAATCCGCTCTCGAGAACGGTTTGCCTTCTGTATCGTTATCGAACCAGTATTGTCGGAACTCGGGACCAAGCTTTTCAAGCAAATACCGAAGCCAGCCAAGGAATGGATGCGATCGGATGATGGAATGTTTTGGTTTCTTCGATAAAGCATACATGTAGCTGAAGAAGATAACCGGAGGCAGCACGATAATAGCGAGCAGTATAAACAGAATAGTTAGAACCATAAGCAGTAAACCCTCCCGATCTGGAGAAAAATAAACGTGAATGCTTTCCATTATATCACAGTGGAGGCGGCGGATGCTTCCGGCCAGCTATTCCTCCATTTGAACACGTACAAAAAATAACAGCCGTACAATCTCAGCTAATGTCCCGCCCGCATATAATGAAAGCGTAGATGATGCTAAAGGGGACGATGCTATGAATAGACGGACGACTATGCTTATATCCCTGATCTTGTATGTGGTTCTGGCAATAGTACTTATATTAAGTGCGGTCTTTCATTTTGGATGAAAATGGTTCTTTGTCCGATGCCGTGGATGGTTGTCCTGTCATAACATATTGGAGATAGCAGGGGACTGACCTGCTCAATATGACGATGACGGAGGGAACCATGAACAAGGTCGCCTTCATTACAGGGATTACCGGGCAGGACGGTATGTATCTGGCAGAGCTTCTGCTAGCAAAAGGATACACCGTACATGGACTTAGACGTCGGAGCTCGCTTGCCAATACCGGACGGATCGACCGTATAGCCGATGAAGCGAATCAACAGGGACGCAAGCTTGTGCTTCATTACGGTGACTTGACGGATTCCACAAACTTGGTGCGTTTAGTCCAGCTTATTCAGCCGGACGAGATTTATAATCTGGCAGCTATGAGCCATGTGCATGTCAGCTTTGATTCGCCGGAATATACGGCAAATGCGGACGGCATCGGGACGCTTAGGCTGCTGGAAGCCATTCGAATTCTTGGTTTAACCGAGAAGACAAAGATTTATCAGGCTTCGACTTCAGAACTTTATGGCTTGGTGCAAGCTGTGCCGCAAAGCGAGACGACGCCGTTCTACCCACGCAGCCCTTATGCGGTAGCTAAACTGTACGGCTATTGGATCACGGTGAATTACCGGGAAGCATACGGCATGTATGCCTGCAATGGCATCCTGTTTAATCATGAGAGCCCGGTTCGAGGTGAGACTTTCGTGACGCGGAAAATAACCCGTGCCGTCGCCCGGATTGCTTACGGTTTACAGGATACGCTAGCACTTGGCAACCTGTCGGCGAAACGCGACTGGGGTCATGCACGCGATTATGTTGACGCGATGTGGCGGATTCTTCAGCAGGATAAGCCAGAGGATTATGTGATTGCAACCGGACAAACGACGGAGGTCCGTGAGTTCGTACGGCTTGCTTTTGCAGAAGCAGGAATAGAGGTCGCTTTTGCCGGGCAAGGGGCGGAAGAGTACGGCTACGTTGTATCCTGCAGCAATCCCGTATTTCAGCTTGCTGAAGGAACGAAGGTTGTACAAGTGGACCCGCGTTTTTACAGGCCATCTGAGGTGGAGTTGTTGATTGGCGATCCGACTAAAGCAAACACCAAGCTGGGATGGCAGCCGCTCAGCAGCTTGCAGGATCTCGTTGGTGAGATGGTTGCCGGTGACCTGGAAGAAGCCCGCCGAGTAGTCGATTTGCGCAAACTGGGTTATGATGTAAGCTTGGATATGGAATAGCTTGTAGATGAGGCTGTCTCGAAGAGACAGCTTTTTTCATGTGCTCACGAGCCTGTCTAATGAAGAAGCCTCACTATTAGTGAGTTTTTCCGCCGATTGATCCGATTACGCCGAAAAGCCCATCTCCTGACCTCACGGACAGGAAATGGGCTCATTTCATCTTCATCTATAACTATCCGCGTACCCGCGCTTTAATCCGATCGCAAATATGCTCGATATCCTGCTCCGTCAGCCCGCCGTAGGTCGGGACGTTAAAGCCTTGTGCGGCGATACGATTCGCAACAGGGAACTGCTCATGCGGCTGCATGCCAAGATAAGGGGGAAGAACATGCATCGGGTAAAAGAATGGCCGAGTCTCAATGCCGTCGTCCTTCAGCTGCGCCATTACTTGATTGCGCCGTTCTTCGTCGGCATCATTAAGGAGAACACTGAACATCCAATAAACGTTCTTCGCCCATAGCTTCTCAACGGGCAGTGTGATGGACGCTTCATCTTTTAAATGCTTGTGGTAGAGTGCCGCGACTCTCTTGCGTTCGCCGACATGCCAATCTACCATCTCCAGTTGAGCGCAGCCAACAGCGGCCTGAAGATTCGTCAGACGGTAGTTGTAACCTACCACCGGGAACCAATATTTACGTACGGGATCGATGCCTTGGCCGCGTAGAGTACGCATCTTGCTTGCCAGTTGCTCATCGTCTGTCGTAATCATGCCGCCTTCTCCGGTTGTAATGATCTTGTTGCCAAAGAGGCTGAACGTAGCGATATCTCCAAGTGAGCCGGTTCGCTTCCCTTTATACTCCGCCCCTAGCGCTTCAGCGGCATCCTCCAGGACAAACAAGCCATGCTTGCGAGCGATGCTGGTGACCACATCCATATCAGCGGGGTGACCGTAGAGATGAACGGGGATTATTCCTTTCGTGCGTGGCGTAATGAGACCTTCCAGCTTTTCCGGATCCAGGTTCCAAGTCTCCGGCTCGCAATCGATGAAGACAGGTGTTGCCCCGCAGTATACGACCGCATTCGCAGTAGCGATAAAGGTGACGGTCGGAACAATTACTTCATCACCCGGTCCTACACCAAACGCCAGCAGCGCAAGATGAAGAGCGGTTGTTCCGTTACTGCAGGAAATGGCATATTTCGTGCCGCAATAGGCGGCGAAATTATCTTCGAATGCATTAATATATTTTCCGGCAGAAGAGATCCAAGTAGAATCGATACAATCCATCACATATTTTTTCTCATTTCCGTTAAACACGGGAACGGCAACGGGATAAAATTTGTTGTCCATCAATTATGTCTCCCTCCACGTTCCTTATTAATAAGTAAAGTCCGTTTGACAGTTGCCGGCACTCCTACAGCCAGTGAATAGGATGGAATCGGACGAATGACCGTTGCTCCAGCCCCGATGATACAGCCCTCTCCGATGTGCATGCCGTCAATAACGGATACTCCTGTGCCAAGGAATGACTCGTCGCCGACGGTGACGTTTCCTGACAAATGGCAGCCGGGTGCGATATGGCAGGCCATGCCGATATTCCCGTCATGATCGACAGTTGCTCCCGTATTAATGATGGTATAAGAGCCAATCCGGGTATCCGGCTCGATAACACTGCCTGGCATGACAGCGACCCCTTTGCCAAGCGTGACATGGGAAGCCAAATAAGCACGCGGGCTTATGGCGTTAATAAGCTCAAATCCGAGATTCTCTACATGCAGTGCAAGAGCATGTCGTTTGGCATTGTCCCCAATCGCAACAAAAGCATGGTGAATCCCTTGTTCAAGCAGTTCCGGGAGAATATCGTCACCGCCGATAACAGGCAAGCCAAGGACATTGGCGTGAGGATCACGGCCGATGCATCCAATTAATTCAACATGGGGATCACTGCGAAGGATATCTACAATGACTTTGGCGTGTCCGCCTGCACCAATAATTACAGTTTTGTTCGGCAAGGCATGGTGAAACAAAACAATCGACTCCTTTACGCACTACTCACATCATATTCATTCTGTATGAAAATGCGTCAAATCCGGCTAGACAGGCGTCTAATTCAGCAAATATGGTTGAAATCCCTAGAGGGCTAGGGCTGATGCCGTTTCTTTTTCTAACCGTGACAATACTCTATCTAAAGAAGTAGAGTGATGGGAGGCCAGGCCAATGAAGCGCAAAAAGAAACGAAAATCGGTGAAACGCAGCCTGCGAAGCCGACTGGCACGAAGTAAACGGCGGAAGAGTGGCAAGCCGAAAAAGCTGTCAAGAAGAAAAGGGAAAAGACGACTGCGCGGCAAAAAAACAGGCAGAAGGAAGAAAAAGTCGGGATCGGCCTTAGAAAACCAGACATCAGAACCTCACGTCGTGACTATACCTGCGGAGGATATAGCACGCTTACGAGCAAATAACACAAGAGTACGGGGTAGTCTGCTGGAAGGAAGCCGTATTATCGAGTGGTTCCATTTTATATTCAGACTGGATAACGAAGACTTCATCTGGGAGATGTATCGTCAAATCTTGCAGCGTGAGCCGGATGCCAATGGTTTTTATGATCATAGACGGAGGCTTGAATCCGGTATGCCAAGAGTAACCATAGCGGCTTCCTTGGTTCAAAGCAGCGAAGCAGAACAAATCTTTATGAGGCAGCCTTCCGGAGACCGGAATACGGCAGCCTTCATCATTCAATCTTTGTATCCCGCTCATACCCTTGATTATATTCATGGTATTTATGCACAGCTGCTATATCGGGAGCCGGATGCAGCAAGAGTAAATCATGAGCTCATGGCTGTTAATCAAGGTATGCCAAGACATGGATTGCTCGCAAGATTATTAGTAACGGAGGAAGTACAAAGCTTACTTCGGGCAGCAAACATGCCAATGCCAAGGACGGCTGCAGGAGGAAAAAATGGCAATAAAAATATCGGTATCTTCCTGTGCTTCGGTTCACAAATCGCCATGGATGGGGAAGGGATTGGCCGATTTATCGTTCGATTGACTGAAGGACTCTTAGCGCTGGAGAATAGCTATACGCTGCATGTCGCTACGACGGAAGCCAATTATCGGGAGACAGAAACGATTTTCGCTGGCCTGAGAGCGGTATATTCCGACCGTATTCGCCTCTACCATTCGGACAGCATGGAGACCATTAATCAGACTGTTCCTGCTGATGTGTGGATCGTACCGTATGTCGGAATGGGTCTTGCCCAATATTTGCAAAGGCCTTACATCGTTTGTCTGCATGATCTGGTGTACTTGCATTTCCCGGATCTGTATGCGAAAGATATGGACCATTATCAATACATCCATTCCTTGGCGGAAAAGATTACGAAGAATGCAGCAATTGTTGTATTTGATTCTGAATATATCCGCAATCACGAAGGTTTGTCGTTCCTTAGCCTTCCCGTTCATCAGACGGAAGTGGTCCGTTTTGCTGCACCTCATGAGGAATATACGTCCTTCGGAAGCAGGACGGAACTCGAATTCCGATCCAGGTATAATCTGTTTGGCCCGTACCTTACCTTTCCTTCAGTAATTCGTCTTCATAAAAATCATGAGCGCTTAATTGATGCCTTCCACCGGTTCCGTCTGACTGATCTCGGCAGAGCATCCGGATTAAAGCTTGTATTCACCGATGATTTGAATAATCGTCCTAGGCAGCAGGAAATAACGGCTGCGCTAAACGTCATTGGAGATCCTCAAATACGGTCATCCATCATCTTTATGGGACGTATCCCATCAGCGGATTTGCCGTCCTTGTACAAATATGCACATGGTGTCGTTGTTCCTACCTTGTTCGAAGGCAGCTGCCCATTCCCGATAGTAGAATCACTGCTCATGGATACGCCAGTCTCCTTTGGACGGCTGTCAGTCGTTCAGGAGGTTATTCCGGATATGAGCAGCTTTGCAACGTTTGATCCGCTGAATCCGATCGAGATGTCTGATGCAATCGCCAGATTGTATATGGAAGGGAAGTCGGTTGTTCCTCAGCAGAAGGCCGCTTCCGGCGGTCTTCTGCAAAGGAGCTGGGCGGATGTTGCTGCTGATTACGCTGCTATTATTGGACGTATCAGCTAACAATTAGTACAGAATCTTGCCGTAGTAGCGCCAGAAGGTGATACGGAATACTTCGATATATTGTTTGGCGATATCGTCCCAAGTTTGTGTAGCATCATGGACCCCATGGAGGGCGGAGAATTTATAGCTGTCATAGTCATCAATTAAACGATCAAGAGCATCAGCAATGGAGTCCGGGTTATGCGGATCGAACCAAGCAATTTTGGCGCTGTGTCTGGACAGATGTTCCCGCATGACGGGAATATCCGAACAGAGCACCGGCGTACCTAGTCGTAATGCTTCTTCAACCGGATAGCTTCCTCCGCCTTCTGATAGACTCGGCATAATAAGTGCTTTTGCATTTTTAATCAATGCCGGGATGTCGTGATCGCCAACAAAACCTAAAGGATACACTTGCCGGTCCAGCCTAAGCCCCGTCCGTTTCATGGTAGATACGAGCGTAGGGATCCAGTTAACCTCTGAAGTGCTGTCAGGGAATGGAATACGCATTTTGTCCGTCAAGTACCCGGTTAAGACTAACGGGTATTTTCTTTTGGCCTTTGACTTTGCGAAGCCCATTAATAGATTATTGTGGTTTTTATGTGGTGAAGTGTTCGACGGATAGATGATATAGTCGGATGGAATTCGCGATGCAAGTTCTGGAGAGACCTTCCGACTATAGGTGTTAGCGATGGGAGTTATCGCATGCGGAATCACATAAGCAAGCTCTGAACGATTGCCGAAATGAGCAATCAGCCTGTTTTTGACATGCTGTGACGATACGACGACCGATGAAGTATGATCGATCCATTTCTTAGACAATCTCCAGTGAAAGGATAACTCATCGCCTTTCATGAAAGGTGGGACAAAGTCAAAGATCGTTGTGTCATGAAAGGTGCAGACGGTTGGCCGGTCAATCGCTTGAAATTGCTCGGTATGCGGCCAGAAAAAGTAGACCACGTTCATATTCGCAAGCAAGTGGCTGCACTCAGGATGGTTGATAGGAAAGATATTGTAGCAAATCTCAATATTACCGATCTTTTGGAGCTCCACATAATTCCGCAGCTGTGAATTTGGAGCGACGACCAGTCTAACGCGTTCCACCCCTGGCTGGCGGGCAATAGCTGCCGTCAAGTTAAATAGCAGTCTCATCCCGCCGCCAATTGAGAATTGATTAGACCAAATCAGGATATTCATTCTGTATCCTCCTGTATTTATACTTAGGGTCTCAATTGGCATCAATAATGCCATTAAGCCGCATGTAATGATCCAGCTTCCCAAGATCAACAATAATGTTGTCAGCACCAACATGAGCTTTGGGTTCGACTTTGCATAATAGCTCGTAATAATCCATCCCGGCGTGACAGCATAGTTTCCAGAAATAGTTGTCAACGAAAGATACGGGTGAAAGCTCGATTAAGGATGCGCCTGGTTCACAAAAGGCAACATTGATGCTGCCGCTCCCGAATGGGGCGACAATCACTTTGGCGGAGGAGAAGACTTCGATTTTTTCCTCCGTGGACATCGGGGTAAGCACAATTTTCCTGAAACCCTTCGTTTTCAAATAACGAAGGACTTCATCTTCATTAACCACATAGCGTGCAGAAGCATCCTCACGGGTAATATATATCCGTTCATAACCTTTTTGTTTGTGTATCTTTCTGCTGTATTTCATCTTTTCGGCGATATAATAAGAGGCCCATGGGGGACATTTGCCGATGATTAAAGGTACTGCAGCTACGATAAGCTTCTTCGCGGTCAGATGGAAATCCGTTTTATCTACTTGAATGACCTTGCGAAGCGGAATGCCCAGCAGCTTCAACGATTCGAATTGAAAGGCATAGGTTAATTTAGGGAGCACGTATTTATCAATGGCAATACCGCTGTTCTCCAGCAGATGGATACGCGGCAGAATATCAAAGAACCAATGTCCGAACACCGTATGTGTCCCATGACTGACCGGATTCGGGAAATTCCAACCCCAAAATAACGAAGCGACCGTTTCCCTATAATACTCGGGTTCCGGCAAAGTCATCTTCTCGTAACCGGGATCCGTAAGCTCCAGATCAGAGAGCCTTATGTTGTCTGGAGTAACCACATAACAATGACTTGTCATTAGACGGCCTTCCGGAATACAGACGACAAACGCTTCATCGTAGTGGCAGGCTGCCACCCATCGATGTGGGTCCACGCTTTTTGGTGCTGGTAAAGTAATGCTCTGTGCAGGATAGATCACTTTATAAATGTCGTTATATACGTCTTCTGACAGCGAGAGGCTATTCACCCAATCTATCGTCTTCTTCTTCTCGGTTGGTATGGTATATGTCATTGTTTACCCTCTTGAATAACGGAGTATGAGCTTGTGCTGCTGGGCGAGAACATCCTGGAATTCCGCCGTTACGCCTTTCGGGAAAAGTACACCTAAGCCATTCGAGTGCTGGAAACGCATGCTCGGATAAATGGCACTAAGCTGATCCCATAAAATATGAACACCAAAATTCATCACTTTTACCGATGTATCATGGAACAATACAATCCCGTTTGGCGCAAGCTTGGGCAGCCAGCTCGTATAATCGTGGAGCACCGACTCGTAAGCATGATAGCCGTCGATATGCAAGATATCGATCGTTTGGTTAGGGAAGAGCGGGAGTGCTTCATCGAAGGTTTTACGCAGCAACGTTCCCGTATTCGGGAATTCTCTGCTCTTAAAAGAGTGGATAGCGGAATAGATTCCATCATTTATTTGACCATACATGCCGGTGTGAGGATCGCCCTGCCACGTATCGACTGCAAAACATGCTGTTGATAATTCGCCGTCTTGAATCGCCTGACAAAAACTGAAGAATGAGGTTCCGTACAAGGTTCCGAGCTCTACCATTACTTTGGGTTTGGCAAATCGAACAAGGTCATAAGCGAAGCGGCGATGGCCCGACCATGCACCTTCTGTCATCATCCCCGCAGGCATTTCCGGTGCTTTGTCCGCAACGAACGCAGGCCTATAAAACTTCCAATCCATATGTCAACTCCCCATCTATCGTTATAGAAGCACAAGAATTGAAATATTTTATGTGAGAATGTTAAGAGAGGTCAGGGACAAACGTGCAAGGTGAAAAACACATTTATGACGCGGGTTGCCGTACATAAGCCGTTACGAACCTATTGTCCGTACATACAATGTCAGAAGTAGATGTAATAAACCTAGTGGCTCGTAATCATAGAATGACTACATTATGGATAACGAGGTGTAAGCTGTGAGAAGCCTCGCGAGGAACAAGAAAGTAACCAAAACAAAAAGGGTAACCAGTCCGAGGCGCAAGCGCTCATCGAGGCAGGGTGCCAAGAGATCCCAGTCGATTCAGGGAGCTAAGCATTCTGACATTACGATGGCCTGGACGTATGGAAGAAGAGCTGCGCGTGACTTTCCACTGGCAGACGGGGAGGATCTACAGCAGCATGTTCAACAACTGTGGGTGAGAGATAGCAAAAAAATAGGTTCAGGAAATAAGTATCTTGCGTCGATGAAAGCTTTCATAGATGGTTATTTTTCAACAAAGCCTGATGATTGGAAGCCAGATTGGGTACTGCTTCCTTCTAATAAGAAGGTTGCAGCAGTCGTGATGGCGATGAATGAGGAGCAATCCATTACTTCGGCCATTCAGGAGCTGGAACGGATGCCGCTTCATGAAATTATCGTTGTTGTGAACGGCTCAACGGATTCGAGTTTTCAGATGGCAAGATCAAGTGAAAAAGCAATTATTCTCCATTTCAACGAAGCGCTTGGTCATGATGTGGGAAGAGCTATTGGGGCAAAAGTAACAACCGCAGATATTGTGCTCTTTGTAGATGCGGATATACCGGTATCAGCGGATCAGCTTGTTTCCTTTGTTATCGCAGCAAATCGTGGTGTAGATGTTGCCCTGAATGATCTCTCTCGTTATGTAGGCAAGTTCTCGGATTGGGATGAAGTGACGATTCTGAAGGATTTCCTAAATCGTTCGAATCATCGTCATGATCTATTCATGAACTCAATGACAGCCGTTCCTCATGCCTTGACCCGAAGAGCAATTGAGACGATTGGCTTCGCCAATCTGGCCGTTCCGCCTAAAGCTCAAGCGATTGCTTTAAAGAAGGGACTACGTGTAGGTACAGGCGGCAGTGTGAATGTCTTCCGGACAAATCGGCATAGGAGAGAGAATATTGGCATTAGTAATCCAATCTCTAAGCTGATAATGGGCGATCATCTGGAAGCGCTTGGCTGGGCGATGCAGGAGGGGAACCCTCGACTGAAGTATGTCGATTATTTGCGTAGAAGGGATCGTGTAGCAGGTGCTGACAAGTATAATCATCCCCACCTATAATTCACTTTCTCTTCTCCGTCGAACGGTCGAATCTATTCGGAAGCATACGCAGGAAGATTATGAGCTTATTGTGATTGATAATGGTTCAACCGATGGGACACTCGATTTCTTAAAGCAGCAGCGTATTATAACCATCTCCCTGCCACTCAATACGGGATTTCCAACCGCCTGTAATTGGGGGTTAAGGCTGGCACGAGGGGAATGGTTACTGTTGTTAAATAATGATGTTCTTGTTACCCCGGAATGGCTAACAAGAATGCATAGGACGTATAAAGCTGATCCTCATATCGGGATTATTGGACCTATGACGAATTATGCTAGTGGCAAACAGCAGATTAAGATGGAAGGCCGATATGACGAATTTGCTGCAAGGCTGCGTAAAGAGCAGGATATGAAATGGGAATCAGTGAACCGGATTATCGGTTTTTGCATGTTGTTCTCCCGAGAGATGTTTAAGCGGATCGGCATGCTCGATGAACGGTTCTCCCCGGGACATTTTGAAGATGATGATTATTGCCTGCGGGTCTGGCATGCTGGATATGAGGTTGTTATGGCTAAGGATGTATTCGTCTACCATCATGGGAGCGCATCCTTTAAGCAGTATGATCAGGAAGAACTCGAGACGCTTCTGGCACGAAACCGGCAATTGTTCATAGACAAATGGGGAGCAGATCCCGTCGAATTAGCAGGAGAGGACATCAAGGGGGAACATCATGCGAATACGGACGTCTCGTAAGCGGCAAATAGCCGGCAGACTACGGAAGCCGAAAAAACGGCGTACAAGAAAGCGCCGAATTAAAAAAAGCGAACCTCTGTTAAAGGCTCCCGTGATTCCAATTGAAGCAGTCCCCGTTACTCCGGATCTCGTAAAGGTAGTCGAGACGGATCAGTTGCAGCTGGATACCAGCCATGATAAGGGTTTCCAGGCAGGCTTCGCAAAAGGTTATCAAGAGGGGAAATATGCAGGCGGGGAGGCGATTATTGATCAGATGCTTCCCCCGGATCAGATGCTTCCAGAAGTAACGGTGGAACAAATCATTGCCGCTGGTATAAGCATGTATCGGGAACATTCACTTCCGTTGTTAACCGTGGAGCAGGTTGGAGATCGGATCATCCATGCACTTGATGAACAGCAGCCTCTATCCCTTGTTCGATTAGGGGATGGAGAGCTGCTTACATTAGCTCAAGAGATCGTCATGCCGGTAGAGACAGTAAGGCGTGAAGGGAAATTTCTTGAATATGCCGGTGTGAAGGTGCCGGATCTGGACATTAGAAACCGCTTGGCTGAGGCTGTATTAGGCGCTGATATTGTTGGGATTCCGAGAACTAGAATGCCCAATTATCAGCCGCTTGTTTCGCCTGTCTTTCGGGCTTACAGCATTCCATTTGCGAATCGGCAATGGACCGATTCTCTTGTTAATTATGGCTTATGCCAAGCCGGATACTTAATGCGTATTTTACGAAACAGGCGTGTTCTGGTTATTGGGAATATGGCAGAACCGCTTTCCGCTGTGCTTGCTGGCAGTGGTATAGCTATTGCAGGAATGATAACACCTGTAAATGGCGCACGGGATGCTGTGAGGATCGTTGAACTAGCAAGGCATTATGACTTTGAAATTGCCCTTGTCTCAGCGGGAATTGCTGCCGTGCTCATTACAGAAGAACTGGCAAGGCTGACAGGGAAGGTTGCAATCGATTTCGGCCATATGGCGAATGCGATCGTGAAGGGTGAAGCACCGATTACAGAATAGCAGATATGTAGGAGGAACAGCCTTCCCCTTTTTGCAAAGGGTAAGGCTGTTTGGGTTAGTTAGACACCGACAGAAGCTGCAAGCGAGGAGTATTGAACCGAAGCAGTAGCGCCTGTGATGGCAATAGAAATCGAGTTAACGGCTACTTCAATCGTGTATTCATGAGTACCTACTGTAAGAGTATCGAAGTAAGTGATTGGTATAACTACCTCGAGATCAAGAACAGCTGTCAATGCTACAGTCGCGAAAGTTGTGCTTGTAACCGATGCGACAACAACGCCGTCACGAAGCAAGTCAACTGTAATCGTAGGGTTGAGCAATACACCAAGAATCGTGCCTGCAAGCAATACATCAACAACAGCGTCAACTTTTACTTTGTTGGCAGCAGCCGAAGTAATGGTTACGGGTGTAGCAAGAATCTCTACTGGCGGAATTACTGTTCCAATAATACCGATAGCACCAAGTGGAAATACGCCTCCGTTAGTACCATAAACTGCAGCTCCTGGACCAGCAGGACCTGTCAGACCTGTCAAACCTGTAGCACCTGTAGGGCCAGTTGGACCCGTAGGGCCGGTAGGGCCAGTAAGACCTGTCAGGCCGGTAAGACCTGTCAAACCTGTTTCTCCCATATTTAATCCTCTCCTTTCAATTGATATATCACATCTTATGTTGAGAGATTCATAGAGAAGACGGTATATGCCGTGAACAAACGCCTATTTTTGAGATTTGCTTTTCAATCCTATAGTTGGGCGGCGTCAAATGCCTTATTTATGTAGGGTTTGGCTATTCGTCCATTAGAATTACTCTATTAAAGCATAGGTTATAGATATGTAACTTACCAATCCGGCACCGGTTATGAAAGGAGCTCCGGCTTGAATACGCGAGAATATTCAATAGAAGGAGATTTACCGTTTCGAGGTGAACTACGATGATTGCAGTCATAATGGCGGGTGGAAAAGGGACGCGCTTCTGGCCCAGAAGCACAGTAACGAAGCCAAAGCAGTTTCTAACATTAGCCTCTGAAGAGGCGACCATGCTTCAGCAGACCTACGCGCGTTTCCGTACCTGCTTGCCTGAAGAGAATGTTTATGTTGCCGTAAGTGAGAATTATTTGCCGATCGTAAAGGAACAGCTTCCTGAGCTCGCAGACAATCGTATTATAATAGAACCAGATCAAAGAGATACGGCCCCGTGTATTGCGCTAACAGCCAGCTTTTTCCTACGTCTGGAGCGGGATGATGTACTAGTTACAGCTCCTTCTGATCAATATATTCCAGAGACAGAGGAATTAATGGAAGCACTGAGGGCAGCGGAACATGCAGCCAAGACGGACGGAGTCGTAGTTACGCTTGGCATCGTCCCAACACGTGCAGAAACAGGGTATGGCTATATAGAAACGATAGAAAGCGATGAATATGCTAGTAAATACGGGGAACGCGTGAAAGCGGTAAAAGCTTTTATTGAGAAACCAACAAAAGAAAAAGCGGAGAAACTAATCGAGCTGCCAAATATGTATTGGAACAGCGGTATATTTATATGGAAGCCTTCAACAATCGCTTCCTATATGATGAAGTTTCAACCGCAGATGTGGTCAATCTTTGAGCTTAAGGATGAGGAATTCCGATATTCGTATTCAAAGCTGCCGAAGCTCTCTATTGATTATGCCTTGGTAGAAAAGCTGGATCGGTTGTATACCATTCCGATTGAATTCATTTGGGATGATGTTGGCACATGGACTTCATTGGAACGAATCTTCAGCACAGATGGAGACGGAAATTTGATTCTTGGTCAAGTTCATCCATTCGCTACGCGCAACAGTATTATCTATACAGAACAGCAGCGTATTGTCACGATTGGCATTGAGGATTTAATTATCGTATCGACAGCGGAAGGCTTGCTTATTTGCCGCAAATCAGATGAACAAAGTGTTAAGAATGCCATTGCCGCCCTCGATACGGATCAAGAAGGCAGGCAAACATGAAAGCACTAATTACAGGAATAAACGGCTTTGTAGGCAGTCATCTTGCAGAACATTTGCTTGAGCAGCAGATTGAAGTGGCGGGTACGATTCGGAATCATAGTTCGCTGCAACATATTCGCCATCTGCTGCCGGATATACACCTGTATGAGTGCGAGTTAAGAGATCCGCAGGCGGTAGAACAAATGATGATAGAGGTTCGGCCGGATTTTATCTATCATTTAGCCGCTCAAAGCTTTGTACCTGTATCCTGGGATTCTCCGGCAGAGACGATGATCAATAATATATTAGGACAGATCCATCTGCTGGAAGCGGTTAGAAAGCTGGGTTTATCCTCGAAAGTACTGATTGCCTGCTCGAGTGAAGAATACGGGCAAGTAGAAGAGGATGAAGTACCAGTTAAGGAGACAAATCCGCTGCGTCCGATAAGCCCTTATGCGGTGAGCAAAATTGCTCAAAACTATTTGGGCTATCAATATTACAAAACCTTCGGCCAGCATATTATCCGGACCCGAACCTTCAACCATACAGGACCAAGAAGAGGAGAGCAGTTCGTAACTTCTAATTTTGCTAAGCAAATTGTGGAAATCGAAATGGGGTTAAAGCCGCCCGTTCTCTATGTGGGTAATTTGGATGCTCAGCGAGACTTTACAGATGTCAGAGATGTAGTCAGAGCCTATCGCATGGCGCTTCAATATTGTGAGGCTGGGGAGATTTATAATATCGCATCTGGTCAATGCCACGAGATTCGTGAAGTGCTGCAGACACTGCTTGGATATAGTACGGCGACCATTACGATTGAAGAAGACAAATCCAGACTTAGACCATCTGATGTAAAGGTACTGGTTGGCGATTACTCCAAGTTTCATAAGCAAACCGGATGGAAGCCTGAAATTTCTTTTGAGCAGTCGCTGGAGGATTTATTGCGTTATTGGAGGACAGAACTGGCTTAATAGAGGCTTAGACCCAGTAGGAGGCGTAATGCCGCGACCGGGGCTAAGCCTCTTTTGCTTCAGATTACATGCAACTCTTTGAGCCTGTTTTTAATTCTTTGTCCGATAACATCCGGTGAGAATTCATTATGGATCGTCCGCATTCCGCTTGCTGCAATACTCTCGCGCCAGCGTGTATCGGTGACAAGCCGCTGCATGTATTCCGCTGCATGCCGTATATTAGGTTCTGCCCAGATTTGTTGGCTTTTGTATGGTCCCCAGTCCTGACCGATAGAGGTGAGTTGGAAGGAGACCGGACAGGAATTATTGCTGTTCATAAATTCCGTATTTCCTGACCAGTTTGTTGCAATAACCGGTTTCCCTAAATACATAGCTTCAGCAAGGCCAAGGCCAAAACCTTCGGCTCGGTGCAGGGAGACGTAACTGTCAGTGCATTGCAGCAAAGCATTGACCTCATACCTCGACAACCCTTTGTCGATCAAATACATATTGCTTCGTTCCGCGAGTGACTTCCTAAGCTCGACAAGCTCATTCGGCCGGAAATCCGCATTATTTACTTTTAATACGAGGCCGACCCGTTGATCGTTCTTCTCAAAGGCCAGCTTAAAAGCCTCAATTACAGCCTCGGGATTTTTACGGAGCGTTGAGCTTTGTACATCATACATCATGAGGAACAGGAAACGGTTCTCCGGCAGACCAAAGGAGGAACGGTTAACATGTGGCGTAACTTGCACCTGGATGCAGTGTGGAATCGTAATGACGGGTACATTCGAGCGTTTGGAGATTGAGGCTGCAACGAACTTGCTGCAAACCCATACCTCGTTGACATGATTGAACCCTTCCATATGTTCATCTGGAAACTCCGGAAGCTCCCAGTGCCAATAGCCGATGTTATATCGATTACCGAATAATTCGTCGCCAAAATGCTCAAAGGCTGGACGCATGAAGTCGGCATTCATATGGAATATATTCGTATTATAGCGGGCTTTCTCCAGAAGCTTATGCGACCAGCTGTAGTCCGACATTCTTGAAGTGACCGCTAGTGGAAAGTTAATGACGCCAAACGGAATGGAAGCTGTGTCTACCGCTTTTGCTGCAAGCCGGGAGGATTCACCGATTCCCATCTCAGCATGAATGAACCCTATGATATTTACACCAGGTTCTCGGAGCGGAGGTTCAACTGCAGGTGTTATTGGCAGGTTATTAGATGGGACTTTACGGTAAGAGCGGCGTGAACGTCTAGATTTCCTGCTTGCTTGCTGCTTAGCGGAACGTCGGCTGGCTGCTTTTGACCGACCATTCGTTTTCCGTTTCCTTGGCTTCGCTTTATTCACGCGTTTTAGCTTTTTATTCGACTTATATCGTCTTTTCACCCCGGTTCAATCCTCTCGCTAATAGCGGATATGCACTCGACTATATTCTATTCATGCCAATCTAATGGTTATAAGGACAACAACCTACTAGCTGTAAAAAGCGGCTTTTGTCTAAAACGAAGCTGGCTTTTTCGGGAAGAAGGGGTATAATGAGATTTACTGACGTAATTGAATAGCTCCGGGGAGCTGGTTGAGGCTAGCTGAGAGGGAATTCCGACGAAAATTCCGACCCTTATACCTGATCTGGATAATGCCAGCGTAGGAATTTGTCATATAGGACTGTTTTCCATTGCAAGTGGAATGGAGCAAACCTGTAATAAAGCTGACGAAATGTATGTCCTCCGGATTCGGGGGACTTTTTTTATTGTTCAGAGGGTGGTCAGGCCATTGCAAACGTCAAAGCAAACAAGAGAGAGGGAGAGCAAGATGGAAACAAGTAATCGGAGTAAAAAGTCGAGGGGGATCGTTGCCCTATCTTCCATGCTGGCCGTTGTTATGATGCTGGTAGGCTGCGGATCCAACAAGAATAATAATGAAGCGGCGGAGAATGGGGCAGCAAGTGAGCAGCCATTGACGAAAGTGAAGGTCGTTCTGGATTGGACACCTAACACGAATCATACCGGTCTTTATGTAGCACGGGATAAGGGGTATTTCAAGAAGCAAGGTCTTGATGTTGAGATTATTCAACCCGGCCAGGATGGTGCGGATAAAATGGTCGCAGCAGGTGGAGCGGAATTTGGCGTCGGTTATCAGGAATCTTTAACGATGGCTAGGATTGCCGGCCTGCCGCTTGTATCGGTTGCAGCGGTCATCCAGCATAATACATCCGGCTTTGCTTCGCCCGCAGCGAAGGGCATCGACTCGCCGAAGAAGTTCGAAGGTAAAACGTACGGCGGCTGGGGAGCACCGGTAGAAGAAGCGGTTATTGGTTCGCTCATGCAGGAAGAGAATGCGGATGTGTCCAAGGTTAAGATGTTAAGCATTGGCGATACCGATTTCTTCACGGCGGTGAAACGGGATATTGATTTCGCATGGATTTATTATGCTTGGACAGGCGTGGAGGCAGAGCTTCGCGGAGAGAAGCTGAACATGGTTTATTTGACCGATTACAGTGACAAGCTGGATTACTATACACCATTGCTTGAGACAAGCGAGAAAATGATTGCAGAGAAACCGGAGCTTGTAAAAGCATTTGTTGCAGGCGCAGCTCAAGGTTATCAGTATGCTATTGRTCATCCTGAAGATGCTGCTGAGGTGCTCATTAAAGCAGAGCCGGATTTGAACGCAGACCTTGTTCGTGCCAGCCAGAAGTGGCTGAGTCCGAAATATACAGATGATGCTTCGCAATGGGGCATTCAGAAGAAGGAAGTATGGGTCAATTATTCGCAATGGATGTTTGACCATAAGCTGCTCGAGCAGGAGCTAGATGCAGATAAAGCATTCACGAACGATTTTTTGCCAAAAGCTTAAGGTTAGTACAGGAGAAATCAGGACGATAATAGGGAAAAGGGGAGCTATTTATGGCTAACGCGCTTGTAAGCATTCAAATTTTACCAACTACACCTAACGGGGAAAGCGTCATTCCATTTGTTGACCGTGCAATTGAAATTATTAAAGCTTCCGGCGTTCCCTATCGCGTTGCACCACTGGAGACGACGATGGAAGGGGAATTGCCTGATCTGCTTCAGGTAGTAGAGAAGATGAATGAAGCGATGACAGAGATGGGCTGTCCATCGGTTATCTCGCAGGTGAAAATTTATTTTAACCCGGCAAATGGAGCTTCCATGGGAAGATTGCTGGAGAAATATCCAGATGGGCAATAAAGGCTGGAGCAGCTTGAAAGCGATTTGGCCTTCTGCTGCATTAGTCATCATTTTGCTAGCAGCTTGGCAATTATCGGTGAATGGTGGACTTGTGCCGGAATGGCAGCTGCCTTCACCACTATCGATCTGGAAAGAAATAATAGTTAGCTGGCCGCGTCTAATGGATAACGCTTCGGCAACCGTACAACTGGCTTTGATTGGCTTTGCTGGAGGTGCGCTGGCCGGGTTTATACTTGCTGCTGTCTTACATCTCCTTCCTTTTGTGCGAAGAGCCGTTTATCCTCTGCTTGTTGTATCACAGAATGTACCGGTTATTGCGATCGGCCCGATTCTGACGATCTGGCTCGGTTACGGTGTGCTGCCAAAGCTTATTCTGGTCTGGATTGTCTGTTTCTTCCCCGTCTCCGTTGCTATGCTGAACGGCTTTAAAGATACGGATCTTGGACTGCGCAATTATATGCGTATGATAGGAGCGGGCAATTGGACAGTATTCCTAAGGTTAGAGCTGCCAAATGCGGTTACGCATTTATTTTCCGGACTCAAAATCGCTGCGTCGTATGCCGTGCTTAGTGCTATTGTGGCGGAATGGCTTGGGGCAGATAAAGGACTTGGTCATTATATGATCCTATCCTCGAAAGGCTATGAGCCGGCAAGAGTATTTGCTGCAGTATTGCTGATCGTGCTGCTCAGTCTTGTTCTGTATGGTGCTGTAGCTGCGGTGGAGAAGCTTGTTATCAGGTGGCGCCCGGTGAAAGGAGAGAGGAAGGGATGACAACGCAAGCTTTGGAGCTGAAGGGGATTCGGAAGGCATTTGATTCCGGTAAGAAAACCGTATTGGCCGGAATATCTTTAACGGTTGGAGAGAATGAATTCGTCTCCCTTATTGGCCCTTCCGGCAGTGGTAAAACAACGCTGTTCCAATTAATTGGTGGTCTCGAGATGCCATCAGCTGGTGAAGTATGGATCGGGGGCAATGAGACGACAGGCAGCCGAGGGCATATCTCGTATATGCCTCAGCAGGCTTCTTTAATGCCTTGGCGATCAGTAAGTGCCAATATTGAGCTTGCTGTCCAAATTGCTGGTGTAGAGAAGAAGCAAGCAGTCAGAATGGCACGAAAGTGGCTGGATCGTATTGGCCTGCTGGAGTATGCGGATGCTTACCCGCATGTATTGTCTGGCGGCATGCAGCAGCGAGTATCTTTTTTGCGGGCACTGCTCTCTCCACAGCCGTTGATGCTGCTCGATGAGCCGTTTGGCGCGCTTGATGCCCTGACCAGACAGCAGATGCAGCAGTGGCTGATGGCGATGTGGGAGGAGAATAGAAGATCGGTTCTATTCGTGACGCATAGCATTGAAGAAGCGCTGCTGTTATCGGATCGCATTCTGGTATTATCTGCTGCTCCAGCAACGATTGTGGAAGAAATAACAGTTCCTTTTGCTAGACCAAGGCCGGCACAGCTTTGGAAAGAGCCACTGTTTAATGAGCTGAAGGAGCGGATTCAGGAGCTGCTGCATCAGGGGGAGGCGGCGGTAAAATGAGTGCTCACTATCGGGCAATAGATGCCCATATTCATCTTGATCACTACGAAGATGCTGACAGGGTTCCGATGCTTCAACGGGCATTTGAAGCGGGAATTGAAGCTGTCATTGCGGTATCTATGCATTTGGCCTCCTGTAAGGAGAATGAAGGGCTTGCGAAGCAATTCCCCGGCAAGGTACATCCTGCTTATGGTTTTCACCCGGAGCAGCCTATTCTATCAGAAGAAGAGCAGGTTCAGTTATTTGCTTGGATTCGGGAGAAGCATGCTGAAGGAGAGTCTTTTGCAGTCGGTGAAGTAGGTTTGCCATATTATTCTCGTACTGCTGCTGAAGCGGATGGAGTGCCTTTTGACGAAGAGACTTATCTGGTATTGCTGGATCGTTTTGCGGCACTTGCGGCAGAGCTGGATCGGCCAATTGTTTTGCATGCGGTATATGAGGATGGAGCAAAAGCTTGTGAAATTATGGAACGCCATCAGGTGAAGCGTGTCCATTTCCATTGGTTTAAGGGTGATGCGGCAACGGTTGAGCGAATGATTCGTTCAGGCTATTATATCTCCATTACACCGGATGTCGCGTATGAGGATGAGATTAGGGAGCTCGTAGAGCGCTATCCGTTAGAACAAATGATGGTGGAGACAGATGGCCCTTGGCCGTTCGAAGGTCCATATGAAGGAAGACCAACTGAACCACAATTTGTTCATGATGTCTGTGCTCAGATTGCAGCGATCAAACAGCTTCCGGAACAAATTGTCCGTGAACAGCTGTTACATAATACGCGAGAATTTTATAAGCTGTAAAATCCACTCCGTTAGGCCGACTCTAGGCTTAACGGAGTTTTTTTGCATCGTATCGGTAGCAGGCCGTTACAGGCTGGAATCTTCTTCCATAAGCTGGTATATCTCTTATTTTGTGTGATAGGAAAGGAGGAAGAAGGAATGTCACTATTATCAAGATCGCAATTTATAGCGGCACTTGTTCCGACGGTATGGCAGGTACGGCGTGAGGGTTCAACGATTTTCCCATCTCTTCGAATTGCGCAGTGTATGCTGGAGACAGGCGTCGTTATTCACCCTTGGTATAACTTAGGGAGAATTAAAGTGGGTGGAGGCAAACCCAATGCTTACTGGCATGGAGATGCGGTGGTGAGAGGAACCTGGGAGGTTGTTGATGGCAGGAATGTAAGCATGAATGCAGCTTTCCGAGCTTATAGCAGTGTGTATCATTTTATGAAAGACCAAGATCTGCTCTTCGCAACACCTCGCTATATCCGTGTCCGGGCAGCTGTTACACCAGAGCAGCAAGCCAATATGCTGTATGTAAGCCAGTATGCGACAGATCCATCTTACCCGAATAAATTAATTTCTCTGATCAACCAATATTCGCTGAAGCAATATGACAATGCTTTTGCCTCTGCTGTTTCTACTACCATGTTTAGAACCTCAAAAATGATTCCTATTCTTATGGACGGACTTGTCGTTGCTGTTGGTTATTATGATGCAGGGACAACCTGGGTTGCTGCTCGGGCGTTAGGTGAATCATTAGGTGCAGTTATTGACTGGCAGATGGGAAAGGTTACGGTCAACGGGCAGGGGCTGGATTCGAGATTGGATATTTCGACAGGGTATGTAGCGGTGAGGGACCTCGCTGCAGCATTGAATAAAAAGGCCGTTTGGGAGCAGGCGACCCAGACCGTCACGTTAAAAGCGGCAGATCTCCCGTAAGAGGAGATTGCCGCTTTTTTTTCATGGCCGGATCGTGACTCTTGTTCCAACGGGAGTTAGAGCTGATAAAGCGAGTACGTCCTCATTATACATTCGTATACAGCCATGGGAGACGTATCCTCCGATTGAGGAAGGATCATTGGTTCCATGAATGCCGTAATGCGGCTTGGACAGCCCCATCCATAACACGCCAAATGGTCCGCCCGGGTTCTCTTGTTTATTAATGATCATATATTCGCCGGATGGCGTCTGAGTAACTATCCGTCCTATGCCAACGGGATAGGAGTGCACCACGACATTTCCATCCAGTAAATGAAGCATTCGGTCCGACAAATCTACAATGATACGATACACAGGCATGCTCACCATCACCCCTTGCTGAGGTTTGTACGTCCCTGAGTATCATATGTCGCACTGCGTAGTAGAGGTGTGGGTTGGTGTCTGACTGACGGAATCAAGCAATTACTTTCTGCTCGCTGCGACGAATAATAAACGTATAATACCCAATGTAGTAGGCAACCAGGAGGAAGAAAGTGATCGCTGTAAGTGGATCATTCGTGTAATGCTGAAGCTCAGCAGTGTCACTGGTCATGGCAGGATTGACAGCTGTTGGGCCGCCATTTCCGACCATGTCGACAACCCGGAATGCAACCCGTCCGATGAATAGTAGGATAACTAACGTCTCAATTCCGATATGTGTCCGATAAAATAACGAGTTGTCACGCAGCTCAAATCTACTGTGCTTAATGGCAAAATAGGCAATGACAGCACCGCAGGCGATACCTAACGCATCGGATAGGTAAATGGCTGGATGAGAATACCCGGTAGCAAGCAGAAGAATTCCAATTACACTAAAAAGACCGATTCGAAATCTCAACCTGCGAGGCTGGAAGGGCTGAAAGCCAATTGTTCGTTTGAAGCGTCTGTACATCACGAAAAGGATGATGAGAAGGGGAATTAAATAGCTTCCGATGTTATCCATAACCGTATATAAACCTCCTAACTAAATGAATTGGTAATGTAACTATATACCAAAACTAGTGTGATTGCAGTGGGAAAATCAAGTGTCTTTACAGGATTTTAGTAGGAGGAATAGAATAGTTAACTTTGGTAAACAAGCCTTTAATAAATTGAACTTATCTAATCGGGGGTAGTAAGGTGAGGATGATAGTTAGTTTATTTCTTGTTTTATGTTTGGCATTTACAAGTACGACGACTTATGCCGCTGACAGTTATATGAAAGCTACGGGTTTGATTAGTTCGATCAAGTTAAATGGAGAGCCTGCCCAGTTGGATGGCCTTACGATTCAAGGGAGCAATTATTTCAAGCTTCGTGATCTAGCCGCTGCTTTCTCAGGGACATCTAGTCAGTTCGATGTTAGCTGGAGCAGCGAGCACAATGCGGTGGAAATACATACGGGCAAACCATATTCCGTTGCAAAAGATGATGACGATCCATTTTTCCGATCTAATATGAACTACATGGTCAAGCCGACAGACTCCACGCTGTTTGTGGACGGGAAAGCCGTACCTATTCAGGCTTACAATAAGGAAGGAAGTAATTATTTCAAATTAAGAGATTTGGGTAAGTTAATCCCTTTTGAAGTCAGCTTCAACGGAGTGGAAAACGAGATTTTGCTGTTTTCGAATCTAGCAGACAACTCCTATCGAGTAACAACGGCATTTGCTGCTCCTGACAATACCGTTTCGTCTAGGTATCCGCGATGGAAAGAAACAATAAAATCTTACCTTACTCATAATGATGATGGTACGGTCAGCGTGATTGAAGAGAAAGAAAATAAAGTCACCATTGAAACGTATGACAGTCAATATCGTCTTGTTGCTCAAAAAAGGTTTGATAACGAGCTTCCGTTATTCGGCGGATTTTATAGCGATGCAAAAAGTTATTATGTCGCCTATGGTCAAGAAAACCATGAAGAAAACGATAATAAGGAAGTTATCCGTATCGTTCGTTATGATAAGAGCTTTAATCGGATAAGCAGTGTATCTGTAAAGGGTGGAGAGAGCTTTACTACAGTTCCGTTCGACGCTGCTGCTGGAAGAATGACCGAGAACGGTGATACGCTAGTGTTTCACACTTCCCGCGAAAGGTATACGACGGAGGATGGGTTAAATCATCAATCCCAATTGACCATTATTGTCGATACATCCAAGATGAAGGTAATCAATGATCTCGGACGATTCCAAAGCAATCACGTTAGTCATTCATTTGATCAATATGTACTTTTTGATGGCAGTGATCTTGTTCTTCTGGATCATGGGGATGCCTATCCGCGCTCGATCGTTTTACATAAAGGCGACGGAACGACTTACGAAGAAACGGATCTGTTTAAAATCCCTGGTGCTATAGGTGCAAATACGACCGGTGTTTCGATTGGCGGGTTTGAGATGTCGGCATCCAATTATATTACCACTATGAACACGATCGATCATTCTAAGGTGATTGAATACACTTCATACGAAATGAAAGGTTTACCTGTGGATCGCAGAGATATCATTCTGACGCTTCTGCCCAGGAGCAATATGCAAGCCAGCGCAGTAAAAACAGTAAAGGTCGCCTCTTATACAACTAGTGAGTTGTTCGCATCCATTCCAAAGCTGGTCAAGATCAATGATGACAAGTTGATTGTGATGTGGCAGGAGTTTACTAAAGAAGGCAAGCCATCTGGTTTAAAATATGTTTATATTGACGGGAATGGCAATGTGCTTGGAGCTATTCAGAGTCTTGATCATTTTCTGTTGTCTGATAGTCAGCCTATTGTCATTAACAATCAAGTCGTGTGGTATGTGAACGTAGATGGTATCAGGGCTTTTTATGTGATTCCAACTGTCGCTAAATAAACGAATAGAATAACAGGCAAAAAAATCGGACGCTCATTTCTGAGCGTCCTTTCATGGGAGACGAGAGAAAGTCCTTTAGGTTGAGAAGTGAAAGTCGCGTAATATCAAGGATTTCTAGCTCCGTTCTCATGTATAAAATTGGTGAGAATAGACTGTTTACGGGAAATTGGTGGACAATTGGTGGACTAATTGGAACTAGATTAAACTAGTATAGTTAGACGAATGTAGAAGAGAATTGTCGACGTTGCAGTACAAGTTTGTTAAACTAAAGGGCAGGAAATTCCAATATATAGTAACATAAAGTTATCTTAAAATGAGGAGTGAAGGAGCCTTTGGGAATTCTCATATTGATATTGATAATTGGTTTTATATGCGTTATCAGTTATCTCAGAGCAATTCACATTTCTCTACAACAAATAATAAAAAATAGAGATGTGGATAATTACAAGTGATTGTCGCTTAGCTAACTGGGATCTTTATCTGAAAAACAACAACATTTGCTGAAATGTACTTTTACTTAATTAAGGTTCGAAAAACACTACATTGCTTAGATTTCGTTCAGTATTTTGTAGGATGTAGGACTTTTGAAGGAGAATAAGGATTTATGTAGAATTATCCATTTATTAATGATTTATAGGGGGATATTATGGTTTTTGTTGAGTCAGTTGGTTCCAAAGTTCTGGCAGGGACAATCGTAGAGATTATTAAACGTACTGGTATGAAATTTCTGGAGAAAGACAAAACATTTGATCTCTTACAAGAGATCGAAGCGAGGATTTCATCTACACTTTTAGAAAATGAATGTAGTGGTTTGCATTCTTATATGAAATTGTCAAGTACAATTAACTACATTCATAACTATATAAGATTATTACCTTTCAAAGACTTTAATAAAACACAAACAAATGAATATGTAACGTCTTCTGAATTTATTGGAATTCTTACACTAGAAGCAATTGATCATATCCGGCTTGGACAATACAACATTCCAGTTCAAAGAACGATTGAAAATTTTTTTGCCGACCTTCTTGCAGTAATTGAAGAGAATTTGGTAATGGAAATCCCGGGAGAACTTGCAATTATACCCTACATTATAACAAAAAATGTAGAACAAATGATCCGCGCGTTTCGTGAAAGCAGTGCAGCATCTTCAAATATGATACCTAATTATGAAGAGAAAAGACAGGAATATCTAAATAATGTAAAACATGTATTTGCAAAGAATCATGTTCCAGGAGTAGACATACTGGATTTTGATGATTATTATATTTATCCCCAATTCATTTATTTTAATCAAGGTCATGATAGCGAGCATTTTCATAATTATAGTGATCATGATAAAAGAGAAACGATTGAATGGACGGATATATTCCTAAGATCTAACCTTATTTCGATTGTTGGAGGACCTGGTTATGGAAAAACATTGTTTTTAAAAAATCTAGTAGTTAATTCAGATAAGTTGAATATTAATAACCCTGAAAAGTATTTACCCATTTACTGTAACTTAAAAGATTTTACAGAAAAGAAAAAGAACTTTAAAGGATTTTCATTTAAAGATTTTCTAATAGAATCAATGATAGACTATACCGGTGTAGACATTGGTTCAGATATGCTTACCTACTTTTTGGCTCGTGGTGAGTGTCTTATTTTCTTAGATGCACTAGATGAAGTTGATTCGCTAGAGAGACAAAAATTTTCTAACCTAATTATAAGTTTTTATAAAAATTCTAATAACAATAATAAACTTTGTATTACAACAAGGGACAGAAGTTTAATCCCAGAAACACCGATTGTCCTCAAGGTTAAACCAATTGAAGAAGATGATGTTATTGAATATTTAAAATTAATGGTACGGATTGAGGAGTTTAGAGAGATTGATATTAATCATTTTATTCAACAAACCAGACATTTAATTGATAAAAAGTTTCTAGCCAACTTCCTCACAGTAGCTTTAATGGTTAAAATATATAAAGCAGATAGAAAAATTCCTGATAATAAAATCGAACTTTTTGATAAATGTGTAAATTATACTGCAAAGGAAAGAGAAAGAGATAAAAATGTAGGCTTTGATTTTGAAAAGATGGGATCGATAATAAATAATGATGTAACATTTGAAAAACTTGCAGACTTAAGCAAACGAAATAACAGAGAGGTTAGCAGATCTACTATAATAGAGAATTTATCAGATGTCTTTAGAGGTGCATATAGAGATAAGAATGATGCTTCTAATGCGATAGAACATTTTCTGAATTTCTGTAAAGATAGAACTGAGCTTTATATTCAGGGAATGAAAGAGGATCATTTTAAATTTTTTCATAGATCCTTCTTTGAATTTTTCTATGCAAAACATATGGTGAAAAATATTAATGGTTCCGTATCTTTATTTAATGAGCTTTATAAATTCAGCTCAGATTCAGAACTCCATGAGTTATTGATTTCTTATTTAAAGAATTACAACTATAACAAATATCAAAAGTTAATAGACGTAGTAATTGATAAGTTTGAAAAATCATCAGATTCACGTACTACACAATTAGCCCTAGACTTTGTTGAATTGTCTGATGAATTCAGTCATAAAGAAAAATTATACAACCTTCTTTTTGAGAAAGATAAGTTACGTGAAATTAGAATGTTAACAGCTCCTGTTAGTAACTTGAATAAAATATTAGATTCCATGACAATTTTTGAAGACTTCATTGAGAAATTAATAGAGAAATATTCAGATGAATTACTTCAAGCAATGGTTTTAGTGGTGTTACATTGGCATACAGATAATAATTTATATAACTATCAACAGTCTGACCAGATTGTCAGATCTATTTGGTTTTCTGATACATTAATGAGTAAGAGAAATGAAAAAATAGTAAACTTTGTAAATGGTTTGTCATTTGATACATTCATCATTAAGGCAGGGGTTATAGAAAGAATGGAGTTTGATGAGTCGCACGAACTTAAATTTCACCAACTCGATAATGATGAGATGTACAGTATTTACGAGAAGATTAAGTTAGGGAAATTCTATAATGAAGAAGTTGATAAAATTTTTGAATAGTAAGTTCGACCATTCAGAGGAACACCCAGAATCAGAGAGTATATCAAAGATCTGATCCTCTTTGAACGATCGGTTTGGTTAGATATGGCGGGAAATGAATGCAACGGGAAATTGCATACGAGCTTAGAGCGGGGATTACTATAATGGTTTTTTTGATATAAAAAATTATGAAGATGGTGTCATATACGAAGGTGCATAATACTTTGTTCCACTACCATGAAAGAACGAATTAACTTTAATGATCTGTGGTGCACAATGAGATGCATGGATGGCTAACGGGAGACGTTAGTGAAATTTACTGTGGAGGATTAAACGTGCATATTTTCCAGGTTTGTGGATTCAAAAGACTCGAAACATTCCAGTATTATGACACTGGGTACCTACTTTTGTAAGTTGTGACTGCTGTGATTTTGAGTCATGCCTTGATGATATGGATCAAGGATATATGTTTGAGACATATCGAGAGAAGTGGATTAACGGTGGAGCCCTGTGGTCATGGACAAAAACAAAACCAGATGGATGGAATAAAGAAATGGCTTATCAACAATTAAGAAACATAAAGTCATTGGGCTAACGGGAGACGATAGTCGAATAAACAATCTGTGCGGATTCCGGCAAAATATCCGTTGACCGTTTGACTGTGTTTGCCTTAGAATTGGTTTCATTTAGAAACGACAATTCATATCTATTTAAGAGGTTACCACTAGCCCATTGATCAGGGATCTCACTCAGTTCTGCTTCTCGCTCAGCGTGTAATAATCGTAATTCAGTAAGGACAGATTCAGATAACGCGATCTTTCGCGGTTTACCATTTTTAGGAGCTTTGATAACAGGTTCACCAACCTTCATATGAGGGATAGCCTGTGTAATGTATAGATGTCTTAACTCCAGATTGATTTTAGACCACTCTAGCCCGGCAATCTCGCTACGACGCATACCGGTGGTGACTGCTAAAGTAATGATTGTTCTGAACTGCAGAGATTCTCTAGAGAGGGCTTCAAACAATTGCTTTATTTCCGTTTCATTATAAACCTCCATTTCTTTTACATCATCCTCTTTCGGTTTCTTAATTCCTCTCATAGGATTATCCACTATGACTTTCCATTCGACTGCTTTAGTAAAGATGCTCTTTAAGACACGATAGTTATAGACTAAACTGGCTGATTTTAAAGGGCCGGAGCCATCCAGTCTGGCGTTTGGTTGGCGAAGAGAGTCCAAGAAATTCAGAATGTGCATCGTGGTGATTTGTTCCATATATAAATGACCAAAATAAGTGGATCTCCGTCTCCAAAGTAGTTTCAATATCTGATATTGAAAGCATTAGACGTTGAATATTACATAATTCAAGATGATGACTGGATCCCTTCATTGTTTTCGTTATGTATTTCTCCAGTGATGGAAGGTATATACCGAATTGATTTTTCTTATCCGGATGACGCACATAAACATTGTCAGGGACAGTTAATGCTAATACCTCTGATTCAATCTCTTCGAAAGTAAACCGCTCAAATGGTGTTTCTAAATCAATATAGATCGTTTTACTCCAGTCGAAGGAGAAGTGATTAATCATCATCCAAAGCGGAAAAAGTAGATTGTTCTCGGTATCTAGGTCATATAGTACTGAAATTTTCATTGGGTATAGGTTACTCCTTTTTTGTTCTCTAGCTGCTTATTCAACTGACCGAGAAACTTACGCGTACTTCATAGCAGAAGGAGAGAATGCTGCGCGTAGGTTTTGATCCTGACGTTCCTTATTAATGCGTCCAAGGATTTGCTTGATGCAAGCTAGGTGGCATAGTTCATGGAAAAATGCGAGACGCTGCTCGTATTCTTCAAAATGAAAAAATGATTTTGGTTTCGCCTTCAGTATAAGCAATGAATGTATTGAAGATGGTAGCCATTTTATCGATATTAAGATCAGAAGCAGTATAAACACCATTTTCTTTATAAACTTTATTGATCCTATCCTCCATATCAGTTGGTTTGTATAACTCAAGATTGAAAAAATGCATGTGTATTCCTCTTAGGTAAGCTATATTCATCATCAGTCAAAGACTGGTTATTCATTAATAATCACCTCAATGATGATCATGTACAGAATACTTGTTCTCATCAAGTATTAGGAATATATTAAAATTGCACGAATTCAGGAGTCCAAATCACGCCTGATTTATATATCTATGCTGATGTTCCTGAAGGAGGAAGGATTTTATTTGCTAATACTATGATAGAATTGCTATAGTAAAATATTGTATATGATCATATTTTGCTTGGGGGTAATTATATGGATTTTTCAAGTTTCTTTAGCGATGTAAGCTCTGGAATTGTTCTGATGCTAATTTCGTTTTTCATAGGGGGAGCCTGTGGAGTAGGAGGTACTTTTCTTGTAGTTAATAAAAATAAAACGACCCAAAAGATTAATCAACGCGGCGGAGAAGGAAATCGAGCGAGTATTCACAATAAATAGTGATTCGTAGCAGGGGGGTGAATCATGGTGTTTGGATTATCAAAAATGAAGAACAAAATCCTTCAATTCGGAGGAAGTGGGAACACTTCGTATATAGATAATCGCCAACTAACAGTAGTCAATACGATGCATGAGCAGTTTGCACGGATGAAGATGAATGGCGATTACGAGGGAATAGCTAAATTTATGTTGGATTTTAGTCGACAGATAGAAACAACTCATCCTCTTTATCCAGATTACCGTTATAAAGTTCAGGAAACTAGTCGGGGGCTGTTTTTCTATCACGAACCATTAAACCCTGATGCTGCCGAGCGTTTACCCTTAAGCTATAATATTTCTCTAAGAGTAAAAAAAGATGCTCATAGTGGGAATAAATCACTCGGTGAACTATTTCAAACTGCTATGATTAGACAACAAAATATAGAAATAGATGTTTTATCCCTGCAAGCATTAATCGGTGGTAGACCGGTAGATACGCCGCTTCTTCAAGACCATATTGAAGGAAACGAGTGGGTGATAGCTCCTCCGGAACGTCCTGAACCCTTAAAATTATCTCTAATTGTCACAACGCAATCTGGGGATACAGAAACCATACTCCCTTATATCGAGTTGGGTATTACTGATCTTGATGAGGAGTTTAAATGTTATGTATTAAATAATAATAGACAAATAAGGGCCAAAATTTTTATTGAGATGCGCATACCAATGGAGTGGAGTTATGATGAATATGGTCGTGCACGTGGAACATCGAATCTTAAGCTAAAAATCAACCCGCTTTTTGAGAAAGATGTAGAAGCTAACTTCCGATTTTTGAAATTCTTTAATCATTCAGAAAGCGCGGAAAAAATCACTTTTATGAATCTAGAAACTAACTCTTACTTTTTTGTTGCAGATCGATTCCAATTGGAGCCAGTCTCTTCGGATCTAGGAGAAAACCTGCGTATACTGGAACAACTGTATGCACTGGAACAGTATTTTAATGTCCAGTTTTGTCTTCCCAACGATAAGATGACTGCAGATGATCGGAAAAACATCAAGATTTTAGACTGCATCCGAACTAAAAATCCAATTAAATTTGTAATCAATGATATTAAATTGCAGGTTGAAGGAAAACAAGGATTAAAGAACCTATTTGAAAAAGTCAAAGACGGTAAAATTAATGGTTTATCATTAGTTCAAGAGAAAGATGGTTCTTATGGACTTGATGTATTAGGTACACGTGTTTCATTACCTTTTTTGAAAGATGAAATTGTACCTAAAGAACTTCGAGTAAAGAATATCAACGCTCTTCGTAGGAAGTTGGAGAGCACTGCTGATGATGAGGTGGTTCCTATAGAATTAATTCCTCTCGGAGATCGTGAAGTACAACAATGGTACAGATTGCCTTGAATGGATTGAAGTAACCCTGCGGTAGAACCCACTAAATAAATCACGTACCATTTAACAGGTACGTGATTTTCTTTTGGTGGACAATTGCTGGACAAATATATTCAACTCGCAAATTCAAAATAGATAAAATACCTATAGAATATGGGATTACCAAAAAAAATCGGACGCTCATTTCTGAGCGTCCTTTCATGGGAGAGGAGAAACCGGACGAAGAGCTTATGGGGAAACGTAAGTCTTCTCCGCGGTTGTCTACGGCATCTTCCGACGCCGATGATTTTATTTTGTCCGCTTTGTGGGGGATTATACATTTTGCGGAAAAAAATAATTATTGCCCTTTCACAAGCAGCTTTCAGGTGCCTTTATAATCCAAGGGAAAGTGTGGTACGATAGGCATCGACAGTAGAGGAAGGGAGCAATATGCAGTGAGAGTCATTGCGGGAGCGGCAAAAGGCCGCACGCTAAAGGCGGTACCAGGTATGAATACGCGACCTACGACCGATAAGGTGAAGGAAGCGATATTCAGCATGATTGGACCGTTTTTCGACGGTGGACTAGCGCTTGATTTATTCGCAGGCACCGGTGGACTCGGTATAGAAGCTTGGAGCAGAGGCATCGAGCGGACGATCTTTATCGACCGAGAAAAAATAAGTATCGATATTATTAAATTAAATACCGAAGCGGCAGGAATGGGAAGACATGCGGAGATATATCGTAACGATGCAGATCGGGCTGTTAAGCTGCTGGAAAAGCGCGGCATTGCCTTTTCGATCGTATTTCTCGACCCGCCTTACCGCTTAATACATATGGACGAGCTTATCGTAGATATGGCGCAGCGATCTTTGCTGGAAGATGGGGCAACGATTGTTGTAGAACATGATGCTGGTCATGAATATCCGGATCATATTGAACATTTTACATTGCTGAGAAAACAAAAATATGGCGATACGGCTGTGACTCTATACCGTTATTCGCCTGGCAGCGCAGATGGAGGAAATACCGATGCAAATGAATGAGCATAGCAGCCGTGTAGCTGTATATCCTGGGAGCTTTGATCCGCCAACATTAGGTCATCTTGATATCATCCGCCGCTCGGCGAAGCAGTTCGATCACTTGATTGTCGCGGTGCTTAACAATACGAGCAAAAGTCCAATGTTTACTGTAGATGAGCGCAAAGAGATGCTGCAGGAGATAACAAGCGATATTCCTAATGTGACGATCGACAGCTTCCGAGATCTGCTGGTTCGATTTATGAAATCTCGCAAGGCGAATACGATTGTGCGTGGTATCCGCTCCGTTACGGACTTTGAGTATGAGCTGACGCTTGCATCAACCAATCAATTGCTGGATGACGAGATTGAAACAATCTTCATGATGACGAATCCAAAATTCTCATATCTTAGCTCCAGTATCGTGAAGGAAATCGCAATGTTTGGCGGATCGATATCTGTGCTTGTTCCTCCTCCAATCGAGCATCGTCTGGTTGAAAAATATAAAGAGAAGCAAGCAAAGGGCTAACGTTTATCTCGAGGCGAGATAACTCTTATTGCAGCGAATATAATAGCAAGAACGGCCGCGGCCGTCAGCGTATACGGCCAGATCGACGGGAGGCCAAGTGCGGTGACGGCCTCGTATGCGTTGGACGGACGATTCAAGGTGATACCATCCTGAAGCATAGCTGCTGTTGCATCCGTTAACTGACTAGGCAGCGAAGTCATGACGGTCTGGACGGGCTCCCACAACAAGAGGGCTAAAACAGCAGCATGTATAGCGTGAAGGAGCTTGACGCCAATAAGAGGCATCAGCTTCAAATCGGTGCCCGTAATGGCATAACCAGCTTGAAGCAGGGCGCTTATGCCGCTCCAAGCAAGAACGGCAGCAACGGCGGCGACACTTACTGCGGTGCTTACGCCCGGACCTTGCCATATAGCAGCCGCGTATGCGCCGATATGGCTCTCTAGCAAAGCAGGCAATACCAGCTCTGCCATCCCACTTGGCAGAGCATGAACGATAAGCGGCAGGGCTAATCTGGCTACCACGGAGGCGAAGATCATGAAGCCGCCAACGATAAGAAGCTTCTGCACGCCAAATGATACCGCATCTCCAAGGGCCTTGCCGAAGCTGCGTCCATCACGGTCATGGCTTGTCACAATAGCGTTAGCCGCATTGTCGAGCAAGCTTGTCTTCTGATGACTCAAGCTTTTAGCTCGGCGTTCCCCAAATAGGGAGATCCATAATGCTGTGCATAGGGCAGACAACCATACAATAACAGCTATAAACAGGCCAAGCTCGGGACGATGCAGGAAGCCTGCTCCAATGACAACCAGCATAAATAGTGGATTCGGCATATGAGAAAGGGCAAGCAGTCTTTGCCCTTCGCTTCTTGTGACAAGATTATCACGGCGCAAAGTCGCAGTTGCTTCTGCACCAGCTTGATGCCCGGACAACCACCCTAATAAAAGAGGCAACGCAGCTTCTCCCGGCAATTTGAACAGCCCTCGCATGATCGGTCTAAGGAGTACGCCAAAGCCATGAATGAGGCCAAAGGCCGCAATCAGCTCGAATAGCACAAGGAAGGGCAAGAGGCCAGGGAAGACAATATTCCACCAAATGGTCAGCCCCTGCAGAGAAGCTTGAAAGGCTTCATCCGGCTGACGAATGATTGCAGCGACCAGCAGAATGGAGATCGCTGCATATAGAATTGTGCGAGCCATATATTCATCAACTCCAATAAGGCGGATTTTTCGATTAAGTCAGGGGATTATTCGGACAAACCGTGGTCTTTTCCATTGTACGCGCCTAGTCAAAGGGATAGACCATTGTCCATCAAGGAGGTGATATGTCATAAAAGGGTTTCGATTGAGCGGAAGGACAAGGCAAGCGTTTGGAATTGTTCTTATCGCCGTGATGCTATGGGTTATTATTTATGCACCAACTCCATTAGTTATCTATGAACCGGGAATCGCGTTCGACACAAAGCCGCTCGTGCAGCTAGGCTCGGGTGGTGAACAAGCAACCCAATCGATGGAAGCGGGGGAGCGTGGTGCCTTTCTATTAACCACGATCAAGCTGACGGATGCCAAGTATTGGCAGGTTATTGAAGCAGCATGGAAAAAGGATTTTGCTGTTTACAGCAAAGATTCGGTGATGAAGGGGAAGTCGGAGAAAGACTATCTTGATCAAATGACCCTCGATATGCTTGCTTCACAGAACTCTGCAATCGAAGCGGCTTATATTTATGCAGGGATTCCTTATACAACGAGTACAGAGTTAGTTATTGATGGTATTGAAGGTGTTTCGAATGACTTTCAGATAGGAGATCGTATCATTCAGGTTGAGGGTCAGAAAGTGAGTAGCGTTGAGGGACTACAGTTTGCAATCAAGGAGTCAAATGAAAGAGATCTGGTTTCTTTGGTCATCCAAAGAAATGAAAAGGTCATTCCAGTTAAGATTCCCTTCCGACAAATTGAAGCGAATGTTTCAGTTGCTTTAATGGGATCTGTACCAGGTGGAATCATATTAGGCGATTTGCATGAAGTGCACCCAACCGAACCATCCAATCAGATTACAATAAAAGCCGAAGATATCGGAGGTCCGTCCGCCGGTCTGATGTTCACGCTGCAATCTCTTAATTTATTGTTGGATAAAGATTTGACGGAAGGGCTTCGAATTGCAGGAACCGGTACGATTTCTGCCGATGGAAGAGTGGGGGGGATCGGGGGCATTACATACAAAATTGTAGCCGCACACCAAGCAGGTGCTCAGCTATTCCTGGCTCCGGAAGTGAATTTTGCAGAAGTAACGGCCAAAGTAAAAGAACTTCACAGCGAGATGAAGGTTGTACCTGTCACCTCGCTGGAAAACGCAATAACCGCAATTCAAGATGCTGCAACTAGCTATTTTAAATAATTAATCAATCATAATCGGCTTGTCCGTAAAATCTCGAAACATCGCAGCTGCGGATGTGTGACCAGGCTGTGCCAGCATATAAGCTGCTGTAGCCTGTGTATCAAGCTCGAGGTACCGAGATTGTACGGGAGACCTTGCAGCGCTTAAGAGGACAGGCAGTGTTGCCTCAGAGCGCATCCGGCGCAGCAGCTGTTGTCCTTTCGTTGTAAAGCCCAGCACTCGAATATATTCAACCCCGGCTGCCAGCTTCTCAGCTGTAAAATCTTCTTTCTTATGATGGAGCAGAATAGAAAGAAGAGCTCGCTGCAGCTTGGTTCTGGTGTAACGTTTGGTCTTTAAAGTTTCTAGAAGAGGTTCGAAGCCGATCTGATCGAGCTTTGGCAGTGTATTAAGAAGACGATGCTCCAGCCCTTCCATGATCTCGCGATAACCTGAGAGCTGTTCAGGCGTCTGTGTAACGGCAGTATGGATGAGTTGCTGAACAAAGTTCGCCCAGCTTACAGGACTTTTTCCTGCTGCCCACTCCCGTTCCATGACTTCATAAGTTGTAGCGGGAACAAGAGGGCGGCTGTCGCCAAGCTCGCCGCCTTCAAGCAGCAGTTTACGAATTGCCGTTGCGCTTGCAATGGCATGGTCTGTGACCGTTGTTTGACCGTATTCCGATTTCTCTCGTCGTATAGTGTGCGGCTCCATCTTGCCCTTGATCCGTTCCAGAGCAATGAGGTAATGAAGTCCTAAGGTATGGTTGGGCTGCGCATAAGGGAAGGCCGCTGCTTCATGATTACCGATAGAAGTTAGATAGGATGCAACTGCCGAGCTGTATGCGCTCGGATAGCTGATGCCGCTCTCCAAGGCCTCACGTAGCATAAGCTGGAATTCGGGCGGCTCATGGGCGATCAATCGTGCCGCCTGTTGCAGCGCTTCGATCTCTCCGCTCTCTGTACCGAAGCAGAACGCATCCACGACGCCTGTAGCTTCAAGCAGAGAGACAGCGCCGTAGGCGAACCATTCTGCTGCTTGAGTAGCATAGGCAGTGGGCAGTTCAATGACAAGGTCGCAGCCGCCGTGTAGTGCAGCTTCCGTCCGTGCCCATTTATCCATAACGGCCGGTTCGCCTCGCTGCAGAAAATGTCCGCTCATGACGGCGACAACGGTGTCGGCTTGTGCTATTTTGACCGATTCCCGTAAATGATATTGATGACCGTTGTGAAATGGGTTATACTCAACAATTAGTCCTACTGTGCGCACTGAGACATCTCCTAGCTTTTCGTTGGATATATGTCCCATCATAGCACAGGGCCGCTGTTTTATTCATGAAGATACGGGAGAAAAGATGAAAAACAGCGTGAAAATGTTGACAAAACCTCTCGTTAATAGATATAATAATTTTTGTTTGTTTGGGGTGATCTCATGCAGTTTCATGTACAAGAAACGATGTCCAAAGGTATCAAGGCAAACATTGATGAGAATCTGGATGTGTCCGATTTATTTAAGGATAGATCAGATGTCGTCAGTACCGGTCCGCTTCATGTGTCGCTTCAGGTGACAGGCAATGAAGGCTCGATTACTGTCGAAGGCGAATTGACCATTGATTGGGAGCTCGCTTGCTCGCGTTGTCTTGACCCAGTGAAGCTTCATTCGAAAATTCCTGTCTATGATCAGTTTAAGCCAGCGGCCGTTGAGGACGGGGAAGAAATTGAGCAGGACGAGGATGACGACATTATTGCGGTATCAGGGGACAGGCTGGATTTGAAGCCTTATGTGGAAGAAGTGCTTCAGCTGTTCATGCCGTTCGCTCCGTTATGCAGTAATGATTGTAAAGGGCTGTGCCAGAATTGTGGACAGAACTTAAATGAACAAAAATGCAGCTGCAATACGGATCGAATTGATCCACGTATGGCAGTGCTCAAGGATTTATTCAAAGACGAACAATAATGAATGACCGATTGATTTTATGAMGGAGGTGGGAAACAATGGCAGTACCACAAAGAAGAACGTCCAAAACTCGCCGCGACAAACGTCGTACGCATTTCAAACTGGCAGTACCAGGTATGGTAAAATGCGAGCAATGTGGAGAGCTTAAACTGGGCCACCACGTATGCAAAGTGTGCGGATATTACAAAACAAAAGAGGTTATCTCCCAATAATCTCGGGTTTTCCCACAATAGCACTTCATTACGATGAGGTGCTATTTTTTTATGTCCGTTGCCTGTATAAGCTTTTTTTTATATACTTAATTAGTACCAGGTTATAATATCAGCCATCATTCGAGTAAAATTAGACATGGGTTACAATACTGTTAAGGTGGTGCCGGAGATCGAACGAATGCCTAAGCGACAGCGGCATCAGCTGCTCGCTCAATTGATAGATGAAAACCCGTTTATGACGGATCGTGAGCTAACCAGACATTTGAAAGTCAGCATACAGACGATACGGCTAGACCGGATGGAACTGGGTATTCCAGAGCTGCGTGAGCGAATGAAGCTGATGGCTGAGCGTTCGTATGATTCCGTTCAGTCTTTGCCGTTGCATGAAGTAATTGGTGACATTGTAGATTTACAACTGGACAAAAGCGGAATATCGATATTCGAAATTCGTGAAGAGCATGTTTTCTCACGTACGGGTATTGCCCGGGGCCATCATGTGTTTGCCCAAGCAAACTCGCTGGCGGTTGCTGTTATTGAAGATAAAATCGCCTTGACGGTTACAGCGGATATTCGCTTCATAAGACCGGTCAAGCTTGGTGAGAAGTGTATTGCAAAAGCTTATGTACGTTCGATATCCGGCGAGCGCCACAAGTCAAAGGTGGAGCTCTTCACTTATGTAGGGGATGAAATGGTGTTCCAAGGGAACTTCGTCATTTACCGATCCACAGGTGATGGAGAGAACGAAGCATAGGCTTTTATGAAATATAAAACGATAGTATAAGTTTCTCTATACTATGCTTATATTTCGCCCGCGAAACGACTGCTGCTCCTCCTAAGGACGACGCAGCCGTTTACGCTGAAGTTTAGCTTTACCTGTTATGAGGGTAGAGTTTTTGGGAGGAAAAAGACATGCGGATCGCCATAGATGCGATGGGAGGCGACCACGCTCCGAGCCTCATTGTGCAGGGAGCGATGGATGCTGCGGCGGAGTGGCCGGATACGGAATTGGTTCTTGTTGGCGATAAGGCGGCTATTGAGCCGCTGCTCAACGGAAAGAAACCGGCCAACGTGACGTTATGCCATACGGATGAAGTGATCGGTCCGGATGAAGAGCCGGTCAAAGCGGTTCGTCGAAAAAAAGGCTCGTCGATGGTAGTTGCCGGGCAGCTTGTACGTGAGAAGCATGCAGACGCGATGATCTCTGCTGGTAATACAGGAGCCCTTATGACAACGGGGCTGCTCGTAGTAGGCCGGCTTGAAGGCATCGAACGTCCGGCGCTGGCACCTATGCTGCCTACAATGGATGATATCGGCGTCCTTGCGCTTGATCTTGGGGCTAACATGGATGCGAAGCCGGAGCATTTGCTGCAATATGCAATAATGGGCAGCATCTACCGTACGAAGGTGCATGGTTTGGATAACCCGCGTGTAGGGCTGCTGAACGTAGGTACCGAAGAACGGAAAGGTAATGAATTGACCAAAGCTGCTTATGATCTGCTTGAACAGGCACCGATTAACTTTATCGGCAATGTGGAAGCACGAGACTTGCTTAATCGCAGCTGCGACATACTTATTTGTGACGGCTTTGCGGGGAATATTATGCTTAAGGCGATTGAAGGTACAGCAGGTACATTGATGACTTACCTGAAAGAAGCCTTTGGCGAATCGTTTATGACGAAGATTGCGGCAGCCATTATGATGCCTAAGCTTCGGAGTCTGCGAAAGAAAATGGATTACAAGGAACATGGGAGTGCTCCGCTGCTTGGATTGAATGGACTAGTGATGAAATGTCATGGTTCATCCGATGCATTAGCTGTAAAAAGTGCTATTCGACAAGCGCGAGTGGCTATAAAAGCACAGCTGACTGAGTCGATTGCAGTGGAAATAGGCGGGAGGTCATGATGAATTTACATCCTGTAGGCATTATTGGTACGGGCAAATACGTTCCCGACCGAATTTTATCGAATCAAGAACTTGAACAAATGGTGGAAACAAACGACGAGTGGATCGTAACGCGTACAGGTATTCGTGAACGCCGTATGGCAGCTCCGGAGCAGGCAACGTCAGATCTGGCTTACCAAGCATCACTCAAAGCCATTGAAGCAGCAGGGATAACGATTGAGGATATTGACCTCATCATCGTATCGACAATTACTCCGGATATGTTCTTCCCATCCACAGCATGTCTCCTGCAGGAGAAGCTTGGAGCGAAGAAAGCAGCAGCCTTTGATCTGTCCGCAGCATGTTCTGGATTTATCTATGGTCTTGCGACCGCTTCGAATATGATTGCAACTGGCATGTATAAGCATGTGCTTGTCGTTGGTGCTGAAACCTTATCTCGTATTACCGATTACACAGACCGCAATACATGCATCCTGTTTGGTGACGGAGCTGGAGCAGTCGTGCTTGGCCAAGTGCCGGAAGGCCGTGGCTTCAAGTCGTTCGAGCTTGGCGCTGATGGCGGCGGCGGCGAACTGCTGAAAGTAAGCGGCGGCGGATCGCGCTTGCCTGCTTCTGCAGACAGTGTGAGTTCTAAGCAGCATTACATTCACATGGCAGGCAATGATGTATTCAAATTCGCAGTACGGATTATGGGCGGAGCAGCTGATGAAGCCCTTCGCAAAGCAGGCATGAGCAAAGAGGATATCGACCTGTTGGTGCCGCACCAAGCTAATGTCCGCATTATTCAATCTGCACTTAACCGACTCGATCTTCCAGAAGAGAAGTGTATGATTAACTTGGACAAATACGGCAACATGTCGGCTGCTTCTATTCCGGTTGCACTTGCTGAGGCTTTTGAGCAAGGGCGAATTAACGAAGGCGACTGTCTTGTATTTGTTGGCTTCGGAGGCGGTCTTACTTGGGGCGCATCCGTATTGATCTGGTAACGGAGGGAACTTAAGTTGAGTAAAATAGCATTTGTATTCCCAGGCCAAGGCGCTCAGGCGGTTGGCATGGGTAAAGATGTATACGAGGCATTCGAAAGCTCGCGTACCATTTTTAATCAAGCAGACGAAGCCCTTGGCTTCAAACTTAGTGAGATTATTTTTGAAGGACCAGATGATCAGTTGAAGCAAACGGCTAACACTCAGCCTGCTCTGCTGACTGTCAGTGTGGCTTTGCTGCAAGCGTTGGAAGGCCGCGGGTTCAAACCGGATTACGTAGCTGGTCACAGTCTAGGGGAGTACAGTGCACTGGTAGCTGCTGGCGTTCTGTCATTTGCAGATGCAGTTCGTACGGTTCGTGCTCGCGGCGAGTTTATGGAACAAGCCGTCCCAGGCGGTCAAGGTGCTATGGCTGCAGTACTTGGTGCAGAGCGTGGCGTTCTGGCTGAGCTTTGTGCCAAGATCACAGAAGAAGGAAATACGGTTGAACTGGCGAATGTAAACTGTCCGGGTCAAATTGTTGTTTCTGGTTCTGCAGCAGGTGTTCAAGCGGTTGTTGAGCGCGGCAAAGAAGAGGCCGTTGCGAAACGTGTTATTCCGCTCGAAGTAAGCGGCCCGTTCCATTCGTCCCTGATGAAGCCTGCAGCAGATAAGCTGTCCGGCGTTCTTTCGGAAGTGTCGATGAATGATGCGGCCGTACCTGTCGTTGCGAATGTAACGGCAGCTCCGGTAACAGCGGCAGCTTCGATTCGTAATCTTCTGGTCGAGCAGGTTTATTCACCTGTTCTGTGGGAAGACAGCGTTCGCTATTTGATCGAGCAAGGCGTAGATACTTTTGTAGAAATTGGCTCCGGTGCGGTTCTGGCTGGCTTGATCAAGAAAATCGACAAGAATCTTCGCGTTATCTCGGTTAACAGCCTTGCAGCTTTAGAAGCACTGTAGGGCACCGTTTCACGCAAAACTTGGAGGAGGTATACCATGTTTGCTAGTCTTGAAGGCAAAAAAGCGCTTGTAACAGGTGCATCCCGCGGCATTGGCCGTGCGATTGCCCTTGCACTTGCGGAAGCCGGTGCGGATGTAGCTATTAACTACTCAGGCAGCGAAGCTGCTGCTGCGGAGACAGCTCTAGCTGTTGAAGCGCTTGGACGCCGTGCTATTGTGCTGAAAGCCAACGTCGGCAAAACCGACGAATTCGATGCAATGGTCAAAGAAGTTGTTGATCAATTTGGCTCGATTGATATTTTGGTGAATAACGCTGGCATTACAAGAGATAATTTAATTATGCGTATGAAAGAAGAGGAATTTGACCAAGTTATTGAGACGAACTTGAAGGGTGTCTTTAACGGGATCAAAGCGGCAACGCGGCCTATGATGAAGCAGCGTTCCGGACGCATTATTAACATCTCTTCTGTTGTTGGCGTGCTCGGAAATCCGGGTCAAGCGAATTATGTAGCAGCGAAAGCAGGCGTCATTGGCTTGACCAAATCAAGTGCACGTGAGCTTGCTTCACGCGGGATTACCGTTAACTGTATCGCACCAGGCTTTATTCAAACGGATATGACTGACAAGCTTTCTTCTGAAATGAAGGATTCCTTGTCCGCGCAAATTCCGCTTGCTCGCCTTGGTTCGGCAGAAGACATTGCTGCGGCAGTACGCTTCCTAGCATCTGATGCTGCGTCTTATATGACGGGACAAACCGTTCATATAGACGGTGGTATGTACATGTAAGGATTATCAATAAGCATGCTCGCTGGATTTAGCGCGGTTATGTATGGCATTTTGTCTTGAATTCTCGTATAATACCCTAGGAGGAGGTGAATCGGATGTCCGAAGTAGTAGAACGTGTAAAACGTATCGTCGTCGACAGACTTGGCGTAGACGAAGCGGAAGTCACGCTGGAAGCTTCCTTCAAAGATGACCTCGGCGCTGACTCTCTTGATGTCGTTGAGTTGGTCATGGAATTGGAAGATGAGTTTGACCTGGAGATCTCTGATGAAGATGCAGAGACGATCACCACGGTGGGAGAAGTAGTAAATTACATACAATCTCATACGTAAGGAAAAGAAGTGGTCCCGTTGTAATAAACGGGACTTCTCTCCATCTGAGGCACTTAAATTATCATGATATTATGAATGAGCATGAATAGCTTGCACGCTTTTTTATATATAGAAGATGTGATGTACGCATCTAAATTGCAGTCCACTCGAGGTGAATCTTAAATGAAGCAAAGAGTTGTTGTTACCGGCATGGGGGTCATTACCTCGCTAGGTGCAGACCTGGAGCAGTTCTGGGGGAATTTGATGGAAGGAAAATCAGGCGTATCGCATATCGAAGCGTTTGATGTCTCTGAATATCCAACCCAAATTGCAGCCGAAGTGAAGAACTTTAATCCCGAAGATTATAATCTTGATAGAAAAGAAGCTCGTCGTATGGACCGTTTCGTTCAATTCGCGTCTGTAGCGAGTATGAGTGCAGTAAAAGATGCTGGACTAGAGATCGGTACTAACGTTGATCCGGAACGTGTAGGCGTTATCGTCGGCTCTGGTATCGGCGGACTTGGTACATGGGAAGATCAGCATAACATTTTGCTGGAGAAAGGTCCTAAGCGCGTAAGTCCATTCTTCATTCCGATGATGATCGCGAATATGGCTTCCGGGCAAGTATCGATGCTGACTGGTGCGAAGGGTCCGAACAGTACAGCGGTTACCGCTTGTGCAACAGGTACTCACTCGATCGGTGATTCCTACAAAATGATTCAACGCGGAGATGCAGACGTGATGATCTGTGGCGGCGCAGAAGCAACAATCCGGCCTACAGGTCTTGCAGGCTTCTGCTCAATGCGTGCGATGTCCGTTCGCAACGACGAGCCTGAGAAGGCAAGCCGTCCGTTCGACATTGACCGAGATGGTTTCATTATGGGCGAAGGTGCAGGCGTAATGATTCTGGAATCACTTGAACATGCACAGCAGCGTGGTGCTCGTATCTATGCCGAAGTTATCGGCTACGGCATGAGCGGCGATGCTCATCATATGACAGAGCCTGATCCAGACGGTGCTGCTCGTTGTATGGTGAAAGCATTAAAAGATGCTGGAATTGAGCCTGAAGCGATTGATTATATCAACGCACATGGCACCTCGACTCCAGTAGGTGACCGTTCGGAAACAACCGCAATTAAGAAAGCCTTTGGCGACCATGCTTATAAACTGGCCGTTAGCTCCACGAAATCGATGACAGGCCATTTGCTTGGTGCTGCAGGCGGTGTGGAAGCGGTCATCCTTGGTCTTACGCTCCAGAACGGCATTATTGCTCCAACCATTAACTTGGAGAATCAAGATCCTGAGCTTGACCTCGATTATGTGCCAAACAAGCCTCGTAAAGCAGATGTCAAAACGGCACTGTCCAACTCGTTTGGCTTCGGCGGTCATAACGCGACGATTGTGATGAAAGTCTATGAAGCGTGATTCCATTAATGAGCTGCAGACACGTCTGCAGCTTCGCTTCAAACAGCTGAAGCTGCTGAAGCAGGCATTTACTCATACTTCCTATGTGAATGAACATAAACATGGGACGATCGAGCATAATGAACGTCTGGAATTTCTAGGTGATGCTGTTCTGCAGCTGCTCGTATCGGAATATCTGTTCTCTGCTTATCCGAACCGTCCGGAAGGTGAGCTTACGCGCATGCGTGCATCTGTCGTATGCGAGCCTTCGCTTGCACAATTCGCAGAGCGGCTGGAGCTTGGTGCTCATATACAGCTCGGAAGAGGTGAAGAGCAGCTCGGAGGAAGACAACGTCCTGCCTTGCTCGCCGATTTGTTCGAAGCGTTTGTTGGTGCGATTTTCTTAGATGCCGGTATTGAGCGGACAAGAGCTTTTCTGGAGACGCATATGTTCCCATATATTGAGTCTAATGATTACGGCCTGCTGGTGAAAGACTTCAAGTCTAAACTGCAGGAGCGTGCTCAGCACAAAGGGCTTGGAGCGGTTGAATATCGGATAATGGAAGAGCGTGGACCAGCTCATGACCGTGAGTTTGTCGTTGAAGTATGTATTGGAGAAATTCCATACGGAAACGGAAGCGGCAGAACGAAGAAGGAAGCGGAGCAACGGGCTGCATCTGTAGCCTGGCAGTCGCTGACGGAATAGTATAGCAAGGCCTTAGGAATGGCAGTACAAGATTACTCTTGTATTGCCATTTTTGATTGTTAAAAGGGTGAATTTCCGCATGAGTAAAGGGATTACGAGCCCTCTCTAGTTGTGTTACAATAGGCGGTGAGGTGAAAGCCAGTATATGTTTCTGAAACGAATAGAATTAGCAGGATTTAAATCATTTGCCGACAAGACGGAGATGGAGTTCGTTACCGGCATTACGGCTGTTGTTGGACCTAATGGCAGCGGTAAAAGTAATATATCGGACGGTATCCGCTGGGTGCTGGGCGAACAAAGTGCAAAAAGCCTTCGCGGCGGCAAGATGGAAGATATTATTTTTGCCGGAAGTGATGCACGTAAGGCAGTTAACTATGGTGAAGTATCGCTGACGCTCGATAATGGTGATGGGGCGCTGCCGCTTGAATATAACGAAGTGACGGTAACCCGCCGAGTCCATCGGAGCGGTGATAGTGAATATATGATTAACAAGCAGTCGTGCCGATTGAAAGATATTACCGAGCTGTTCATGGATACGGGTATCGGTAAGGAAGCATATTCGATTATCGGACAAGGCCGGATCGAGGAAATATTGAGTACCCGGTCTGAGGATCGCCGCGGGATATTCGAAGAAGCTTCAGGCATTGTGAAATATAAATCACGTAAACGTGAAGCACAGCGCAAGCTGGAGGACACCGAGAATAATTTGCTGCGTATTCACGACCTTGTAACTGAATTGGAAGACCAGGTCGAGCCTCTTCGTGTGCAATCGGAGAAAGCGATTCATTTCAAGCAATTAAGAGAACAGCTCAAAACGCAAGAGATTTCGATGTACGTACATAATATTGAGAATGTGTACGGTTCATGGTCGGAGGCCAATAACAAGCTTGAACGACTTAAGCGCGAACAGCTTGAACTCTCCACGGTCGTCAGCAAGCATGATGCTCATTTGGAAAAGGACCGCCAGGCGCTTCGCGAGCTGGAGGAAGCACTGGACCAGCTGCATGAGGCTATGCTGCAATATAGTGAAGAATATGAGAAATGCGAAGGGTTCGGGGAAGTTCTTAAAGAACGGAAGAAGAACCTGGAGCAGAATAAACGGCAGTTAGAAGAGACAATTGCTGCTCATGATGAGCGAATAGCTGCATTAACGAGCGAGGAAGCGGAATTCCGTAATCGGGCTGCTGTTTTAGAGCTTCAACTGGCGGATTTCAAGCAAAAGCTTTCCGTTGAAGAGGCTAATCTCATTGGCGTTGCTGGCGGGACCGCGGTAGATGCGGAAGAAATGCTGAAGGGCGAGCTGCTTGAGGTGCTTAGCACAATGGCACAGCTGCGTAACGAAATTCGTTATGCCGCTCAGCAGCAGGAAGCTGTTCAGCGCCGAATGGAGCGTTTGAGCGATGAAGAGGCCAAGTGGTCGGATCAGCGCAGAAAGCTGACGGCTCGCAAGGCTGAGCTGGAGAAACAGCTGGAAGCAACGCTAGATGCGATTTCCAAAGCGCGTACGAAGTATATTGATGAAGCGGAAAAGGCTAAGGAGTTTGGCCAAATAGCAGAGGACGCTACGGCTGCGCTTCGCAAATGGGAGCAAAAGCTGGATGCACAAACCTCGCGCCGCGATACAATGAAAGAAATGCAAGACGCTCTAGATGGCTTTATGCATGGTGTTCGTGAGGTGCTTAAATCCTCTCGCCGTTCCTCTGGTTCCGGCGGCATTAGTGGTGTACATGGTGCAGTTGCCGAGCTTGTCCGTGTGCCGGAAAGAATTGAGACTGCTGTAGAGACCGCATTGGGCGGCGCGTTGCAGCATATCGTTATGGAAGATGAGAAGTCAGCTCGTGCCGCGATTGCCTTCTTGAAACAGCGTCAACTTGGACGAGCAACGTTCCTGCCTCTTGATGTCATTCGTAGCAGACAAGTGCCTGAACATGATAAACGGATGGCTGAATCAGTAGACGGCTTTGTTGGAGTGGCTGCAGAGCTTGTTACCTGCGAGCCGCAATACCAAGCAATTATCAATAACCTCTTAGGCAATGTCCTTCTTGCCGAGACGTTGGAGCAGGCGAACCGTATTGCATCCAAATGCCAATATCGTTACCGGGTCGTTACGCTTGAGGGCGATGTGGTAAACGCAGGTGGTTCCATGACTGGCGGCAGCCTTCAGAAGAAGGGAGCAAGTCTGTTAGGACGCCAGCGCCAGATCGAAGCATTGGATCAGGAAATTATAGAAGGCGAGAAAACAATCGCTCAACTGCGGGATAAGCTTAGCGACCTTCGTAAGGAGCAGTCAATCCGTTCGCAAAACATGGAGGAGCTCCGTTCACAATCTGAGCAGTATCGGATCGATGAGCAGCAGGTTCGTGCAGAGCTGCAGCAGTTGTCGAATGAAGCGAAGCATCTGAGTGAGCAAGAACAGTTGTTCACTGCAGACCGCAGCAATCACACAGCTGAGCAGCAATCGATGCAGACGATGGCCGAAGCGGCAGAGGTCCGTCTTGAGCAATTGACAGCGGATGAAGCTCGCCTGCAAGAGGCCATCAGGCTTGCTGAGGAACGCCGGAAAGCAAGTGAGACGGCGAAGGAAGAGCTTCAAGGCCAACTGACGGATTTGAAGATTTCCGTTGCGAAGACCGATCAAGAGAAGCAGTCCTTCGAGGATCAGGCTGCACGTGTTCGAGCAGATATTCAACGCGCCAAGCAGGAGCTATCCAGCTACCGCTCGCTGCTTAATCAGCAGGATGCGGAGCTGGAACGTCACAGTGAAGAGACCGTAACACAAATCGAACAGCTGAATCATTTGCGTCTGAAGAAGCAGGAATGTTCAGAGCAGACAGATCTGAAGCGTTCGGCTCGTGCGGATCGCGTACGTGAGCTGGAACAAGGCGAGAGTGATACGAAAGAACAACGTGGACAGCTTCGTGATGTTGAAGAGCAAATGCGGCAGACTGAGATTGCAGCAAACCGTCTGGATGTCGAGCTGGACAACCTTCTGCGCAAGCTAAGCGAAGAGTATGAACTGAGCTTTGAGCTAGCGAAGGAACAATATCCGGTTCCTGAAGACATCGTTGGAACGCAAAATGCTGTACGCGATATTAAACGTCAAATTACAGCACTTGGCGATGTGAACATGGGTGCAATCGAAGAGTATGAGCGGGTACGGGAACGGTTCGAATTCTTGACCGAGCAGAAGGATGACCTGGTAGAAGCAAAAACAACGCTGTATCAGGTTATCCGCGAGATGGATGAAGAAATGTCCAAACGGTTCAAAACGACGTTTGAACAGATTAGACGTCATTTCGTCGTCGTCTTCTCGAAGCTGTTTGGCGGAGGACGTGCCGATCTTGTGATGGTGGATCCGGAACGCGTGCTCGATACCGGGATTGATATCGTAGCCCAGCCTCCAGGTAAAAAGCTGCAAAATCTGCAGCTGTTATCCGGCGGAGAGCGGGCGCTTACTGCAATCGCGTTATTGTTCGCGATTTTGCAGGTGAAGCCAGTTCCGTTCTGTGTACTTGACGAGGTTGAAGCGGCGCTTGATGAAGCAAACGTTGCCCGTTTTGCCCAATACCTTCGTGAATTCTCCGAACTTACCCAGTTCATCGTGGTTACCCATCGGAAAGGTACGATGGAAGAAGCAGATGTGCTGTATGGGGTAACGATGGAGGAAGGCGGCGTATCGAAGCTCGTATCGGTCCGTCTAGAGGAGGATGCGGAGGAGCAGGAATCCGCGTAATATGCTGATATAGGATGGGGGACTTGAAACAGTATGAGTTTTTTCAAAAAGCTGAAGGAAAGTATTGCTTCGAAGACAGAAGCAGTAACAACGATATTTAAGGAAGGCCTGACAAAGACGCGTGTTGCGCTCGTTGAGAAGGTCGAAGAGCTAATTACTCGACGCAAGAAGATCGATGAAGAGTTCTATGAAGAGCTTGAGGAAATTCTCATCGGTGCGGATGTAGGCGTCAATACAGTTATGACACTGATTGACGAATTACGTACTGAAGTGAAGAAACGTAAAATTGAACAACCATCTGAGCTGCAGCCTGTTTTGTCTGAAAAGCTGGTAGGACTGCTTAAAGGTGAGTCGAATCCAGGCATCCAAATGGCGAAAAGCGGCATTACCGTTATTTTGTTCGTTGGTGTTAACGGTGTTGGTAAGACGACAACAATCGGAAAGCTGGCCCATAAATTCAAGAGCGAAGGCAAAAGCGTTCTGCTTGCTGCCGGCGATACGTTCCGCGCAGGTGCAATTGAACAGCTCGAAGTATGGGGACAACGAGTTGGTGTTGATGTGATTAAGCAGCAATCGGGGTCTGATCCAGCTGCCGTTATGTTCGATGCTGTTCAAGCAGCAAAGCAGCGTGGTGTTGATGTATTGCTGTGCGATACAGCAGGCCGTCTGCAGAACAAAACGAATCTGATGGAAGAGCTGAACAAAATTTTCCGCGTTATTCAACGTGAGATTCCGGATGCTCCACATGAAGTACTGCTCGTGCTTGATGCAACAACGGGCCAAAATGCGCTCAGCCAAGCGAAGCTGTTCGGCGAGAAGAGCGGCGTAACCGGCCTCGTATTAACGAAGCTGGATGGTACAGCGAAAGGCGGTATCGTTATTGCGATCCGCAATGAATTGAACCTTCCGGTGAAGCTTGTAGGACTCGGGGAGAAAATGACTGATCTGCAGGAATTTGACTCCGAGCAGTTCGTTCACGCCTTGTTCGCAGGGCTGATTCAGCGGGAAGATGAAGAGTCGGAATCGAATTAAACAAGTGACAAGGACAAATGCTTGACAGTGCTATCTGACTTCGTGTAAGATAAGAGTCGTTGTAACACTGTCAAGGCTATTTACTTGACGGACAATTCGAAAGGGGCGGAAGCTAATGACTATTCATGAACCGGATGCCCTTGCGAAGACAACTCGAATTAACTCGTTATTTGATTTCTACGAACCGCTTCTTACTGAGAAGCAGCGGACTTTCTTGAAATATTACTTCCATGATGATTACTCGCTCGGCGAGATCGCCGCTGAATCTGGCATAAGCAGACAAGCGGTGTATGAACATGTGAAACGTGCAGAGCAAGTGCTTGAAAGCTATGAAGGGAAACTTATGCTTCTAGCCAAGTATGAAGCGATGCAAAAGCTGGCTGAAGAGCTGGAACGTAAAGTAGCTGCATTGCCGATAGACAACGTATTTAAGCAAAAGCTGCTTGATGATATTGAACAATTAACGAAGACGGAATATATAGATGTGACGGAGGTGACGAATCATGGCGGCATTTGAGAGCTTAACGAACCGATTACAAAACGTGTTCAGCAAGCTGAGAGGCAAAGGTAAAGTATCGGAAGAAGATTTGAACGAAGCAATGCGCGAAGTACGGCTTGCCTTGCTCGAAGCGGACGTTAACTTTAAAGTTGTCAAAGATTTTATTGCCAAAGTGAAAGAGAAGGCGCTTGGCCTCGATGTTTCGAAGAGCTTTACGCCTGGCATGGTCGTCATCGACATCGTTAATAAAGAGTTAACGGAATTGATGGGCGGTACACAAAGTAAGCTTGCAAAAGCGAACAAGCCTCCAACAGTTATTATGATGGTTGGTTTGCAAGGTGCCGGTAAGACAACGACAACAGGCAAGCTGGCAAAGTTGCTTCAAAAGAGCAATCACAAGCCGCTCCTGGTTGCCTGTGACATTTATCGTCCTGCTGCGATTAAGCAGCTTCAAGTACTCGGAGAACAGATCGATGCTCCAGTATTCTCCTTGGGAGATCAAACTACTCCAGTGGAGATTGCAAAAGCTGGTCTGGCGCATGCCAAGGAAAATCACAATGATTATGTGATCTTCGATACTGCCGGGAGGCTGCATATTGATGAAATTTTGATGGAAGAGCTTAAACAAATTCATCAAAATGTTAATCCTGACGAAGTATTGCTCGTTGTTGATGCAATGACTGGTCAAGATGCGGTCAACGTAGCGCAAAGCTTCCATGAGCAGCTTGAGCTGACAGGTGTTGTACTGACGAAGCTGGACGGCGATACACGCGGCGGTGCTGCGTTGTCTGTCAAAGCAGTAACCGGCAAGCCGATCAAATTCGCTGCAATGGGCGAGAAGATTGATGCGCTCGAGCCGTTCCATCCAGACCGGATGGCATCCCGTATCCTCGGGATGGGTGATATGCTGTCTCTGATCGAGAAGGCGCAAATGAATATTGATGCCGATAAAGCGGCAGAGATGGAACGAAAAATGCGAACGGCCGAATTTACATTCGACGACTTCCTCGAACAGATGGCTCAGATCCGGAAGCTTGGTCCACTCGATCAACTGATGGATATGCTGCCTGGCATGAACAAGATGAAGGGCAACATGAAGGATATGAAAGTGGACGAGAAGCAAATCAACCGCGTTGAAGCGATTGTCCGCTCGATGACAAAAGCAGAGAAGCAAAAGCCGGAACTGCTTAATCACAGCCGCCGTAAGCGTGTTGCAGCAGGCAGTGGAACATCCATAACGGAAGTAAATCGCCTTATCAAGCAGTTCGAAGATATGCGCAAGATGATGAAGCAATTCTCATCGATGATGGGTCCAAAGGGACCTAAAGGCGGCATGAAAGGCTTGAAGGGTATGCTTGGCAAAGGCGGCAAAGGGATGAAGTTCCCTTTTTAAGCCATACAAAACATAGATTTGATTAAATGAAGGAGGTGAATTTCCATGGCAGTACGTATTCGTCTGAAACGTATGGGTGCTCATAAAGCCCCATTCTACCGCGTTGTCGTTTCTAACTCCCGTTCCCCACGTGACGGTCGCTTTATCGAAGAAATCGGTACTTACAACCCGGTTACACAACCGGCTCAAGTAACGATTGATGAAGAGAAAGCATTGAAATGGCTGCAAACAGGAGCTCAAGCTTCTGATACAGTTCGCGACTTGCTTTCCAAAGCAGGTGTCCTGAAAAAGTTCCATGAGCTTAAGCAACAGAAATAACTGTTGAATAGCGGAGGGCCTTGAAATGAAAGAATTGATTCTTGTCATCGCAAAGGCGTTAGTGGATCATCCAGAGGACGTGCGCGTTAATGAGAGAGATGATGATCGTGGTACGGTGTACGAGCTGTCGGTCCATGCTGATGATATCGGTAAGGTAATTGGCAAGCAGGGGCGGATTGCGAAAGCCATTCGTGCCGTCGTTACATCCGCGGCCATCAAATCCCAGAAACGCGTTATCGTAGACATCATATCGTAAACACATACGATGCAGGGTTAGGATAATTATCCTAGCCCTTTTTCGTACAAATATAGATAGGTGGGTACAGACTATGAGTAACAACAAATGGTTTACTGTCGGCAAGCTGGTCAATACCCATGGTCTTCGTGGCGAAGTGAAAGTATTGTCGCAGACAGATTTTGCTGATATACGCTTTGCTCCAGGCAACAAATTATCGCTTCAAAACATGGATAATGGACAGAAGCTGGAAGTAGAAATCGTTAGTTCCCGTGAACAAAAGGGTATGTTTGTCTTGAAGCTTAAAGGCTTCAACGATATTAATGAAGTTGAGAAGTATAAAGGCTGGCTATTAAAGGTTGAAGAAACGGACCTTGAGAAGCTGGATGAAGGCGAGTACTACTATCATGAAATCATTGGCTGCCGCGTTGTAACTGAAGAAGGCGAAGAGCTAGGGACGATCACTGAAATATTGCGTCCTGGCGCGAATGATGTGTGGGTTGTGGAACAGCCGAAGCGTAAGGAACTACTATTGCCGGTTATTGATGATGTCCTGCTGAATGTCGATGTAGCAAACAAAACGGTTACTGTTCGTTTATTGGAAGGGCTGATCTAATAATGCGTATTGATGTGCTGACGCTGTTCCCGGATATGTTCGATGGCGTATTTGGCGCAAGCATCCTAGGTAAAGCACGAGATAAAGGAATCGTATCACTTGAAGCGATTAACTTCCGTGATTATTCTAATAATAAGCATAACACCGTGGATGACTATCCTTACGGAGGCGGCGGCGGGATGGTGCTTAAGGCTGAGCCGGTCTTTGGAGCTGTAGAGGATCTGATGGCCAAGAAGGAAGGCGGAGCCCGCCCCCGTGTCATTCTGATGTGCCCACAAGGCGAATCCTTCACGCAGAAGAAAGCGGAGGAGCTGTCGAAGGAAGAGCATCTTGTGCTGATCTGCGGCCACTATGAGGGGTATGATGAACGTATCCGCGAGTTTTTGGTGACCGATGAGTTATCCATTGGTGATTATGTATTAACTGGCGGAGAAATTCCTGCTATGACAGTCATAGACAGCGTTGTCCGGCTGCTCCCCGGTGTTCTAGGGAATGAGTCATCGGCTGTGACGGACTCATACAGCACAGGCCTACTGGAGTATCCGCATTACACCCGTCCAGCGGTATTCAGAGACTGGGAAGTGCCAGAGGTACTCATATCTGGCAATCATGCGAAGATTGATGCCTGGAGACGTGAGCAATCGCTTCTGCGTACGCTGAAGCGCCGTCCTGACCTGCTTGAGAATGCAGAGCTTACGGATAAGGAACGCAAATGGCTAGCTGCACAGAAACGAGAACAAACCCCATAAAAAAGAACCGTCGCACAGCCATTAGGCCGAGCAGGCGGTTCTTTCTTTCGTTGCTCATTAACTGTGATGGCAATTGAAACTTGTGAAGAAGCAACCGGAGTGGAACCAAAGAATACAAAATACTACTCGCGTTACTGTGTTAGCCATTATCGCTTAGAATTGATTAGATACGATACATTCACAGATTTTTTGGCTTTCACATTGCCTTTAGCAGTCGTTTTGACCGAGCATTTGGTTTTGACTGCTTGTCTTTTAATTGGCATTGCTCTTTGCCTCCATCTATTACCCATTAACGAATTCTTTTTCCCTTAAATCGAGTTAAACATCCTTTAAGGATTAAGCCACCGGATACATGAGAGGAAGCGGATAATTGTACCTTGTCACCCTTTCGAAGTCGTTTAACAGCTGCTGCAGTAATAAACTCACGATCCGCGTTGATAACTTTACTACCAGCAAAGATTACAATATCATTGACTGTAAGAAGTAAAATGACTTCATCAGGCTCTTTGATCCTCTTTTGTAAAGGATGCTTCCAAATAGGGAGTAAACACCATCATGTTTGGGAGTAAAGGTAGAAGTGGCAGGATTATATTCTTTTCCAAGATCAAGGATTTTTTTGCCATATCTTACGGTTACACCAAATTCAGGTCTGCCAATAGATTGATTTTGATCAGAAATAGCTTTAAAAGCTGATTTGAATTTACGAGGTATGCATTTTGATTTACGGATTGTCATAAGAACAAACCTCCTTTCCTTACAAAATCTATTGCTGAACCTGCAATACATTAATGTATGGGGGAGTCCATTTACTAGAAACGGCTTCAGTGGAGAGAACTATTAAATAGGCTTTACGATATACAACAAAGAATCAGTTGATTAACGGACTCTGAAGCCTTCGAATCGTGTACCAGTACCAGAAAAAATAAAGCCGTCAGCAGTTACTCTAATAACAACTTGAACGGTATCCCCTTTACTAAGTTTGACTACACCTGTTGTGAGCACAATCCCACTTCCTGAGCTTAACGTTTCTATAACAGGGATCTGTACTTCATCGTTAACTAATATAACAAGAGTTACTGTCACAGGAGTTACTGGTTCAGTACCGTAGTTGACAGTTGCAGAGAAGTTATAAATTCCTTTTTGTTTGGCAGTGAAAGTTGATGTCGCTGGATTGTACTCATTTCCTAAGTCAAATACCTCTTGGCTATAGATAACCTGTGGTACAGTGGTGGAGATGATGGTTTGAAATTGGTTGGAGACTGCTCGGAAAGCAGATTTTCGAAAACTTCTAGTTTTTTTATACGTGGATCTTTTTTTGCGGTAGAGACTTGTTGATGCACGTTTGACACCTTTTGCCTTGATGGTGTTAGCTACAATGTTCTTCGACTTGCTTTTGACATTACTCTTGCTAATCTTTTTTATAGTCTTTTTTATAGTCATCACATAACCCCATTTCATTCAGCTTCATGGTTATTATATGAAAGAGAACATTTCATAGAGACGGCGATAGCGGGTAGTCTATGAAATAGGCAGTTAATGGCATCACGATCGAAGTGTAGGGTGGAGTTTGAAAGAGATCGCTTTTGGATATACTGATTGGTACTAGGGAAGTTCGTGTTTTGGAATAAAAGAGGTTGAAAAAAGTTGTACGCTGTGTTAAAATTTCAAATGTTGTACGTATTAATCGGACGGTCCGCTAATAGTGATGACGCTGTTCACTAGGAACAGTAAGAGCTGTTAAGAACGTCTATGGTGGAAGGAGTGAAACAAAGATGAATCTTTTACAAACGATTGCACAAGAACAGCTTCGTCAAGATCTTCCTAATTTTCGTCCAGGTGACACGTTGAAAGTACACGTTAAAGTTATCGAGGGCTCGCGTGAGCGGATTCAGTTGTTCGAAGGCGTTGTAATTAAACGTCGCGGCGGCGGAATCAGCGAAACGTTTACGGTTCGTAAAATCTCGTACGGTGTTGGTGTGGAAAGAACTTTCCCACTGCATTCGCCTAAACTCGAGAAAATCGAAGTGGCTCGTCGCGGTAAAGTACGTCGCGCGAAACTGTACTACCTTCGCGAACTGCGCGGTAAAGCTGCAAGAATTAAAGAAATTCGTTAAGATCAAACGACAAGAGGGGCTTGCTCAAACAAGCTCCTTTTCGTTATTTTGGCATGACTTGCTATGTACGAATAGGGACACTATAGATAGAAAGAAGGCGTACTGGTGAATTCACAACAGCATAATGAAGACTCGAATCAGCAATCGGAAGTAATCGATGGAACTGTACTGAATACATCAGGACCGACTGACGCAAAAAAGGGCGGACGTGCCTACAAGGAAATTGTAGACTGGATTAAGGCGCTCGCTATTGCGGTTATTCTTGTGTTTATTATCCGTACGTTTCTGTTCTCGCCTTTTATTGTGGAAGGACCATCTATGGAGCCTAACTTCTATACGGGTGAACGCCTCATCGTGAATAAACTCATATTCAAATTGCGCGAACCTCATCATGGAGAAGTTGTTGTCTTCCATGTGCCGGATCAAGGCAGAGACTTCATTAAACGGGTCATCGGTGTACCTGGTGATACGCTTAAGGTAGTTGGAGACGATGTCTTCGTCAATGATCAGAAGGTTGATGAGCCTTACATTAAAGAAGCAATTGAAGCTGCACATGCGAGTGGAGAACTCTATAACACAGGACCTGACTTCCCGAATTCAAATGTTTCGGAATCGGTTGTACCTGACGGAAAAATCTTCGCTATGGGTGATCATCGCGGTAACAGTCAAGACAGCCGTGATATTGGCTTCGTGTCTGAAAAAGAAATTATCGGCAGGGCAGATGCTATGTTCTGGCCATTAAATAAAATTAGCATCATTAAGCACTATAAAGTGCACTGGTAATGCTGCAATGAGGTGAGGAAATGACCATTCAATGGTTTCCCGGTCATATGACCCGGGCAAAACGGCAAATACAAGCGAAGTTAAAACTAATCGATATTGCCATTGAGCTATTGGATGCGCGTGTTCCGCTTTCCAGCCGTAATCCTATGGTTGATGAGATTTTGAGCGGCAAGCCGCGGCTGATTGTTTTGAATAAGTCGGATCTAGCTGATCCGAAGGTCACAGAGCAATGGATCGAATATTTTAAATACGAAGGTCATGAGACGGTAGCAGTCGATTCGTCAACAGGAACGCGTGTTGGAGACATTCCAATGAAGGCGAAGGAAATCCTGAAGGAGAAAATCGATCGCCAGTTGTCAAAAGGGATGAACCCTCGCGCAATGCGTGGATTGATTGTTGGTATTCCGAATGTTGGTAAATCTACGCTGATTAATCGTTTGGCTGGACGTAATATTGCTATTACAGGCGATCGGCCGGGGGTAACGAAAGGCCAGCAGTGGATTAAAACGAACTATGAGATGGACTTGCTAGATACACCGGGTATTTTGTGGCCGAAATTCGAAGACGAGCTAGTTGGCTTCCGCCTTGCGATGACAGGTGCAATAAGAGAGCAAATCCTGAACGTGGAAGACATCGCGTTCTTTGCGGTTCGTGAGCTTGCTGAGCGATATTGGCCGGCTTTGAAGGAACGATTCGAGCTCGACACACCGCCTACTGATGCGACAGATTCAGATGAGGTCGTTCGGATCATGGAAGATATCGGACGCCGCAGAGGATGTCTGGTGAGCGGAGGACATGTTGACCTGGAGAAAGCATCCGGCATTATTTTACGGGAGCTTCGTGCAGGTAAGCTTGGACGTATTACGCTGGAAGCGCCATTCCCGGCAGCAGCAGGAAGACCGGGGGAGTAGAGAACGTGCTGGAATATGAACAGAGGTTATGGGAAGAGGGATACTCTGCGATTGCCGGCGTTGATGAGGTAGGAAGAGGCTGCTTATTCGGTGATGTAGTAGCAGCTGCGGTTATTTTACCACCTCATCTCATACTTGAAGGTGTCAATGACTCCAAGAAGCTGTCCGAGAAAAAGCGGAATCAGCTGTATGAGGTTATAGTCGATCAAAGTATTGCTTGGGCTGCGGCTCGAGTAGATGCGGAGACGATTGACCGGATTAACATTAAGCAGGCGGCAAGGCTTGCGATGAAAATCGCGCTGGAATCGCTGAAGGCAGAGCCGGATTATTTGCTAGTTGATGCTGAGAAGGTAGATATGCCTAAGCCACAGCTTGCGATCATTAAGGGCGATGCGACAAGCCAGACAATTGCTGCCGCTTCGATTATTGCCAAGGTGACAAGAGACCGATTATGCGAGAACGAGTGGGAGCAATTATATCCGGAGTATGGTATTGCGATACATAAAGGTTATGCGACAAAGCTGCATCGGGAGCGGCTGCTTGAATACGGAGCAAGTCCGCTTCACCGCAAGTCTTTCATGGGTAAAATTTTTGTAGAACAACAACAGCTATTTTAAATTCCTTATAACGATATATGAACAGCGTATTGCTTGAATTTGAGCTATACGCTGTTTTTTTGTGCAAATAACAGGTTATAGAGCGACTTATTCAAATAATGATGGTTGACCGTTCTTCAATGGATGTAGGAAAAAGCCGATATAGGGAGTAGTGGAATAATCGTGCGTAAGCATCATGCGACAGCGAAAGAGGTGAACGTATGAACATTGGGCAATTGGTAAGGGGCCTGCTTGGCGAGTCGGCAGGAAGCGGAGATAACCGTAAGCTGGAGCTAAAGCCAGGACAGGTTGTTCGTGGTGTTGTCTTACAGCTGTTAGAAAATAACGAAGCAACCGTACAAATTAATGGTGTACAGGTAAGAGCTTACTTGGAGCTGCCTTTGGAGCCGGGAAAATTCGCGATGCTTCAGGTACAACCACAATCAACAGGCGGTCTACTTGTGTTGAAACAGGTTGAAAACCAGTCGGGCCTTGAGGATGCAATAAAAGAATGGGTAAAGCAAAGCGGGATGCCTGATGTGAAATGGGCGACCGATGTTATTAAGGATTTACGCAAAGATGGCGTAACCATGAATAAGGATACATTCATGGCTTTGCGTGCGGCGGCGGAGGCTATGCCGCCTGAGGCAGATGCTGAGCAGTGGATGCAGGCGGCAGCTGCGGGTGTGAAGCGTGGGCTGCCGATATCCGGCGGCACCGTTAGTGCGCTGCAGCAGGTCATGTTCGGGCGCCCAGCGCACGAACTGCTGGATGCACTGCAGCAGCAGCTGGTTGGCATCGCCGGCGAAGCATCCGGCGATGATGCGGGCGCAGCCCCTGCGCCGAGTGCGGGCGGCAGCAGCGTGCCGCAGACGCTGCCGCAGCTGGCCGCGCTGCCGCAGCTGGC
>NZ_JBFRCT010000013.1:0-133134 GCF_052113225.1 Paenibacillus sp. YAF4_2
GAAAAGATCCGCTCGACTTGCATGTATTAGGCACGCCGCCAGCGTTCGTCCTGAGCCAGGATCAAACTCTCCATGAAATGGTGTTTTCATCGCTCGACCGAAACCGATCGACGAAAACTCCTTGGTTGTTTGACTTGCTCAAACTTGTTTTTATCGCTTTTTCCGTTATTTCTAACGGGGCAGTTTTACTCGTTGTTCAGTTTTCAAAGAACAATTTTTCTAGCATTTGTCGACCGTTTTCTCAGCGGCGACTTTTATAATATATCACAGTTGCCTAGTTGATTGCAAGTAGTTTTTTTCGGCTTTCGACAATTTTTTCGGTTGTCGTTTTCGACTTAAAATGCCTTGCTTCAAAAGCAGCGAGTATTAATGTACCACAGGGGTAAAAGATAAGTCAACCCTTCCATCAAAATAAAATACCCGTTAAGAATAACGGGTATTTTACGTACATCTCTTCATTAGATTGCCGTCAGCAGATACCTTAATTCCATAACATCAGGGTCTCCATTATCGGGCATAACTGCTACCTCACGGACGTAAGCACGTTTCACAAGATTCTGTACAACCAGCGATAGATCAATATGCAGCTCGTTAATCGAAGGGTAGTTCTGGAGCTCACATATACTCCAAGGCTCCTGCCGGCTGCTGATCGCATCAAACAATAAAGAGCAGCATGCTTTCATTTTGTTCATAACGGTAAACTCACAAGCAAGCATAACCAGACGCACACGTTGTTCCAAGGACTCAGGGCTTGCCGTCAATTCCTCGTACAGCTTATATACACCCGGATGAACTCTGCGAATTTGCCTCCATACAGTCAACTCGGGATGATGGCCTTCTTCTATTAGAACGATATGAGCCCAATGATGAAGCGCGGCCATGACATTACTGTGTGCATCCAATATGTTGTTATCTTCAATGTCCTGCTTTGCTTGTAAGTAGGTACGCAGGAATCCTGAAAACTCAGCGAAACGTTTTTGCTCTCTCATCATATCCGGAAATAACATCAACTGCTCGCGAATGTTCGTTAAATAATTGTCGCGCTCCATTAATATCTCCCCCCGAACCATCCATTGGATAATGCTGCCCTGCCCTCTGTTGGCAATCCATTGTTCCAAACGATCGGTATCAACCGTCCGAATCATGATCCGTTGACCGTTCAAACAAACATGCTCGGTTGATTCACTGCGCACACTTTCTCTAACAACAAACAATAATACGTCCAACCCCTCAATAAGCGGATTATATGGATACGGATTCTCTATTGCTAACAGTCCAACTAAATCCGGTTGCGAACGATACGCTTCTATAAAATACTGTTTCGTACTCACTTGGGCCTCCATATAGCTAATCCAGTGGGATTAAGCTATAATAATTATCTGTATAGTATTATCTTTTTCGACAAACTGGGGCGGTTTCCTGCTTCCTTTTTAAGAAAACCGTATTCCTTACATATGTCTGTCGTCACAGAGAGGAATGGAATAGTGAATAAGATTTTTTTCAAATCGGCAAAAATCAATGAATTCCGTTTGTGGGGCCTCGTCTTTACTCTGGTTGGCATGGGAGTCATGATCATTGGAACAGGTGGTATCGTTTGGTGGGGACATGCCGGCAAAATATTTGCCGCTATCTTTATGGTCATCGGAATGATTTCCCTCCTAATCAGCTGCGTTGTGTACTTCTGGGCAGGGATGATGTCCACCAGTGCAACGATGCTGGAATGTCCGGAATGTCACCGACCGACAAAAATGCTTGGCAAAACCGACCGTTGTATGTACTGCAAAACCATACTGACGCTTGATCCCGCTCAGGCGACACATGAACCTTCGGTTTAATAAATCATTAGAACAAAAGAAGCTGCCACATCGGGTACTGAACCCTTTGTAGCAGCTTCTTTTATATATGGCGGATAATAACTATTATGGCCTTTTGTTTATCGCTTCATCTATGACGGGCCAGATCGATGCAGTCTGGAAGGAACGATTCCATGTCGCTACGCCGGCTAAATCCAGATCACGCATCAGCTTAACACGGGATTGTATCGAGGTTGCATCTTCAATCCATATGCGATTGAGCACGCCATCCTCTTTATATTCCACGTAATTCTGACCCGAAGCTTGATCAAACTTAGGTTTCAGTTTCTTAGTTGTAATAATATCTTTTACTTTATCCATACCTACTGCTTTGGACTTTACTTCCCCATCTTGCCCTGTCCAAATTCGAGTATATAACGGCATGCTCATTATAATCTTATTAGCAGGGACGCTATCCTCTTCGATAATGCGCTTAACAGCATTTTCCGTCCAGCCAAGAGATGCCACGGAACCTGCTTCCGGACTAGAAGCCCAGTGCTCATCGTATGCCATCACCATCATATAATCGACTGTCCGTCCAAGTGCCGAACGATCAAGAAACAATGACCACAGTTCACTATTAGACTTTGGCGTTACATCAATAGATACAACAAGCCCTTGTTCATGTAGCAGCGGCGTAAGTTCTCTTACAAATTGGACAAGATTAGCTTTATCTGCTGTTCGCACATTCTCGAAATCAATATTGATGCCTTGAAGATGATAAGTTTGGGCGAATGCAAGCAGCTGCTGAATCATCGAAAACCGGGTATCAGCCTTTGCTAATGCTGTTGTTGTCTGCTCAGGCTCAAACCCATTACTGAATAAGGCCCAAATTTGCATCCCTTGTTCATGCGCCCAGCGTACATAAGCTGGATCGATTTTACCCTTTATGGTGCCTTTACCATCCTGCAGCTCAAGCCAGGTTGGACTAACGACATTCACGCCCTTAAGCGTGCCAATGGAAGCCGGATCTGGATTCTTCTCATATACCGCTTCCCAGGTGAGATTGATTTTGCTGCCGATTACCTTCCATGGAATAAAAGCATCTTCCTTCTCCTGTTGAGGTACTTTTTCTATACTCGCTAACTGTACACTGCCTTTTTCCATAAAACCAAGCTGCCCTTGCGGACCTTGAACGAACAGCCACCCTTTGCTCTCTCCCCAAATGCGGATAACTTCACCTTCCGGCACTTTCTCTAAAATCGGGGAATGAATGCTTGTCTTCGTCCGAATCGCACTTCCCTTTGACTTAAGAGCTTTCGCCTGCTGTATAGATTCCCCCGCTTGGAGTAAAATAACGATGCCTGAGTCAGTCTTGTACTCAACTTTCAAACCATAGAGCTCTTCAAGCGGTGTAATAGGCAGATATACGACGTTATCCTTAGTCTGCGCAGCTATATGCAGCTCATAAGGTTTCTGATTAAGCTGCGCTGTTAGAGCGTCTGTCTTTAACCGTAGTACTTTATTTGTTGTGGTTAAAATAATGGAGCCGGTATCCTTCTCATAATAAATAGGCTCGTCCTTACCAAGAACCTGCTGTACAGCCGCAATTGGCAGCATCACTTCATCTTTCTCAATTATGGCACCTTGTTCCATCACTTCACCTTGATAGGTAATCGGGTGTTCCATCGTATAATCTGGCGTCGTTAAATGTTGATTCGGTATAAACTTCATATAAATAAACCAAACGGCCATAGCAGCCGCAATGAATAACAAGAACAGCATCGTATACCATGCTCCTCCGCCCTTGCGACGGCGTGGCGCTCTGGTGTACATCGTCTCCAATTGCTCACTCTCCTTATTGATGTAAAAAAGCGTGCAAATCCGCGAATTACCGCATCTATGCACGCCTTTGTTATCAATCAACTATTAACTAGCTTCATTATGCTCGAACAGCAGCCTCACAGCAGTTAGCACAAACACCATAAATTTCCATTCGATGCCCTTCAACCGTAAAGCCGGTTTTATGAGAAGCAGCTCTCTCCACTTCCAAAAGCGGCGGGTACTCAAAATCGACGATCTGACCGCAGCTCTTGCAAATCGCATGGTAATGGTCGGACAAATCCGCATCAAATCTGCTGGAATCGTCACCGTAGGTTAATTCGCGAACCAAACCCGCTTCGACAAATAACCTCAAGTTATTATATATCGTAGCCACGCTCATACTCGGAAAGTTCGGTGACAGCGCCTTATAAATCTCATCGGCTGTCGGATGTGACATAGAACCCATCAAATAACTCAATATGGCGTGACGTTGCGGGGTCATTCGGACGCCATTCATCTTCAACTGCTCTATTGCTTCGTTAACGCTGGCTCCCATTCCCCTCACGCCCTTCACTTAGTAGATACAACTATTGTACGTTCATTCAAAATGGTTTGTCAATGAAAGCGCTCATCAATTGGTCTCATACCACTGTATGTAAATACTGTTAGTTGCATTCACCTGAATACGGTAATTGCCTGAACCAATTGTTCCCCGAACGGTTTTCTTGCTTATATTCAGTGGTAAATCCGTAGTAATACTGCCGAATGTAACAGAGCCAAATACCGAGTAATCGCCGATATGAGGAACGAACAGCTTGATTTCACCAACCGTGCTGTCAAGATCCCAATCCCCGCCGATCACAGTACTAGCAAGCTCAATATTACCATTTAGGGTGGAAGCTTTTACTTCTCCCGCTGCTTCTTTTATTAAAATCTTACCGTTCTTGGTATCCGCTTGAACACTTCCTGTAATTTGGCTTAAGTCCATAGCGCCATTCCAAGTCTCCGCGGTAAGATTACCCGTTAAGGAAGCTACGGAAACGGCACCATTCTTCGTAGACAACTCCGCATCACCTGTTGCACTCTGAAGCTTGATCCCGCCATTTAATCCATGAATAGTCAGTGGACCGGTTGTTTGCTGGACTCCAATATCACCACTATCGCTCTTAAGCTGTATACCGCCTGGTGCTGATAAACCACTAGCAGTTATTGGTCCATTATTAACATCAACCGTTATTGCCATCTCAGGGACCGAATCTACATTAGGGGTAGGGGTAGAGGTAAGGGTATCGATGCCGTCCACAGGCGGCGTTTCGATGCTATCAATCGGCTCCTCAGGAACAATAGCCTTTTGCGGAACCGTAATAACCATATTCATCCTAGGCTTACGGCTTCCATTCGTACCATAAGGCTCGCCTTTGGCTGTAATTGTCATTGAATCGGCGTCCGAAACTCTTTCCACTGTAGACTTGGCCGCAATTTGATCTGCTTCTTGTTCATCACTGACATCTACCCAAACTTCTGTATCGATGACAATCTGATTACTGCCCCCACCGCGAACCGTTACTTTCCCGTTCGGATTGGATATTTTGAGCTTGGATATAGCCGCAGTATCAAAAGGTACAGTATCCGTCTCCTTCACGAATTTAAAGCCTTTCTCTTCACCATAATCTGGAGAGCCATTCAAATCAACGTATTGATCAAGCCATCTAAACGGCAATTCTGCATATTGGGTCACTGTAAAGGCTACAAGGGAAATAACAAGCGCAATGATGACACCTGCAAAGTCAAAACGCAGTTTTTTCGTACCTTTTCGATAAATAATACTGTAAATAATGATCTCGGCACCAAGTAATATAAAAACAGCGGGCCACCATTTTCCGATTAAGGCAACGTCATTCCGCTCCTGTACCTGATCCCATAACAGCAAACTGCCAATCGAAATAATAAATATTGCGGACGTGAACCGTCCTAATCGAAACATGGACTGAACTCCCTTCACTCGCCAAACTAATAATACGATCGCTAATCCCGCAAGAAATGGGCCAACCGCCAGTTCAGCCAAATCATCCATCCATGGAATGAGAGCCGCAGGAGGATCAATAAGAATAAAGAGCAGCAGGCCAGCAGCCATTATCAGCAGACCGATCAGAGGGGACAATTGCTCCGTCGTATTTTCCTCTGCGATATCCCTCGTCTGAAGAGCATCAAAGACGCTGACAAAGTAATACACCGGCACCGTTATGCCTAGATATACAATAAAAAGCAAATGCCTCGCTGCGTTTGCATCAGCCAGCCGAATAATAGCCGCAAAATCAAGAACTACTCCGGCAATCAGCAGCAGTCCCCTCTGATACCGTCCTGTATATAGATGACCGGCTCCAGGGAGCACAAAAGCGAGTAGCAGTGTAAGAAGTCTGCTCTTTGGCCGATCTAGTCCGAACTCACGCAATGCACGCCCTCCATCTGCTGGATTTGTTCTAATAAAGATAATAAGGATTCATTTTTCGGAAGCTGTACGGTTAAATGAAGCATAAATTGCTGTAATCCATGTTCCCGCTTGCCGCTTTCCTCCAGCATCACCTTACGAATAACAATCTGCTTTTCGGTCAGCAGCGTATTGAGCGTACGAACGATGGTAGACTGCTCATCTGCTTGAACAATTAATTGATGCTCCCGTTTGGTGCTGATATATCTTTTCTCCAGCTTGTTAAATGCCCATAAAATAAGAAGTACCAAAATTGTTGAAACGGCTGCGGCAAAATAAAACCCTGCCCCAACAGCCAGGCCAATCGCCGAGACAACCCATAACGAAGCCGCAGTTGTAAGACCCGTAATTGATTTGCCCGTGAACAAAATCGTCCCCGCTCCCAAAAAGCCAACGCCTGTAATAACAGCTGCAGCCAGCCTGGCCGGATCCACTCGCACATTCGGCTCATTTACAAAAGAAGAAAAACCATATATGGATAAAAGCATCAGCAAACAGGAACCGATACATACCAAAGTGTTCGTTCGAAGTCCTGCTGCATGATTGGATTGCTCACGTTCCAGGCCAATCAGCCCGCCAAGCAGCATGGCAAGCAGCAGCCTCAGCCCCAAATGAAGCTCATTAATATACCAAGGATTTGCAATATCATGACCCAAGTGGCAGCACAACCTTTCATGAACATAATTGTATCATATTAGTATGCTTGTGGACTTGCATTCCATGAAAAGACGCCGCTCATCTCTTAGGATGAGCGGCGTCTGTCTAATGGGCTAATAGGCAATTATGCTTTCAGACGTTCAAGCAGAAGCTTGTTGACAAGCGCTGGATTCGCCTTGCCTTTCGTCTCTTTCATAATTTGGCCAACCAGGAATCCAATCGCTTTATCTTTACCTGCTTTGAAGTCGTCAACAGATTGCGGATTCGCTTGGATAATTTGATCGACAACCGCAACAAGTGCGCCTTCATCGCTGATCTGAACGAGTCCTTGCTCTTCAACGATTTGCTGCGGCAGTTTGCCGGTTTCCAGCATCGATTTGAAGACGGTCTTGGCGATTTTACTGCTAATCGTACCTTTCTCAAGCAGGCCGATCATTTCCCCGAGCCCTTGTCCGGTAATTTTCACTTCGGAGAGCTCCAGGCTATTCGCATTCAAATAACCAAGCAGATCACCCATAATCCAGTTAGATACCGCTTTAGCATCCTTCGTATAGCTCAAGCTTTCCTCGAAGAAATCAGCCAGCTTCTTAGAAGAAGTGATAACTTCCGCATCATAGGATGGTAATCCGAACTCACTTGTGTAACGAGCCTTGCGGGCATCCGGCAGTTCAGGAATCGAAGCACGAACACGGTCTTTCCATTCTTGGCTGATGTTCAGGCGAACAAGATCCGGGTCCGGGAAGTAGCGATAGTCATGCGATTCTTCCTTGCCGCGCATCGAGAAGGTTTTACCTTGCGCATCATCCCAGCGGCGTGTCTCTTGAACAACGACACCACCGTCATTTAAAATGTCCGCTTGACGGATTTGTTCATATTCCAGACCACGTTGAACGCCACGGAAAGAGTTCATGTTCTTCAGCTCAGCCCGTGTACCAAGCTTCTCTTGTCCATAAGGACGAAGACTGATGTTAGCGTCGCAGCGAAGGCTGCCTTCTTCCATCTTCACATCAGACACATCGCAATAAAGCATGATCGCTTTGAGCTTCTCCAGATAAGCTTTCGCTTCCTCCGGTGTACGGATGTCCGGCTCGGATACAATCTCAACAAGAGGTGTACCAACACGGTTGAAGTCAACGAGTGAAGCAAATCCACCATCAACATGCGTCAATTTGCCCGCATCTTCTTCCAGATGGAGGCGAGTGATACCAATACGCTTGGTCTCGCCGTTCACTTCGATATCGATCCACCCGTTCTCACCAATTGGTTGGTCAAATTGTGAAATTTGATACGCTTTGGGTGAATCCGGATAGAAATAGTTTTTGCGGTCGAATTTGCTGATATCTGCAATTTCGCAGTTAAGCGCCATTGCTGCTTTCATCGCATATTCGACTGCTTGTTTGTTCAATACTGGCAAAACGCCGGGGTGCCCGAGACATACCGGACATGTATGGGTATTAGCCGGTGCACCAAAGGCTGTAGAGCAGCCACAGAAAATTTTACTGTTTGTATGCAGCTCCACATGCACTTCCAGACCGACTACTGTTTCATATTGCGTCGCTTCAGACATCGTTATATCTCCCTTCACCCTAGCTGCGGCCGTAATTTATGGAATTCGGTTTGCTGCTCAAACGCATGAGCTGCACGCAGCACGGTCGATTCATCAAATGCTTTACCGATGATCTGCAGGCCAATCGGCATGCCGTCCGCTGTTCCGCAAGGAACACTGATTGCCGGAATACCGGCAAGGCTTACCGGAATGGTACAAATATCGTTCAGATACATCGTCAGCGGATCGCCAACCTGCTCGCCAATCTTGAAGGCCGTTGTTGGAGCCGTTGGGCCGATGATGATATCGTATTGATTGAAGACATTATCGAAGTCCTGCTTAATAAGGGTACGCACCTTCTGTGCTTTCAAATAATACGCATCATAATAACCAGAGCTAAGTGCATACGTACCAAGCATGATACGGCGTTTTACTTCCGGACCAAAGCCTTGGCTGCGCGATTTGCGATACAGATCAATTAGATTATCCGGATTGTCTGCACGAACACCATAACGAACCCCGTCGAAACGGGCCAGGTTAGACGATGCTTCCGAAGAAGCAAGCAGATAGTAAGTCGCAATTGCATATTCCGTATGAGGAAGGGATACTTCCTCCCAAGTTGCTCCCATGCTTTCGAAGGTTTTCAGCGACTGCATGACCGCTTCTTTTACCTTCGGATCGATACCTTCACCCAAATACTCCTTAGGCACACCAATACGGAGGCCTTTCACATCACCTGTCAGAGCACTTGTGTAGTCTGGAATATTCACATTAGCCGATGTCGAATCTTTCTCATCATAGCCGGCAATAGCTTGCAGGACATAAGCGGAATCCTCGACGTTTTTCGTAAGTGGACCAATCTGGTCAAGGGACGATGCGAATGCAACGAGCCCAAAACGCGATACGAGGCCATATGTTGGTTTCAGACCAACAATACCGCAATAAGCAGCAGGCTGACGGATTGAACCGCCCGTATCGGAACCAAGGGAGAAGTAGACTTGTCCAGCAGCAACCGAAGCTGCGGAACCGCCGCTCGAGCCGCCTGGCACATACTCCGTATTCCATGGGTTACGAGTCGGGTAGTAGCTGGAGTTCTCATTGGAACCGCCCATTGCGAATTCGTCCATGTTAAGTTTACCAATTGTAATCGACTGTGCCGACTTCAGCTTGGAAACAGTTGTCGCATCATAAATAGGGTTATAGTTACTCAGGAACTGGCTCGCACAAGTTGTGAGCAGCCCTTCCGTTACAATATTATCTTTCACGCCTGCCGGCAGACCAAACAGAAGACCACGTTCGCCGCCCTCTTGAAGCTGCTTGTCCAGGTCATCCGCCTGACGGCGTGCATTCTCTTCATTTAATGTAAGAAACGCTTTAACGGCTTGATCAGTATCGGCAATACGGCGATAAGAAGCATCCACCAAATCCGAAACCGTCAGTTCTTTATTATTCAGCTTGCTATGTACATCCTGTAGGCGTAAATCAAACAGTGCCAACAGCAGTTCCTCCCTTCGAATACCTCAAGTTCTATTCTAATACAGCCGGTACTTTAATTTGACCGTCTTCTTCATCCGGTGCATTAAGCAGTACTTTCTCGATCGGCAGCGACTCACGAGTCACATCTTCCCGCATTACATTCGTAATCGGCAGAACATGACTTGTCGGCTCGACATTGTCCGTGTTCAGGCTGTCCAGCTTCTCCGCATATTTCAGGATCGCGTTCAGCTGTCCCGTAAATTGTTCTTTCTCTTCGCTTGTCAGTTCAAGCCGAGCCAAATTGGCAACATGCTCAACGTCTTTTATCGTAATGCTCATGGATGCTTCGTCCTCCCTTATAAGCCTCGTACTCATTCCTACTATTATAGCTTAAAATCGTCATTTCACAAAGTGGTACAGCATGTAAAATGAAAACGGAGCCTCTCCCAAGTTAAGGATAAGCTCCGCTCTATGATTGCTGTTATATCCACGCCTTCAGATTAACCTGGCGAATAAAGTCTTCACTCGTTTGGCTTTCGCCGCCCGCAGTTTCCAGCTCCTCAGGCTCTTCTTCGCCTTTCATAATCCGCTTAAACAATTCTTCATTAAAAGTTGCCAGCGCATAATCGATGAGCGCTTCCCGTTCAATTCGGTCAACCTCTTCCTGTATAAGGACCTCCTCCAGCTCAACATCCTCATCTGGAACGAGGAAATTACGATTAGCCGCAGGTACTCTTACCACATAGTCAAACACATTGTCCGCATTGCGGTCGTAAGCAATTATATAACCATACTCCCCAAGAGGGAGATTTTGTTCGAATTGGTCGGCGATTATAACGACTCTTTCCCCTAATTTCAGCATCGTCTTCACTCCTGTCTATCAGCCGCTGTCTATCACTATTATCCTACTAAAAAATAATAGCGGTGTCCAATCATGGAAGATGACCCACCTAAGCGACATTCCATATCTTTCTTTTATTTAATTATCTTTCTTATTTCTGCTATACCAGCGCCAGATCCGCTCCACGTCTGCCCGCTCCAAGCAAAATACACGATACGCCTGCAAGCTGCCAAGCACATGGGCTGAGACCGACAAGAGCTGCCTGCGCTGCTGCCCTCTCGTCCTCCTGATGTTCATCGAAACAATTTGTGGTCTGCGCATGTAGTAAGTAATTCTTGCTAAATTCCGCTTGCGGAGAGTTAACTGGCCATGTTCCAGCCTCATACCAGCAGCTGATAAACAGCTCCTGCACCAAAATGCAGTAACCGGCAGTAAAATAAGCGACCACAGCCCTCTATCATGGAAAAGGCCAATGAGAATGGCACAAACAAAGAACGTAACGAGAAGTGCCTTCCAGATATAATCAAAATAAGCTCTCCGCGGAGCTGTCTCCGTTACCTCGTTCACTGTAAACTGAGGTGCAAAACGGGCCACTGTCTCTTGCAAGGCCGTTATAGGCAGAAAAGGATGCAGCATCAGCCGCTCCGTCTTATCCGAGGAGACCACTTGCAATTGGATCTGTGCGTGACCTATCCATTGGTGAATAAGACCCTCCTGCACAATAACAGCCTGCACTTTTTTAGCATCAAAGTGGTGGATCTTCTTCTCCAGAATGCCATAAGAGATCGCAATTTGCTCATCCCGCTTTTCCGCGGTAAAACCTGCAAACTTGATGAGGTAAAGAACAAGCGAAAGCAGCCATGCTAGTACAAGCGCAGAAGCAGCCATAATTGCAATAAACATATAATCGGGATTAAGACTCGTTGATTTGTTGTAGATCGTTGAATATAAATTCGGAGCCAATTCATTAATAAAGTCATCCGCCAATGAGATCATACCTGCGATAAATGCAGCTACAAGGCCAAAGTTAAGGGATGTCGCAGCAGCTAATAGCAGCTGGCCCGAGCTTAATTTGACATGAGTTGTTGTACTCAAATCTTGAATGGGTGAATGCTTTATGTCGCCAGACTGCTCGGCAGCTTCCGTTTGCAGGTCAGTTGACGTAAGCAGCCTATGCAATTGCTTTGCATCCTGCTCGGACAATGCAGCAAGAATACCTTCGGCCTTCTTATTCCCGCCCGGCGTTTCTATCTTAACCTGTGTTACGCCAAGCAGCCTTTGCAGCAGCGGCTGCTCCAGGTTAACGGAATGGATTCGGCCAAAGTAGATCGTCTTCTCATCCCGAAACAGGATCCCTTTACGAATGACAATTCGATCTTCTTCAAGTGTAAAGGAAAACTTACGCCATCCCCATAACCCGGCAAAAAGCAATAACGTCACTCCAGCCAGAATGCCTAAATAGATGTAGCCATTTAATGAAGACCAGTTAACTCCCTGCAGCAAGGTAATAATAAGCAGCGGCAGCAAGCCTTTCACTGTATTAAACAGCGGAAAAACAATATAAATCGGATGAAGCCTGCGAGCTTTATGCCGCTTAATCATCAGGATCATCTACTTTCGCGAGCAGACCGATTTGTCTTTTCAACCGCTGTGCTTCACTTTGCTTGAGCCCGCTGATCCGATGTGTCGTAGCAGCTGTTACTACAGCCACACTTGCAAGGTCATATTGGCGCATAAGCGGCCCGCTCTCCAGCTCCACATGCTGCACTCGTACCATCGGGACGAGTACATTACGAATAATGATAAGCCCCGACTGGATTTCAAGCTCCTCGTCAAACAGCTCATATTTGAACCTACGGTATTTCACTTGAGGGATCAGACTAATAAATAAAAAGGCCGACAAGCTGACAACAGCCAGCCCGATATAACCCGGTATAAACGTCCAATGCTTCCATGCTGCAAACGTAATATAAGTAATAACAAGAATATAAAGCACAAGATGCGTAAAGAACGAGCTTATGCGATATACCGTGATGTAGTCACGATGAAGTCTCTTGGTTAATACACGATACATTCTACGAAGCCTCCCCAGTCTACCAAGTACTTATGGCAACTTGATCAATCCTTCTTTGGTAAACGTTAAAGCCCGAGGACTTCCTTCTGTAATCAAATAACTGTTCTCAATGCCAACAACACCAGCACCCGGAAAAGTAAACTTCGGCTCAACTGCAATAACCATTCCAGCTTCAAGCGGGATATCGAAGCCTTTCGCAAGCACTGGCCATTCGTCGATCTCCAGTCCAATACCATGCCCCAAAAATTTAGCCTGATCGGCACCAAAGCCCATAAAGTGCGAGGAAAGCCCCTCTGCATCTGCCTGTTCCAGCGACTTCGCGTAAAGCGCCGAGCAAATAGCACCCGCTACCATCCCACTCTCAGCTTCTCTAATAATAGCTTCCGAAACCTCATAGGCATGAACAAGCTTCTCAGGCAGTTCTCCGATAACTGCTGTACGAGTCTGATCAATCACATAGCCATCTATACAACAGCCTATATCCATCAGGATCGGCTCATTACGCTCAATGGCCCTGCGGCTGACGCTCTGCGGTGATGCTGCTCCAAGGCCAAGACCTCCTGCGGGACCATCGAAATAAGTAGGGATAGCCGCGGCCGAACCTGCGATAAACATTCCTGTCGCGATCTCTTGATTATAGCCGCGCATTCGCATCAATCCGATATGTCCTCTTATACGCAGCTCATACTCCACACGTGCCATCCATTTCAGCTCTGTTACACCTGGCTTCAAGAAATTCAACGCTTCGTTAAGTGCCTCGTCTACCGTTATTGCAGCAGCTTCAAACCTGCTGATCTCAAGGGGGGATTTGATCATCCGCTGCCGTCGAATGATCGGCGAGCCGTCAACAAGTGCGCATGGTCCGGAGGCTTGTAGCAGCTCGGATAGCTTGAGATAGGTTTGTGCGGGGAGTACATCGAGGTCTGCAGCGATCTTCACCTTACTGCCTTCTCCACTAAAGATATGCGGAAATACCTTAGCCAGCGTCTCGCCAAATAAGCGGAATGCACCCAGCTCTTTTACCGGGATGCCACTTTCGAGCTTAGCGCGCTCAACGCTTCTTTTCACAAAGAAGACCGGTTCCCCATGCGACGGAAAAAAGGCATATCCGCTTTGCATAGAGCCGGTGTAATAATAAAGATCTATATTTTGCGTGAGAAGAAATCCGTCTACCGCCGAAGCACGCATCGCTTCCTGCAGTTTGTCCGTGCGGTCCCGTACTATTTCCTCAGAAATATCTTTTGTTATATCCATTCGAAGCCCAACTCCTAACTTCCATATTCCCCCTTTATTACATCAATTTTATGGTCAATCGTCAACAGGGAACGAAAGGATTCGTTCCGTATCCTCCTCCTAAAATAAATAATGATAAAAAATAGCGATGCTTCAGCTCTCTGTGATTATTCATACTTCGTAAGCATTGGCTACCTTACCGTTAGCTCCGATACGCCTTTAATATCCCATTCAATTGGTCCCAGCAGTGTAAATGCCCGAGGATAAACGACATGTATGATAAGGACAACTCCGGGCTTTTGAAGGGTTGCTTCATAATCGTATTGATCGTTTCGGTATGTATAAGGAAAGGTATGATCGTTATTAATGATTTCAAATACGAGCACATTCACCCGTTCCCGAACAGGCGAGTATGGCAATGGATTCCCGTCCGCGTCCAGCTGCAGATTCGCCTGCAAATAAGAAGCCGCAGCGGTTTCCGCTGCATCGGGATCTATTCGTAAAATCCCTTCCGCCAATGCTTCTGAGTCAAGCTGCTGGGAAGCAGCATGAGCGGCGCGGTTCAGGGCATGCTTTCCTTGATAGAGAAGCTTCATCGCCATTTCCTCATCCGTCTGCAGAAAATGTACAGATACCCATACGGTCATCATTAATACAATCAACATCAGCTTATACATGGTCTCTCCTCAACTTTGCTTATGCTTATGGCATGAACTCGCTCATCTTCATCCCAAACGTCCTCATACGACTGCCGGGAGACGGTGGAGTTAGTCCGATTAACCGATCGATCTGGAACAAATCCTCGTAAGGATAACTCATCCTTAGCATGATCCCCGTTCCGCGCGGCAGCGGGGAGGCTGCATCTGTCGCCATAAGGCCGTTATCGGCAGTCACCTCAAAATCGACCAGCTCAGGCTGCATCCCAAATGCCTCCAGCCGTTCTCTTGACTGCTCCATCATGGCTGCATCAATATAGCCATAACTCCCGCTTGCACCAACCTCCAGCAAATAATCGGTCTCCTGCTGAAGCACCGCCTGTCTTGCGATTAGTACATGTTTATAGATAGGGGAAAACATCATCCAGCACACCATGGCAGCAAAGAGCACAAATACTAATATATTTCTCATGGGCTCATCTGCCGGATATAGGAGCCGATAGCTGATCCGGAACGCTCCACTTGCCGCTTCGTACCGTCATCGCCGCCGGTAATACCTGTGTACAGCAGAATAACGGTCACTAGAAGCAGCATCGATATAAGTAAACTTCTCAATGCTGCTCCTCCTTAATTTGAGCCAGAGCTTAACATGGAACCAATCTTCGTATTAGCCGAACTGCCTTGTGTTTGGATCTGCTTGCTTGTTCCTGTTGTGTTATCCGCAATAATGTTGTTAAACAAAACGATAACGACAACAAGCAGCATGACAGTCATTAAAATATTGCGCATCTTTATCCACCTCCCTTGTAAAGTCATCTCTTAGAAAACCAAGCTATGAATCAGCCTAAAGATTCGAATAACTTACGCCCTTCCTGCACCCATGGATAAATAAAAATCTGAAAGGTGTACAGAATCGGAATTCCTGCTATTACAAATAAGAAGTATGAAGTAGACTCTTTGCGGCTCTCTTTGGCAAGCTCAATCTTCTCTTTATAATCTTGAATCCGCTCGCGAAGAAGTCTGTAATACTCCGGGCTCTCATGCAGACGCAGGGAATCAATCGTTTCCACAAAGCTCATGCCATCATCCGTTCCAATCCGATGCTTAAACCGTCGAAGCGCCTGCTCGGCATCGTGATACCATTCTGCGAGTAATCGCTGCAGATCACCACGCAAAGTCCGGGTGAACGGGACGCAACGCGTCAGCTTCGAATGAATATGCAGCGTCGACTCCGATAGATAAAGCAGTTGATTACTGATGAGATAAATTTCCTTCGTGATCCGTTGGGCACGAACCCGTCTTACAGAGCGCAGCCAAGGTAAATCCCAGTAGAGGAGAATAAACACCACCAAGAGCAGCGTATAGAAAAGCCAGGCTCCCTGCTGAATGCGAAGTACCGCGTATACTGCAGCGAGGGCAGGCAGGAGAATCAGCAGCCCCCTTCTAACCGCTGTATACCAAGCAGCATCTGCCGTAATACCACAGCCTGCAAGCAGGGTTGCACGTTCGATATACGATTCTTGTTCCCGAGATAAACGAAGCCGCTTAAGCCATTTATCCGGCATTTCGTTCGTTCTCCAATCCAGCGATTCGAGATGAAACCATCTGGGCCGCCGTCTCGGCAATGACCGAAGGATCATATAGGCACCAAAGAAACCAAAAATAAATTCTCCTGCCAAGATAAGAAGATGTATCGCTATTTCCAAATCCATTTCTGCCCTCCTCAAAAGAATTGCGAAGCAATTCTTACTTCGTAAGCATCAGCCTAAAAGAATTGCGAAGCAATTCTTACTTCGTAAGCATCAGCCTAAAAGAATTGTGGAGCAATTCTTGCTTCGTAAGCATTAGCCTAAAAGAATTGCGAAGCAATTCTTACTTCGTAAGCATCAGCTCAAAAGAATTGCGAAGCAATTCTTACTTCGTAGCATTAGCTCAAAAGAATTGCGAAGCAATTCTTACTTCGTAAGCATTAGCTTAAAAGAATTGCGAAGCAATTCTTACTTCAAAAGCATTAGCTCTATATCTTTTTGCGTGACAGCCAAAGCCCCATTAAAAAGGAAGCAAAAATAAGAACAACAGCATTCAGCAGCATATCTCTGCCTTGCGGATCGATCAGGTAGTAGTAATAGGAATTCTCTCTGTTGTAACGGACATTAATCCCGATATAAAAGGCAAGAAAAAGGATCGGTGTAAAATTGGCAATTCGAATCTCAAGCAATTTGTTGCGTTCCTGTTCATTCGCCCGTCTCGCCTTGCGCATATCAACCAGCAGTTCCTTCAAGCTCTCCGCTATGGGCGAGCCTTCAGCTAAGGCCACCCGCATAATATTAATGAAATAATCTCCCCACACATGACCTAGTGCACCAGCAAAAATCCGCAGACTCGCATCATCATCACCACGCACCGATAAGTTACGGTACAGCTGTTCAAACACGGACTGCATTGGCCCAAGCAGCCTCCTTTCTTCCACGGTTCGCTGAAGCGCACCTCTCACCTGTCTGCCGCCCGTCACAAGATAACATTGATAGAACAGCTCAATGGCCGGTAGAAAATCCATCTGAAGCTGCATTTGCCTTTGAACGAGCAACGCCCGCAAGATGGTGTATGGCAGAAAGCCAACAACAGCCCCAAACAACAAGGTTCCTTTAATGCTTTGAAAGAAAAATCCCCCTAATGTAACTCCAGCCAGCAAAAGGAGTATCGAGCCCACGATCAGCCCGGATGGTTTCAGCTTGAGCTGCAGCGTTTCAAGCAGCTCGGATAAATGACGATACAATCTCTCGAACCGCTTCAGTCTCTCTGTAAGCCGGTAGCTTATCCGATTCCTTACGGGATAAGACAGCCTGTCCCTTCGGGCTTGATTATCTGTCCATGCAAGCAAGACGTTGAATACAGCAATAAATAGCAAGCTGAATAATAATAATCCGGCTGCAGCGATTGAAAGCTTAATCAATAACGCCAGCCCCTCTCTTCAGGCGGACCATCGCTTTCGAAGAAGGCTGCTGCGGATAAATCCACTGCCCGCTCCCCTCATCAAATCGTGCCCAATCCCGAACAATAACTTCATTGTTCGACCAGCCCAGTTCACCGATCCGGGCAATCACCCTTCTGCCGCCAAGATAACGCATTTCAATACCAATTTGCGTGACGTACTCGGTGATCCTCTTCGTCAACCGCTCCGGATTCATGCCGCGGCCGTCTAACATGCACATATCTGTGATCGCCTCTGGAACATCCTCAAGCGTATTGGCATGTACCGTTGTCATACTGCCGGAATGCCCCCTTGTGCATGCCCGCACGTATATATTCGCATCCATATCACGAATTTCAGCGTGTACGATACGCTGCGGGGACTGACGGAGAGCCAGCTTAAAGGCTTGTTCCGCCCTATGCTGCAGATCATCCTCATCAGCCTCATATTCGACCGTATTTTTATTTGGAAAATCCCGCCCCAGCATCATCTCGAAGCGCCCTTCTATCGTAATGATCCGTTCCTCATCCGGAAGCTCGGCAATCAGGGCCTTCATGAGATGCGTCTTTCCTGAGTTCGTCGGGCCGATAATAACCAGATTAAAACGAGCATCTAACACATCCATGAGCATGTCCTTCATCGGCAGGCTCATCGTATGGTAAGGCTCCGCGCATAACGTCTGAAGACTAAAGCTTCGAACGGTAAAAAATCGAATCGTAAGCGTTGGCTTGGACGTGAAGCCAAAGCCTGTCATCGTCACACGTGAACCATCTCGCAGCATCACTTCCGCCCACCGTTTCCGTGGATTAATACGGTCATTATTGTAGAGCACAAGATTTTGCTGAATCCGTTCTACATCCCGTTCATGGTCGAATCGATATGCAGAACCACAGGTTTGACCGTCACGCACCTCATAGATCTGGGAGCCTACAACCTGGATTTCTTCCAATCCGTCCTTGTTTGCAAGAACAAGCTCTAGAACATTTAAACCGATAACCTCCGCAAACAAAGCTTCAGCAAGAGTTGCATATGGATGCATGTAACCATCCAGTTGATGAATACGAAGACGAATTAACCGGTCGGCTATAATCGCTAAAACCTGCTCCCGCTCTGATGCAAAACCGAGCACCGCCCGATTCAAGGTCTCGTTGTACTGCCGCCGCTCCTCTTCTGTTAATCCCCTTGGAGCCGCTAGATAGGATCTGATCTCATCAGATAGCCGTCCAAAATCAGCTCCGCGGCTTACCGTATCGCCTCGTTCCAGCGGATCAGAAGAAGATTGGTCCAGCCGCAGCCGGGCGGAATAGTCAGAAGGAGAAAATTTGCTTCCGCTTGTGCTCAAGACCCTACCTCATTTCGATGGGTGAGCAGCTTACGATACCAAGGCTGAATGGCTAATGTAGGCGTAATCCTGCGTATATGATGCCGGTCCATCAGCTGTTCTGCACTCTCCTGCATAGCAAGCTTGCCAGCCGGATCCTCCTTCAGCCATTGTCCATAATGCCCGCTGTCGAGCTGTGCGTAAAAGTTATGACCAAACTTTAATTCTCCAAGCTTTGATGTTCCCATTTCTTTGCAAATCTCTTTCATGCGATAGCCTCCTGTGCTCCATGGCGAGTAAATAACAACCGTGTCGTACTGCTCTGTTGCTATTCCGAATAACGGTGAAATTTGTGAAATCCAACGCTTTCCATCCTCTTGAAAATGTGACAAGGCATCGGTCGTTACCACGATCCGTGTACCCGCTTCCCTTATTGCGCATATGGTAGCGGCATTATCCCAATAAGCTCCTACGTCAATAATGACAATAGAGAAAGTCTGCTCTGCGACCCGGAGCAAATGCTCCATCTCCTCAGGCGAATAAAATTCTGCTTGATCCCTCATCAGATTACCGAACAATACACGCAAATTCGGCATCCCTCTTACCGGTTGTACTGCACGCATCAGCTTCTCTGGTGTTAAGGAGCCGGATTGCAGCTCCGGCCGCAGCTTGTCCAGCGTAATAGCTGGCTCGTTGATGCCTAGGTATCGATGCAGCTTTGCGCTTTTCAAATGCATGCATAAGTAGCCAACCTGCCTTCCACTTGCTTCCGCGATCCGAAAGGCAGCGGCGAATGCTGCAGCGGTTGTGCCTATATTCGGCGTTGTCCCTACAAATGCGATGAGCGGTGCCGATGTTGCGTTCACTGACGATCCTCCTCTTCAAGCTGCAATGATTCCGGGCTGTAAGCGATAACCAGCTTGTGAAGGCCGTCCTTACAATAGCTGTCGATCTGCAGCCACTGTGGCTCTGTCAAATTCAAATTAATATATTCAATCATGCCGTTCGCATCGCGTCTTGACGCATACATTCGTTCTTTATCGCCTTCCGCTAAGGACAGCAAATTAGGATCCTTCATATTGTCGATCTCAACGTTACTGGAGGATTTGACCGAGGCTACGGTCACAAGAGAATCAAGGATTCGCCTTGAGGGCTCATTCTCGCCCGAGAGATACAGGGTGACTTTATCTCCTGCCCGGATGCCATTAGAAATGGAACGTATATAGTCGCGCGGAATTTGAAAAGTCGACTCCGAGTCTGCCGGCAGCAGATGATAGCGGTCAATTTTCCAACCTAGAATCGGCTCATTACTCCCAAGCGGGATTACCGTATCCATTCCTACTGCCTGCTTCAAATCAACGAGCATTTCCTTCGTATAACCTTCTCGGGGGATACGCTTGTAAGCGACATCCTCTTCCGTCAGCCGCTTGCCCGCTTCGACAAACTGCTTCGTAATCACAACTTCTACTGTTTCTTGACGGGTAACCTGCAGCTTCTGCAGTTGAAACAATCCATACACCAGCAAGCCTGACAGCAAAGCGGCTAATAAACCAATACCTGCATTTCTCCTTCTGTTCATCTTCTCTCCCTTCTCTTGTTCACCAGGCGAAAAAAAAAGAACGCAGCAGAAGCCCCCTTAATAGGGCTGATCCGCTTGCGTTCTTCGCTAAGCCGTGCACGTATATGTATTTAACAACTAATTGACCATATAATAGCAATTTATTAAATAGTTGTCTATAGGTTTTTCGAACAATTGTGCAGTATTTCGTTGTTATTCGACTATTTCTTCATAAAAATAAGGACAGCCTAGGCTGTCCTTATTGTCTAACTAGCGATTAAAAATCAATTAATCCAACGCTAATGAGCAAAGCGTCGTCCACTTTTCGCATCGTTTCGTCGTCCAGGTGGGTGATCTTGTCGGTTAAACGCTGCTTGTCAATCGTCCGAATCTGCTCAAGCAGCACGACGGAGTCTCTGTCGAAGCCGTGCGCCGCCGCTTCCATCTCAACGTGCGTAGGCAATTTGGCTTTCTGGATTTGCGCCGTAATGGCCGCGACTATGACCGTCGGACTGAAGCGGTTGCCTATGTCATTCTGAATGACAAGCACTGGCCTTACTCCGCCCTGTTCTGATCCGACGACCGGTGACAAATCCGCAAAAAACACATCTCCGCGTTTTACGATCAACCTCTACACCCCGCTTACGAGACGGCCTAACGTATGATCGGCTTCTTCCTCCGCTTGAAAAGCTTCGGAGGCCATGTTCAAGTTGATCTTCGCCATTTCCAGATACCCACGCTGCATGGACTCGCGGATCTGCCGTTTTTTCCGTTCCACAAGATACAGCTTCATGGCCTGCCGAATAAACTCGCTTCGGTTGGAATTTTCCTTCGCGACGATACCGTCGACCTCCTCCAACAATTGATCCGGCAAGCTGATCATGATCCTCTTGGTGTTCTGCATATTGGCCACCGAACTAGCACCCCCAAAACTTTTCCAAAACCATTAATATTCATTATTACTTAAATACGCTGCCACTATACTTCATCATATCTATGTTCTGCGTATATCAATTATGCTGTATGATGAACTGTATCCCGGAGCATATACAAATTGCTTTAACATATTCGAGATCGACAACAAAAATCCTCTATTTCCGAGAATAGTTGCGATTAGTAATTAATTCCTACTCCAATACGAGCGGATTCGATACCGCTTCGACCTTCCCGTCTCTCACATAGACGCGGGGCACGCGGGCCGCAACCATACAGGTCACTTCATAAGGAATCGTTCCTAGCTGGGAAGCCAGCTCCTCCGCTGTAATCACTTCATCGCCTTGACGCCCCAGAAGAACAACCTCTTCACCCGGCTCAACAGCAGCAGCAGCGGCAGCACCATCCAAGGCAATCATGCACTGATCCATACAGATCGTTCCTAGTACGGGCACCTTCACTCCTCGCACAAGTACATGTGCCTTGCCGTTCAGCATTCGGCTAAAGCCGTCTGCATAACCAATCGGCAGCGTGCCAATCCGTTCTACATCCTTCGTCACATAACGAGAGCCGTAGCTAATACCCCAGCCAGGCGGTGCATCCTTGACCATGACCACTTCTGTCTTAAGCGAAAGCACAGGATCAAGCGTGATCGTCTGCCGGTTCACTTCATCTGAAGGGTATATGCCATACATGCTGATGCCAAGCCTTACCATGTCGCCGCCGTATTCCGGCGTATCCATTCCCGCTGCGCTGTTAGCCGCATGAATAATACGGATAGGCAGCTCATGGCTTCGAATATGTTCGGCAACCGCATAGAAGCGTTCATATTGCTGCTTCGTATAGCTTTTGTCCGCTTCATCGGCTCTGGCATAGTGAGTAAATAACCCCTCAACCTCAAGCTGCGGCACGGAAAGAGCTTTGTCGATAAACGTAACCGCTTCTTCCTTACCGATGATGCCAAGCCGGCCCATACCGGAGTCAATCTTAATATGAACCTTAAGCTTCTTCCCTTCCTCGTGTAAAGGAAGTTTCGCCGCCGCTTCTAATACGTCATCTCGGAATAGGGCGATTGTAATATCTAGATCTCGGGCAAGCGCAAGCGCTTCAGCCGGCACAAAACCGAGTACTAGGATCGGTATCCGAATCCCTGCCTGACGAAGCTGCAGCGCTTCATCCAAAAAAGCTACGCCTAAATAATCAACGCCAAACCGTTCAGCCTCGCGAGCGATTTCCACTGCGCCATGCCCATAGGCGTTTGCCTTGACCGAAGCCATTAATAGGCGCCCATGCGGCATAGCGCTGCGAAATGCTTGCAGATTGCGGTTCAGCGCATTAAGTGAAATTTCTACCCGTGTCGGGCGATAATACAATTCCAAGTCGTTCACCTTCTCCTCGCCCTAGCAGTCGCAACAAACCCGAGCCATTTAAACATCAATAGAAATAATGTTAAACGCTGTCGCTTGGACTGTCAATGAAATGGCGTCCGGAATCGGATAGCACGTCTTGGAAAAAACATATTTTTCATCATCTCTTAACTGTTTTATTTAGTGGGATCCACTTGAACAGATTGAGCAATTCTAATCATCTCAGTCTCTGGAAGCGTTGCACTCGAGAGGCGAAGCTCATTGCCATCTACGATCCAAGTCAATGTCTTCTGATCATCTCCGCCAGTTAATTCAGCGATTGTAAAGCCAAGATCCAGGAATTTGCCTTCTCCTCCATACGTAGCTGCCATGTCTTTCGGCTGTGTTTGAAGGATGGAGAAGTCATATGTGCCTGTATAGCGGGATACAACGCCTGGCAATCCGCCAAATACGATATCCATGCTGTCTCTTAAAGTTACGCCTTCAGGAAGATCTGTTGGCACCATTACTTGAAGTTCGCTTGCTGACTCACCCTGTGGCTGTGCTGCCGTGTCATCAGCATCTTCTTCATCTTCTGTCGTTGCATTTTTGCCATCTTCACCTGTTGCTTTGTCATCCGCCTTGCTGTCTGCTTGGCTGTCACCCTTCGCATCCGTCGATTTGTCCGGTGTTACGGCATCTTTGCTGCCCTCTGCATTTGCATTAGTGCTGCCGTTTATATCTTTCGATTGATCCGGATCGGCAATGGTCGCTTGGTCACTAGTACCTGTGCTTGAAGGTGAGGACTTCATATTTGCTTCTGTCTCGAAAGTTGTTTTGTCAAAGCTTGGTCCAAATTCGAAATTCGAGAAGTCAACCTGCACCATCACAGCTGCATTAGCATCACTAACTTCAACATGAACCGGCTTATAATCGGATTTGTTCAACCAGATTTTTTGTCTGGCGAGCGTGCCATTATTATAGTTAGCCATTACATCAAAGACGTATGATTTATCATCAACCGCAAATTGACGCGAGTTGTCGAGCAGGATGCTTTGAATCAGCGTTTGATAGAGGTACACTTGTCCTTGATTTTGCGGCCAATCGCTTTGGAATCGGAACACTTTGTTCAGACGTGGCGTAAGAACGAATACACCGTCATCATTACGAAGGACAATTTGTGTAATATCCTTCTCTGCATTTGTCAATTTAATGCGGTAATAGTGAGGTTTCTGGTAAGAAACTTCTACGTCATACGTCAGCTCCTGCTGCCCGGTATGAAGCTTCATCGTTCCTGTACCTTGATAGCTCTCCATGTTGCTTACCACTTTGTCGAGTTCCTTGACCACGGACTCGGCGTCCTTCTTTCCGCAGGCGCTAAGTACGAGTGAAAACACTAACAAGATTGCCGCTGCCCATGTCATGCGACGCATTACAATCATCCCCTCTTCACATTGTTTTTCCGACTGGTAACATGTCTATGAGGGAACTTGGACAATTATGCGGACTAGTTTGACAAGCTGGGGCTTGTATGAAGAATAATACATAGAAAAAGCCGCTCTGCTAGGTTATTACTCCTGCAAAGCGGCTCTTCTATATTATTTAGAATCCAGTAGTTTGATAATAACAGTTACTGCTTCAGCCCTTGTTGCCGTCCCTTCCGGAACGAAACGATTGTTCAAACGGCCTTGAATAAGGCCTTTATCCGCTACTGCTTTCACTGCACCTCTTGCCCACACTGGTATCTCTTCGTTATCAGAGAAGCTGGTCACGGCATTCGCCGTTAAAGGAAGCTTCATGGCCTTAGCGATCATTACGACCATTTCAGCGCGGCTGATCCGGCTGCCTGGTTTGAAGGTTCCATCTGGATAACCACTAATAATGCTTGCCTGAACTGCCTGAGCGACCGCAGTTTTCGACCATGAACCGATAGCAGATGTGTCGGTAAAGGCAAGGTCTGTCCCTGATCCTTCTAATTTCAACGCTCTCATCAGCATGACGATAAACTCCTCACGCGTAACAGTGAGCTCAGGTTTAAAGGTGCCATCGGTATAGCCGTTAACAATGCCGGCTGATACCGCTTTGCCAATGGATGCTGCCGCCCAATGTCCTGAGATATCGGAGAATGGAACAAGAGACTTATCTTCATCTACTGCAAATACAGCAAATTTCGTGAAATGATTCGTTTTTACGGAAATCTGGCTTCCGCTTACCGTGCCGCCCATCTCCATCCATTGTTTCTTGGATTCATCATAGTAGAATACCGAAGGCTTCTTCCCTCCCTTCACAAGTGATACATCAAACTTGAAGGTCAATGTAACTGGCACAAGGAAGTTACCAGACTTATTCTTCACGACTTCAAAGATCGACGACAGAAGGACATCATCTGCCTGTATTAAGCCACCCGTCTGCGCTAACTTCTGAATGGTTATAAGCAGCTGCTCACTTGCTGCCCCACTTGGTATTTGAATAGTAAAACTATTGTCATAGACACTAAGCTCCCCAGAACCTCCAGCCGAAACGGTAAGTTCATTGCTATTCGAGGAGCCAGTACCTCCGCTTGATCCTGAACCGGATGAGCTTGTTATAAATTTGCCGGTCAGACCAGCACTCTCATTGCCCTTATCATCAAAGGCTTTGACCGTAAAGGTATACGATGTATTCGAATAAAGCGCCTTAGCCATGTAGCTAGTGACAGAGGATGCAACTTTGACAATCGGTGTCTCTTCCGAGCCTTGGTAAATCGCATAGCCTGCCACTCGAGTTGAATCTGTTGCTTGCGGCCAGCTTAAGTTAATGGTGTCATTGGTTTGCTCATCCGAGGAGAGCACGGCATTTGCCGGCCACACAGGAGGAGTTGGGTCATCCATCACGATATCTTGAGCTCCAACCGTTTCGAACCAATCTTTAATGGTGTTAAAATCATTCGAGAACGCCATGGACAAGAGCAGCATGATGCGGGCATGTTGAGGATTCAAGTTGTCTCCAGCGATGACACCGTTACCTCCACCGCTCATCGTTCCCGATCCCGTCCTTGTTGTTGTGACGAAGATAACACCTTTCTGAATGGCAGCGCTTCGCGCTTGGCTCATCTTTGCAGATATACCTCCCGCTCCCGTGCCAGCGGTTACGATCCCTTTCGCACCGTCTTCTACCAAAGCCCGAATGGCGCCGCCGCCTGCTTCCTGATAACTGTACGCAATCTCGACAATCGGAAGCTTGTCCTTCGATATCGTGTGCAGATCAAACGGCGTAGCCCACTCTGGTGTCCCTGCCTTAAGCGCTCTGGCATTGAGCCGATAGATCCGAACAGCCGGGTCATCGACATACCCAAGCGCTCCAAACATCGGAGTATCAAACGTATCGAGGCGATGTGCATTCGATTTGGTCACTTCACGTGCTGCCTGAATGACATCGTTAAGCATAAGAACAGTGCCGAACCATTTTGTCTTATTGCTCGCCGCTACTTTAATCGCTTGATAAAGATTCGCTGGTCCGTCGGTACCAATGACATCCCATGGTCTCATCGCACCTGTTACAACAACAGGCTTCTCACTACGCACAGTCAGATCAAGGAAATAAGCGATTTCCTCCATTGTATCTGTACCCGTCGTCACAACAACGCCGTCATAAACATCAAGAGCTTGGTCGACAGCCAATGAAAGATCATAAAGATCTTTCATCGAATAGCTGCCAGAACCTTTGTTGCCGAATTGAAAGGTCGATACATCGGCATTCTTATGCGTAGGTAGCTGAGCGACCATATCCGCCATTTTATACGTGCCGGCCGCGTAGTTCTGAAAATTAGTTTTATCGCCGTTTGATGCTGCTCCAGCTATCGTACCCCCAGTAGCCACAACCATAATATTCGGCAGCGGAGAAGCTATGGATTCCGCCGATAATGCCGGTATATCAAATGTTGGCAGCTGTGGAGGAACTTCTTCGGCGGCTCGCGCATAACCCATGAATCCCGAGAGAAGCGCTAGCATTAATAGTGGTGCAAGAAATCTGCGCAATGTTCGATTGTTACTTATGGCCGTCATAACCGGTTACCCTCCCTTCGTATACTACTCTTGCTTAGCGAACCCCAACAGGCTCTTCTACTGGCGTTGTTTCAAGCGGTGCTGGGCTTTCCGGATCAGGTGTTGGATCAGCAGAAGGTTCAACAGTAGGCTCTACAGAAGGAGTCGGTACTTCAACCTCAACTGCTGGCTCTTCAACGACAGGTTCTACTTCGAGTGAAGTTGTCAAAACTGTATTTTCGTCTACAGAAATTTCAACATCTCCTGTACCAAACGATTGGAACCAGGAATGGATTGTAGGCAAATCACTTGTAAAGGCCAACGAAAGAAGAAGCAGCATACGCGCATGTGCCGCGTTGAGGTTATCTCCACCAATAGTGCTGCTTGTACCGCTGTCATACATCGTTCCGGAGCCTGTTCGGGTTGTGGTCACGAAGACAACACCTTGTTGAATGGCTGCAGAGCGAGCTTGGCTCATTTTCGAAGAGATACCTCCAGCTCCCATGCCTGCTGTAACGATACCCTTCGCACCATCTTCTACAAATCCACGGATTGCACCGCCGCCCGCTTCTTGGTAGCTGTAAGCAATTTCGACAATTGGAAGCTTGTCCTTCGCGATCGTCTTCAGATCAAACGGTGTTGCCCATGCTTCTGTACCCGCTTTAATCGCTCTTGCAGGAGCACGGTAAATACGAACAGCAGGGTCATCCACATAACCAAGCGCGCCAAACATCGGTGCATCAAACGTATCCAAACGATGGGCATTTGTTTTGGTCACTTCACGTGCTGCATAAATGACATCATTCAGCATCAGAACGGTTCCAAACCATTTGGTTTTGTTGCTGCCTGCCACTTTAATCGCTTGATACAGGTTAGCCGGAGCATCCGTACCGATAACATCCCAAGGCCTCATCGCCCCCGTCACAACAACAGGTTTTTCGCTGCGTACGGTTAGATCAAGGAAATAAGCAATCTCCTCCATCGTATCCGTCCCCGTTGTAACCACTACACTGTCATAAGTAGCAAGAGCCGTATCAACTGCCAACGAGAGATCGTATAAGTCCTTTATCGAATAGCTGCCTGAGCCTTTATTGCCAAATTGGAAGGTAGATACGTCCGCTGTTTTATGTACTGGCAATTGAGCGACCATATCAGCCATGGTATACGTGCCGGCTGCGTAGTTCTGGAAGTTGGTTTTATCGCCGTTTCTAGCAGCACCTGCGATCGTTCCCCCTGTTGCAATAACGAGTACATTAGGCTTCTCGGATGCTTCAAACTCAGCGGAAACCGGTGGAATGTTAAATGTAGGAAGCGGTACAGGTTCGGCAGCGTTTGCCAAATTTCTCGAAACAACAACTGTTCCTGTAATCATCGACAGCAAAAGAAGTAGTGCAACAAACCTCTTACCTAACGTACTCTTGACAATGTTCGTCATATTTCATCTTCCTCCCTAATCTATCTATCTTTTTCTAACAATTTTAGTCTATTTTATGTCACATATATTAACAAATATAATAACACCCCATTAAAGCGTTAACATCAGCGTATATCTGAGATTAACTTCGTTTTTCTTCCACTATTAAGAAAATTTAGTATATTAACTTGTTAGATAAACTAACATTAATTTAACACCATTAGAACATAGGTATCGTATGCGAAGGAGCAAAGCATCGGTAAGGTCAAAAAAGTACATTTACTTAAATTTCTTTCGTGACCATAAAAAAAGTGAAACCTAAGTCCTAAACTATCGTATAATTAACTACGGCTTTCCATGCGTAGAGAGGTGTGTGCCATTTTCATGCTCCAAGATATTGTAGACTTCCTTATGAAATTTGGCCCCTGGGGTTTGTTTTTTCATTCCATGATTGATGCAATCATCTTTCCAATACCGGCTTTATTCCTCCAGGTTCCACTAAGTCTAGTAAATCCATCTGATGCGTTTTTACTGGCTACCGTAGGATATATCGGTTGTTTGATAGGCACCCCTATCGGCTATTTAATCGGCAAACTTCTGGGCAATTCCATCCTATACAAAATACTTAAAAAAGAATGGATCGAAGCTGCTACAACCATGTTCAAGAAAAACGGAGATACAGCTGTATTGATCGGTTCATTCACGCCAATTCCATTTAAAGTATTCACGATCTTATCTGGTGCTCTGAATTTCCCGCTATGGCGCCTTCTTATGTACGCAGCGGTAGGCAGAGCAGCTAAATTTTATTTAGTTGGTGCACTCATTTACTTTTACGGTCAAGCCGCTGAAAGTATGGTCCATAACGTATCCCTGTATTTATTCGCCATCGCTGTTCCGCTGATCGCTCTGTTCTTATTCTTCCGGAAGAAGCACCGCAAGAAAAAAGCCGTTAAAGCAGCGGCAGCAGAAGCCGCAGCAGCAAGTGCTGCCGAAGAAAACGTACAGGAGCATACTGCAGCCTCAGAGGCTTCAGCCACTATAGAAGAAAGTACAGTAGTCGTCGATGCAGGCATCTCCACAAATAGTTCAGTAAGTCACACATAGTGGACATACAACAAGCCCCTTCCATAATCGGAAGGGGCTTTTATGTACCCTGTAGACAGCAGATTTACAGCATCAAAATGAAAATCTACATTATCACATAATAATGGCTGGAGCCATCCTCGTTCACATAATGCCTGCAAATGTCGGACGGCCGTTCGGTGATTAAGCTCCAAATGCTGTTCGACTTGAGCAGGACTAATTCGCCCTCCACTCTCACAAGCCAACAGCACAATTTCTCGCCTGATTCGACTTGGCATTTCCTTTTTCGTCTGGTATCGGCTTAGCAAAAGCCTCAACAATGTCATACACAGCTCGGGGCGATATGCTACCTCATCATAAGCAAACGAAACAACACGAAATCCAACACCCTGTATAAATGTTTCTCTATTCAATTCTTCCGAATAGCGCCTTCGGTCCATATCTGTAACATGGGGTCCATATCCCTTAATCTCAAATACAAATTTTACATGCCCTGGTAACCACGCCAGATCAGCGAAATACAATTTCCCCCTCCAATCAAGGATTTCATATTCAGGGTGTAATTGTTCTAATGAGCCTATCAGCGGCCACCACACCTGCTGGAGAAAGAGCTTCTCCGCATGTTGATGTCCTCTTTCAAGCCTTCCTTTTCGCTCCGCTTCTTCTCTCCTTATGCCCCTCCAACCAATCACTGTGCGCTGTTTAGAAAATAAAACGCCCATCTAAAACATCGCGAGATGTTTTAGATGGGCGTTCTTCGCCATTATATATAACTATTATAGGCCGTACTGTGCGATTTTCACAAGGTTGGTTGCGCCGGCTTTACCTGTTGGCGTGCCTGCTGTAATGACAACATAGTCGCCTTTTTCCAAGAGGCCTGTACTTCCGCCATTCGTTAAAGCTGATTCGAAAATATCATCTGTCGAATTAGGTCTGCCGCCCTTAACCGGAATAACTCCCCACATGATTGCGAGACGAGGCAGTACTTTTTCATCAGAAGCAACGGCAATGATTGGCGATTTCGGACGGTATTTCGATACCATACGAGCTGTAAAGCCGCTCTCTGTTGGCGTTACAATAGCTTTCGCATCGAGCTCAAGAGAGGAGCTTACTACCGCTTGGCTGATCACTTCCGTAATAGTCGTTGGCTGTGCGCCTCTGCGTTGTTGGAAGCCTTCGAAATAATCCAGCATAGATTCTGCCTTAACAGCGATCGAAGCCATCATGCTGACCGACTGTACTGGATATTTGCCGGCAGCTGTTTCACCCGACAACATAATAGCGTCCGTTCCTTGAAGAACCGCATTTGCCACGTCACTAACTTCCGCGCGGGATGGACGAGGGTTGATCTGCATCGAATCCAGCATTTGCGTCGCAACGACAACAACTTTGCCAGCAGCATTACATTTCGTAATCATCTCGCGTTGAATCATCGGTACATCCCAAGCTGGAACCTCTACACCAAGGTCACCGCGGGCAACCATAATGCCGTCAGATGCTTCAATAATCGAATCCAGATTATTAACACCTTCTTCATTCTCAATCTTGGAGATAATCTGGATATGACCTGCTCCGCTCTCACGAAGCAATTCGCGGATCTGCAAAATATCTTCCGCTCTTCTTACAAAGGAGGGAGCGATAATATCAATTTGCTGCTCAATGCCAAAGAGGATATGACGAATGTCACGCTCAGTTACGCCTGGCAGTGTCGTGCGGATACCCGGCAGGTTAACGCCTTTTCTCGCTTTAATAACGCCGCCGTTCAGAATCGTACACTCGATCTCTGTCCCGTTAACCGCTGCAACTTCCATTTCGATCAAGCCGTCATCCAGCAAAATTTTGTTGCCAGGGTTTACAACTTGCGGCAGTTCCGCATAATTCACATGAATACGCTCGCCATTGCCAATAATCTCTTCCGTCGTCAGAGTGAGCTTCTCGCCAACCTGCAGCAGGTACGAAGCTTCCTCCAGTTTGCCGATCCGAACCTCTGGACCTTTAATATCAAGCAGGATAGCGACAACACTGTTAGTAGCAGCTGCAGCTTCCCGAATTTTCGTAATACGCGCCGCATGATCCTCAAGCTCGCCGTGAGCCATATTCAAACGGGCAACATTCATTCCTGCATTAATCATGTCGATTAATACTTCTTTCGATTCACATGCTGGTCCCATGGTACAAACAATTTTCGTCTTGCGCATAATGTCTTATTCCTCCTGATTGTACGAGTCTGATGAACATGAATAACCTTATTGTAGCTCGTTTCTTCCCAACAGACTATGAAATATAGTACTCTTATAGAAACATAGTACGGTGTTGTAAGGAGGAACTTGGAACAATGCTGCGCCTGACACAAGTGAGACAAGATCGAGGAAGCGAATGGTTCGAAGACAACAATCGGCCGGAAGGCGCGTGTACGCTCGTATTAGTAAGCTACGGCAAAGCGGTTTACTGGATTGACCATGAAAAAGTCATTTTGGAGAAAGGTGATTTCTTATACATTCCAGCCAGTCAATCGTATTATGGCAAATGTGTGCCAACCGTTTTTCATGAAAAATACGTCATTGAATTTACGGTAACGGATTCTCCACTTCCGATTCTGCAAAGCAGTTATTATATGAAATCGCGAATTGGTGCTTATGAATTGATTCTTGAACGAATTAAAACGATGCATAACGAATGGACAGAGAAGCATCTGTATGCGGATATACTTGGCCTTGCCATTCTGTATGAATGTTTGGCGCTTTGGAACCGGGAGCTGGATGAAGGACCTGCTACTCCCGCCGCCCATCAGCAGGTAGAACGAATGAAGAACTATATCATGAATTACTACCCACAGAAAATTTCAAAAGAAGAGCTTGGCGAGCATATTCACAAATCCCCCAATTATGCGGCTACGTTGTTCCGCCGGGTAACCGGGCAAACGATTAGTGAATATGTGCATAAAGCCAGAGTTAAAAAAGCTATATATCTGTTGATTGACTCGACGCTTACCGTAGGGGAAATTGCAGAATCTGTAGGCTACCGTGATCTCTCCTACTTTCAACGAATCTTCAAACGAGAGACAGGAAAGACACCTACTGCCTATATGAAGGATCGGCCAACGCCAATCCCTTAACCTCTCATAGGGCAGTAGTGGAAAATATAACGTGACCGCAACCTTCGAGTCTGTTTTTCGTTTAGCTTATGCTTTCGAAGCAATGAATCATCACACTGGCCTGAATTCATGGCCACTTGGGTGATCATTCATTTTAGGAGGAATAAGATAGAAGCAATCTGGTTTTCTGAAATGGAGTGAAGCTCATGCTGCGTCAATTGAGTATACTTACCGTGCTCCTGCTTCTTAGCGGTTGTTTTGGACTAGGCGGGAATGACAATTCATTGTCTCCAGTACCGGATCCATCACCAACGACTTCACCGTCGGTTGAGCCTTCTTCTTCACCAGCACCTAGCCCTTCAGCCCCTCATGCGGCTACTGCTGAAGAAGCTGCCAAGGCAATCATGACCGCATTACAACAGCAAGATTTAACTACACTCACTTCCTATATCCATCCAGAAAAAGGGCTGCTATTCTCCCCTTATGCTCATATCGAGACGGACATTGCGATTACGTTCCACTCTGGTGAACTTCCAACTCTTGAGGACCCGAAAGCATATGAGTGGGGAAGCTTTGACGGTTCAGGCGAGCCAATATCCTTAAGTTTCAGTGATTACTACAAGAAGTTCATTTATGATCAAAACTTTGCGGAAGCTGATGCTATTGGTCATAATGAAGTGCTTGGTCAAGGGAATACGCTAGTTAATATCCAGGATGTTTTCCAAGGCAGCACCTTCTTCGACTATCACTTCAACGGATTTGATCCCGAGTATAGAGGAATGGATTGGGAAAGCCTCATACTCGTGCTGGAGCAGCAAGACGGAACTTGGTATATAAGTGCGATTGTGCATTCCCAATGGACGATATAACAGCAATCGGCGCTCTTATTATCATCCCGACAATAAGAGCGCCTTTTTTCGCGTCACTATTCACCTGAAGCTTTAACCAATTGAAATAATTCTACGAATCGTTCCGGAGTGACCGGAGGACTAAACAGATAGCCCTGCATCAAATCGCAGTTATGCTCCTTAATAATTTGCAGCTCCTCGGCCGTCTCCACACCTTCCGTAACAACCATCATATTCAGGTTATGGGCGATAACAATAATCGATTTGAATATCATCTGCTTCCGGATATCGGTTACGATGCCGCGAATAAATGATTTATCCAGCTTTAAATAATGAATCGGGATGCTCTGCAAGTAACTGAGCGATGAGTACCCCGTGCCAAAGTCATCTAAGGATAATTGAAGACCAAGCTCTTGAAGCTCATGCAGAATTCGAAGGGTATGCTCTGGATTTTCCATAAATATCGATTCGGTTAATTCCAGCTCGATCTGCTCTGGTCGAACGTCTTCTTCCGTAATAATTGATTGGATGCTTTCAACAATGTTCTTCTGTTGGAACTGCATCATCGACATATTCACACTGACCAGGATAGAGTCCAGACCCATTAGCTCCCACTGCTTAACCTGCCGGCAAGCCGTCCGCAGCACCCATTCCCCCAGCAAAATAATAAAGCCTGTCTTCTCCGCTATCGGAATAAACTCAAGAGGAGATACCATGCCAAACTCTGGATGCTTCCAGCGCAGCAGCGCTTCAACACCATGAATACGACTAGTCCCAATCTCAAGCTTTGGCTGATAATGAAGCATAAATTGGTTGCTCTCCAGCGCCTCGAACATACTGTTCTCCAGTATAAGCTCCTTTGTTGGCACGTTATTCATAAGCGGTGAGTACAGTTTATACGTATTCCGCTGCTTCTTCGCCACATACAGGGCGATATCGGATTCTTTAACAAGCCGATCGCCTGACTCCGGCGTCCATTCCTGCTGCACGCTCATCCCAATGCTAGCCGTCAGATAGAAGACCCGCCCCCTCATCTTAATCGGCTCTGCGATTACACTCAAAATCTGCGCCGCTATAGCAGCTGCTTGTCCCAAATTGCTAATCTCATCAAGCAGTACAACAAATTCATCACCGCCAAAACGATAGACTTGACCGAATTCACCAGTAACCTCAACAATTCGGTTCCCGACTTGCTTCAGCAATAAATCCCCCATCGTATAGTCCAACGTTTCGTTAATAATCTTAAAACGGTCTAAATCGACATAAAGCAGCGCAACATGCTTATCACTGCTTATCTTCGTCTCTATGTACCGCGTATAGCCGTAACGATTAGGGAACCCGGTTACCAGATCATGTGTAGCCTGATGCTGGATCAAATGCTCTGCTTCCTTACGGAAATCCACCATCCGGTTAAAATGATTAGCCATCGTCTCAAACTCATCATTGGTCCTAATATCCAGCTTCTGTCTCTCATTGCCAATCGCAACGGCAGAGGTGACCTGGATAACCTTCTTAATATTTTCAAGTACGATCTTCTTAAGTAGAAGCAGCGCCAGTAAAGACATTAATATAAGGGTAATAGCAGCAATAATAATAGAGTTCCAAAGTGATGAATAATACTCTGTTAACATGTTATTTTTCGGAATGGCCATCTCGAAATACCAGGTAAAGTCTTGAATAGGGATAGGGATAAACATCCGCAGCATTTCCCCTTTTATATAACGATCGGAGGTGTATTGTATCGTTGCGAAATGCTTTTTATAATCGCTGATGGATCCCCCGTTCTTCCACATTTGGTAGGGCTTCATAACAAGATTCGGGTAAGCACCGTTTGCCAAGTAATAGTCATTTGATGTGATAATACTTGCATGGCCATTCAATGGACGGATGTTACGAATTTTGTCCTGTACGGTTTGCAGTGAAATATCACCGCCAACAATACCAAGAAACTGGCCGTTCTCATCCATTATTGGAAGGATAAATGAGGTTACAATAATCTCCGTTCCGTTCAGATCATAGGGATAAGGATCCAGCAGCGTAAACTTTTTCGATTGCTTGGCGACCTGATAATAGTCCCCTTTTTCATTCAACTCACTATAGTCAACGGAAGGAATAGTAATTAGGCCATCATTCGTACGTACCACATAGGGAATAAATCGGCCTGTCACATCATCGTAGCTGCTGGTCAGTTGATGGCTCGCATCCTCGTTATCGAAGGAATTTGGCTCCCATATCGTATAAGCACCTATCAAATCGGGATTATTGCGTACGACCGCTTCCAGCAAATGTACGGCATAGGGGCGATTTTGTACCGAATCCGTACGCATTTGCAGCAGTCCATCCCTTACCATTGTCAGCGAGGACAAACTTCTATTAATGGATTGAGTAATTTCGTCGATATATTGGATAGATTGTTTTTGCGCAAGCAGCTCGCCTTTTTGCAAACTGGTGTCATACAGCTTGGTAAGATAGACAGAAACAACTAAAGAATAAGACAACAGCATAAGAACTCCCAATGCAGTAATCAGTTTCTGTGCAATGCTGAGCCTTAATTTCTTCAAACTCTATCCCCCTCTGCCTCTAGACCTATCTTACGTTTTTCCATTTTATGATATGGTTCTAGTATACTTGACAAAATAAGATAAATTCAACGGAAAACTATCAATTATTATGACAATATAATCATTTCTTCGACAACGTAATGTCGGATTTTGTAACTTTGTACCTGGTCAAAAAGAAAGAGGCAGTTGAAGCGCATTTATGCCTTCAACTGCCTCTTTTGTTTGTTTAGCCCTGCTTCACATCACGCTGCGGCTCTGGCTGCGCTCCACTCTTATGATGCATACGGTGAAGCTTATGAAGCTCCTCACGAAGCTGCTCAGCTGTTTTGCCTTCTGTAGCAATGCCGTTTTCTTTGGCCTTCTCACGCAGATGCTCCAAGAGCTTCGCTTTATGCTCGGTCTTGAACGCTTCCCACTTCGCTTTATCTTTCTGCTTCGCAGCTTCGAGCTCTGTCTTCAGCTGCTCAGCTGACTTGCCTTCTGTCTTAATTCCGAAATAATCGGCCATATAACGGAGCTTCTCAAGTCTATGCGCTTCTCTGTCCTTGCCGTGCATGCCATGATGATGACCATGGTCCTCTACACGTTTATCCTGCGCAGCATCCTCCGGCTGAGCCGCATAGACTGGAGCTGCAAGCAGCAGCATCGATGCTGTGAATGCGCTAATGATCCATTTTCTGTTCATGCTTTGCCACACCTTCCTTATCCAATATCGTGATGCCTACTGGATTATTTTTCCCAAGCATACGTTGGATTAGACATGGCGATGTCGCTTAACAAATTATTCTGTCGATTGTTGATGTTCGAGTTTAAGAAGTTCCTCGAGCACCAACTCCTTGGAGAAATGCTCACCGATAAAAACAGCAACGTCATTCACGTCGCCCTGAGGGGTAATCCGGATAAAGTCGGTTTCCCGATAGGCATATTGGAACAAGAACCGGCTTGCCGTATCCGAGAAGGATACAATCCCTTTTGCGCGATACACATGGTCTGGCAGCTGCTTGAGAAAAGCCTCAAATTTCTCGCTGTCCACCGGCCCATTCATATAATGAGTCATCACCATAACATGCTCATGGGTATGATGATGACCTCTATCATGACTGTGTTCATGCTCCATCTGATCGGATGAGGTTAGTATAATGTCTTCCGCTGTTCCTTCCAGAGCCGCCCAATCATCCACCTTACAACGAATCGTTGGGATCACAGGAGCTACTGCGTTCATTTCTCTTAGCAGCTGCTGCGCCTCTACCAGCTCGTCCGGCTCCAGTTTATCGATTTTATTAAGCAGCAGCTTTGTTGCACATTTTATTTGCTCGCGCATCAGCTTAAACGTTTTGCCCCTTCCACTACGGTTACGCTGCAACAGCTCTGGTCCATCAACTACCGTAATAACGCCTTTCAGCTCGATCTTACAGTATAGAGCCGCTTCTGTTACGCCATCCATAATCTCCATTGGATTGGCAGCCCCTGTAGATTCAATAACGATTACATCAGGGTTATGCTCGTCGATAAGGGTTTTGATCTCCATACTCAGATCGCTTCGAATCGTGCAGCAGATGCAGCCGCTCAGCATTTCCGACATTGGAACATCATCACCGACCATTTGGCCGTCCAAATTGATATCGCCTAATTCATTCATAATGACAGCTGTCTTAAGTCCTCTCGCTTTCCAGTTGTCCAGCAGCCCGGTAAGCAATGTCGTTTTGCCGCTGCCAAGAAAGCCAGACAGCAAATAAATAGGTACTATGGCATCATTCATATTTGTTGTTCCCTTTCATCTTCCGTTCTTCCCTTCATTATAGCGCTCTCGCAGCGCCTGCAACAATATCGTTCTAATAGTGAATTGCCATAGACATATCTCACATGACATGTTAGGATGTTAAGAGTTATCCGCTATTACAAATCCTAGAAGGGAGCTTAACAATGAGCAATCAAAAAATTCAAATTGGCATCGTAGGTTATGGCAATCTTGGAAAAGGTGTACATAAAGCCATTGCGCAAAACAGCGACATGGAGCTGGTTGCTATCTTTACTCGGAGGGAGCCTTCTGATCTGGCAGCAAGCACGGAAGGTGTTCGTTTCGAATCCATCTCCAATGCCGAGTCATATAAAGGTAAAATCGACGTTATGATCTTGTGTGGAGGATCAGCAACCGACCTTCCTGAACAAACCCCATTCCTTGCGAGTATGTTCAATACCGTTGACAGCTTCGATACCCATGCGAAAATTCCGGATTTCTTCGAGGCCGTTAATAAAGCTGCTTCAAGCAATGGTAACCTGAGCGTTATTTCCACTGGCTGGGATCCAGGACTATTCTCGCTGAATCGTCTGCTTGCTGAAGCCATCCTGCCGGAGGGCAAAGATTATACCTTCTGGGGCAAAGGCGTTAGTCAAGGCCATTCGGATGCCATCCGCCGTGTACCAGGCGTAAAAGGCGGCGTGCAATATACGGTCCCTGTTCAAAACGTGATTGACCGTATCCGTTCGGGCGAAACACCTGAATTTACGACTCGTGAAAAGCATTTGCGTGAATGTTATGTCGTTGCGGAGGATGGCGCTGACCAAGAGCAAATTCGCCAAACGATTGTGAATATGCCGAACTATTTCTCTGATTATGATACAACCGTTACCTTCATTACCGAAGAGCAATTGAAATCCGAGCATCAAGGCATGCCACATGGCGGCTTCGTCATTCGCAGCGGTGTAACGGGTGAAGGTACAAAGCAGCTGATAGAATTCGGACTTAAGCTCGAGAGCAATCCAGAATTTACGGCAAGTGTACTTGTTGCTTACGCAAGAGCGGCACAACGCCTGAGCGCAAGCGGCCAATCCGGTGCCAAAACAGTCTTCGATATTCCGTTTGGCCTGCTATCGCCAAAATCGGCTGAAGAGCTGCGTCGCGAGCTTCTGTAAGGACGAGCGACAATAAAAAGGCTGCACGACGCCATTTGGCGAGGTGCAGCCTTTTTCTATTGCCAGCAAGTGTTGATTAATGCTGGATTATAACCAAACGGATCTGATTATGATAACTAGCAGAATAAAGAGGACGAGAATGAATCCGAATGAAGATTGGCCTCCACCGTGCGGATAACCGCCGCCGTAGCCTCCTGCAACTGGACCTACTCCGTAGCTCATTTGTTCATCTCCTTTAAACTAATGTACAGTATCCTATGTTTAAAAACCCAAAGGGTATAGGCAAATACCAAAATTGTGCGTTTGCTCAATTTCCGTTTTACATGCACATAATCCAAGAAGCTGGTCTTGGACCTATTCTATCGGTTACTTTTACAGGTATTCGCCTAAACGCTCAGTAAAAATGGTCAAATACTGCAGGTCTGTTTCGTCGAAACGGCTGAACAGCGGGCTGTCGATATCGAGCAATCCAATAAGTTGACCACCGCTGTACAGCGGTATAACCATCTCCGAATTAGATGCGCTGTCGCAGGCGATATGTCCAGGGAACTGATGAACATCATCAACCAGGATCGCTTCCTTACGCGCAATAGAAGTGCCGCATACTCCTCTTCCGACTGCAATCCGCGTACAAGCAGGTTTCCCTTGGAAAGGACCAAGCACCAGCTCGTCCCCTTCAAGCAAATAAAAACCTACCCAATTAATATCTTCAAGAAACTGCTGCAGCAGTGCTGATGCATTCGCCAGATTGGCGATTCGGCTGCGCTCATCCTCTACTAGTGCCGTCAATTGCTTGATAAGCAGCGTATAATTCTCTTCTCTTGTACCTGTATACAAGCTTCCGTTAAACAATATGATCACTCCTACTCTATCAACCTGACCAACCATCCAAACAAGACTTGATTGTATGAATAGAATATCATATTCCAGCTTGATCGATTAGGGGGATAATTGGGTGACGAAGAAGAAAACGGTGACAAAGCGGAAATCAACAGCAAAGAAGACTTCAACCAATCATAAAACCGAGCTTTTGTTTCCATTGCAGGAAACTACTTTTGCCGATGAAGTTTTTGCCCTTGTAAATGAAGAACGGATACAAGAGGGTTTTCTGCCTCTTATCAGACTTGAGATTCTATTTGAGGTTGCTGAAATAAAAGCATTAGATATGCGGGATAACAATTACTTTGATCATGTTTCCCCTACTTATGGAACTCCCGGACAAATGCTTACTCAATATGGCGTAGAGTGGACTGCTTATGGCGAGAATATTGCTGCCGGGCAGCGAACGCCAGCAGCCGTGATGCAGGCTTGGATGAACAGTCCCGGCCATCACGCTAACATTTTATCTCCAAAATTCACTCATTTAGGAGTCGGCTATGCACCAGGAACGTCGGATAGTCGATATCGGTCCTATTGGGTACAAGAGTTTGTAAGGCTCTAGGCCTGTTTCGGCACAAAAAACACTACTTCACTCCTATTTATGTAAGTAATTTACAAAACCTTCACTTGTCCCATACATTCTCTTAATAGAAGCTCGGTAAGATGCAGTTGTAACAGAGCGATCTAATAGGAGGAGATACTAGCAATGAAAGTCATCGCAGGTTGGAAAACGGCATTAATCGGGACAGCGGCAGCCGCTCTTGTCATAACAAGCTACACAGGGATTCAAGGAAATTACAAGGCTGAGGCAGCTACAACAAAAGCAAAAAATGTTGTTCTCTTCGTTGGCGACGGCATGGGGACGGCTCAACGTGATGCTATTCGTCTTGCAACAGTAGGTGAAACCGGACAACTGGCTATGGATTCGATGCCGTACGTTGGTCTGATCCATACAAGCTCCACAACAGCGATCACAGACTCTGCTGCCTCTGCAACTGCTTATGCCAGCGGTGTGAAAACCTATAATGGCGCAATAGGCGTGGATGCGAATAAGAAAAGCGTTAAAACAATTATGGAATATGCGAAGGATAAAGGCATGTCTACCGGTCTTGTTACAACAAGCCAAATTACAGATGCTACGCCGGCCGCTTTCGCTTCCCATGTTGAAGATCGTTCCAAGCAGAGCGATATCGCCCTACAATATTTGACGAAATCTAAGGTTGACGTGCTGCTCGGCGGCGGCGAAGACTTCTGGTTCCCGGCTGGAAAGGCTGGAGCTTTCAAAGACGAGACACCGGCTGATCCTTCCGAGAAAAGTAAAGGGACACAAGGCGACCTTGTCCAAAAGGCGAAGTCGCTTGGCTATACTTACGTGACAAATAAAACGGATATGTCGAAAGCCAAAGGCAAGCTGCTTGGCCTGTTCGCAAACGAAGAAATGTTCCAGCAAAAACCTGAAGGCCAAGGCGATGTATACAATCCAATTGTATCTTTGCCTGACATGACGAAGAAAGCTCTCGATACTCTTTCTACAAACAAAAAAGGCTTCTTCCTTATGGTTGAAGAAGAAGCAACAGATGAGATGGCTCACAACAATAACGCGAAGCTGACGATCAAAGCTGGTCAAGAGCTGGATAAATCCGTTAAAGTGGCCAAAGATTTCGCTAAGCAGCATCCCGATACACTTGTCCTCGTCCTTGCTGACCATGAAACAGGCGGCTTCTCAGTAGAAGAAGTTGATGCTTCGGATGAGTCCACCGATGGTGTAACCATTTCAGGTGAGGACGGACCATTTGCCATTGCTAACTCCAAAATGAGCTTTATTGTGGACTGGACCACCTCCGGGCACACAGGTGTTGACGTACCGGTCACAGTAACAGGCGCAGGGGCTGAGATTTTCTCCGGTATTTATGAAAATACACAAATCTTCAGCAAGCTAGCACAAGCAATGGGCATTACCGTTAAGAAATAATTCCCCCGGCAATAAAATCCGCGCAATACAAAGAGACTTCCCTTGAGCGTATACGCTCCTGAGAAGTCTCTTTTTCCCGTTGATTATAATACTTTACTGAGGAATTCCTTTGTCCGCGGATGCTGCGGATTGCTGAACACTTCCCGAGGAGCTCCTTGCTCAACTATCAAGCCACCATCGATAAATAATAAGCGGTCTCCTACTTCACGTGCGAAGCCCATCTCATGGGTTACGATGACCATCGTCATCCCCTCTTTCGCAAGGGACTTCATCACATCCAGAACCTCGCCGACCATCTCAGGATCAAGCGCTGATGTAGGCTCGTCAAACAGCATAACGTGAGGGCGCATCGCAAGCGCACGTGCAATGGCTACACGCTGCTTTTGTCCGCCGGATAAGCGATTCGGATAGGCATCCCGCTTCGCTTCAAGGCCAACGCGACGCAGCAGTTCAACACCAATCTTTTCCGCTTCAGCCTTCGACATGTTCTGTACCTTAATTGGGGCAAGCGTCACGTTCTCCAGAACTGTCTTATGCGGGAACAGATTAAACTGCTGGAATACCATGCCCATGCTTTGACGCAGTTCATTGATATTCACTTTACGGTCCGTCAGCAGCTTGCCTTCGTATTCAATCTCTCCGCCAGTAGGCGCCTCGAGCAAATTAAGACATCTGAGGAACGTACTTTTGCCTGAACCACTTGGTCCAATTACAACGACAACTTCGCCTTTGGCGATTTCCGCATCAATACCGTTTAGGATATTGGCTTTGCCAAATGATTTCTTCAGTCCGCTAACTTTAATCACTTGTTTTCAACCTCCGCTCGCCAATGCCAAGCAGCTTGGACATCGTAAAGATCAAGACGAAATAGATAAGCGCCGATATAAGCATAGGCTCAATCGAAATAAATGTCGCTCCTCGAATCGCATTCGCCTGATAAGTCAATTCAGCGAAGCCGATAACGGATAGAACCGAGGATTCTTTTACTACAACAACAAACTCGTTGCCAAGCGCAGGAAGGACATTTTTGAAAGCTTGAGGAAGAATAATCTGACGCATCGCGAGGCTTCTCGACATCCCAAGCGAACGGGCAGCCTCCATTTGACCTTTATCAACCGCTTGAATCCCTGCCCGCATGATCTCTGCAATATAAGCAGCACTGTTGATTGTGAGCGCCAGATAGGCAGCCGTAAAGATCCCGATATCAAATCCCAGAAAGATCGGAAGACCATAATTAAACAAGAATAACTGGACAATAAGAGGTGTTCCACGAATAATCTCTACATATACAGAACCGATAAAGCGAAGCGGCCACAGCCCTGACAAGCGGAGAAGGGATACAAGTGTACCCAGTACAAGTCCGCTAAGGACGGCAAGCAGCGACACTTCTAAGGTCATTCTAATACCTGTCCAATAGTAAGAGCCATAATCATTTAGAAATGAAAAATCCCAATGGTACGCTAGTTCCATGATGTCAACCCTGCCTTTTGTATTTACGTAAAAAGGGAAATAGCGGTTATTCCCCTATTTCCCTAATCATTTCTATTCTTTCTCCGAAACAGCTGTCATTTCCGATACCCATTGATCAATCTTTTTGTCTGCAGTCAGATGATCTAGCGTTTTTTGAATCGCTGCCAAGAGATCAGCTTCACCTTTATTAACAGCAACAGCAGATCCGCTGTTCTCGTATTCAGGTGAAATAGGCGATAAGAATAAATCCGAATTTACATTGGCGTAGCCTTGAGCTACTGGAAGCTCGGCGATCAGAGCATCCACCTTTTGCGATTTCAGTTCAAGAACCAGATCCGTTGTTTTACCCAAAGATTTCAGCTTAGCGCCTTTGATGCCTTGACCGATTTTCTCTTGGGTGGAGCCCATTTGAACACCAATGGCTTTGCCTTCAAGATCAGCCATCGTATTGAATTTATCTTTATCCGCAGCACGTACAAGGACACCTTGCTTCGCTTCGTAATAAATCTTCGAGAAGTCTACTGCTTTCGCACGCTCCTCATCTGGTGTCATACCAGCGATAACGAAGTCGATTTTGCCCAGCTTCAGCTCTGCAAGCAGGTTGCCGAAGTCCATATCTTTAATCTCCAGGTCAACACCCAGATCCTTTGCTACTTCTTTCGCGATCTCGATGTCAAAACCAACGATTTGATCTTTACCATCTACATTCTTATGGAACTCATATGGTGCATATTCCGCGCTTGTTCCAAGTACGATTTTGCCAGCTTTCTTAATGTCAGCCAGCTTACCTGTTGCTTCTGCAGCGCCATTATCTGCGGACGCAGCCGGGCTTTCATTTGAAGAAGTGTTATTAGTGTTGTTTTTGTTACCGCCGCAGGCTGCCAGCGACAACACGACAACTAATGTTAAAATAAAAACTAAGCTTTTTCTTACCTTCATGTTATTCAACTCCTGATGTCTGTTCATTAAAAACTAGTTGATTATAATTCATAATCACGCATAAAGATACAGGTTTTTTCTCCCATTATTTTCAGTTTCATAAGTCATTAGCCCTACTATGGAAGCATTCCCAAATCACGTCATCCTCACTCGAGGATCAAACCTCCGAGTTATTCTTATTGGATAAAAGCAAGTTCAACAGAATGGCTGTAACGGATCCGGTTACGATCCCGTTCTGTAGCAGCATCTTCGCAAAATCCGGGAATTGGTCGAATATTTGTGGGACTGCAGATGACCCGAGACCAACGGCAATGCTGCAGGCTGCGATGAGCAGGTTACGCTCCTTGCGTAAATCTACTTCGGACAAGATCGAGATACCGGATGCTGCAACGGAGCCGAACATGACAATCATTGCTCCGCCAAGCACTGCATTTGGGATAACGGTTGTTATGGCGGCGAGCTTCGGCAGCAGACCGAGTATAACCATAATGCCGCCAGCGGCAAAAATGACGTCACGAGTCTTCACGCGAGTGAGCGTGATCAAGCCAACATTTTGCGAAAAAGCTGTATATGGAAATGCGTTGAATAAGCCGCCCAGCATAATCGCTGCCCCTTCGGAACGCAAACCGTTAATAATCTGCTTCTGTTCAACCTTCTGATCTGTTGCTCGGCCGACAGCTAAGTAGACGCCTGTAGATTCCACCATACTCACAATATTGACGATAATCATGGTAAAGACAGCGGTTAAGCTAAACTGCGGGGTACCAAAGTAGAACGGTTGAACAATGTTGAACCATGAAGCCTCCGATACAGGCGCAAAGCTAACGAGGCCCATCGAGTATGCCACAACCGTACCAACGGCAAGCCCGATCAGAACGGAAATGGATCGTAAGAAACCCTTCGTGAACCGATTCACGAGCAAAATAACGACAAGTGTACCAAATGCCAATAGTAAATTACGCGGCATGCCAAAATCGTCACTGCCTTGACCACCAGCAACATTATTCATCGCTACAGGGATTAAGGAGAGTCCAATAATGGTGACAACCGAACCGGTTACGATAACAGGGAAGAACTTTAACAGCTTCCCGTATAATGGTGCTGCCAATACAACAAATAAGCCAGATAGTATAATCGCTCCATAAGCGGTAGCCAAGTTCGATGCTGAAGCAATCGCAATAATGGGACCTACCGCGGTAAACGTACAACCGAGTATAACCGGCAGTCTGCTGCCAAAGTATTTGGTACCCAGCACCTGCAAGAGCGTGGCAAGACCACACGTGAACAAATCTGCTGCGATTAAATATGCCATCTGCGTACCGTTCAAATGGAGTGCACCGCCGACTATTAATGGTACAACAACCGCACCCGCATACATAGCTAAGACATGCTGAAATCCTAATGTAATTGCTCTCCGTTTGCCCAGCATCCCTATACCTTCTCCTTTACAAGTACTTTAGCAGGTTCCTCGAAATAGATCTCCCCTGGAGCCATTCGGGATATAATAGCAAGCGACTCAACGCTTACATTCATCTGCTCCAGCAAGCCTCGTCCCTCTTGAAACCCTTTTTCGATCACGCAGCCTACGCCGGCGAGTTCAGCACCAGCATCATTCACGATTTGGACTAAACCAACAAGTGCTGCGCCTGTCGCAAGAAAGTCGTCCACAATGAGTACTTTATCATCCGGTCCCAAGTAATTTTTCGAAATCGTCACTTGATAAGTTTCTTGTTTGGTAAAAGAGTGAACAGACGCGGAGTAAACCTGCTCGGACTGGGTAATGGCCTTCTTCTTCTTGGCATAAACAAAAGGAACATTAAGCGCAATGCCAACAGCCATCGCAAATTGTATGCCGCTTGCTTCAATCGTCAGCACCTTCGTAATAGTCTTGTCCGCAAACCGTCTGGCAAATTCCTTACCAATCTCTAATGCGAGCGCCGTGTCCACTTGATGATTCAAGAAGGAGTCCACCTTAAGTACCGTATCGGACAATATTAATCCTTCTTTGCGTATTCGATCTTGCAGCAACTTCATTCTCTTCCGCTCCTCTAGTTGAATAAAAAAGGGACAAGCCCCTTAAGCTAAAGCTTAAGTGTGGCCTGTCCCTACAAAAACCATATTCGTGTACGCTGAACTACATCCGTCCACTTCCCTACTACTTTCAGTACAGAAAGAACATGAAGGTAAAATGTAAAAAAGCGAATCACTCATAGTCGGATAGTTGCAATGGTTATCCGGTAGAAACTTATGGGCCATATTCCCATGATTATATGAGATAAAAAAAAAGCATTTCTAATAATACAAGGAATGACTAATAAATTGCAAAGGTAATTATTTCAAGAAAAAAGAAGCTTTCCATAAGTTCAATGAACTCATGAAAAGCTTCCAATTCACTTACCGTAGGTGCTGATTTCCGCATTGGACGTTCTCCGTCCAATCGGCAATTTAATTTACCGCTAATATGCGGTCGCTCCTCATCCAATTGCTTCGATAAGGAATTAAATTACATCATGCCGCCCATACCGCCCATGCCGCCCATATCAGGCATCGATGGAGCATTTTTCTCAGGTTTGTCAGCAACTACTGCTTCTGTAGTCAAGAACATAGCTGCTACGGAAGCTGCGTTTTGCAGAGCGGAACGAGTTACTTTAGCAGGGTCAACGATACCCGCTTCGAACATGTTCACCCATTCGCCAGTAGCGGCATTGTAACCAACGCCAACTTTTTCGTTTTTCAGACGCTCAACGATTACGGAACCTTCTTGACCTGCGTTCGCAGCGATTGTGCGAAGCGGCTCTTCGAGGGAGCGCAATACGATGTTAACGCCTGTTTGCTCGTCGCCAGTTGTTTGAACAGCTGCAACTGCTTTGTATACGTTAATCAGAGCAGTACCACCACCGGATACGATACCTTCTTCAACCGCTGCGCGAGTCGAGTTCAGGGCGTCTTCGATGCGAAGCTTACGCTCTTTCAGTTCTGTTTCAGTAGCTGCGCCAACTTTGATAACCGCTACGCCGCCAGCCAGTTTAGCCAGACGCTCTTGCAGTTTCTCACGGTCGAACTCAGATGTTGTTTCTTCCAGTTGTACCCGGATTTGGTTAACACGAGCTTGGATGTCAGTAGGGTTGCCGCTGCCGTCCACGATGATCGTGTTTTCTTTTGTAATGCGAACTTGGCGAGCGGAACCGAGTTGGTCCACGGTTGCCGATTTCAGCTCAAGGCCGAGCTCTTCTGTTACTACTTGAGCGCCAGTCAGAGCAGCGATATCAGCCAGCATTGCTTTACGGCGGTCGCCGAAGCCTGGAGCTTTAACGCCTACGCAAGTGAATGTGCCGCGCAGTTTGTTCAGAACGAGGGTAGCTTGCGCTTCGCCTTCGATATCTTCTGCGATGATCAAGAGCTGCTTGCCGGATTGAACAACTTTCTCCAGAACCGGAAGGATCTCTTGAATGTTCGAGATTTTTTTATCTGTGATCAGAATGTATGGATTGTCGAGGACAGCTTCCATTTTATCTGTGTCAGTGATCATGTATGGAGATACATAACCGCGGTCGAATTGCATACCTTCAACCACTTCAAGCTCCGTTACGAAGCCTTTCGATTCTTCAACAGTAATAACGCCGTCATTGCCCACTTTTTCCATTGCTTCTGCAATCAGTTGGCCAACTTCGTCGTCTGCAGACGAGATCGATGCAACTTGTGCGATCGATTGTTTGCCTTCGATTGGTTTCGCGATTGCTTTCAGTTCTTCAACTGCCGCTTTAACCGCTTTTTCGATACCTTTGCGGATAACCATAGGGTTAGCGCCTGCAGTAACGTTTTTCAGACCTTCGCGAATCATCGCTTGAGCCAGAACTGTTGCTGTTGTAGTACCGTCGCCGGCAACATCGTTCGTTTTTGTTGCTACTTCTTTAACCAGTTGAGCACCCATGTTCTCGAATGCATCTTCCAGCTCGATTTCTTTCGCGATGGAAACACCGTCATTCGTGATGAGCGGGCTGCCGAATTTCTTCTCTAGTACCACGTTGCGGCCTTTAGGACCAAGCGTTACTTTAACCGCATTTGCAAGTTGATCAACACCACGCAGCATTGCGCGACGAGCGTCTTCACTAAATTTGATTTCTTTTGCCATTATCGTGTTACCTCCCAAAAAGTATAATAAGTATTTTACGCCTTGCCCTCTATGTTAGAAAACAGGCTTATCCAAAGATCGCGTGAATGTCGCTTTCCTTCATAATCAAATACTCTTTACCTTCGTATTTGATCTCTGTTCCCGCATATTTGGAGAATAGAACGCGGTCGCCTTCTTTAACTTCGAGCGCAATACGTTCGCCGTTTTTCAATGTACCGCTGCCAACTGCCACCACTTTACCTTCTTGTGGTTTTTCTTTAGCCGTATCCGGCAAAACGATGCCGCTTGCAGTCGTTTCTTCTTTTGCGATCGGTTCGATCAATACGCGTTCACCCAAAGGTCTGATCATTGAAAATAGCCTCCTTAAAAATTTTGTCGCTTATTGTTTTTTATTAGCACTCGTAACCTTGAAGTGCTAACAACCATTTTTATCATACTCATTTTCGGATCCAATTTCAAGTGTCTGCGGTCATTTTTGCAGTTATTTAACAACCTCTTATTCGCGCCTTCACCATTATAGCCCTAGCCAAAAGACGGCATACGCGTAAGCCGCGTATGCCGTCTTTAATTACTGCTTTGCCATAATGCCATTCATAATAAAAAATGTCAGCTCTTCGATTGTCTTCTCCAGACTATACGGCTCATCGCTTATTACGAACTGCCAATAGTCCGAGCTGCGATTAAATAACAACACACCTGCAATCGAGAATAAAGCGAAATCAAGCGATCTAATCTCGAAGATGCCTTGATCGCGGCCTACTTCCAGCCAGTGTCGCAGCGACTGCCAAATGGGCATGACATAATATTGAATTTTCTCAATGCGGGAAGTGTTCAGTAATATTTCATGCTGGATAATATGAATAAGCTCAGGATCAGAATAGCGGAACCTGGTTACTTCCCTAATGACCAGCTTGACGCCTTCCATAGGCGGCAAGTTCTTGTCCACTTCGGCAAACTGATTGAATGGAAAAAAATGATCAAACAACGCAGCGAACATATTCTCTTTGCCTCCGAAATGATACGAGATAAGTGCGACATTCGTCCCACCCGCTGCCTCGCAAATTTGCCTTACTGTTGTCCCCTCGAAGCCTTGGCTGGCAAATAGCTTTTTCGCCGCAAGCAATAGACGTGTTTTCACATCGCTCTCATTCGTATTCATTCCTTGAAATCCCCCAGCTAACTATTTATTTTGATGCAATCGTTGCCTCAGACTGCCTGCTTCTGCTTCTGCTTCCCTTCACCGCTACAGCAGCGGCACTAATCAGTATGGCAACCGCCGTTATTAAGAACAGGACTGCTGCCTCCTGACCAACTCCTGGACCGCCAAAGAGCAGATTCATATTCCCTTCCACCGCATAGGTTGCGGGCAGAACAGCACCCAAACCAACATAGAAATCCGACAACAGCTCGCGCGGTACAATCGTTCCAGACGACACCAATTGAGCCGACAGCAGCATAATATTGAACAGCATGCCTGCCATTCCGAACAAGTACAAGAACATTTGCGAGACGAACATAAAGGTAAGCAGGAACAGCATTTCAAATAACCAAAGATGGATAAAGCCCTGCTCAATTTGCCCGCCAAGTGAATACAGCAGCGTCGAGCCTACCAATGATACAACAACTGCTGCAGCTATATTAATGAGACTTCTTGCTGCGAACCGTCTCCAGCGGCTAACGCTTCCCTGGATCGCCATAGCCGACTGCTCAAGGTTCATCCCCATAATCATAGCTCCCACATAGGAAGCAAGTACCATCATCATCGGTACCATCTGATTATTCATGCCATGAATGGCATTCGTCGATTGTATATCCGCAGTAACTCTTTCTGCCAGGCTTTGTCCTGTTGATGCGGCCTGCTCCTCCGGCATCTTAGCTGCCTCTCCAAGCGTTGCTGTGACACCTGCCGCAACAGCTCGCTTGTTAACCTCGGCCGTCACCTGTTCCGCAACCCCACTCATCATACTTTTAATTAAAGCAGGGTTCGACTCATTAATCCAATATTGAATATTGGCGTGTCCGTCCGGAGATGCCGTTTTCAGCGAGAAATCCTCCGGCATATATATGACCATCTGCAGCTTTCGCGCATCGAGCTGTTTCTTCGCCTCTTCAAGATTATCGAGCTGTGACATCTTGAACGGCAGTTCTTTTATAAGACTAGATGCAACCTGCTCTCCAAGCTGCCCATCCTTATTAACAATTGCGATATGCAGTTGAGTTGTACGATCTGTAACCCCGTCATACCCTGTCATCCAAATCAAGGAAAATACAATTTGGAACGTTAAAGCTGTAATGATCCCAACCCATGTAGTCGGACGCTTCATAAATGCCTGTAGTGCCTGTTTCACATTCTCCACTCCTCTATCTCTCTTGTCTGTTAAACACTTGTTTAAAACATCTGTTTAAACAATATCAGGACCTTCGCTCCTTGTCAACGACACTACATGTTAAAGAATAATTCTAACGACAAGAAAATCCCGATTAAGTTTTGAACCAACTGCCAATAGTTGAGAGTCGTCTGCAGCCGGTCATAATGACCGACTGCTGCACTATTCTTATTGAGCTATCGTTCGGCTATTGTCGTGATGTTGCTGAACTAATGTTCCCCTGACAATTGTCTCCCGGTTCGCCATGAGAACGCATGAACACTTCACTGGTCTACCTCCCAGCGTTAAGCTATCATCTCGTCAGCACCAAGAACCAGATCCACCGCTGGGTCGACATTATGTTCCCCGAGCTGCGGCAGGTAACAAGTACCTCATTGGCTCCGGATCGCTAGCTACCCTGCGTCTCTTCCCTACGCCTGCTGATCTTCAAAAACTCACCGTTCGCCAGGTAGTCGACGTTTGGAAGAGCCACCCAAAATGGGCGGCTCTTTTATTGTCCTCTATAGGGCATGTATAGGCTTCTAATTAGACCCCACCCAGTGCCGAATGATTTACATTTTAATGTTGCAGCAGAGTTTACTCTCGTTTGCTCCGTACCAAATTATCTAAGAATTTGTTGTACGCACAAGGTCCTTTTCTTAAAGTTATGGGAGGATAGTTCAAAAATTTTCGCGAATACCCTACATATGGGATTATTTACGAAGTTCGTGAATAAGACGTTATGCGCCATTACCGGAAAATATTAAAAATAATATTTAAGGAGATAATTTTTTATGAAAGGTAAGATACTCTTATTATTTTTTATTACGATAATGTTTTCATCTTGTCAAAATATTAGTCAATCGACTACTTTGAACAGCGAAACTAAATCAATAATGAATTCTGAACTGCCTCCTGATGTAGTGAGTACAGGTACTGGAACAGAATCGAAAGAAATAACTGAAGGTCGATCAGATCCTTCTAACAATGAAGTGTTATCCATGAACATTGGGAACTATGATTTGACTAGAGAATTTTATGATGAAATGCTTCGAAATCCTATAGATCATGATTATAAAGTGGAATTTAATGAATCTCAAAATTCCAAAGAGATTATTACAACATTGGGATGGGGGGCTTTGGAAAGCAAATATACAGAGATTTGGGATAAAGAGTTGAATCAAATATATAAAAAGCTTCTTTCTAAGTTGGATAGAGAACCAAGAGAAGCACTAATTGAATCGCAGAAAGAATGGTTACAGTATCACTTAAGGGAAACAAAATTTGTAGAGAAGACATTTATTAATAATGGTTACCTTGGATCACAAGGATCGGTAAGCCTAGGCACGGTTATACGGGAGAGAATTAGGGAAAGAACAATACAATTATTTGAATATCGATATTTGCTAGATGGTGAAGTTGAGTTTTTATACCAAAGTAAAAAATAGACTTGGAATCTTGATCAAAGGTGCAAGGAATTCCGCACCAAAACTTACCTTTATTTATGGTTCGGTTCACCGACTTTCGCCAAATAACACTAACACTTTTCGAGCAACAGCCAGTTGGCCAGGTTAAACCAATAAATGCCCGGAATCACAATGATTCCGGGCATTTATTTATTGATCGTTTTAGTGATCCCTAAAATTATAACTCAAGGCAACTAATCATTAACGCACGATAACTCCTGGCAACATTCTAATTATTACTCATCAAGTCATTGTGAAATAAATCTTAAAAAAATATTAATTCGCTCTTACTGTACATCATTTCGGAAAAATACAAGTTATGATAGTGATATTGAGATCAAAAAGAGAGGGCCACATATGGAGATAAAAAAAATAATTGGAATGGTTAGCGTAATACTTGTTCTAATGAGTTATACAATGAATCAATTTTTAAAAGAAAATCTTAAAACGGTTCATGCTTCTAGCTCAACAACGCAAACCAGTTTAGCACCAAATCATATCGTCATTGTTGTAGAAGAGAACCACTCCTACAAGGAGATAATTGGAAATAAAAATGCCCCTTATATCAATCAACTTGTAAAAACCGGTGCCAATCTAACTAATCATTATGCGATTGAACACCCTAGCCAGCCGAACTATATCGATCTTTTCTCTGGTTCGAATCAAGGTGTAACCGATGATAAACCATCCCATACTTTTAAAACAGATAATTTAGCTAATGAGCTTGTAAAACACGGCTACACATTTGGTGGTTATTCCGAAGGATTACCAAGTGTAGGATTTACCGGCCCCTATGACCTTAAAACCTTGTATGCTCGAAAACATAACCCTTGGGTTGATTTCACTAACGTTTCTGCAAAAGCAAATATGCCGTTTACCTCTTTCCCAAAGGACTATAGTAAACTTCCAACTGTTTCCTTTGTAGTTCCCAATCTAAAACACGACATTCATGATGGAACAATTAAAGAAGCGGACGATTGGCTTAAGAATAACATGGCAGGTTATATTGAATGGGCAAAAAAACATAACAGCATCTTTATTCTGACCTGGGACGAAGACGATAGGAGTGCTAAGAATAAAATCCCCACTATTATGGTTGGCCAAAAAATTAAGCCTCAAGCCTATATGACGAAAACAAATCATTATAATATGCTACGTACAATCGAAGACTTCTATGGATTGCCGGCTCTTGGAAATAGCAAAAACGTTAAGCCCATTAATCTTAGGATTTAAAAGCATTTACTTTCGGGGTGCGCTATAAGGGTCTACCCTAACATTTTAGGATTAACTGCAGCTATACCATTGGCTTCATGCAGATCAATGCGGATTACCAAACTATTCGTAGGTAAACAATAAAACACTGCATAAGGATTAGTAAAGGCGATTTCCTAAATGATATTCAGATCGTATCCAAGTACACTTGCAATGATGCAGCTGAGCTTCTTTATGGTTTATGAAGTCCTCTTCTTTTTAGGTTAGATGCATGCTTCTATATATAGCCATTAGCTTTAAGGCCATATGTTTCCAGCTAAATCGCTCGACCGCATCTTTTCTTGCTTGTTTACCCAATTTTGAAGCTAGTACTCTGTCACCCGCTAGCTTCCCTATCCACTCGGCATGCGAATATGGACTTTTGTATTTTTTAACGAGATACCCATTCGCTCCATGTCTCACAATTTCTTTAATCCCTCCGATACTGGATGCAACGACGGGAAGTCCGGAGGCCATAGCTTCTACATTGACAAGCCCAAACGCCTCGTGTCGCTGTGAAGGACATACGAAGCAATCTGCGTTCCAGTATAGCTGGTGGATCCTATTATGCGGAATCATTCCAGTAAATCGCGTATTTATACGATATTTTCGTGCTAGTAATTTAAGGCTATTGATATAGTTCGCTTTACCTCCCCCGACGATGATTAATCTTACTTTCGGATATTTTCTTTTCATAACTCCAATTGCTTGGATAATAACCGGTACACCTTTACGGGGAATAATTCGTCCTGCAAACAGAACCTGGAAGGTGTCAGACTTCTTTTTTGTGTAAGTAGGTTTGAACCGGACGGTGTCAACCCCCAGATATACCGTTCTTACTTTAGAGGATTGCGTTGGAAACATGCGGGATAAATTACTTTTTAGCGAGTCACTGTTCGCAATAATCAAATCGGCTTTATCCAAGCTGGTTGCCACAGCTTTAGTATGTGGAACAAAAGTCAGAGAATGAAGGAAAAGTGAAACCGGGGTTAGCGGGAAGGCATTCTTCACTTTGGCCATATAGTGGGGACGATTATCCACTTGTATAATATCATAATACTTTCCTCTGATATAACGCAGGACCGATGCGATGTATTTCTGTGAACTTCCCGTAGGCACTCGAACGATAGTTAAATTTCCATGGTCACTAATATTTGGTAAACTGGGGCTTTGTCTGCTGACAATCGTAACCTTATGATTTACAGCAAGCTGCTTGGCAATTGCCAACATACATATTTCAACCGATCCATTGCCCGGAACCGGTATTTGCTCCGGAGCAACCATAAGAATCTTCACCTAGCCTCGCCCACCTCATTTTAGTCTTTTTCTATATGCTCTCTGTTTATATTTGTCCTGAATATGAGTGATATAATATTACCTGCTACTTAGGAATTCAGGTATGGCTTTTTATTAATCGTTCAAGACAAAGAAAGACAGAAATCAACTCTTCTGTCTTTTATTAAAATGGAGTTGAAATATTTTATTCATTTGATCTTGAATTGACCTCGTTTAAAGCTCAATTAGGTAAAAATTAGCAATTTTAGACCAGTTAATCCGTTATTGTTCCTGTTTTGTAAGACCAATAAAGCTTACGGGTCTTGTTAAAGAGTATTCTGTCATTCTCCTCCAGTTTGTAGCCTTTTGCTCGCAGCCACAAGCTCAAAATACGCGGGTTGTCACCCGACGGAAATTGTTTATTCTCCCGATGAACTTGCTTCCAGCCATCAGATAGCGTTCCGTTGTTTTCCAGGTATGACCGCTTTTTCTCCGTAAATAAACGTAATTGTATGGTGTTGTTGCGTAAATCTTATAGCCTCTGGTTCTACATTTCGCGAGGAAATTAATATCTTCCCCGAGCGAAACGCTTGGCGTAAACCTCACTTTCATCGCCCGTCTGAAAAGAATGGTCCCGCCCGACACTGTCTTTACAAACCTCTGCTTTAATCCTGAAAACCGTAGAATAAGCCTGCTGCTTGTTTGTAAATAGGTATAGCAAGCTTTTTTGCCTACGACATCCGTTCCCGTACGAGCGAGCGCCTGAATCTGTTCTGATAAATAGTAAGGCGAGTAATAATCGTCGTCGTCAAACTTCGCAATCAGCGGTAATTTAGACTTCACAATTCCATGGTTCAAGCAGCGACCCAGTTGGAACCTCTCAGCCATCTGGTAGATGGAAACGTTTTTCATGGCTCGCACTTTTTTCCGGTAATTCGTTAGGTTAATGTTATTGTTATGAAGTACAATGACTAGCTCCTTATTTTTATATCGCTGTCTATTGAAATTGGCTAAAATATTATCGAAAAACTCTGGCCGTTTTGTGCTTACTACAACAGAAACCCCAAGGCCCGAGCGGGGATTTACATTCGTCCTGAGATTCGCCTTCAGGGTCTTTACCGAATTCATCGAGAGATTCGCTGCGCTCCTCTTTGCTGTTTTCACTCCTACATCACCCTGAACGCCAATGGTTCCCCTGTCTTTAGATTACGATTCAACGGATTCAGCCCTTTCCGACGAGATACCCCAGTATATGAAGCTTCTTTAAGTTAAGTGTTGGCGAATGTCCGGTCTTCGGACCGGCGGATTGCTTAAGAAACCCACGACCTATTCTACCTTATATGCATCGGGGTTATTATATCGTTGTACTTCTGACGATTATTGTTTCAATAGCATTAAATATGGATCCATAAATCTATAATTTGCGAATGAATTTCTCCGCAATTATTTGTATTTGCCTCGCCTCTCCACTGATTTATGATGAACATCAAGAGAGAAGGGAGGGACAATAAAGCATGATATCCGACACACTGGATTCGATTGTTTCAAACAAGTTTGAAAGCGTTTACTCGCATGCTGCACCGCTGGAGTATTTGGCGGTAGCATCTTTTTAAGGGGTGGATTACGTGGCAGTTTCGTGGAAAAGACGGTTTTCCAGCTTTCTCAGTTTGGTTCTATTCATGAGTTTCCTATTATCGATGGAGTTAAATCCGGTCTCGGCCGCTTCTACCGACTTGCCCGGCGATACTTCGTTGGTCTTAAGCTACAAGGATGCCGTTCTTAATGGCTACGGCGTACAAAAACGTACAGATCCTCAAGACAATGACACGATTTACGATGGGTATGGCTATGTCTCTTTCTTTTTTAACGAAGACCCAAGCTCCAGCCAGCCTGTTGGAACAGCCACCTTTAAAATAAATACGGCGGAAGCAGGTCTCTATAAACTAAGTCTTGGATATTACATTCCGGAGGGCTATGGCTCCAAGGATACCGGCATCGAAGTCAATGGGAGCGGTGTCGGCAGCATCACTCTGGATGCCCCGCCCGCGGGAAAAGTTACAAACGAGAAGATGGTAAGCAAAATCATGCTGAACGCTGGCGCAAACGAAATTACTTTTAACCGGGGCTGGGGTTATTACGGAATCGAATACGTGAAGATTGAAGCTGCTCTCCCGCCCGTTGCGAGCGACAAAATGGAAGCCGAAGACGGCGTAATGACCGGTGACGTAAGCATTGGCACGACTGACGTGGGTTATTCTGGTACAGGTTATGCATCCTTCAAAAACTCGGGCTCGTTAACGTTAACCTATAACGCAGCCGCTAGCGGTCTTTACGATCTTGCAATCGGTTACAGCTCTCCCAATGGGGACAAAAAAACCCAGTTGGCGGTCAACGGCCAGACAAGCGAAATATCCCTTCCGGCATCTGCTGGTTACACCGAGGTATCCGGCGGTAAAGCCCTGCTCCATGCCGGAAACAATACGATACAGTTTAATCCCGGCTGGGGCTGGTATAGTATCGATTACGTCAAGGTTTCGGCAACCGGTGCCCCGAAACAGCATAGCGTCGAGAACAAGCTGGTCAACCCTCATGCAACCGTGGAGACCAAGGCGCTTATGAACTACCTGGTCGATCATTACGGGAAAAATATTCTTTCCGGTCAACAAACCCTGGAGGATGCGCAGTGGATTAAAGACCAAACCGGTAAATATCCGGCCATCTTCTCTACGGACATGATGGATTATTCCCCTTCCCGTGTTGAACATGGTGCGACCTCTACGGAAGTAGACAAAGCGATTCAATGGGCCAAAGAAGGTGGAATTGTTACCTTCGTATGGCACTGGAATGCCCCTAAAGGGCTGTACGATATGCCGGGTAAAGAATGGTGGAGCGGTTTTTATACAGACGCAACATCATTTAATGTTCAATATGCGCTCGAACATCCTGAGTCGGAGGATTATCAGCTGCTTTTGAGGGACATAGATGCGATTGCCGTACAGTTGAAACGTCTTCAGGACGCGCACATCCCCGTACTTTGGAGGCCGCTGCACGAGGCTGAAGGAGGATGGTTCTGGTGGGGCGCAAAAGGGCCTGAACCCGCAAAACAGTTGTATCGGCTTATGTACGACCGTCTTACCCATTATCATCACCTGAACAACCTGATCTGGGTGTGGAACTCCGAGAGTCCGGATTGGTATCCGGGGGACGATGTCGTCGATATCGTTAGCGTAGACATCTACAACCAGGCAGGCAATTACGGACCAAACATCGCCAAATACGACAGCTTAATGAATCTCGTGCAAGATAAGAAGCTGGTCGCTTTGCCCGAAAACGGCCCCATACCCGATCCGGAGCAGCTACAAGCTTATTCTGCACATTGGCTCTACTTCATAACGTGGACAGGCGATTTCATCCGCAATGGACAGTATAACTCTCTTGATCATATTCAAAATGTGTTTAACAGCGATTACGTTATCACACGGGACGAACTCCCCCATAACTTATATACTTCCTTTAAATTCGAAGCAGAGAAAGGCACCTTAACCGGACTCCGTGTATCTACGGAAGACAGCGGGTATTCGGGTGACGGTTACGTAACCGGATTCGACAACGAAGGCGACAACTTGATTGTGCCTTTGAACGTGCCTGTCAGTGGAACATATCAATTGTCTTTACGATACAAAGCTTCGGGAGATAAGACCAATCCCGTGATGCTGAATGGAGTAAAGCTGGCGGACTATGTTTTTAGCAGCAGCCAATCATGGACGGATGGTGTAATTGGCGAGTACGAGCTGGAAGCCGGCAGCCACACGTTAACCGTCGGCAAAAGCTGGGGATGGATCGACCTGGATTATGCAGAATTGAACTATATTGAGCCTATCCCGCTAAAAGCAACGATCTCGTACAGTCAAACCGTTCCAACGAATAAGGATGTAATTGCCACGCTCGCCACAAACAAACCCGTCACCATTACGAACAACGGAGAATCTGATCGGCATATATTCAAAAAGAATGGCACGTTTATCTTCACCTTTGTGGATGAGGATGGCCACTACGGCACGGCAACAGCAACTGTCTCTAACATAGACAAGACTGCTCCATCCTTGTCCGTTTCAGCCAGCACCACCGTGTTGGAAATACCAAATCACGCACTCATCCCTATCGAATTGAATTTAAACGCTGCGGATACCGGATCCGGAGTAGCCGGAGTAAAGCTAGTCTCTATAACAAGCAATGAACCGGATAATGGCTTAGGGGATGGAGATAAGCCAGGCGATGTCCAGAACGCGAATATCGGGACCGCGGATACTTCTATCCTGCTCAGGGCCGAGCGTTCGGGCATGGGATCGGGAAGAGTCTACACGATAACCTATGAAGCGTCCGATTATGCCGGCAACCGGACAAAAGCCGCTGTAATCGTGACTGTGCCACACAGCGCAAAGAAATAATAACACTGTATATGAAGAAATTCGGCCGTCTCCGGTAAATCGGAGACGGCCTATTTAGTACTCAAGCTGGATTAATACAATACGGGCAATTTATCGAGCGTAACCGCATATTCATGATGGTATGCCTGGAGTAGTTCCTCCTCGGAGGTCCACTCTGCGGTCGATCCAAAGTCGTTTGACCAGGTCATGTACCAAACCCACGGTATTCTAGTTAATGAGAGTTGATTTATGCTAGGCAGCACCCCAATTTCTCCTAATGCAACTAACTTCGGTTCCGAGGTTATACGAATAAGCTCCTCATATTCGGGTCGCAGATCCGTATGCGTATGTTTCGGAGGGTACAGGTCTCTTGATATCACATCCGTCACGTCATCACCTGCATAGCCTTCCGCCAAAGGCGAGTTCCAGACCCAGATCAGATTATTCAGAGCATGAACGCGTGTATATCGGTCATACATCATGCGGTACAGCTGCTTAGCAACCTCCGGGCCTTTGTGACCCCACCAGAACCATTCCCCCTCGGCTTCATGGAAGGGTCTCCACAGAATCGGAATCCTCTTCTCGCAAAAAGGCTTCAAGATATCGGCCATATGATCCATATCTGAAATCAACGCCTTATACTCCTCCGTTCCTTCTATTACAGCCTTGGAGGCGTCAAAGGTTGTATTATTCGAATAGAATCCCTTATCCCAGCTCCCAAAAGGAGAGAACCAATGCCAGGTGAAGGTGATCAAGCCTTTTCGTTCTGCCCATTCCCAAGCCCGGTCAAGCGTGTTTCGGTTCTCATCAATCTCAAGCAGGCATTCTTCGCTGCTGTTTTCATAATTAATAGCCGGCGAATAACTTAAGAGCTCAAAGCCGCAAAGCGCGGGAAGCTTCCCCGTAATCTTTTCGATATACTGGAGTTCCTTTTGCAAATTGGTTTGCGTGTGTTGACCGGTAATAATAGCTTTGCCGGCTATGCCTCTTAGGTACTCTAGTACTGCTTTTACTTCGTTGATTGCGTTCGTATTGCAAGGTGCCATTGCCTCGATATTCGGATTTTCCATGGGTTACTCCTCATTAGATATAGGTTCGGCATGAAATCAGTACGGATTGCCGTGCATAAAAAAGGGCCGTTCCTCCTCCGCTTGGATGGAGAACGGCCCTAACTTTTCATTTCAAAAAATTACTTGGAAGACCAAAGCTTGATCCGGTTTTGGATGTGCTTGGTATAAGATTCTTCCATTTCTTTAACGCCTGCTTTCTCCAGCTCCGCCATATAGGCATCCCAAATCTTGTCGAAGTCTTCCGGCTTGGACATGACCGCTTCCGGAATACGCTTCCACGTAATATCCTTCATCTTAGCTCCCAGGATAACGGCCGGGTCGTCATTTGGAAGAGACATCGTATATGCCGCTCCGTATGCTCTCGGTTGGAATTCTTCTTCTTGAGGGAATAAGTCTTTCCAATGCTCGATATTATAGGCCTTCAAGGCTTCCTTTTCCGGCTCGCTGTAATTCGCTGTCAGCATCTCCGGGTAATTGCGTGTAAAATAGTTTCCAGTTGAATCCTTGATGCCATCGCCGTAATGTACCATCAGGTTCCAGTAAAGGCCAATACCCGATTTCTTTTGGAACGCAGCACCGTCTTTGTTCATCTGTTCCTGAACTTCCGGTATAATGGTACGTTTACCGTTTTCTAAGGTATAATGCTCTCCTTCGATTCCCCAGTTACTAAGGATTTGTCCCTCTTCCGATGCTAGATAATCGAGAAACTTAATAGCGCTTACAGGATCCTTCGTTTTGCTGGAGATCGAGATCCCATACCCTCCGTCAAAGCCGGCTGGCCAGAAGCTAGTGTCCTTGTAATCCTTGCTCATCGTAACCGGATAATGACCATAGGTTTGATCGAATTTGCCCGCCGTCTTCAAAGCGTTCTGTCCATCGCCATAGTCCCATTCCGGATCGGCCAAGCCAAGAACCCGGCCCGAAGCAACTTTTGCCTTAAACTGATCCGTCTTCTGCACGAAGCTTTCCGGATCAAGCAAGCCGACGTCGTTCATGTGATTCAGCCAACGGAAGTATTCTTTTTCTTCCGGACGGCGGAAATGATAGGTCGCTTGGTAAGTTTTCTGATCGATGTAGTATTCGCCGTCGTCTGCCCCCCCGGTCGTCTGGAACCCCGAGTTGGTTACCTGGTACATATGCCAGTCATCGGCGTTCAAAGAGATACCGATATTTTTGTTGCCATTTTCATCCGTCGGATGCTTGGTCATATAATCCTGAATCACTTTCTCGAAATCTTGTACCGTACGAATCTCCGGGTATCCTGCTTCCTTGACGACGCGATGTTGGAGTTCAAATCCTCCATCGGCTTTGATTTTCTTTTCCTCAACGGAAGACCAGGTCGGTATAGCGTAGATAGCTTGATCGTCAAGGCTGTACTTTGTCCGAACAAGTTTATCCCCCAGCATCTTTTTGATGTTTGGTGCGTACTTGTCGATCAAATCCGTCAGATCGAGAATAGCTCCAGCCTCTACAAGTTTGCCAACGTCCGCCTTTGCAGCAATTAAATCAGGATATTCTCCCGTAGCTGCTATCAGAGAAATCTTTTGTACCGGATCGCCTACTGCAAACTCGGCATCCAAGGTTACACCGGTTTTCTCTGTAATAATCTTGCCTACTTCGTCCTGCATGTTGTTCCAGTTCGTGCTGGAGTCTTCCGAAAAATAAGTAAGCGTGACGGGTTTCATCTCAGACGTTGAATTTCCTTCTGCTTTGGTTCCTTCAGTCGCGGACGAACCATTATTTCCACTGCACCCAGCAAGCGTTGCCATTAATGACAGCGCTAGAATGGAAGAAACGACCGTCCTTTTCTTTTTTGTCTCCATGAAACGAAGCCTCCCCTTATGAATAAAAATGTAATTTTGTATGATACAGGCAATGCCTGGACACACCGACGGAATTAGCTTTTTACAGCACCTAATGTCATTCCCTTAACGAAATACCTTTGTAGAAAAGGATAAACAACAAGAATCGGAACCGTAACGATAATCGTAATGGCCATTTTCACGGATTCCGGAGAAACCTGCGACAAGCGCTGGGCCATATTGGCAGCATCTTGAGAATTGGTTGCACTGGTCGTCGTGCTTTGCAAAATTTTCATCAGCTCATATTGAAGGGTAGTTAACGATTCGTTGGAACCGTTAAATAGATAAGTATCGAACCAAGAATTCCATTGTCCTACTGCCAGGAAGAGCGCTACGGTTGCTAACGCCGGTTTGCAGAGCGGAAGAATAACCCGCCAATAGATGGTAAAGTCGTTGGCGCCGTCCAGCTTAGCCGATTCTTGGAGAGCAAAAGGCAGCCCGTCAATGAAAGACCTTATTACAAAGACATTAAACGCACTTACGAGACCCGGCAAAATGTAGACAGCAAACGTATTAATCAAATGCAGATCCTTCATCAGGATAAAACCAGGTATCAGGCCCCCGGAAACATACATCGTAATAGCAAGAAAGGCGGAAATGAATCTCCTTGCTTTAAAATCATTTCGCGACAGCGTAAAAGCAAGCATTGAACCGCTGATCAAGCCTGCCACGGTTCCAATAACAGTCCGCAGAACGGAGATTTTGAATCCTGTGATTAAACCTCCAAAGGTGAATATCAAATCATAATTACGCAGCGTGAATTCCCGCGGCCAAATTGTGATTCCCCCTCTGATGGTATCCACCGAATCGTTAAAGGAGATAGCCAGCACGTTTAAAAAGGGATAGATAGTTAGAACGGTTACTCCAAACATGAAAACATAAACAAAAACTTCTAAAACTAAGTCCTGCGCAGATTTTGCCTTAAGCTTTGTAAATTTGCCTGCCGGTTCATTTCCTTTGACAGCTTCCATGCCATCCTTCCTCCTTACATAATGCTCTCGTTGGTAAAACGCTTAAATATTCCGTTAGCAACAAACAACAGGATCAGGCTGATCACGGAATTGAAGATATTAATCGCTGTTCCGAAGGAATAGCGTCCCATCCCCAGGCCATAATTAAGCGCATACAAATCAAGCACTTCAGAGTAATCGATGACCAGATGATTCCCGAGCAGAAATTGTTTCTCGAATCCAGTGCCGAGCAGGTGACCAATGGACATGATTAATAGGACGATAATGGTCGGCCGGATACCCGGCAGCGTAATATGCCACATTTGCTGAATCCGGCTTGCGCCGTCCACTCGTGCCGCCTCATACAACTCAGGACCAATCCCAGCGATGGCAGCAAGATAAATAATGGCGCTCCATCCTGTTTCCTTCCATATATCCGCACTCGTTACAATTCCCCAGAATAAATTCCCTTTTGCCATAAACTGAATCGGCTCATCAATAATGTGCAAGCCCATGAGCAGATCGTTCACAACACCGCCGTCTGTCGAAAGCATTTTCGTGACAATGCCCGCAGCCACTACCCAGGAAACAAAATGCGGCAGATAGGAGACGGTTTGAACGAATCGCTTCATAAACTGAACACGGACCTCATTGAGCAGCAGAGCAAAAACGACCGGCACCATAAATCCGGCAATCATGCCCATCAGGCTCATAGCCAGCGTGTTCCTTAGCACTTGGTAGAAATGCTCGTCCCCGAACAAGATGCGGAAATGCTCCAGGCCTACCCATTTCTGTTCAAAAAAATGGACTCCCGGCCGATATTTCTGGAAGGCCATTGTCCATCCCCATAGAGGCAGATACTGAAAGACAAAGACCCAGAGCACGAATGGAATAGACATGTAGTATAGATACTGTTGATTTTTAAAGACCTTCCAAGCCATCTTCGGCGACTTTTTGTATGCGTTTTCGGCATTAAGCGTTTGTGTTTTCATCGCTTCTCCCCTCTCTGTACTCCATCTTAAATCAGAGTGGGGAGATAGCCCATACAACGGATTTCGGAGAAAATCATCCACAAATTATAGATTCTTATAATCTGACGGGGAGCGGCCTTCATATTTTTTAAATTTGCTGTGAAAGTAGTTGACATTCGCATAGCCAATGCGTTCAGCCACTTCGTAGACCTTCACGCCCTGGCTTAGAAACTCTTTCGCTTTTTGAATGCGGACCTTGTCCAGATAAGTGTTAAAATACTCCCCGGTCTTGTTCTTGAACAGCTGTCCCAAATAGGCGGAACTGTAGTTCAACAGACCGGCTAATGTATCCAGCTTCAGATTGTCTGCATAATGCCTATTAATAAAGTCGATCATTTTCTTAAATTCCTGTTCCTTGCCCCCGGGTTCCGTATCTTTCGCAAACGCAATTAGGAAACGGTTAATATCCTCCACAAGATCATGCAGATGCTCATGATGGAATATCCCGTTCAAGAAACGGGATACTGCCTCCGTCTCTTTCCATTCCATACGGGATCCGGCAGTCAGCTTATGGACGACCGCATTGGACAGAAAAAAGAACGATTCCTTGATCGGTTTCTCCTCTTGCCCCTGATTGAGAAAATAACCTGCGGCTTCTTTCAACAAGGGAAGAATCATGGCCTGATTGCCTATATCCAAACTGTAATAAATTTTGAAAATGAATTCCTCCAAAAGCTCTGCGTTATCTTCGCTCATCCGCAATGATCCCGTTGAGGGGAGGAGAGCATGAGAATTCGGTCCAAGAAGCCGGTCCTTCTCGCTGAAAAAGGCCTGCTTCACCGCTTCCTGGGCTTTCAAATAGGAGCTGCAAATATCTTCGGGTACGGACACTCCCCCTCCCGATGCAGCAACGAACCGAAGACCGCCCGATGCCTTCCTAATCTCGTTATACCATTCCTCGCGCCGTTGTTTCCCGCGGATAGGCTCATTAAGAAGAAGGACCGTATAAGGAGGAAGGATCGTTACAACCCCTTTATACCGCCCTTCAATCATCGGTTTAAGCCCAGCTGAAAGCTGATTTAGCGCAGTAAATTGCTCTGCATCGGAAATACGCGGGGAGATGACGACGACTTCATATCCACTCCACAACAGACCCGCATCCTTTGTCTTGTTTCTATGCTTTTCAGGGTCTTCGATTTTTTCATGAGAGAGCAGCAAGCTATGCAGGTGCAAGTCTTTGTTCAAGCTGCCTTTCTGGCTTTGCTCCGCATGAAGGCGCTCCTTTTCAATCTGCTCGCGCACCCGCTGTAAACTTGCCGACATTTCGCGGATGTCCACCGGTTTAACCAGATACCCGGCAACACCGTATTTGATAGCCTGTTTGGCATATTCGAAATCGGCATATCCACTGAGAATAATAAAATGCAGATGGCGGCCGGCGGCTGTCAGGTGCTGAATCATTTGCAGCCCATCCATAATGGGCATGCGGATATCGACAATGACGACATCGGGAGTTACCTCCTCAATAACGCTCAAAGCCTCCTTGCCATTAGTTGCGGTAGCTGTAACCGTAAAGCCGAGGCTTTCCCACGGGATCAATGTTTGAAGGCCGTGCCTGAGCTTCGGTTCATCGTCTACGATAACGACCTTTATCATTTAGGTTCACCTCCGGGAATAAAAAACGTGATACAAGCGCCGTTTCCGGGCTTGCTCTCAATAATTAAAGCACTTGAAGGACCATACAACAGGACAAGCCGATCGTTTACGTTACGCAGTCCGATTCGCTGTCCCTCCTGGTTATGTGCGGATGCAGCCAGTTCCTCCCGTACTTTGACCAGCCGGTCAGCTGTGAAGCCCGCTCCATTGTCACTTGCCTTGACTTGTACTCCCCCTGGAACTTTCTTTACTTCCAAGTCAATGACAGCTCCTTCAGCATGGTTATCCAGACCATGAACAATAGCATTTTCGATCAAAGGCTGGATAATCAACGGCGGGACAGGCATTTCCTCCAGTTCCGGATCAACGATCAAGCGGTAATTCAAACGATCCTCATACCGAAACTTCTGAATATCCAGATAACAACGCACCCGCTCAAGTTCTTCTCGCAGCGAAATCTTACGGTTATCAGCCTCGAGACTGCTGCGCAGCAGCTTGCTCAGCATCCATACGGCCTCAGCAATATCATCCTGCTTGCGAATATGGGCTTCCATCCGGATCGACTCCAGAGAATTGAACAGAAAATGCGGATTAATCTGGCTCGCAAGCATCTTGAACCTGATCTCGTTTTGTCTTTGCTCAATCAGGTTTTTTTGATCGTTTGTTTCTTTGACCTCCTGAATCAAATGCTTGACGTTTCTGACGAGCGCATTAAATTGCTTGGACAGCAGCCCCACTTCATCTTTTCCGTCAATATGAATAAACGTCTCCAAAGAACCCGATCCCACTTTCGATATATGCTTGCTTAACCGTAAAAGCCTTCTGGACAATAGCGAAGCGGAAGCATAAATAAGCAAGACTGCAAAGATCAGGCAGGCCGTAATCACGACTACACCTAAGCGAATGACCTGATTGGCATCACGGGTAATTTCGGAGATAGAAAAAATGGAAATGATACGAAGTCCATTCCAACTGTTTTCCGGATTCAAATTTGCGATTACCACTTTGGACGCTTTACCGTTAACCAATGTGTTGTAACTACCTTCCTGATTGGAAAGTATAGTTTCGTCGGCATGGATATCAGAGAGATTCTTCCCAAACAAGCCAGCTTCATTAGACGCGACGATCCGATTCCGGTTGTCCACGATCAGGGTTGGGAAAGACTCTTGATCCAGGATTGAACTTAACTGCTGCTTGTCTACATTAATGACCAGAACCCCTTTTGGCTCCAGCGTGTCCAATGAAAAGGCGCGAATCAGACTGAGATACTCAGCACCTTTGCGTTCATCTGTGATTAAATTCCATCCGGCAAGTCCTTTCTCCGCAAGAGCCTCCTTGTACCAAAATTGATTGATTATCGTCTCATCCGGTTGAATAAATTCCCAGTTGTTAAGCGCTCCTGGATTCGCAACATAAACACGGATGCCGGATATTTCTTTGTACAGCTGAAGATAATCGCGAATATCCGTATATTCCCGATAGGTCTTAATGACTTCGACGTAATTGTCATACTTTTGGCTGGCCACCTTTTTCATCCGGTTATCATTGGTTAGCCGATATGAAATGTCCAGCGGCACTTTAATCAGCTCTTCCGTACGCTTCTGTACGCGCTCAACATTGGCGGATACTTGCATAAAGGTGTCTTTAATGACGATTTCCCTAAGCTTCCCTGTCAGAAAAAAACCGCATAACAATAATGGAAGAACGGCTACCGAAATAAACGTAATGGCCAACTTCTTCTTCATTTTCATGTCATTCATTATTCGGATAAAAAACATGTTGCACCCTCCCAAGCCGTTTCATTTATCCGTTGCGCGCAAAATGCCCCTTTTCATAAAAAAAGGGGCATCAATCCATTACATAGTTCTCTAGAACATAAATGGAGTCAGGCCTTACCCTGTCTTAACTGCTTTAAGCCTGAACCATCCGCTTTCATAGTCTTTCTGCTGATAAGCTAGATGCAGTCCCAACTGCATAAGCCTGTCTCCCCCATAGCTGGATTTTTCTCCACGGTCACCTGACCAAACTTCGTATTCAAGTTCCGGATTAAGCCCATCAAGCCGCAAGGTTCTTCGCGTTGCGTTCGGCACGGCCATCACTTGGAAAAAGTACACAACGGCTTCCTCTTTGTCTTCGGATACAAACATCCAAGCTGATTCGTTTCCTTCAAACGGACTTTTCAGGCGATACAAGTCGCCCTTCTGAACTAATCCACGAATCTGCTTGTAGGCTGTAACTTGGCCTTTGACCATCTCTTTTTCTTCCTCGCTGAATTTGGTTAGATCCAGCTCATAGCCGAAGTTTCCGGACATGGCGACGTTCCCCCGAAAATCAAGTGGCGTTATCCGTCCGACTTGATGGTTCGGAACGGCTGAAACATGCGCTCCAATTGCGCTTACAGGGTAAACAAGGCTGGTACCGTATTGTATTTTTAACCGTTCTACAGCATCCGTATTATCGCTTGTCCAGGTTTGAGGCATGTAGTAGAGCATTCCGGGATCGAAGCGGCCTCCTCCGCTTGAGCAGCTCTCAAACAGAATATTCGGATATGCCGTGGTAATGCGTTCCAACAGCTCGTACAATCCCAGAACATAGCGATGGGCCGTCTCCGATTGACGTTCAGGCGGCAGCACTGCGGAACCGATTTCCGTCAGGGCGCGGTTCATGTCCCATTTCACATAAGAGACAGGCACGCTGGAGAAGATCGCTGAAAGAGAGTCGTAAATGTAATCTCGAACTTCCTTTCGAGTATAATCCAGCACGAGCTGCCACCTTGCTTCGCTGCGCCTGCGCCCAGGAACATGTAGACACCAGTCCGGATGCTTCCGGTAAAGCTCGCTGTCCGGCGAGATCATTTCGGGCTCGAACCAAAGGCCAAATTGAAGACCCAGCTTGTTAACGCGTTCTGCCACATCCGCAAGTCCATCCGGCAGCTTCCGGCGGTCCTCATACCAATCTCCAAGAGACGAATTGTCGGAATCCCGTTTCCCGAACCAACCGTCATCCAAAACGAACAGCTCTATGCCGAGCTTTGTTCCCTCATCAGCTATTGCTACCAGCTTGTCGGCATTAAAATCAAAATAAGTAGCCTCCCAGTTGTTGACTAGAACCGGCCGTTCTTCATCCCGGTATTTCCCTCGGCAAAGCCGAGTCCTATACAAGCGATGATATGTTCGCGACATCTCGCCCAATCCTTGCTTGGAGTAAACCATAACGACTTCCGGTGTTTGGAAACTCTCGCTTGGATGAAGCAGCCATGCAAAATCAAAGGAATTTACTCCCATGCTCATTCGCGTAGAACCGAATGAATCCACTTCCGCTACCGCTTCAAACCCGCCGCTGTATACCAGGCTGAAGCCGTAAGCTTCACCATGGTACTCTGTCGTCTCCGGAGTGACCAACGCGGCAAAGGGGTTGAACTGATGGCTGCTCATGCCTCTCTTGCTATCGATTCGGGTCTCACCTTGAGAAAGAGACCTGCGGGTAATATTGCCTTCCCTGGCCCAAGCTCCGGAAAGATAGATGATGTCCAAGTCTGCTTTTCCACCGAAGTCTACACTTGCACTTAGAGCACGGCGAAGCCGAAGCTTCTCTCCCCCTCCATTGCTTAAACGTGCAGAACGAACGATGACATTCCGATCGGCGAAGATCGTATAGATAAGAACAACTTGAAGACCTGAATAGAAATCCCTTAGCTCCAGCTCCAACGTTTCGGCTTCGGCTTCATTCTCTACATAAACGGCTGGAAGTCCCGTTAAGGAAGGCTTTCCCGTAATGAGCTTGTACCCTTCGTACTTTAACTCCGTAATTCGGGTCCCATCCTCAAGCTCAACTTGATAAGCCGGGTTGCGAAAGTCGCCGCTGCCATACTGCGGGTATTCTTGAAGCAAGCGATCCAATCCGGCCTTCTCGGGAGTGTGAATGAATAAATCCGCCATGGATTCACGATGCTTCAATTTGTCCCCCCAATAGACATGTAGAGGATAACCGTCCACAATTTGAATCAGATAACTCATGCTGGCCGACTGCAGGTGAAACAATCCCGTATTTTCTTGAACAATGATGCCCATAAAAGCTTCTCCTCTCACACTATCCATTGAGAACCTATTCTCAAAATAAAATATGGTTTTAAGCTTGGTATTGTTTGATTGATACCCTGACAACTATACAGGAATAATATATCAATACGTCATCATTAGTACATAGCATGATGCTCAATAATTATGTTATAATGCTAGATATTTTATATTAAGGGGGTTTAACCGTGATTGAGTATTTACCACGAAGCAAGCAGCATACTGAACTGTATTTAACTCAATTTGGCAGCGAGGAATGTATACCGAGTCATTTTTTTGGGCCGGCTATAAGAAGTCACTTTCTGCTCCATTATATTTTGGACGGAGAAGGGTTCTTCGAAGTCGACGGAAACAGACACCGGCTTCAGAAAGGTCAGGGCTTCCTAATCTATCCCGAGGTCGTTACTTATTATCAAGCCGATTCCATGAACCCTTGGTCCTACTGCTGGTTTGGTTTTGAAGGGACACTGGCGGAGTTGCTCCTCAAGCAAGCAGGATTAACAAGGGAAAGCCCGATCCTCAACTATGATAAAGACGATAAAATCTATGCATATTTGAAGTTAATGGCCGAGTCCAATGCAAATCATAAAGCGAGAGAAACCAGAATGACCGGGTTGCTTTACTTGTTATTGTCGTTGCTTGCGGAATACGGCCCGGTAACGCCAACGGAGCAAAAGGAAAGCCGCGCGGAGGTTTACGTTGAAAGGGTGAAGGAATTCGTCGAAACCAACTTTGCTCAGAAAATAACCATTGAGGACATTGCCCGCATAGTCGGACTTAATCGAAGCTATCTTTGTTCGTTATTCAAGCAGCAAATGAATACTAGCATCCAGGAATACTTAATTCGTATTAGGATCCATAAAGCATGCGAAATGATGGAGAACGTTGAGCTGTCGATAGGCGATATTTCCCGCTCCGTCGGCTACAATGATCCTTTGCTCTTCTCCAAAATGTTTAAGAAAATAAAAGGAACCTCTCCTAAGCATTACCGGACGGAAAACCAAGGATAATCCATCCGTTTGCCTTTACGAAGGTTCTGTGAGCGTCTTGGTCATAATAAAATCTATTTGTTCTTCATCCCCCATATGAAAGGAGTGAGCTCCCGTTTGAACAAACCCCATTTTTTCATAAAAATCAATGGCATTCTCATTCTTTTCCCAAACGCCCAGCCAGATCATCTTTATCTTTTGTTTAATGGCTATCTCCATTGCTTTGTTAAAGAGATGTTTGCCAAGCCCTTTTCTCTGATACTTGCTGCGTATATAAATTCTCTCTATTTCGAGTGACTCATTTTCAGATTGGGCATCATTCCTATTTACTTTTAAATAGCCTGCAATTTCTTCATTGAAGAGGATGAAATAGAATTCAGAAGAGGTATTAGATAACTCCTTCTCCAGCTGATTAGCGTTAAAGGCTCTTTCCAAATAGGCTTGCATATTCTCGGGCGAATTTTGATCTTTAAAGGTATCGTTAAATGTTTCAACACTGATCTCTTGGAGTAGCTGCAGATTTTCACGTGTACATTCTTTTATTGTTACAGTCATTTGTATATCGGCTCCTTATCTAAAATCAATAGTCCCTCTTGTTTCCCTTCTTAACAAATTCCCAGTCGATTTCTATGTTTTTCCTTACTCTTTGAAGAAGATCAAAAATGGTTTCTGCTTCGCCTTCTGAGAACCCCGCTAGTGCAACGCTGTTAGAGTGGTCATTTTCTCTTAAAATAAAAGGAAACACCGTCTCCCCTTTCTCTGTTGGGAAGAGTTTTTTTATTTTTTTGTTAGATTCATCATCTTTCTTTTCAATAAAGCCATTAAGCTCAAGCTTTTGAATAGCGCGAGCTGCGGTTGTACGGTCTACCTTAATCATTTCGGCCAGCTTCTCTTGAATGATTCCCGGGTTTTCACATATACGGACAAGGTAGATGTATTGCCCCTTTGTAAGGTCATGTTCTTTAAATTCTATATTGCTTATTGAATCTAACGCCCTGGCTATCATTCCAATTTCCCGCAGGATTTCCTTCATATTCGCAACTCCAATTTTCTTCAGTATCTGTTCTAACTGGTTCTTTGATATTAGTTTATTTTTGTTGCATTTGCAACAAAAATAATAAACGAAAGCTACCTTCCTTACAAAGCTAATATGGAGGGGGTGCTTGCATGACAGATTTCTCAAGTGTACAAAGTAAAGTTGTCATTGTTACGGGTGCTGCAGGCGGTCTCGGAAAAGCGATACATGTGCGAAGTAGCCATAAGCATGTTCAAAGAGCTTGGCTTCGAGCAAGTCAGCATCAACATGATTTGCAATCAGCTTAAGGTAACTCGCGCTCAAATTCCCCTTTACAGTAACGGGTTGGCTAATGACGAAGTTCCCTCCCATTGTTTCTTAGTTTCAATTTTTGTCCAAATAAAACCTATAACCCTTAATAAGGTGATTTTTTTGTCGCTAGTACAGTTTCATGGGATTTTCTTGTCATCGTACTACTAACTTGAAAAGCATAAAAGGAGAGAGGTTTATGTCTAGTCATCCATCTACAAAACGTATTGAAGGAAAAGTCGCATTCATTACAGGTGCGGGTTCTGGAATCGGACGGGCTGCCGCAATTCGGTTTGCCCAGGAGGGAGCCCATCTTGTGCTGATCGACAGAGATCAACAAACGCTCAATGTCATCGGTCAAGAGGCCAAGTCCTTTGGTGCTAAGCACATAACTGTTGAAGCGGACATATCCGACGAACAATCGATAGCTGATGCCTACCGCAAGACAATCTCCGAGTTTGGCCAGCTTGATATCGTTTTTGCCAATGCAGGCATTAACGGCACCCTATCTCCCATCGAGTATATGGGCAAGGAAGAATGGGAAGCGACGATTGGCGTGAACTTGACAGGCACGTTCCTGACAGTGAAGCATGCTATTCCGTTCATGAAAGAAAAAGGCGGCAGCATTATCATTACCAGCTCGATCAATGGTAATCGCGTTTTCTCCAATATTGGGTTTAGCGCCTACAGCAGCTCCAAGGCTGGCGAGACTGCCTTTTCCCGCATGGCTGCACTGGAGCTGGCGGAATACGGTATTCGCGTGAATGCCATATGCCCAGGCGCCATCTCCACTAATATCGACAAGTCCAGCAAGCCCCAGCCAGAGCTGGAGGAGGTGCTCATACCTGTCGAGTTCCCGGAAGGAGACCATCCGCTTGAGAACGGACCGGGAAAACCCGAGCAGGTCGCCAGCCTTGTACTGTTTCTTGCATCAGACGAAGCCAGCCATATTACAGGAACCTCGGTTTATGTTGATGGAGCGGAGTCGCTGCTTCGCGGCTAGAAGTACTTTTACAAACGCGTAGAGAGAGAAAAGGAGCTGAAGCCGTGTGCAATTAGAGAGCATCTATCATACCCCTAACCATAGATGGGCCTACGCCTATAATTCGGAAACCTTCCATCTGCGACTCAAAACCAAACGTGACGATGTTGAGCGGGTTTTCGCCATTGCAGGAGATAAATACGACTGGGATCATCATTGCCAGGAGATCGAAATGGAAAAGATCGCGGCAGACCGTCTGCATGACTATTGGGAAGCTGTTATACGGCCGGAATTCAAGCGCTTCAGCTACGGCTTTCGGCTGCAAAGCGGCAATGAGACGATATGGCTGACGGAAGACGGCTTCTCGTCAGAGCAGCCAGTGCCAGCGGGCGGTTATTTCGAAGCACCTTATATTCACGCCATCGACCTGTTTGAAGCGCCAGAGTGGGCAAAGGCAGCCATATTCTATCAGATCTTTCCTGACCGCTTCGAGAACGGAGATCGGTCGAACGATCCTGAAGGCACGTCGCCTTGGGGAGAACAGCCAGAGGGTGAGTCCTTTTTCGGAGGCGATCTTCAGGGGATTATTAATCGAATTGATCACTTGAATGAGCTTGGCATAAACGCCGTCTATTTGACTCCAATCTTCCGCTCTCCCTCCAACCATAAATATGACACCATTGAATACCGCGAGGTCGATCCACAGTTTGGAGACAAGGAGCTGCTGAAGAAGCTGGTCCAAACCTGTCATGACAACGGCATTCGTGTTATCCTTGACGCTGTCTTCAACCATTCGAGCGAGCAGTTCCCGCCGTTTCAAGACGTGCTGAAGAATGGTGAGCAATCGGAATATAAGGACTGGTTCCATTTAAACGGCTTTCCGGTCGAGGTGCAGGAAGGCGTGGCCAACTATGACACCTTTGGCTTTTATGGCAATATGCCAAAGCTGAATACAGCTAACCCGGATGTAAAACGATATCTAATCGACACTGCGATAGACTGGATGAAAGAAACCGGTATCGATGGCTGGAGGCTTGATGTAGCTAACGAAGTCGACCATCACTTCTGGCGTGATTACCGTAAAGCGGTCAAAGAATTTAATAAGGATGCTTTTATCGTAGGGGAAGTATGGAGCGATTCACTTCCCTGGCTGCTAGGCGACCAATTCGATTCGGTCATGAATTATCCGTTTACGCAGATTGTACTCAGCTTTTTCGCCGATAGGACTAGCTCGCCAGCCCGCTTCGCAGAGGAAATGAACCGTCTGCTGATGCGCTATCCACAGCAGACGAACGAAACATTGTTTAACCTCATGTCGAGCCACGATATTCCACGTGTCATGACCCGGTGCAATGGAGATACTGGGAGGCTGAAGCAGGCGGTTGTCTACATGATGACGTCGATGGGCTTGCCCTGTGTTTATTATGGCGATGAATTTGGTATGGAAGGTGGAGAGGATCCAGACTGCCGCAAATGTATGGTCTGGAACGAGGAAGACCAGAACAGGGAGCTCTTTGATTTCTATAAGCTGCTTATCGCACTCAGGAAGGAACGCGCTGCCCTCCGCAGCGGCCGGTATCGCGTATTGTCAGCAGAAGAAGACGGCGGCTCGCTTATTTATGAACGGCTGGACGGCAAGGAGCATTTTACCATATGGATGAATCGATCGGATGAGTCTGCCGAGTTGTCTCACCCGATGAACGAGGGCGGCTGGCGCGATGCGCTGAGTGATGAACAAGTAGACATCCAGGATGGCAAGCTCGTTATTCAGCTTGAGCCGAACGGCTACCGGATTCTATGGCGCAAGATCGAATAGTGCAGAAACAGTAAAAGGCGGTGCCGGATTTGTCCGGTACCGCCTTAGTCATTACTTCAGCTCTTCATACAATCCCATGTACTGCTGCGCTGATCGGCTCCAGCTGTAATCGCCTTGCAAAGCACTTGCCACAAGCTTATGACGGACTTCCTGGTTCCTCCATAAGGATAAAGCCCTTCGAACTGTATACAGCATGTCCCAGCTATTGTAAGGTGCAAAGGAGAAGCCGTTGCCCTCCCCTGTCCATTCATTGTAGCTATGTACAGTATCCCGCAGACCTCCCGTCTCCCGGACAATGGGCAGGCAGCCATAGCGCAGCGCCAGCAATTGACTGATACCGCAAGGCTCGAATTGTGATGGCATAAGAAACAGGTCTGAGCCAGCATAAATCCGCCGAGCCAAGCCATCATTAAAGCCTATATAAGAAACGACCCTTCCTTTATAACGGCGCTCCGCCTCGCGGAACAGATGCTCGAGATGTGGATCACCTGTTCCAAGCAGCGCCAGTTGAACATTCTCGGTATACATCAGTTCGTCCAGCCGCTCCAGCACAAGGGGAAGCCCTTTTTGCCCAGTCAGCCGRCCAACCATCCCGATCAGCGGAACCTCTACGTCTTCACGTAGACCCAGCTCCCACTGCAGTGTTGTTTTACAGACGACTTTTGTTTCGAAAGCAGCGGCTGAGTATCGAGCGGGCAGCTGTGAATCAGCTGCTGGATCATATAAGACATCATCAATACCATTAACGATACCAATCAAGCTGCTGCCCCGGCTGCGAAGTGTACTTTCCATTCCACAGCCGTATTCTGGCGTCCTTATCTCCGCCGCGTAAGACGGGCTGACCGTCGTGACGCGATCAGACAGCTGAATACCGGCCTTCATAAAACTGACCGATCCGTGAAGCTCAACATGATCATAGGTCATATAATGAGGTGGCAATCCAAACCAATCACCTAATACATGAGGAGAATAATTACCTTGATACTGCAAATTATGAATGGTAAACACCGTTTTAATGCCCGCGTATTCCTGCCGCCAGCTGTAATAATGGCGCAGCAGCGCTGGAATCATACCGGTATGCCAATCATGTCCATGAATGATATCCGGCCAAAATCTGATTGCCGAGAGGGACTCCAGCGCAGCCCGGCACAAAAAGGCGAAACGCTCCCCGTCATCACCATGCCCGTAGGCAGAGCCCCTTTTGAAATACTGCTCATTGTCCAAAAAATAATAAGTAACTCCGTCATACTCGAGCTCCTTAATTCCGCAATAGGCGTTACGCCAGCCGACCGGAACACGGATACTCGCAATCTCCTTCATGCCGGAACGGTAACGATCCGGTATAGAATCGTACAGCGGCAGCATAACCCGTGCCTCAATCCCCAGCGGCTTAAGCGAGGCAGGTAAGGCGCCCATTACATCGCCTAACCCCCCTGTCTTCAGAAACGGGACACATTCTGCCCCTACGAACAATACCTTCATCGCAATTCCCTCCTGTTCATGCCTTTGCGTTTGCGATCCTCTCTCGACGGTTTCGATGTTTGCCGGGAAGCACCAGGCCAACCTCCTCGCGTAAGGCTTGTGGTTCCCGTTCCTTATGGACAGCAGCTCGTGCTTCCTTCTCCCGCTTCAGAATAACGATGGACAAGGGGGGCAGCGGAAGCACTATGCTATTTTTTCGACCATGCCAGACGACTGGCTCCGATCGCAGAACCGTCCCTTCCGTTGCAGATGACCCCATATAATCAAAGCCACCGTAGGCGGTACTGTCACTGTTCAGCAATATTTTGTATCCACCTTGGCTTGGAACACCAATCCTGTAGTGGGCATGGGCATGCGTATGAAAGTTGCAGATGGCAATTAGCGATTCGCCTTTCGCCTTGCCTTTTCTCCTGTACACGATAACGCTTTGCCCTTCATCCTGGAGGTCAATCCACTCAAAGCCCCCCGAATGAGAATCCAACTGCCATAATGAACGCTGCTCCAAATACAAGTGGTTCATGGTGCGCACAAAGCGGTGCAGCTTCCGATGCTGCTCATATTCAAGCAGCAGCCAGTCCAGTTCTGCCTCGTCACGCCATTCAATAAACTGACCAAATTCGCCGCCCATAAACAGCAGCTTTTTGCCCGGATGTGTCATCATGTAGCCCAGCAGCAACCGAAGTCCCGCAAACTTCTCCTCGTAGCTCCCAGGCATTTTATCAAGTAATGACTTTTTACCATGTACAACCTCATCATGGGATAGCGGCAGAGTAAACCGTTCATCGAAGGCATACCAGATTGGAAACGTCAGCAGGCTATGTCCGGCGCTTCTCTCCTCCGGCAATTGGGAAATATATTTGAGCGTATCATTCATCCAGCCCATGTTCCATTTGTGGGTAAAGCCTAGCCCACCTTGTTCAACTGGAGCGGTAACGCCGGGAAAAGCATGAGATTCCTCCGCCATCATAAGCGCGTGTGGAAAACGTGTCAGCACCGCTGTATTTAACTGTCTCAAAAAGTCCACTGCCTCCAGATTCTCTCTCCCGCCGTGCCGATTAGGCCGCCACTTGCCGCTTGGTCTGTCGAAGTCCCGGAACAGCATGCTTGATACTGCATCCACCCTTATTCCGTCGATATGGTACATTTCCATCCAGAACAAGGCATTGGAAATAAGAAAACCACGTACCTCCGGCTTCTCATAGTCGAAGGAGAGGGTGCCCCACTGCTCCTTTTCCGCAATTAACGGATCAGCAGGCTCATAGAGCGGACTGCCGTCAAAGAGGCGAAGTCCATGCGCATCCTTGGCGAAATGACCGGGAACCCAGTCCAAAATAACGCCCAGCCCGTGGCTATGGCATCGATCTACAAAAGCCATCAGCTGATGCGGCTCGCCATATCGGCTTGTTGCAGCAAAGTACCCAGTCCCTTGATAACCCCAGGAACGATCATAAGGATGCTCCACAAGGGGCATCAGCTCGATATGGGTATAACCCATCTCAGCCACATAAGCGGGCAGCTCTTCTGCCAACTCCTCATACGTATACAGCCTTCCATCCTGATGTTGTCTCCAGGTACCAGCGTGAACCTCATAAATATTAAGAGGCCTGTCATGCGGCGGTTTAAGACTGCGAAGCCAGCCCTTATCCTGCCATTCATAACCTTCCAAAGAGCAGATTACCGAAGCAGTATGAGGCCGTACCTCCGCTGCAAAAGCATAGGGGTCAGCCTTCAGCTGTCTCTCCCCACCTTGCGTCTCTATATCGTATTTGTACAAATCGCCTTCGCAAAAGCCGGCCAGAAAGCCGCTCCATAGACCAGACAATTCGATCTTCTCCAGTTCATAGCCGGCTTTCCGAAACCCGTCCCAACTGTTGTGATCGGATGCAACGGCAATTCGGCGGGCATTAGGCGCCCATACTGTAAAACGAGTTCCTGTCCGTCCCACCTCTTCAGTCGGGTGAGCCCCTATCTTGCGATAGCTGTCCATCCATGTACCTTCATGAAAGTGATAAATATCCTCCGCGCTGAGCTTGGTGCTTCGTTTCAATGTCTCCAACCTCCTTAAAAGAATTACCACCTGTTCTTGGTGGTAATTCTTACTTCGTAAGCATTTGCTTAAGAATTGCCTCGTGCCTTTGGAGGCCATTCTTTACTTCGTAAGCATTCGCTTAAAGAATTACCACCTGTTCTTGGTGGCAATTCTTACTTCGTAAGCATTTGCTTAAGCCTCGTGCCTTTGATCCAAACACAACTAAGAGTGTTTATTACCCGCAGAAAATCATATTGAAACAGCTGTTTCAGAAGAGAAGCTTTACGTGTAAGCAGTTGTTACAAAGGCATCGGATGACGCCAACAAACCTATTTGAGAAAGTTTGGAGGAATATAAAATGACACAAATGGATTGCATGGCCATGCTGCTTGCAGGTGGCGAAGGTAAAAGACTAGCACCTTTCACTAGTGCATTAGCTAAACCCGTTGTACCGTTCGGTGATCGGTATCGTATGATTGACTTCCCGCTTAGCAACTGTATGAATTCGGGCATTCGCCGGATCGGTGTTTTGACACAGTATTGCGAGGACACGGTTCAAAGCTATATCGGGAACGGGAGTGCCTGGCTGAACGCTATACCGACCAAGCATCTTGGCGAAATTGCGTTACTGCCAGCCTCCGAAGCCTCGCCAGGAGGCGTCTATGCAGGGACTGCAGATGCGATTTTCCGCAATATTTCCTATATCGATAAGCAAAATCCGGAGCATGTTCTTATCTTGTCCGGTGATCATATTTACCAAATGGATTACCGCCCGATGCTGGAGACGCATATCAGCAGCGGCGCAACCGCGACTATTTCGGTTAAGCGAGTACCCTGGCGAGAAGCCAGCCGCTTCGGTATTTTGAATACAAATGAGGATTACGGTGTTGTTGATTTCGAGGAGAAGCCAGCTAATCCAAGCAGCAACCTGGCTTCTATGGGCATTTATATTTTCCGTACCGATAAGCTGAAGGAGGTGCTCATGAAAGACGCTGCCATTCAGGCTTCAAGCCATGATTTCGGCAAGGATATTATTCCACTGCTGTTGCAGGAACAGGAGCACCTGACCGCATATCCATACGATGGCTATTGGCGTGATGTTGGCACAGTAGACAGCTTGTGGGAAGCCCAAATGGAGCTGATTGACGGTACGCTCCAGCTGTCTGAGCCTGGTTGGCCGTTATATTCCAATTACGTGCGAAACTCAAATCATCCATTTAATCGAAACGGAGCAGCACAGCGTGACTGCATTGTGCATGGCAATTGCCGAATGGAAGGCAGTGCGCAACGATCGATCATAAGCACCGGCACGGATATCGGCAAGGGCAGCCTTGTGTGCGAGAGCATCATTATGCCGGGTGCTCGAATTGGACGCCAGGTTCGCATTCACAAAGCGATTATCGGCGAGAACGCCGTAATTGAGGACGGAGCTGTCATTGGCGCTCCTCAGGCAGAGCAAATATCCGTAGTTGGTCCCGGTGAACGTGTCACATCTGAACGCAAGTCAACGTCTGCAAGCCGCGATACACTGGCCGCGCTACTAGCAGGAGCTGGTCGCCGCGACCACGAGCTGTACAAAGGCAAGGTATTCGGGTATTAAGCTTAAGCTTCAAACAAAAAAACCTTGGATCTAATCCAAGGTTTTTTTGGTGTATCTCTGCTATACTATTGCCCCGCCCACTCGGCTTCGCGCTTTGCGGCAGCAGCAAGCTGTTTCCTATACACAGTGCCCGATAACAGCACACTTATTTCATACAAAATAATGAGCGGAATCGCAACCAAGCTATCGGATACAAAGTCCGGCGGCGTCACGACAACACCAATGAAAATCATAAGGAAGTAAGCAATTCTTCTCATTTTACGAAGCCGGGTAGGATTTAGAATTCGGATGGCCGTCAGAAACATGATGACGAGCGGCAGCTCGAACAGCAAGGATATCGGAATCAGGATATTAAACATAAACGAAAAATATTGTGTAATTCCGATCGTTTCTTCCAGATTCAAGTTTCCTGCTATTTTACGTGTAAAATGAAAGGCAAGCGGAAAAACAACAAAATACGAGAACGCTAACCCAATCAAAAACATAAGAAGAGCTAACGGTATGTATTTCAGTGTTGCCCGTTGTTCATTCGGTTTAAGTGCAGGCTTCACAAATGCCCACAACTGATAAGCTGTAACTGGAATCGTCAATAGAAGTGCAATCACAAATGCGAACTTCATATAAATGCCGATACCGTCCCACAAAGAGAAAGCATGAAGCTGCAAACCTCTCGCGGGCTCTTGCTCCATCAAGAAATTATAAGCTGGTTCAGCAATAACCAGTCCAATTATGAGGCCTACTACGATAACGATCAGCATGTAAAAAACACGCTTCCGCAGTTCGCCAAGATGCTCAAACAGCGGCATTAAACCTTCTTCCCGAATTCGAGCTCGATCGAACGGCTGACCGGAAGCTTCGTTTTGCGATGTGCTCACCTATAGTGGCCCCCTTTCAGCAAAAAAGCGGGCCCGGTTAGTCCGGAAGCCGCTTATTATCCGATTCAATATTTTCAGTCCGAGTTACTTCAACACGTTTGTTATCCTTATCATCATCCATCATATCTCTTGCTCCTGCTTTAAACTCCTTCAGCGTTCGGCCGAATGCGCGCCCCAGCTCAGGCAGCTTGTTTGGTCCAAACAGCAGCAAAGCGACAAGTGCGAGTAAAATAAATCCTGTTGCGCCTATACCTGACATCGTTCATCTTCCTCCTAATCATTTATACGCTAATGTAACTAACCGTTGTTCAAACCGCCATATCCCATACGGACAATGTCTTCTCTCACGATAGTCTGACCAGCTAATATACGAGGCAGCAGTACATCGAAGGAAGTGTACGGATCATGCATGACGCAGCCTGGCAATCCCATAATCGGCACGTCGTTCAAATATCCCATCAGCAGCATCGAGCCTGGCAGCATTGGTGTACCATAGCTTACGATATCCGCACCAGATGCTTTAATAGCACCAGGTGTGCGGTCATCAGGATCTACCGACATTCCGCCAGTCACTAGTATCATATCATAACGTTGCTCTAGCAAATAGTGTATTTCCTTGACAATTATTTGTCGGTCATCTGGAGCGAACCGCTGCTCCACGACTTCAGAACCAAAAGCTTCAAGCTTTGCCCGAACGGCAGGTCCAAACTTATCCTGAATCCGTCCCGTGAATACTTCTCCACCCGTTGTCAGCAGCCCAACCCGGAATTTCCGGAACGGGAGCACTCTTAGTGGAGCTAGTCCTTGGCGAGTGTCTCTATATTCCGCTACAAGCCTCTCTACCTCTTCGACTTTCGCTTTCGGAACGGTAAGTGGAATTACTCTAGTTGCAGCAAGAGGCCTTCCTTTCTGAACGACAGAATGTGTCTTCACCGTCGCTAGCGCAATCTCACCAAGATTATTAATAGCCTCTACAATAACCGGATCTACCTGTGCAAGACCAAGCATTTGAGACTTCAAGCTGACCTTGCCTTCATGCGGCTCAGATAACGTCAACCCTTCGCCAGCAAGCGCAATAGCCATCCGTTGTGCAGCATCATCCTCATGAAGCTCATCATCTCCGAGCTCCATAATATAGATATGCTCTTTGCCGATATCCAGCAAGCTAGGAATATCCGCTTCCGTGATAACATGCCCTTTTGTAAATAAACGGCCTTTAAACTCCCCCGGTATGATACGGGTAAGATCATGAGCAAGTCTAAGACCAATAGCTTCATGCACCGGGACTTCTTTTAGAATCGTCTGTGCTCTGCTCATTCGTGATCTCCATGTGTGCCGGAAACAATCTCCAAAGCATGCGGCAGTTGATCCATAATGGCCATCAAGCCCTCGTGCACACCTTTTGGACTACCCGGTAAATTAATGATAAGTGCTTGACCACGAATACCGCATACGCCTCGGGACAGCATCGCCCTGCGAGTCTTCTTAAGTGCCCCGATCCGCATGGCTTCCGCAATACCAGGTACAAGACGATCCACTACCTTTAATGTTGCTTCCGGAGTTACATCTCTTGGTGCCAGCCCCGTTCCGCCTGTGGTCAGAACGAGATCAGCCTGATAATACTCGGTCATTTCGATCATTGCCGCAATTATCTCATCCTGCTCGTCTGGCACTATGCGATAATCAACAATTTCTCCGCCTAATTCTTCTTCTACCAATTCACGAATGACTTGTGCGCTCGTATCTTCGCGTTCTCCGCGCGAGCCTTTATCACTTGCCGTCAATATCGCTACTTTCCACCGCATCTACTATTCCTCCCATCCCTTATTCGTTCATGGGTGTCAAATCCGATAGTCTCCGTTTTTGCCTCCGGTTTTCTCTACCAGGTAGGTTGGACCAATGATCATATCCTTCTGCAGCGCTTTGCACATATCATATACGGTAAGTGCTGCGGCCGATACAGCGGTCAAAGCTTCCATTTCTACGCCTGTTTTACCAGTCGTCTTCACTATAGCCTCTATGTAAAGTTCATCTGTCCCATTATCCTCGAAGGTGACGTTAATACCGGTTAAAGGAAGCGGATGACACATCGGAATCCAATCCGATGTTTTCTTCGCGGCCATAATCGCAGCAACCTGCGACACAGCCAGCACATCCCCTTTGCCGATTGTACCTTCTTTAATTCGGGCCAGCGTACCCGGGTTCATCTTGACCATCGTACGTGCGGTTGCCGTTCTGGCTGTTATTTCCTTGTCGCTTACATCAACCATCTTTGCCCGGCCTTGCTCATTAAAATGTGTCATTTCCATACCCGTTCACTCCAACTATTCATTTCACTATCATTTCCGTTACAATTCCGTCCATCCGTTTGTCATGAACCTGCATGGGGATCTCATCCACCAGTTGATCCTCAAATGCGAGACCCAACCACTTCACCGACCGTTTCTCACGAAGACCTTCCGCGTAACGATCGTAGTAGCCTCCTCCGTATCCAAGGCGACCGCCTCTAAGGTCGAATGCAAGGCCTGGTGTTACAACCAACTGTGGAACATATAAATCCGGCATCGGCTGACATTTCGATGGATCAGGCTCCATAATACCGTAAGCACCTGCTGAAAGCTTGGCCCAGCTCTCAAGTTTATACAGCGTCATGGAGCGATCGACAGGATTGCATCTTGGCACACTGACCTCGGCGCCCGTCTCCCAAGCCCACTCAATCAAATAACGCGTATCAAGCTCTGAACGAAACGGAATATAACACATAAAGCTATTCACTTGATGCTGCTTCATCCATTCTGATAAATTCCGACAAGCCGCTGCCGATCGTAAGGCACGTTCTTCCTCATCGATGCCGTCACGAAGCCTTGTCATGGCTTTGCGCAGCGCTGTCTTATCGAAATTCACCTCATTTGGCTGTTCATTCATCTTGTACCCAGCTCTGCCTTCCCAAACATGCTTTTTCTTTAATTGTAGTTTACCATTGTTATGCAACTTTCGCCAATGGCGACAACGGTTTGTGGTAATATATAATGAACGAGTCATTAACTGTTGGAGGTATCATTCATGCTGCTTCAATTATCCAATATCAGTAAAAACTATGGCATAGACGTCATATTGTCCGATATATCGATGCAAGTCCTTGAACGTGAACGGATTGGACTTGTTGGCGTAAATGGCGCAGGCAAGTCTACCTTGCTCAAGATCATCGCAGGAGAGCTCTCCTATGATTCCGGTGCCATTCATAAGGCAAAAGAAACACGTATCGGTTACTTGGCCCAAAACAGCGGCCTTCAATCAAACCGCACAATCGACGAGGAAATGCGTGCTGTATTCGCGCATCTGACTGACGCTGAGAAGGAGCTTCGCGAGCTGGAGCAGCAAATTGCTGATCCTGCGCTTCATGATAACCCGAAGCGCTATGAAAATGTCCTTGACCGCTACTCTCGGAAATCCGACTGGTTCCGCGAGCAAGGAGGCTTCGAAATAAATACCCGTATTAACAGTGTCCTGCACGGGATGGGGTTCGGAACCTTCCCAGCAGATACGATGATCAGCACGTTAAGCGGCGGCCAGAAGACCCGTCTTGCGCTTGCCCGCATCCTGTTGCAAGCGCCTGATCTGCTTATGCTCGACGAACCAACCAACTACTTGGATATCCCTACTCTCACTTGGCTTGAGGGCTATCTGCGCAGCTATTCCGGCGCGATTCTAGTCGTTTCCCATGACCGTTATTTCCTTGATGCACTAGCAACAACCATCATAGAAATTGAACGTCATGCCGCGAAACGCTATACCGGCAACTATAGCCGTTATATTGATATTAAAGCCGCCGAGTACGAAGCAAATATGAAGATGTTCGAGAAGCAGCAGGACGAAATCGCCAAGATGGAGCAGTTCATTCAGCGTAATATCGTCCGCGCTTCAACGACCAAGCGTGCCCAAAGCCGCCGCAAAGCCCTCGATAAGATGGATGTGCTCGACAGGCCGTTAGGGGATCTGAAAAAAGCCCGTTTCTCCTTCGAGATCGAGCGTCAGACTGGCAAAGACGTGCTTGAAGTAGCAGATCTATCCGTTAAATTTCCGGAAAAGGAACGTCAGCTGTTCCAGCATGTATCCTTCAAACTGCAGCGCAGCGAAACGGTTGCGCTCATTGGTCCAAACGGGATTGGCAAATCCACTTTGCTGAAAGTATTGGTTGGACAAAGAGAGCAGCAAACCGGAAGCGTCCGTTGGGGCGCCAACGTAAAGCTCGGCTATTATGATCAGGAGCAGACGGGACTTACGCCTTCCAACACCGTTCTGGAGGAAGTTTGGGGCACTTACCCACATATGGAGGAAGCCCGTATCCGTACGGTACTCGGCAATTTCCTATTCAGCGGAGAAGATGTCCTCAAGCGAGTATCTTCCCTCAGCGGTGGGGAGAAGGCTCGCGTATCTCTCGCCAAGCTGATGCTCGAACAAGCTAACGTCTTGATCTTGGACGAACCTACCAACCATTTGGACTTGTTCAGTAAAGAAGTTCTTGAATCCGCCCTTCTTGATTATGAAGGAACACTGCTCTTCATTTCTCATGACCGTTATTTCCTTAACAAAATGGCGGAACGTATTGTCGAGCTTGCTCCGACAGGAACCGAGCATTTCCTAGGAAATTACGACGACATGATTGAGAAGAAAGCTGAGCTTGAGGAAGCAAGGCTAGAAGCTGAGGCTAAGTTGGCTAGTAAGTCTAATCAGCCGGTCGCAGAAGCTCCAACTTCCTACGAATTAGATAAGCAAGCCAAGCGTGAAGAGCGCAGCCGGCAGCGCAAGCTGGAGCAGCTGGAGCAAAATATCGCTTCGCTGGAAGAGCAAATTGCCGAGCTTGAAGTAAAATTGACGGATCCTGCGATCTTTAATGATTACATGGCCATCCAGGAAATCCAGGCTCAAATCGAAGCCAAACGTACCACGCTAACTACCGCTTATGAACAATGGGAAGTCTTAAGCGAATAACTGTATAACAAGTGTATAGGTAAGCCTCTCTAATCAATCCAAGCGATTGTTTAGGGAGGCTTTTGCTATAGATCAAAAAAAGATGCTTACGCCATATAGGCGTAAGCATTGAGAGGGAAACCAATAGTTAGGAAGGTACTGCAATCAAAACATGGGGGATACGATTCTGCCGCTTCAAGCTGCAGTTATCCCATATAGGAAGACATTCACGGTCCACTTGAAGTGAATCGCCAATGATCGGGTAAGCATCATTTAAGTTAAAAATTGTTCCATTCGAATGAGTCCTAAACGTTTCGCTTCTACAATTGCTTCTGACCTCGAGCGAACACTTAATTTCTCGAAGATACGGGTTAAGTTATACTCCACCGTACGTTGGCTCATATGCAGCTTAGCAGCGATATCCTTATTACTGCTGCCGTTAGCAACCTCTTGCAAAATATCTTGATCGCGCTCATTAATCGAGACCTCTTCAATGGCCTTCTCCGCACGTGTAATCTTCACCTCATTACGGCGAAGCTGCTTAAGCAGGGTGATCGGAATAACCGCCTCCCCGCGCATTGCACAGCGAATGGTGTTATGCAGCTGTTCGCGTGATACCGTCTTGGAAATAAACCCGGATACACCACATTCGATCAGCAAGTTATAGTGGGTACTAATTTCGTAACCGGTATAGATTAAGACTCTGCGATCAGGATCCTGCTGAATGAGCCGCTTCGCGAGCTCTAACCCGCTGATCCCCGGCATATTCAAATCACATAAAATAATATCAAAGAGATCTTGGTTTACGGCATCAAGTGCTTCCATGGCGGATAACACAACCGTCACTTTCATCTCAGGATCCTGCTCGATCATCGTCTTCGTGCCTTCTCCTACGGATGGATGATCATCAACTAATAAGATACGAATCACGTAATAATCCCCTTTCCGAACGACCGGTCGTCATCGTCTCCGGCAAGTTGATCACAACCTCCAGGCCGCTTCCACGCTTCGACCGGAACGTGATTTCTCCTTCAAGACTTGCCACCCGTTCTTTAATCCCGGACAGCCCCATATGCTCGAAGGACGCTTTCATATAATCAACATCCATCCCGATACCGTCATCCTTATAGCGGAAGAAGATTTTCCCTCTCCGCTGCTCAAGCTCCAGTGTAACCTGATTAGCTTGTGCATGCTTAGCAGCATTACGGAGCAATTCCTGAACGATTCGGTAAATGGCTGTAATCTGCTCTTCATTAAGTGGGTGGGTGAATGGCTTCGGCCGGAAATCAACCGCAAAGTTATCGCGCATTTGCGAATGTTCTACGATAGATTCAACTGCCTCAATCACACCCATTTCTTTTAAGAGTGGCGGCCGTAATTCATTGCACGTCTCGCGAATCTGATGAATGACATCGAGCAAACCTTCTTTGATCTCATTCAGCTCATTACCAAGCTTGTCCGATATCGGATAGTCATTCATGACTCCTTCTAGCTTTCGATACCAGATCAGTTGATCCTGCAAAGCAGAGTCATGAAGATCGGCAGCCAGCTTCCTGCGTTCATTCTCGGATAAGCAGAATAATAAACGCAGCACCCAAGGTGCAGTTGTCTGCTCCTTCCGCACTTCCGATTCTAAGTCCTCAATCAGACCTTCAATCAAGTAAAGATTCTCGAATACGATGCTCGAATAATTAGCTAATGTCTTCAGCCAGCGCAGCTCATCCGAGTTAAAGCGGGTATGATTCGTCTTCGAACCAATCCACACGACATGGTATTTGGAGCGTTGGCGGCCAATGACAAGTCCAATGCCGTGAGGAAGCTCGACCATCTCGCCAACCTGCAGCGATTCAGCGACTTGGAGCAGGAACAAAGATGTACCTTTCTCCTCATCGGATTCTCCAAGCTTCTGAACAGATCCGTCCGCTTGATCAACAAGTACGAAGTCAATGCGATTAACAGGCAGCAGATCACTAATCTCCTGCTTGAGCACAGCCTCCAAATCCGATCTCTTCATAACAGTCGCCACTTTACGGGAGAAGCGATCCAAGCTGTCCTGATAGCTGTACATCGCCTTAAACAGCTTAGGACGGAACTTATGATCGATTTGTTCCTTGATGTACAAGAAGAGCGTCATGACAACATAAGATGTCAAGAACATCTGAATGTAGCCAACCCACGATACTTCTGTCCTTCCGTTAATTACCCCGATAATAGCAATTGTTAACAGTAAAGCCGGCAGAACTGACAAAAGCGTATAATATTTAAACCTAGTCAGGATGAAGTCAATGTCAAAGAGCTGATTAGAAGTTAACAGGTAGAAGTACACGATCGGCAGCACGAACAGAAACAATGATGTAAATGCAGCCGGTAAAATCTGGCCTCCGCCGATAAATAACGGAAGCAGGTTCATTGCCGTAAATGGCGTAAACGCCACAATATGCGACACAAGCGTTATTTTGAAAAGCGAGTTAAACTTCGTCTTGCGGTATTGCATAAACTTCCTAACTAGCTGATAGATGCAAATGAAATTACCGATAATGAGTGTCCCGTAATATAACATTCGTATGTATACAACTGCATCGTTGGAGATAAGATCGGTCCAAACGTAAAGCAGCATACCGAGCTCAACTAGACCAAATGCGCTAAGCATGCCGATTAATCCTGATTTGCTGATAAAAACGACATTATACCGCTTCATATACTGGTTCATGAACTGCAGGAAAATAATCGGTACAGACGGCAATATGAGATAAATAATTGAGAATCCGACTGGATCACTACGATAGGATGCTGCCGAAGAATAATAGCATAGGCCAATCGTTGCAAAAAACAGCATAAGCATTAAAGCCGCATTATCATTTTTCCTTTTCGTGTATAGAAAAGAAGAAAAACCTGCGAACAGGATCAGAGAGATAAGCGGAATATACAGCTGAATGAACAATTCCCAGCTAGAATGATCTCCGTACCAACCCCGGTTAAATACGATTAATTGCTGCTCCTTACTGCTATGCTCAACAAGCACCGCACTAGATTTCTCAATCGAGAAAAACTTCTTCACATTGCTATAATCACCTGCCGGTGCACCATTCACAGTTATAATTCTATCGCCGACTAAGATGCCTTTGCTGACAGCTTGTCCGGCAGGCTCGAGAGCTTTCACGAAATACTCTCCCTTTGAACCTTCAACTAATTCGACTCCTATAAAAGGCTCTTTAATAATCGTGAAGGTCAAATAGAGCAAAATGACGAGAAATGCAGCCAGGAAGAGAGGTGCTGAAATTCTATAAGTGGGTTTTAACATCGTCTAATCTCCTCCTGCACACGCATGAAGTCGTTTTAGCTAATTAGCCCCAAACAGCCAGTGTGTAGTTGCCTTTTTTCTCGTCTTGATTCTTAAGTGCATCTTGGAGTGCTTTGTGCTCAGCTGCGGAGACGCCAGCCAATTGGAGTTGTCCACCCATCATCATCGACATTTTTTCTTTGCTTGCAGCAAGCGTACGGATAGCATCTTTCAACATTTCAAAATTCCTCCTCTGCTATATTAGAATCAAAATCTGATTCTAATATAGCAGGAAATCATTCGACAGCAAACGCCAATCTCTCCCGTATTTCCCGCAACCCTCTTTGCGGTATGCGCAGGAAGGCCCTAGCTGGAGAAGATTTGTAGGAGCTTGTCCTTATCTGACGCGGCTTCCGGAACGTCATCCAGCAGTTCCTGGAACCGATTAAAGTGCATTCTCATATGCACGGAGCCATATAGAGCTGCCCCTGTCCGATTACATGCTTCTTCCAGCATTTGCTGTCGATCCAAGACATCCGCTAGCGAAATTCTGCCTTCGAAATAGTCTGCAATCCATTGATCCTGTTCCGCAATTTCCTCCAAAAGAAACAAAGTAAGCAGGGTCTTTTTACGCAGAATAAAATCATTCTTGTCGTCCCATCGGAGCAGGTCTCTAATATCATTTTTAATTTGAGCCGCCATACCTACTTCTTCCGCATATTCGGCCACAATAGGATGCCAATCCCGTCCAGTGAGCATGACTCCAGTCATACAAGCAAAGACGATAAGGGCAGCTGATTTATGCTGAACTACTCTCAAATAGGACTCCTCATCGGTAACAGCATTCATCAAGTCAAGCATTTGTCCATTTGCCGCCTTCAGCAGCTGCTCATTCATCATTCGCATCACACGTATGAGCTCAGCCTGACCAAACTCGAGCTCCAGTATTGCCTGCTGCGACAGCACGATTAAGGAAACAGCTACCTGCATCGCAGCCGCTGCTGGTACCTGGGACCAGGCTTGAAGTGGAGCATCTCCATCCTGTAAATCATCTAATATATCAGACGCTAAAATAAACAGCTCAACTGCAGCTGCCGCCTGATAGATCGATTCAGAATTCCCTCCAAACATACGGTAATGCAGCACGGTTAATAGACCGAATCTCATGGATTCGGCCTGCTTCTCCCGTATAAAAGCACGAGCATATTCAGCAAGCGGCTCCGCCCAAAAATACTTATCGGAAATCCGCAGCATGTTTTGCCCGATTATAGGCATAATGTCTTCCATCTAATGACCTCCATCATGGTAGTGTCATCCTTATCTTATACGATGGAAGAAAATGCCGGCAACTATTTGCAGCAATCTGTCATTATTTCGCCCCTTCCGCTTCTGAGATACCTTCTTTGTTGTTTTGGATTGTTGGACAATCTCCTCCCCATTTAATTTATCAAGCAGCACAGCAATCATCTCCATACGCTTCTCTATCACTTGGCTTCGATGAACTGACGGACTCTCGATGTCGCTTCCATGATCCATGTACAGAAGTCCTCCTTCAAGCTAGGCCGCATAATCTAAAACAAGGTCATACTTCAGCGTAAGCGAAATGAACGTATACGCCCTCCATTGTTACGCAGCCTTCAGGAATTTGGGAGATGAGCTGCTGGGGCGAATCGCATTTCACGATATCCCCTTTGCGCAGCACTGCAATACGGTCGCAGTTGCGCTGCATTTCACCCATATCATGGGAGGCCATCACAATGGTTTTCCCTTGGCTTTTCAACTTCATAAGAAGAGACCAGTAGTCCGCTCTTGCCTGCTTATCGAGCCCGGTAGTTGGCTCATCTAGAAAAATAATCTTCGGATCATTCACCAGTGCGAACGCAAGCGCAATACGCTGCTGCCAGCCGCCGGATAATCTCTTAACCGGTTTATTCATATATGGCTCTAGTCCCAAATCCGAGATAATGGTATCAATATTGTTTTGTCTTACATAAAACGATTGGAATAGTTCCAGCGCTTCACGGACCGTCAAATTATCTACGAGTGAGTTGCTGTACATATGCATACCGATATATTCCTTCAATTGCTTTGCTTCCAAAATAGCATCCATGCCCAATACTTCAATTTTACCTTGATCCGGTCTGCGAAGTCCCATGAGCATCTCAAGCAAAGTAGTCTTGCCCGCTCCGCTAGTCCCGATAATGCCGAACAGCTCACCGCTGTTCACCTCAAAAGAGATTTCATTTAATGCGTTGTACGGACCGTAGCATTTGCATATTGAGCTTACTCGAATGATCGCCTGTTTGTTCACTGTAGTTATCCTCCATTCAGGCCGGAATGCCTATTTGCCGCAACGTTTTCTTGTAATTCCACCTTAACTGATATTGAAAGTGTTTTCACCGAAAACCGTACTGCAGAATCACGCAATTTTATTGCGGTAGCGCAATCGAACTAAAAAGCTTCGAAAACACAAAAAAAAGCCCCGAAAGCACAAAAGCGTGCTTTCGGGATAACTGTCCACCTTGTCCACAGGTTTATCCACATAATAACGTGAATTGTTAGTTAATTCTGTCGATAACAAAGTGGGATTTGTAAAGGTTAATGTCACTAATTACTTACAAATGCTTCCTAGCCCATAATTTTATCCACTTTATCCACACTATCCACAATTGTCTGTGTAGAAACTATCCACGAATCACTCACATTTTTATTCACAGGAAAAACGTTGTATTTATCCGTTTTTTTCATCTTATGCACAGGCCAACAGTTTTTGTGGATAAGTATTCCAATTATCCAGCATTCTCTTCCATAAGGCGTTTTCTGCCCGTCATTACGGCTTGATTGCATGCTCCAACATACGCCTGAGCGGCTGCATAAATGATGTCCTTATGGATAGAAGTACCGCGGAATCTCTCGCCTTCTATAATAATGCTCACGACGGCTTCGCCATGCGCATCTTCACCGGTCGATAAGGAATGCAGCTCCAGATCCTCAAACTGAGCGGCTACTGGAATCGCCTGCTGAATGCAATGAATAACAGCCTCGAGCGGCCCTTCTCCCATGCCCGAGTAAGAGCGTTCTGCACCATCTGCGCTTTCGCGGATTGTAACTGAAGCGATACGAGACTTTTGACTGCCAGCCAATACTTGCAGATCAACCAGCTTGTAAGGGTCCGGCTGAGTCTCGGTCATTTCACCGGCAATGCGGATCAATTCATCATCCGTTACGATTTTTTTCTCATCAGCTACTTGTTTGAAGCGGTTATAAACCTCGACTAATTCATCGTCAGCCACGTTAATGCCGTACTCCGACAGACGGTGTTTAATCGCATGACGTCCGGAATGGCGGCCTAATATGATCATGCTGCGGGAGATGCCCATTGCTTCTGGATCCATAATCTCATACGTACTGCGGTCCTTCAGTAAGCCATCCTGGTGAATGCCTGATTCATGCTGGAAGGCATTGCGCCCTACAATGGGCTTGTTATAAGCAATCGGATAATGCATGGCTCGACTGACCATATGAGATGTCGTATAGATCTCGCTCTGTTCAATATTTGTCTCAATCTGCAGCGCCGCTTTGCGTGTCTCGATCAGCATCGCCAGCTCCTCGAGCGAGCAGTTGCCGGCCCGTTCGCCAACACCATTAACAGTTACCTCGACCTGTGTTGCTCCAGCTTGAATGGCAGCCATACTATTCGCAACTGCCATACCCAGATCATTGTGATTATGCGTGCTGTAACGAACCTTATCTCCGCCCCGCGCCTGCTGGCGGACAGAAGTGAACAGATCCACCATCTCATTTGGCAGAGCGTAACCAAGTGTATCAGGCAGATTGATAATGGTAGCGCCGGATTCAATCGCCGCTTCCACCAGTTCAATTACAAAATCCCTGTCCGAACGGGTCGAGTCCATGGCTGCAAATTGAATTTCGTCAACAAATTGCTTCGCATAAGAGATCATATCTTTTGCAATTTGGATAACCTCAGAGCGCGTCTTGCGGATTTGATGGCTCAGATGAATATCCGAAGAAGAAATGAACAGATGCAGACGGCGTTTCGCTGCATCCTGCGTAGCCTTAACCGCAGCATCAATGTCAACTCTCACTGCACGTGCAAAACCACAAATTTCAACGTTTTGCAGCTCACGGGAGATTTGCTGAATAGCCGCAAACTCGCCAGGACTAGAAATTGCGAAGCCAGGCTCAATGATATCGACACCCAGCTTAGCCAGCTGGCGTGCGATAATGATTTTGCGCTCAGGCTCAATAGATGCTCCAGGTGATTGTTCGCCATCACGTAATGTTGTATCAAAGATTTGAATTTTTTTCATGGGAATACCCTCCAATTAGTTGTTTTTTGAGTTTAGAAATAGAAAAAGCCTGTCGTCTCTTTGGTGTAAGAGACGACAGGCCTGCCGTGGTACCACTCTCATTGGCCGGACCCTTCAGGCTGCAATAATAAAGCCACGCGGCTTTGCAGCAAGCAGGTCCGAACCCGCTTGAACACCCGATGACGGAGGTATGCCGTAACGATGTACCTGCCCAGATCCTGCTGCTTTTTGCATGCATTCACTCGGCTCTCCATCATTCCGCTCCCAGGCGAGTTCAAGCTTAAGCTTCGACTGCGTCGCACCAACCCACAGCTCTCTGCAGCAGCGATTGTTATAACAATCGCGCCGTGTACCCACTTAATTGCTTTACTGATCCTGTTCTTAGCGTTTTGTATATGAATAATCATCCGTTATGTTATGTCACTTCTTTAGCAAACCTAATCCAATCTAGTCCAAAAAACCAAAAAAGCCTGTCGTCTCTTATAAATCAAGAGACGACAGGCTATCATTAACCTGCGCGGTACCACCCTTGTTGACATCAATACTGCTGAATACACAGCATCTTTATGCCCACCTTAGGCACATTGCCAACTCCGGATGTTGACGAATGCGCACCCTTTTACGGGGGTTAACCGTAGCAATGTATTCATGGGCCTTACATGGTCAGCCGCATGTTTCCACTGCTCCGCTCCCAGGCGAGTTTCTGGTATCCTTCGACTGCGTTGCACCGTCCCGCAGCTCTCTTAACCCGGATTATCCGTACTACTCCTGTTCTTTGCGTTTGCACAGTATGGAGTTTGAACTATTGGTACCCATTATATTCCCCAATAAATATTCTGTCAATTCCAAGAAAAAAATATTTTACACGTAAACAACTTTTTTATATTTTAGGACACGGATGGCTTAGCCCAGCCTTCAAGTGAAAAGTTTGGCTCTGCCTTCATATCAAGCGATGTAAATTCGCCTTGCTGCCATTTCAAATACGCTGCAGCACCAATCATTGCCGCATTGTCCGTACACAGCTTATGCGGTGGTACGAGCAGCGGCATACCTTCCTTGTCGCATCGCGCGGCAAGTGCTGCACGGAGGCCGCGGTTCGCTGCCACACCGCCGCATAACAGCAGCTGCTTGGCGCCAAAGGCGCGGACAGCGCGAAGCGCTTTTTCGACGAGCACCTCGATGACCGATTCCTGGAAACCACGAGCCAGCGCTGCTGCATCAAGGGTTTCGCCCTTCATATTCGTCTGATTGATTACAGCAAGAACAGCCGACTTCAACCCGCTGAAGCTGAAGTCATACGAATCCGGCTCAAGCCATGCACGGGGCAGCTCAATGACCTTTTCCGCCTCCGATGCAAGCCTGTCGATATGAGGACCTCCGGGATAAGGGAATTTTAACGCACGAGCCACTTTATCATAGGCCTCGCCAACCGCATCATCACGAGTGCGCCCGATCATACGGAAAGAACCTTCACTCTCCAGCAGTACAAGCTCCGTATGTCCGCCGGAAACGACTAAAGCCATACATGGATACTCCAATTCATGGACAAGCTGATTCGCGTAAATATGTCCGGCAATATGATGTGTCCCGATAAAAGGCACATCAAGCGCCATTGCAAGACTTTTGGCCGCTACAATCCCAACAAGAAGAGCCCCAACAAGTCCAGGTCCCTGCGTAACTGCTACTGCAGAGATATCCTTTAAGGTCAGCCCGGACTCCGCTACCGCCTGCTCGATCATCAGGGTAATAACCTCGACATGTTTACGCGAAGCGATCTCCGGCACAACCCCGCCAAATTGCTTATGAACCTCGATTTGACTCGAGATTACATTTGATAATATATGCTTGCCGTCACGAACAACCGCAACGGATGTTTCATCACAGCTCGTTTCGATCGCTAATATAACGGCATCTTTGTTTGTATGACTCACCATTCTTGCTCCTCTGCCTCGGAGCGGTATCGTTCCAGATCCGCCCACATAATTAACGCATCCTCGTTATCATCCGAGTAATAAGCTGGCCGGATACCGGCAGGCTTAAATCCAAGCTTCCGGTACAAGCGCTGTGCGATCTCATTGGATACACGTACCTCAAGCGTCATTTTGTTCGCACCAAAAAAAGCCGCCGTCTGCTGCAGCTCGGTTAACAGCCGTTCCCCAAGCCCTTGTCCTCGATGGTCAGCGCGTACAGCAATGTTCGTGACATGCGCTTCATCTACAATGATCCACATTCCGCCGTAGCCTATGATTTCATCATCATGTTCCATAATCATATAACGGGCGAACATGTTGCTAGTCAGCTCATTCTTGAACGCTTCCGGAGTCCAAGGTGTTGTGAAGGCTTCCTGTTCAATGGCTACAATCGAGCTGATATCTGCCATGGTCATCGACCGGAAAACGAGATTTGCCTGATTATTAATCATGAGGACTTCGCCTCCCCCTGCTGCTTCGCACGTAGAAGATTCGCTTCCGCTTCTGCCAACTGGGTGTAATTTGGCGTCAGTCCATGAGTATCCCCAATTTCTCCTGCCTGCAGGCGATGCTGGCCAAGCTGTGCAATCGCACGCCCCTCCAGTTCATAAGAGAGCAAATGAACTTCGACTTTCTCCTCACATAACGTTCTGAGACGATTTGCTTCGCCCTCATGAATCGTTAGATCACCAATAACCCAAATCCGCTTCACTTGGCCTGAAAGCTCATCCACCTCTCCAGCAATCCGCTCAACCCAATCTTCCATAAGTCGAACACCATCTGCTGCAAAGCTGCGCCACTGGCCATCTGCCGACATCGCATAACCACCTGTATACACTTGTCCGCGCCGTGCATCTATAATGGGCAAAATCCAGTCTTCGCCAGACTCTGCCTGGTCTACCGCAACATTTCCGTGATACCATCCGCCATAGGCAATAGCCTCCAGGCTAGATACACTGACAAGCGGCTTATTCCACACCCAAGCCAATGTTTTCGCTGCAGCAACTGCAATTCTCATACCGGTATAGGAGCCCGGACCACTACCAACAGCAATTGCGCCTATGTCTTCGGCTGTAACTCCGGCATCTGTCATCAGCTGTTTCACATGAGTAATGATATGGACGGAATGATTTCTCTCTGCAAAGGACTGCATTTCACCAAGGATGCTGCCTCTGTCCATAATGGCTGCTGCAAATGCTGCCGTTGAGGTATCAAATGCCAATATTGGCCGTTCATTATGCTCTGTCATCGTTATTCCCTGCTCCCATCTCATCCAAAGCCCCACACCAAGATGCATACGGCTCGCCGATCCCCGTTATTCGAATGTTCCGCTCCTCGCCGCCTTCATGCGCGATATACATCTCCAGCCGCTCCGGAGGCAGAAGCTCTTCAATCAGGCTTGCCCATTCCACAATCGTAACTCCGCTGCCGTAGAAATAGTCGTCTAGACCAAGATCGTACGCTTCCTCAAGCGACAGACGGTAAACATCCATATGATAAAAGGGCATGGAAGCCCCCTCGTATTCTTTAATTATCGTAAACGTTGGACTGTTCACCACATCATTTACGCCAATCGCCTTAGCAAATTTTTGCGAGAAAGTGGTTTTGCCTGCACCTAGATCTCCATCCAGTGCAAGAACAACTCCTGGCTTTATAAGCTTCGCGATACGCTCAGCCAGCAATGCGGTTTCTTGTTCATTGCGGATTGTAAAAGCCGCTTGTCCCTTTATTGTCATCTTCTACACCTGCTTACTACTCAAAATGATTATAGCCCCGCTTCACAAGCGGCATTCGTAATTCGCCTTTATCCGTTGTCCGTATCATTTCCACGCCTGGCTCACCAGTCAAAGTTTCCCCAATGATATAAAAGGGCAGCCCTTCCGCATGGAAGGCCGCCTGTGCTGTGATTGCATCGCCGCTTTCCATCGTGCCAAGCAATACATAATCTTCTCCGCCGTACAGCATCCACTCGAGTGGGTCAATACCTGCTGCCCCCGCGTATGCAGCCATACTGCCGCTTCTTGGAAGCTGCTGCTCACGAAGACACACTAGAAGTCCTGAAGCTTCAGCGATCTCCCATGCCTCGCTTGCAAGACCATCGCTTACATCATTAAGCGAATGGCAGGTCCCGCGCGTAAGCAGCATTCGTCCAGCCCTTACGGAAGGCGATGGGCGGCGATGAGCCCGCACTAGCGACTCCGCACGCTCCCCTGCGAGTGCAGCTATGCCGCGTTCCTGCTGCGCGAGCAGAAAATGCAGCCCGGCCGCCGATTTGCCGACGGGACCTGTCAATATAACAGCGTCGCCGGGCTTTGCACCAGATCGGCGCAGCCCTTTCCCCGCTTCGACGGCACCTGTCACTGTCACCGCGACAACAAGATGCTGCGGTGACGAGGTCGTATCGCCGCCTATGATCGCCACGCCATAACGCTCAGCGCAGGCGTATAACCCGTCATAGAGCCGGCGCATCGGCTCCGGCCCAAGCTTACTCGGTACACTAACCGATATAAGCGCCTGCAGTGGTATACCTCCCATAGCAGCGATATCGCTGACATTCGCTGCCAGAGCTTTATACCCAATATCCTCATAGGACATCGTCACTGCATTGAAATGCACCGTCTCTACCATCGTGTCCATCGCCATAATATATTCATACGGGGATCCCACTCCGGTAATGGGAGCGGCTGGATTAATGAGTGCAGCATCGTCGCCTATTCCAAGCACGACACCGCGTTCCCTCTGCCATTCCACGCCTTGCCGTCCTGAGGTCCAATGACGGATGCTTGCAAATTCATCCACTGCCTGATCTCCTTCATAACCCTTAGTGAATATCGCGTTTCTTGAATCTTCCGCCTTTTACATCATGGATGTTGCCAACGGCGAGAAACGCAGCTGGATCAAGATCATTAACGATTGACTTCATCTTCGCTTCTTCCAAACGTGTAATGACACAGAAGATAACACGCTTCTGCCCGCCCGAGAAGCCGCCCTCCCCATGCAAATACGTCACACCACGCCCAAGTCGGTCCATGATAGCAGAACCAATTTCCTTAGCCTCTTCACTAATGATCCAGACCGCCTTGGATTCTTCGAAGCCTTCCATCGTAATATCAATCATCTTGTAGGCGATATAATAGGCAACCAGCGAATACATCGCCCGATCCCAGCCAAACACAAATCCTGCACTGCCAAGAATAAATAAATTAAAGAACATAACAATTTCGCCAACCGAAAAAGGGAGACGCTTATTAAACAAAATCGCAATAATCTCTGTCCCATCCAACGAGCCGCCAAATCGAATGACAATACCTACCCCAATACCAAGAATAACACCTCCAAAGATCGAGGCCAGAAAATATTCTTCCGTTAGAGGCGGAACAGGATGAAGCAGGAACGTACCAAGTGACATCACACTTACTCCATACAAAGTCGATAAAGCAAATGTTTTGCCGATCTGCTTGTACCCAAGCACTAGAAATGGAAGGTTTAAAAGGAATAAGAAAAGACCAAGTGGCAGTCCTGTCAAATGGGATACCATGATCGAAATCCCGACGATACCACCGTCAATAATATGATTGGGAACCAGAAAAATTTCAAGTCCCACCGAAACAAGCGCCGCTCCAAGTGTAATAAACAACACCCGGCGAAGAAGTTCCAGCTTAGGCAGCTTTAAATGCTGTGAGTGGCTTGGCATATGTAAGCTTGTTCCTCCCCCCGAACTCGCTAATTACAATTATTTTACCTTAATAAACAAGATATTCAAAGAGCGGCATACTCAGAATATAGCAATCATCCGCGAAACTTGTCCTTTTCTATAAAAAAATCCGGCGCCTCCCATTCCTAAATGGAAGGCGCCGGATAATTAGCTCCTTAGCCGATTACAGCAAACGTCTCAACACCAGCTGGAATCGTTCTTGTACGGAACAAAGCACCATCTGAACTTCGGAAGATCCGAAGCGTAAAGGTAGCCGTCGTAAGTGTGGTTACGTTGTTAAACCGCACTACACCGAAGCGATCAAAATTAGCAGTTGAAACTAACGTATTTCCACGTGATAATCTAGCAAAAAAACCAGTCGTATTAAACGGAATTCCGCCATCGGTAACCCAAACAACCGTTAAGCGACTAAATATTGGACCTGATTGTTGGGGAGCCAATACCGCTTTTTTTACAACTTTCCCTTTAGAGGAACCAATCATCTTTGGTTTCACTCTAGCAGCCATACTTTCACTCTCCTTCCTATTTCGTTAATAGGATATTCAGAGAGTGATAGCTTGGAATGGATGAATTCCTATGCCGTCCGTCCAAAGTTTATAATTCTTTGATAATGGTCAGATGCAGTTCATCCTTCAATTCCAGATCATAGGGTGAGGCAGGCTCCCGGCCATCAGCCTCCTTAATGATACGGATACGCGGCCGATGCAGGGCAAGCTCACTATTATGAGAGACCACACCTACTTGTCCAGAGCTAAGCAAAACGGTAGTAGCAACCGGATAAATAGAGATATGTTTACAGAACAGTTTAATGAGATCAAAGTCAAAGTAAGTATTGCCTGCAGCAAATAGAAACTCAATTGCCTCCGATGGTGTATGCCGTTTGCGATGCGGCCTCGGTGAGGTGAGTGCATCGTAAACATCCGCAATCCCTACGATCTGGGCATACATATGAATCTCATCCTTCTTCAAGCGGCGAGGATAACCTGAGCCGTCATAACGTTCATGATGCTGGAGTGCACAATGAGCCGAAACAATAGAAATATCATGATATTTCCGTAAAATATCAAAGCCTTCCTTCGTGTGGCTTTCCATGATGACACGTTCATCAGCTGTGAGAGGGCCTACCTTCTCGATCAGCTTTTGCGGGATCTTCGTCATGCCGATATCAAATAAGAGCGCTCCAATCCCAAGCTCCTCTAATTGATTCCGATTGTAGCCCTTTGCTATTCCCATAACCCCAGCCAAGACAGCTACATTCACGGAATGGTGAAATAAATAGGCATCTGCTACTTGTATATTAGTCAAATTCACCATCATATTAGGTCTTGCTGTTAAGTCTGTCATAATCTGACCAAACACGGAGCGGAATGTCCGTCCTAGGTCTGGTGCTATTGCACGGCCTTTCATCACAACGGACTGATCTTTGAAAGAATTCATTGTCTTGTAGATTACTTCTACTGCTTGCCTGCGTGTCTCATCCCCGATCGAATCCTCAGGAATAAGATCCTCCGTCTTGCCGTCTTCAATATAAACAATATCGATGCCTAAGTTTTGAAGCCGATTTATATAACGATCATTCAATTCTACCCCATCACCAAGCAGAACCCGTCCATTATCTTGAAATATCGGTTTAGCAAGCTTATCCCCAGGTTTGACCGACCCAATTTGCATTTTTCTCATCGCTCAGTCCTCTTTCGATCATACTCAATCACCTGTATAAAACCTATTTTATCAGATATTTTTTGGGCTGACTATCTTGAGGGAGGTCTATGTCACATGTAAAAACTCGGCATCGCAAGGTTGTTTTTCCTTCTAGATACCGAGTATGCTTCAGGCCAGCTTCCGCTTCACAATCCGGTTGCGCCCGCTGTATTTTGCTTCGTATAATGCCGCGTCGGCTTGAGCCAGCAGCTCTTTTAGAAAGGCCTTTGGATTATCAAGCGTACGTTGATCGAACTGTTCGACCGAAACGACGCCCATACTAATTGTCACATTCACCGTCTGGGTGCCATGTCCCGTTTTCACTTCATTCTGCTCAACGGACTCCTTAACCATATCCGCGATAATATCAGCCTGCTCACGGTTCGTATGCGGCAAGTATACGGTAAATTCTTCGCCGCCATACCGGGCAAGAATATCAGCTGCACGCAGTGTACCTCTGACTGCATCAACCGTTGCACAGATCACTTCATCCCCAACCAAATGTCCGTGTTTATCATTAATCGATTTGAACAAATCAATATCAAACAGGAAAATGGAGAAAGGAATGCCGTATCGTACGTTCACCGCAACCTCATGCTCAAGCTGCTGCATCAAATACCGCCGATTGTAGCAGCCCGTTAACCCATCCGTAATAGCCATATGCTCAAGCTTCTTATTCGCTTGGAACAGCTCATCCTGCATGATGAGCAGCTCATTGTTCCGTTCCTGCAGCAGCTCATTTTGCGAATTGGTCTCCTCTACAAGCATCCGCAGCTCGGTTACATCATGGAAGGTTAACAGCCGCCCTAGCAGCTCTTTTTTCTTCTGGCTTAATATAGGTGCAGACTGCACAACGATATAACGATAATGACCGTCACTTAGAAGCGCAACCTCAAGCTCCTGCCGTTCCATCGGCCGTTTGCCCTGCTCTTCCAGAAACTCGTCAAATTCCTTCTTAATATGATTAGGGAAATGAACCGTCAATGCATAGGGTGTAAATTTCTCGCCAATTCGAAGCTTTAAAATCGACTTCATCGCTTTGTTGAATTCAAGTACGGTCCCGCTTTCATCAAGTACAATAATACCGGTGGAGATCGTGTTCATRACGTCACGCTGTACAATTTGAATGATGTCAAATACGCGGTGTCTAGTAATGGCGTGTACGAGGTAAACAGCAGATAAGGTTATCCCCACCGAGAAGATGGAGAAATAAGAGGAAAAATAATGGATAAAGATAATATTTACAAGAAAATCACCTAGTCCAAACAACACAAGAACAAATATGCCGTTCATGGCTGTCTTGACCAGCATTTGCTGCCTGACAGAACCGCCACGGCGGATCGTATAGCCCATTACGATTAAAGATACTAAAATATACGCGAACAACTGGACAATCATATACCAGAATAAAGGACCACTTTGAAGCTGCTTTACCCCTAGATGCTCATTAATAGAGAGAAACAGCTCATTGGGATTCCATAGCACACAGACAACTGAAATGAAGGCCGGCAATGCCAGTATCATAATTCTGCGTGCTCGTATGACATTGGCTTGTCCCGTTAGAAACACGACAAAGATAAACCAGCCAACGCCAATAAGCGACAGCGCTGCATACGATGTAGAAAGATAAAAAAGCCTGTATGAAGAACCAGGCATAGTTTGAGCAATAAATTGAGTTAACGGCCACACCATAAGTATAAGATGCAAGACCAGGTAAATCTTGTGCAGCACGGTTATTGAACCAACAGCAAATACATAAAAAAACAAACCGAGCAGTACGAGGAACATGCTAAAATCCAGCCACATCATCGATTCCAATAGGGTTCACCCATCCATTGACTATCCATCTATTACCATTGTAGCAAATGTTTTTTCAATCGACAATTACTTCCATAGGTCTAGAACATTATTTTTTAACATCTGCGTTGGTTTTGGTAGGCCATAGGTCCGATAACATATGTTCTAATGAAGGGGATAAATGTAGGAAGCTGCGGAACTGCTCATACTGCTCCCATTTATCCTTCGATGCTGTCTGTCCGCTGCGAACTGCGCGAATAAGCAGATTTTTAGGCGTATGCTCCGGATCAACAAACTCCAGCATTTGCACTTTATAGCCAAGCACTTCAAGCAGCGTACCTCGCGCAGCATCCGTTGCAAGAGCCGCGAAACGCTCCTTCAGCAATCCCTGTGACAGAATCGGAGCAAGCACGTCGCTTTGAACCTGCTTGAACAATTCATGCTGACAACATGGAACCGACATAATAACGGAAGCTCCCCAGTTCACGGCTTTGGCAAGCGCAGCATCTGTTGCCGTATCACATGCGTGCAGCGTCACAACCATATCAGCCTCGCTTAATTCCTCGTAATCAGCAATATCCCCGACAAGGAATTTCAGTTTGTCGTAGCCAAGCTTATCGGCAAGCTGCTGGCAAAAGGCGATAACATCTGCCTTCAAATCAAGTCCGATGATGGAGATCTCCCGCTTCTGCTCTACCGCAAGCAAATGGTATAAGGCAAACGTTAAATACGATTTTCCGCAGCCAAAATCAACAATCGTTAGTGGTCTATCCGCCGGCAGACTCGGAAGCACATCCGTCACCATCTCCAGGAACCGGTTGATTTGCCGATACTTATCTTGCTTCTTCGCATGGACAGCGCCATCGGCTGTCATAATGCCAAGCTCCACCAGAAACGGAGCCGCCGTTCCTTCGGCGATGACGCGGTTTTTCTGACGGTTATGCTGCATATCCGCCGCTTTAACACTGCCTGTTGGCGCCTTGCTAAGCAGCGTGGCTTTTCCCTTCTTATTGAACAACAGCTGGAGATCCGCCTTAGTTGTTTTGAACAACGCCTGCTTGTAGTCACCTTCCAGCAGCTCGATAATTTTGGCTCCTGCCAGATCCGGCAGCACATTCTCATGCGTTACTTTATTGCTATAGTGGTATTCGAACTGCAGGTGAAATCCGTTCTTCAGCTGTACCGGACGCACGATTGTTTTCGGAGCCGCTGCCCCATCCTTCCGGCGCAGCTGACTAAGCGTACCTTGCAGCAGCTCTCCCTCTTCAACTACCTTGCTAATATTCTGCTGCCATTCTTCTGTCATTCGTACATTCACTCCTAATAATACTAACCGGCTCTATTTTGACACCAGTGCATGTAATCCGTGTTCGACTTCCTCGCGAGGCAATCCGCCTGCTTCCAGCTTTCCATCTTCACAAAACAGTAGGCGGCGGTAAAAAGCCTCCAATTCCTCTGACGTGGTTACGCCATCTTCCATCAGCTCATAGAGGACATCCTCAGCCCGGTCGTACTGTCCTTCTCCCTCATGCCATTCCGCTTGAAGCTGCTTCGTATAAGAAGGCAGTTCATACGTTTTAAACCTTTCCAGCAGCTCCTCTGCTTCTTTCGAGGGGTTCGTGATTGTAGGTTCAGCATCAACAAGCGACAGCCTCATGAAAAGCTGCAGTGCCTTTAATCCAGACACAAAGCTGGCGTCATCATTTCCTGTCTCAGCATGAAGGTCCGACTCTTGCTTAAGCGTGACCGCAATGGCTTGAATCTTATCCGTCTCAATTACACCATTCGTTGTAAGTACAGCCATCAGATCCTTATCGGACAAAGAGCGAATCAGCTTACCGCTAATGCCAAACCTTTTATCCAGGAACTCATCTATAACAAGAAGTGCTTCCTGATGCTTAAGCTCCTTCTTCAACTGCAGGATTTGCCCTACTGCTTCTGTCATTTGTTCGATCATATTCATTAAGTAATCACGACGAAACATCCGCTTCCCCACCCTCTCAATTAGCCAAGCTTCTTAATAAAGCCCAAGACTGCCTCTGAAAAAGCCTCCGGCTGCTCAATCATTCCCATATGTCCTGCATCAGCCAGCTTCACTTGAGTGACATGGCTTCCTTCAACAAGAAACGTGCGCTCGGCAGGAATAATCTGATCCTGCTCGCCAGCAAGAAGAAGGAGCGGCAATGCCGTTTGCTTCAGCACCTCTGTGCGGTCAGGACGGACCTTCATCCCTTTTGCAGCACCAATAGCTCCAGCAGAACTTGTCCCCTTGCCAATGGCAATTGAACGTTCCACTTGTTCTGGCATCGCAAGTTTATTGTCCGGTGAATAAAGTTTTGGAACAAGGCCTTCCACAAACGAAGCCACACCATCCTTCTTAATAGCAGCTACAGCATTATCCGATTATCCTTGGCTGCATCCCCATCCGGCAGCGAAGTCGAGTGAACCAAGCCAAATGCAGACAGCTTTTCTGAATAGCGCTCAGCAAAGGCTAGGGTTATATATCCGCCAAGCGAATGACCAAGAACGCAGGCCTTCGTTATTTTCAACTGATCCAGCATGGCAGCTAGATCATCGGCATACAATTCCATAGCGTTCGTCTCTTCCGTTCCGGTCTCATCCGATGAACGGCCATGTCCGCGCAGATCCAGCGCAATAATGCGGGCTTCTTTACCTAACGATGTCACGACTTGTTCCCAGTAGGCTGAGCTTCCGCAGTAGCCATGCAGCAAGACAACCACAGGTTTGTTTGCATCCAAAGAGTCATAATAAGCTAACGAAACACCGCTTGGCAGTGTCACCGATTGATTTGCTATGGACAATTGAGTCATCATATATCCTCCTTATTATTCACAATATACCATGGTAGTCCGAAAAGCCTCCTGCCAAGCTTTATCCACTGACTCCGCAACCGCTTCAGCCATTTGCATCACAGCATAAAGCGAAGTCGTTTGCAGCGTCATATAGGGCTTGTGACTGCTCGCATTCACGACACCAGCAATGCTGTAATGTCCAACTGCCGGTAGTTTGGCACCTGTCGCTTGACCTGGTGTAAGAGGACCCTCGGCCGTAATAAATCGTCCAACAGACTGCGGCTTTCCAAGACAGGCATCAACCGCTATGACAACGGTATGCTCCGCTGATTGCTTCACCGCCTCTATCACCCGGAGCGCATCACATGGCTGCTTCAAGGTCCCAATGACATGAGGCCAGCCGCGTTCCACCAGCTTAGATCCGACCAAAGGACCAAAGCTGTCTCCGGTGGATCGATCCGTACCGATACATAGGAATACGATTTGGCTGCGATCAGGATGCCTTGTTGCGACTTCTGCCAAAAAACCGTGCAGGCTTTCCGTTCCAGTATCCGGTATGTCGCCTGTCTTCCCTAACATCTATACACCTGCTTTATATTGTTCATTGTTTGCTCTCATTGTACCCGAATCAAGAGGTAAGGTTCAATTTACAGGCATGGGCTGCGTGAAATATGTTACAATGACGGAACAATACAAAGTTTAATCTGCTTTTTTCGCACACATGGAAAGGGGACTATATATGGTCAATCTGGAAGAACCAACTCAGCAAAATGTTGAATTTATGATCGAAACCATTAAAACAAAGCTTAGAATGGCAACAGCTGCAGCCATGCAGGCTTCTCACTTTAACGTTGATCAATACGAGGATATTCGCGATTTGTATGAAGTCGTTGCTTCGAAAGAAAAATTCAGTATCAGCGAAGTAGAAGCACTTGTGTCAGAGCTCGGCAAGCTTCGCGGCAAATAGCAGAATATAAGGAAAGCACCGGGTAGCCCGCATAGCCCGGTGCTTTCTTTGCTATTAGACTTATGTACGAAGTCTGCAGTCCTAGCATTGTGTAAATCTGACATGAAAAGTAAGTTTCTTAATTACAATAATTACCACTAACAGTCAGTATATAGCATTTTTCGACAAACGATTTAAACATTAAAAAGAGCTCCCTTTGCCTATTAAGGAGCTCCTCAAATCTTCATTATTCGTTTGTTTCTTCCGACCCAGACGTTGCTGTCTCCGCCGATTCAATGGTCAAACTGATCTGAACCTGTTTCTGTTCACCCTTCAGGAAGAAGGCCAGGCGTTCCAGTTTCTCCGCCAATTCTGAACCTGTAAGTGCGGTGTTCAGCTGGTAGTTAAACCGATCTGCAGGCTGATCTTCTTGCTGAGCATAAGCTGGACGACCTCTCCATGCGCGTTCCTTGGATCCGCCTTGCTGCACTAACAATTGATCTTGCATCGGATAAAACTTGTCCGATTTATTGACAACCCGCTCGTAAATACGAAGCTTCTTCAGAAGCATATAATATTGCGCGGAATGCTTGAAGTTCCAAGCCTCACGAATATCCTTCAGCGTGTAATCCATCTTCCACCGCTTCAGCTTCTCAATCTGTTCCTCGGCATTCAATTGCAAGAAATCATCTAATGGCATAATTGCTTCCGGCATATTGACCCCTCCGTTCAACCCAAATTCAGATACATCTTTTAAGAAAAGAACACGTATCTTTCAATAAATATATACTAATACGAATAGTTTATATTTTCATATAAAAAATACCATAATTTTTTTCGTTTTACAAATTAATTTCTTTACAGATTTCTAAAATTTGCACATTCCTCATATGCGAAAGCCGCCATACTGTCCGAAATAGACAATACGACGGCTAATAAAGTTCTATTATGCTGGTTTCAAGCCAAAATCAGCTAGGAAACGATGGAATGCAGCGTTTCCTTCTTCCGTTTGTTTGAATACGCCAGCGTCCTTAAGCACATCAGAGAACTTGGCACCAACTTCGCTTTCCACGATCGCCTGTGCCTGCTCTTCCGAGCATGATGTACCGTAACGGGATACAAGCGATTTAATCCACTCAGCATGAAGGCGAAGCGGATGGTTCGGGCTGTGCAGCTCATCATGTACTGCAGCTGTCGCCCCAGTCAGATAACCTGCAATTTGCTCCAGCTCGGACTTCAGTCTGCCAGGCAATACCGCCAGACCCATAACCTCGATCAGGCCGATATTTTCTTTCTTAATATGATGCAAATGCTGATGCGGATGGAAGATGCCCATCGGATGCTCTTCGCTTGTCCGGTTGTTACGAAGGACCAGATCAATCTCGTAGATACCGTCATCAAGCAGTCTTGCAATTGGTGTAATCGTATTGTGCGGCGTACGGGAGCCATCGCTGTTCTCGGTAAAAGCCAACACGTCGGCAGCTTCATCGCTGTATCCGCGCCATGCATCAAGCATACGGCAAGCCGCCTGCAGCACATCGTCTTTGGAAGCGCCGTTCACACGTACAACCGACATCGGCCAGTTCACGATACTGAAGCGAACGCCTTCAAGCGTCGGATCAACAAACGAAGCTACTGCTTTTGCCTTCTCCATCGGGAAGGTATGTCTTCCTGCTTGGAAATGGTCGTGGCTCAGGATCGAGCCGCCAACGATCGGCAGGTCGGCATTCGAACCGATAAAGTAATGCGGGAATTGCTCAACGAAATCAAGCAGACGCTTAAAGGTGCCATGAGAAATAACCATAGGCTCATGCGCGCCTTTAAAGACGATGCTGTGCTCGTTGTAGTACACATACGGCGAGTATTGGAAATACCATTGCTGGTTATCCAGTGTCAGTGGCAGAATGCGCAGATTCTGGCGTCCTGGATGATCTGCACGGCCAGCATAACCAACGTTCTCCGCACAGAGCAGACATTTCGGATAATGAGCCTGCGGCAGTGTTTTGAGCAGAGCAATTTCCTTCGGATCCTTCTCCGGTTTGGACAAGTTGATTGTAATCTCCAGCTCGCCGTGCTCGGTCTCATGCAGCCAGTATTTATTTTTGCGGATGCGATCCATCCGAATGTAGTTCGAATCAATGCTCAGCTTATAAAAGGCGTCGGTTGCTGCCTTAATCCCTGCTTCAGCAGTTGTCCGGCGGAAAGTCGCTGCCGCCTCGGATGGGCGCGGCATAAGCAGCCCCATAATGCGGGCGTCGAGCAGATCACGATAAGTCAGAATATTATCTTCGATCAAGCCGATCGAATAGCCGTAATCAAGCAGCGGCTCAAGCAGCGATACCGGGCTGTCCAGCTGTTCATCAGGGATGCCGCCCTCGTACGGCTCCTTGAAACGGAATAAGTCAAGCAAAGCATTCCGCGATGCGCTCACATCAAGTGGTTCAATCATCCCTTGGCGAAGCGCGAACTGGACAAGCCTTTCGATAAGGACGAGCGCTTCCTCTGAGCTAACCAGGGTCGTTTCTTTGTCTGTCATGATGTAAAAGCTCCTCTCCATTCCTAACCGGGCAGCTTAGCCCTTGTAGCCGTTAGGATGATTGACATGCCAGTTCCAAGCGCTGCGGATAATATCCTCCAGGTTGTCGCGCGATGGTTTCCAGCCGAGTTCTTTGCGTGCACGCTCGGAGGAAGCAACCAGAGTAGCAGGATCACCTGCACGGCGCGGCTCAATGACTGCCTTAATCTCACGCTCGGTCACTGTACGAGCAATCTCGATTACTTCTTTGACCGAGAAGCCTTGGCCGTTGCCGAGGTTGTAGATCGCGCTGTCAGCACCTTCACGCAGCTTATCAACCGCAAGAACATGGGCGTCTGCCAGATCACTTACATGGATGTAGTCACGGATACAAGTACCGTCTGGTGTAGCATAATCATCGCCAAATACTGAGATATGAGGACGTTGACCAAGTGCAGCCTGGAGCACGATTGGAATCAAATGGGTTTCAGGGCTATGGTCTTCACCGATTTTGCCGCCAGCATGTGCGCCTGCAGCGTTGAAATAACGAAGCGATACGAATTTGAGACCATGAGCCACATCGAACCATTTCATCATTTTCTCCATCGCCAGCTTCGTTTCGCCGTAAGTGTTCGTTGGAAGCGTACGGTCGAATTCATCAATCGGCACATTCTCTGGCTCACCATAAGTTGCTGCTGTAGATGAGAAGACGATCTTCTTCACATCATGCTCGATCATTTTCTCCAACAGGCACAGCGTACCGTACACGTTGTTGTGATAATATTTGGCAGGGTTTGTCATACTCTCGCCAACCAAAGAGTTCGCTGCGAAATGGATGACCGAATCGATATTGTTCTCTTTGAAGACAGTCTCCATAAAGTCTGCATCGCGCAGATCGCCTACATACAGCTTGCCGCCAGTTACCGCCTCGCGGTGACCTTGCTGAAGGTTATCCACAACAACGATCTCTTCGCCGCGCTCTGCAAGTGCTGCTACGGCATGCGAACCGATATAGCCCGCTCCTCCGGTTACTAATACTGCCATTCTCCTCATCCCACTTTCTCTATTTGTCTGTTATCTATTTAGGTTAACATCATTGAAAAAGATTAGAGCTGTTCAACACCATTGCCGATGCTGCAAACATAGAAGTCAGGCGTAAGTCCTGTCGCTTCTTTATATTTGCGTCCTACTTCTTCCTTGAAGCGTTCAATGCTGTCTTCATGAACAAGCGATACCGTACAGCCGCCGAAGCCTGCACCTGTCATACGCGAGCCAAGAACACCTGGAACCTGTCGTGCAGCAGCAACCATTGCATCAAGCTCAGGACCTGTTACTTCATATAAATCGCGGAGAGAATCATGCGAGCCGTTCATGTATTGACCAAATGTCGCCAGGTCATTTTCTTTAAGTGCATCCATCGAGCGAAGTACGCGGTCGATCTCTTCCACAACGTGCTGTGCACGGTTGCGTACAACATCGTCTTTGATCAGATGCTTATTGCTATTAAACTGCTCCAGGTTGATTTGACCTAGAAGCTTCAGCTCAGGGAACGCAGCTTGCAGATCGACAACTGCCTGCTCACATTGCGCACGACGCTCGTTATAAGCAGAGTCTACAAGGCCGCGGCGTTTGTTCGTATTACCGATTACAAGCTTGTAAGCACCGGATTGGAATGGAACGAGTTGATATTCAAGCGTGTCGCACATAAGCAGAATAGCATGATCTTTCTTGCCGTTAGCAACAGCGAACTGGTCCATGATTCCGCATTGAACGCCGTTGAATTCATTTTCTGATTTCTGTGACAGAAGAGCGATCTCAACCGTGTCGGTCGGTTGACCTTCCATAGTGAGCAGAGCAAATGCTGTTACCACTTCGATAGAGGCCGAAGAAGACAAGCCTGCGCCATTCGGAATCTCACCGTGGTAGAGCAAGTCATAACCGCTGCTGAACGTAATGCCTTTTTGCTGGAGCTCGTAAACGACGCCCTTCGGATAGTTCATCCAGTCATCCGCTTCATCATATACGATCGTGTCGATCGCCAGTGTTTTGGAGGAAGGGAAGTTTGTCGTCGCGAGGCCAAGCTGGCGGTCATCACGTTTGCGGACAAGCAGTGTTGTACCAAATGTAAGTGCGGCAGGGAATACATAACCGCCATTGTAGTCGGTATGCTCGCCAATCAGATTAACGCGTCCAGGTGCATGGAAAGCTTTGATCTCAGCGGCTTCTCCGCCGAATTGCTGTATAAATTGTTGTGTAAGCTGCTCGATAGATGCCATGCTTGCAACAGTCCTTTTTTGTATAATTTATGAAGCCTTTGTTCTTCTTCAGTATACCTTAACCATTCGTCTGAACAAAATGGCGCAAAATGCTTTTCACATGGATTTATGTGACTTTTAGATACCGGTAGAGCATGTTATGATGGTGCTATCCGATACCTTAATCTAAAGGCAGGTGCGCTGCAATGAGGCAAGATACGTATAAAGTGGCTTCAAATCCCGTCATTACGTACAACGAGCATATGAATGTATTGTTTGCAGGAGAAAGTCAAACCAAACCATCCCACCAACGGGGACCTAAAGTATATGATTTTTACCTCATGCATACGGTACTTGAAGGCAAAGGAGAGTTTACCTGTGGTGGAACGAGCTATTTACTACAGGCAGGACATACCTTTCTGATTGAACCGGAGCAGCTTGTCAGCTACATGTCCGATGCAGATGAACCCTGGCTGTACCGGTGGGTTGCCTTTAATGGCCCGCAGGCAGCCGAGCTTGTGCAGGCCGCAGGATTTTCGACTGCCTCTCCCGTAACAGAGACCTCTCAGATCAGACGAGTTGGTGTTCTATACAACAGTATTTTCAGCGTCTTCCGCAAGAGCGAGCCTGCCGCACATATGAAAGCAGCCGGTTACCTGCAGCTCCTGCTTGCTGAATTTTGCAGTGCATATCAGATGTCAGAGGATAACACAGCACTAGCCGGTGTAGACGACAGTGATAGACTGATGCAGCAAATGATCCATTACCTCTCCACGCAATATGCACAGCCCGTCTCCATCGAACAGATGGCAGAATCGTTTGGCTACAATCGTGCTTATCTTTCACGTTTATTCAAACGGTATACAGGCGTATCGCCAATTACCTTCCTGCTCAATCTTCGAATTGACAAAGCACGTCAAATGATCCGCGAACGGGAAGGACTCACCATCGAGCAGATTTCAGCTTCTGTTGGACTTCAGGACTCGCTGTATTTTTCCAAGCAATTCCGGCGCCTCTATGGCTTATCCCCGTCCGCTTACCGTGAATCCATGCGTCAAATGAAATCTTAATGGGTAAACAAGGGTTAGTCCAAATTTGGACATATTAACGGGTGAGGTGATAATAATGAAGGAGCTGCATACCGGTCATTTGTTCTGGCCGACAACTTTGGAGCAGCATAGGACTTACCCTGCACTCACAGAGGGGATAAAGGTGCAAGCCGCTGTTATTGGAGGCGGGATGTCCGGTTCTATATGTGCCTATTTGCTGACGCAAAGCGGTATTTCAACGGCAATATTGGAAAGGAATACAATCGCTGGCGGCAGCACTTCCGCTAATACAGGATTACTGCAATTCTCTAATGATGTCATGCTTTGTGATTTAATTGATCAGATCGGCACGCAGGATGCTGTGCAATTTTACTCCGCTTGTGTAAAAGGCGTACAAGAAATTGGAGAAATTGCCGGTAAACTTTCAATTGATTCACATTTTCTGCCAAGAAGCAGTCTCTATTATGCAAGCACGGAACAGGAGCTCCCTAAGCTTCGAAAGGAATATGAAGCATTGCGTCAGAATGACTTTGACGTCAGCTTTTGGGAGCCTGACACCATCTCAAAGCATTTCCCTTTCCGACGTCCAGGAGCTATTATAACGAATGGTGATGCCGAGATTAATCCATTCCGATTTGTTCATGGAGTTGCTATTGCTGCCGCTGCAGAAGGCGCACATATTTATGAAGATACGGATGTGGTATCCCATGAGCGAACAGACGATGGCAAGCATCATTTGAAGACTGCCAGTGGCCATGAGATTGAAGCGGACAACGTCATCTATGCCATAGGGTATGAGCCCGAAGAGCTTCGCGGCAAGTTAATCAAACCTATACTTAACCGTTCGTTTGCAGCAGTAACAGCTGTACAAGATAAAGATAAGCTTATGCATTGGCATGAACAGATGTTTATTTGGGAAACCGCAAGACCTTATTTATATATGCGTACAACAATGGAAGGACGCGTTATTATCGGAGGGCTTGATGAAGAGATTGAGCATCCCATAGATGGAGAACGGGAGCGCAGCAAACGAATAAATAAGCTATATGACAAGCTTACCGCTCATTTCCCTATGCTGGACGTCCCCTTTGAATACGAATGGAGCGCAACTTTCGGAGAATCGCGGGACAACCTTCCATTTATCGGAGAGGACCCCGCCATTCCAGGTGTTTACTATTGTCTGGGATACGGAGGCAATGGCTCTGTCTACAGCATGATTGCCTCTCATATCATACGTGATCTTATTATAGTAGGCAGTCACCCGCTTGCCGATATAGTTGGACTCTCTCGCCCGACTCTTTAATAAGAAAGAAGGGATTCGACACTTGGTCGGATCCCTTCTTTCATGTAGGTCAAGAACCTGTAAATATACGGGAAGCTCCATTCTGTCTATAGATCCCTTCTGCAATACCAAGTCGGGACAAGTCAGGTCCGCCGTCCTTATCAAAAAACGATTTGCTTTCATCCGTATCGATGACAACTAATGTTGCGCCTTCCCTTATGGAATCTCGACAGGAGGATGCTTCTTGTTCATCAAGCCCAAGTGCGGTTAAGGCACCATGAATACGATCTTCATCACCAAAAATAAAATCTCCCGTCAAGTTACCGCCGATGGCTGTGAGCCCTGCTGCTGCGAATCCTGGATTCCATGATCCGCCTCCCGTGAGTCCAATGGCCGGAATAGCTGCCGCTGCCGCCCATTCCTGTCCACGCCCTCCGTCTCCTTCTTGTCCGCTTATTGTTGAAGCCAGCTCCTCCAGTTCATCAACATGAATGTCGCTTTCCGCTTCAATACGCCGGGAATGTTCGCCGTCCTTTGCGATAATCTTCATTTCCCCTTGGACGAAACCCGCTTGCTCCAAAGCATGAATTGTATCGATAACTTCCTGTTGTGACGCAAAAGCGCCGATAATTTTAGCCATCGCTTTTGTCCTCCTTTAGCTTCTTTCTAGGTAGTTATACCCTTATTAAGCAGCAATCAATCTCGGCTTACGGGAAGGTTGTGTAAGTACGCCGTTCGGGGTATGATGAAGAGTAAGCGACAAGGAATTCGGAATTAAGACAATAATGGTCAGGAGGCAAATCGATGATTCATCGGATGCTCCGCTATCCCTCCAAATGGGAATGGCATGTACTCCAGCTTGAACGTCCTCAATTGGAGACGGCTGAAGAACTGCCAAAGCGTAAAGACAATCGAAAAAAGGCCGAATCGTCAAGAGCATCTATGACCTTCATCATGCCACAAGAAACTGACGAAGCCGACGACGAACGGAAGGCTAGCAAACAGCTACTGCCACAATGTGCAGACTGGCTCGATGAATGCTGGGACAGATCAGCGAATCAAGTAACTGTTACGCATTCAGCCAATCAAGAAACAATCGTATCCGGCACCCTGATGCTCCAAGCATCTGAACAGCAAACTGATGTTCAGCCATTTCATTTCTGGCTGACAGAAGACAAGCTTGTCACCCTGCATGGCGATCTGCGACTGATGATCCGCTTGCAAACGGATATCGTGGCTTCTCGCCTTACAGAATGTACTTCAGCGCCAGAAGGCCTGTTCATTATGCTGGGCCATTTACTTGAACCTTTCCATGAAGGGCTCGACGGCTTTGAGAAACGACTTGGTGAGCTCGAGCAATCGATGCGCATATCGAACCGAACTGGGCTTCTTGATGTTATTTTTGAAAGACGTTACGATTTATTGCACTGGAGCCATCTCTTTATCCCAATTAGAGAGCTATACGGTGCCGCGCAAGAGGCCTATATGGATACACTAACTGATACAGATGTATTTAAGCGCACAACGCATAAGCTTGATCGCATCGAATCACTGTTGAAGCATTATGCTCTTGAGATCGATACCCTTATCTCCATGGATGATGCCCTATCCAGCTTCCGGGGCAACGATATTATGAAGACACTGACGATCTTCACGGTTATCTTCACACCTGCGACCGTCATCGGTGCTCTCTGGGGAACGAACTTTCATCCACTCCCCTGGGATAATCACCGGCTTGGCTTCATCGTCATGTGCGTGGCAATCCTTCTCATCACGATACTCATCTACATATGGCTGTGGCGAAAAGGCTGGACCGGCGACCTGCTTACCGGACGTGAATCTAATAAGAAGAAGCATGCACGCATTCTGATGCTTGAAGAGCCTGGCAAGAGCGATATAGAACTGGATATAACAAAGCTGTCTCGCAAGAAACGTTCCAAGACGGTATAGTCACTCAGCTGCGATGGTGAAGTTTTTCTAGGATGCATGCTGCTAAATCGGATACCTGCATCATGGCTGCATCCGCTTCGCCGCGTTTCCTGACGGATACATTTCCTGCTAACTGCTCCTTTTTCCCAACAACAATCATATATGGTACTTTCTCAAGCTGGGCTATCCGAATTTTATTGCCCAGCTTTTCGCTGCGCGCATCTACCTCCACACGAACCCCTGCACGGATAAGCTCCGCTTTTACCTGTAACGCATAATCGAACTCATATTCCGAGACGGGGAGAATCTTCGCTTGAACCGGAGCCAGCCAGATCGGAAAGGCCCCGCTGTAATGCTCAATCAGAATGCCAATGAATCGATCAAGCGAACCATATACCGCACGATGAATAACGACCGGCCGCTGCTTCTTATTGTCTTCTCCGATATAGGATAGATCAAATTTCTCCGGCATTTGGAAATCAAGCTGAATGGTACCACATTGCCAGCTTCTCTTTAAGGCATCCACGATATGAAAGTCGATTTTTGGTCCATAAAAGGCCCCATCCCCTTCGTTAATTCGGTAATGCATGCCATGGGCTTCCAGCACATTCTGAAGCGACTGCTCAGCTGCATCCCATAAATCATCCGAGCCCATATAATCGTCTGGCCGAGTTGACAACTCCACGGAATAGGAAAAACCAAACACCTTATACACCTCACCGATCAAAGCCATCACCTTACCGATTTCCGCTTCAATTTGATCCGGCCGGACAAACAAATGGGCATCATCCTGGCAAAACGTCCGTACCCTCATCATGCCGCCTAATGCTCCCGATAGCTCATGTCGATGCACTTGTCCGAACTCTGCAAGCCGAATTGGCAGTTCCCTGTAAGAGCGAAGAGCGTTCTTAAAGATGAGCATATGCCCCGGACAGTTCATGGGCTTTAAGGCAAATTCGGCCTCATCCACCTTAGTGAAATACATATTGTCCTTGTAATGATCCCAATGCCCCGACTGCTCCCACATCCGCTTGTTCATCATGAGCGGAGTGCGTACCTCTTCATAATCATTAAGATTCAACAGCTCTCTAGAGAAGTTCTCTAAAGCAGTACGCAGCACCATACCTTTAGGCAAATAAAACGGCATACCCGGCGCTTCCTCCGAAAACATGAACAGCTCAAGCTCTTTGCCTAGCTTCCGGTGATCGCGTTTTTTCGCTTCGTCCAGCTGATACAAATAGTTTGCAAGCTCTGTTTTAGTCAAGAATGCAGTGCCGTAAATACGCTGCAGCATTGGATTGTTCGAATCGCCCCGCCAGTAGGCTCCCGCTACACTAAGCAGCTTAAATGACTTGATCCGCCCAGTTGAAGGCAAATGGGGCCCACGGCATAAATCTATAAACTCCCCTTGCTCATAGATACTAATAACCTCATCATCTGGCAATTCTTGAATGAGCTCCAGCTTCAGCGGCTCCTCGCGCTCTGTGAAAAGGGAGATCGCTTCTTCCCTGCTAATCACTCTACGTGTGATTGGCCAATTTTCCTGAATGATTCTGCTCATTTCCTGTTCAATTGCTTCAAGGTCATTGGTCGAAAGGGACTCTGCAAGCTCCATATCGTAATAAAAACCGCCTTCGATGACAGGTCCAATCCCAAGTTTTACAGCCTTGCCGCCATATAAGCGTTTAATCGCCTGCGCCAATACATGAGCTGTACTATGACGGTATATCCGAAGCCCTTCCGGACTGTCCAGAGCAATCATGTCGATTCTGCTGCCATCACAGGCCGGCTCAGTCAGATCGGTAATCGTTCCGTTGATTGCCCCCGCTACTATCGTTTTTTTCCAATTGGCATCCACTGATTCCGCTATTTGCGAGATCGTTGTGCCTTGCATATACCTCCCATTTGTTCCATCCGGCCTTACAACATGAATCTCCATTTTTGCTCCTCCATTTCTCATGATTTTTGTGAACGCAAAAAAACGCAGCTCTCCCTGCAAGGGACGAGTGCGTTCTGCTCGTGGTTCCACCCTAATTCCATCCTGTGTTTAGGCACGAGGATGCTTCATTGGAATCCGTTAACGAGGATGATTCGGCGATCGCTTACTGCCGCATTCCATCCAGGATTTACGACGGGTTCAGCGTCACAGCTGCAAAGGGGTAATCTACGCCATGTCACCGAAGAAGCTTACAGCCAGGGCTTCTCTCTCTGAGCGGCTATTGTGATCGCGATCATGTCTTTGGTCATTGCTTGTGTATGAAATTAGTATTATACTACATCGTTTTATTTTCAAAAGTCAATAGGAACTAGTTACCCTTAGAGACGCCCAAACATACTATACATAATCAGCCCATGGAAAGAGCGGAGGGATATCGGAAATGGCAAAAACAACGAGAAGGAGTAATACACCTTCACTCCCACGGCCAATGAGACAAGGCCAGCCGCAGCAATTTGATCTCCGCATCGCTATTTTTCTAGCCGGTATTGCTGGACAGACTTACTCCCAATTTGAGAATAAGGATGGCCTTTTTCTTGTTCCACGTGATTATCATCTAGTTGGGGACTTCTCGGCTAAAGCCTATGGCGATTCCGAACACCGATTTGGCTTTGTGCTGCAATCCGAGCGTTCCTCCGTTCTTGCTTTCCGCGGCTCTGGCTCGGCTGTTGACTGGGTGTCCGACTTCATCGCCCAGCAAACGACTTACCGTCCGGTTAAAAATGCTGGGCAGACCCATAAAGGTTTTACCGATATCTATACCTCAACCCGTTCGCAGGTGTTAGATCTGGTCAATCAGCTGCCACCAGATAAACCGTTATTTATTACCGGTCACAGCCTTGGGGGAGCACTCGCAACGCTCGCTGCACTTGATATCGCTGTTAATACAGCTTTCACCGCACCCATTGTCTATACCTATGGTGCTCCGCGTGTTGGAGATCCAAGATTCATCCGGCTATACAACAATACCGTTGAGACCCATTGGCGGCTTCAAAACGAATATGATATCGTCCCTCACTTGCCACCGCTCGTGTACCAGTCACCGGATACAAAAAAGACCTATTACTATATGCATGTAAAAGGCGAAGTCAAACGTGCCTTCCGGATGGGCTCTGTCTCCGGCAACCATATCTTAAGCAGCTACTTTGCCGATTTATGCAGCGAGGAACCTCAATTTGCAGCAGCGATTTGCTCGGAGCCGCCTGGCTGGTGTCCATTGCCTGGATAACAAACAAAACTCCGCTTCATATGCGGAGTTTTGTTACGTGATTAAACAGATTAGGACCAGGACTGCAGAAGCCAATTGCGTACCCGATTAATGGTTTTGTCCAAATTACATACTTCATCCTGATCGACATAAGGTGTCTGATGGCTGAAATAATGGGCATGTCCGCCGATTAACGGAATCCCTTCAACAATAGCAGGAGAATATTTATACCGGTTCCAGTGCGGAACAGATGAGCCTTCAGATGTCCAGCCTCCCCAGGATCCAATACGGCTGATTGGATCGCTAAGCTTCCCTTCCTTGTCAACGGAATGGAAGAAACATACCTTATCCCGCAGCTCAGGATGAATCGGAATCCGCGGCGAGCCAACCTGTACAATACGGAAGTTCCGGTTCAAACGCTGTTGATGCAGCATTTTTCCTGCTTGATAGGCGGCTGCTCCGCCCCCGCTATGCCCGATAAACAGCATCGGTTCATCTTCGCCCTGCATCGTTTCCTTCACCTGATTAAATGCGGCGCGTCCGCCTATTCGTCCAATGGACATCCGGTTTGTTAAGTCAGTGCCAACCTCGACAATTTGCCGGTATAGATTACGGCTGGCGTCTCCATAAGGGTGCAGAATGTGAATAATCGGCTCACGACCGTCCGCCCGAAACATCCGGTCAAGCTGATTCCGGCATTCATCAAAGTAGCCTTTGGTCGTTGCAACGCCAGCAAGCAGGTAAATCCGTATGGAAGTGCCGCTGATCGCTGTCATGATTCATCCCTCCGTTCATGCTGTGTTAATGGAATTGTGTACTTTCATTATGCGGGGGGACAAGCGATTTCATTCCTGAATATAGATGTGAATTCCATTCCAGTTTATCGGATAGCCAAGTTCTTGGGAAACCGTCAACAAAGGCAGTGCATTAATCTCCCGCCATAAAGGGATAAAACCGTTTATTTTGTAACCGCTCCATATTTTATGCGGAATGAATGGTACGCGCGCCACTCTTACCATCGTCCCGTCCCATCTGCTTAATTGAACCGTTCCGTCCTCGAGCATCTCCACATCAACTTGCAGGATCCGCCTGAAAAATGCCTCATCCACATACAGCTGACCGTCCTGTTCGAACACATGCCCCCGGTAAGTGAAAGGCTGGGTCACTTTTGCCTGTGTTCCTCCTGCTTCGGATAGGCTGCTTAAATAATATGAACTAGAGATGGCTTGTTGATAAACATCCTTAAGCTGCTGTTCATTTGTTATGGAATAATCATTGATACGCCGCGTCTCGTTTTGTTCTGTAATATTGTTCACATCAAAATAAAACACCGCCTTCACTCTCGGATAGAGCCCCGGCAGATTGGCGTACAACCGTTTTATTTTTGAAGCGGCATATTCATTATCTTCTATCCCATCGGTCGTCGTGAAATGGGTAACACCAAACTCCGACAGCTGAATTGGCTTTGTCCGGCTAAAACGGTTATAGACATAATCAATCATTTGTAAAGGGTCTTCGAATTCGGACGGCTGCCGTATATCTCCATTATGATACTTTACATTATAGATGTTAAGCCCAACCCAATCGACGTAATCATCGCCCGGGTAATAAGCCTCTATGGGTCGTTCAGGCACATTCAGCACCGTCCAGACCATCGCCGTCTTTGGCGCTTTTTTTTCGAAGATATCATGCACCAGACGCCAGGTTTCTATATAGAGATCCGGATTGCCACTGTAATTCGTCCATGTCCCATTCATCTCAGAAGCAAAGCGTAGAAAGATCGGCACATTCGCCTCACGTGCTGCATCAGCAAAGCCGCGCAAATAGGCATCATCCTTTACTTCTGCCAAGCCATGATTCGGCTCCCAGGCAATATGGGGGATGGCTCCTTCAGCCTTCACTTCTTTCACCCATTCGGAGGGGAACGGTTCTCCATAGCCAACATACTTGAAAAAGCTTGCATGCTTTTTGCCAGTGGCTTGGTTGAATTCGGCCATACTGTTATGAATCAGTGGATTTTGCAGCACATACGCTCCCAAATAAACGCCTCTTACAGGCTCTATTTTCCCAAGCGTATAATTCGGATGCATGGATGTGACATGAATCGTCCACTCCGAATAGCTTACATCCTCCCCCTCCGCAGCCGCATAAGCATTTACATCAGCAGGTGGGCGATGCAGGCTGGCAGCGCTGCCAGCCCCCTCCATCATGCAGAGAAATGCGCATGCCAGCATAAGCCCAATCAGCTTGCGGCGATTCGATAACCAATAGCTCAGCAGCGGAACCTCCCCCTCTTCTTATTCACAGGATTAGGCAAAGGAGAGGCAAATATACGTAGCTAAAACAATGAAAAAGGCTGCCTTCGTCTAGTCAGTAGTTGACTAGACGAGGCAGCCTCAGCATGTTTTTCATTAAACGCCCATTTTTTTACGTTGGTTGTTTACTTTTTTCGTATTTTGGCTTTTCATAGCCTGCGTAGCCGTCGTTTTATGATTTTGACCAGCTACTCCGTTTTGCCCTTGCTTCTTCTGTTGAAGCAGCTGCTTCGCACGCTCAGCTTGTGTAAGCGGCTTTGCTTGCTGCTCCTGAGCCTCATTATGTTCATTGGCGGACATATGATCACCTCGCTTTATTGTACTCAGCATAACAAGTGAGGCGTCAATCGGCAAGCCCCTGGCTGGTACTTTGCGAAGTTGTATGATGCTGACCCGCGTCAGAATGACCACAAGTACCAAAAGCTGTGGAATTGTCGTCTCCTCCGACTATGATTGTGGTAAAAATCAATGTTATCCGCAACAGACTTGCCTAGGACAAATGCCTAATCCTCCTCTTCCGCTCATGCATAGTGTATAGCAGACCTCCCAACATCCCACACTAATAGCTAAGAATGGATATTCAAAAAGGAGGCTTTACCCTGTGTCACAATCATCCAGCAACAAAAAAGCGGTCTTTCCGCCCCAGCACCAGAACAAGCAGCCGGGCATAGAAGCAGAGATGAATCCGCTTCCCGTCTATAAATCCGAACAATATAAATCAGCGAACAAGCTAGCGAATAAAGCAGCCATTATTACTGGCGGCGACAGTGGAATCGGCAGAGCAGTAGCCGTTGCTTTCGCCCTTGAGGGCTGTGACGTCAGCATTGTCTATTATAATGAGCATGAAGATGCACAAGTTGTTCAAGAAGAGATCGAAAAAGCGGGAAGGCGGTGCCTGCTCATCCACGGTGATCTTGGAGATGAGGCTTTCTGCCGCCATGCCGTTGAGCAGACGGTGATGTCCTTCGGTAAACTAGACATTGTCATTAACAACGCTGCCGAGCAGCATGTGCAGCAGCGGCTGGAGGATATTACTGCCATGCAGCTTGAAAAGACGTTCCGGACGAACGTATTTGGCATGTTCTATCTCACAAGAGCCGCTCTTCCCCATTTGAAACAAGGCTGCTCTATTATCAACACCGCATCCATTACAGCATATAAAGGCAATCCGACTTTAATTGATTATTCCGCTACGAAAGGGGCCATTGTTTCCTTCACAAGAGCACTCGCTGCTAATCTTGTTGACCGTGGTATACGTGTAAATGGCGTAGCCCCCGGCCCGATCTGGACTCCGCTTATTCCCGCCAGCTTCGATGACCAGTCAGTATCCACCTTTGGTTCAGATACACCTATGAAACGCGCAGGTCAGCCGTTTGAGCTTGCCCCTGCTTATGTCTATCTGGCTTCAGAAGATTCCAGCTATGTAACGGGCCAATTCCTCCATATTAATGGCGGCGAAATAGTGAACGGATAATAAAAATTAAGCGCCTTGCGAAGTTTACGCAAGGCGTTTTCCTATTTCATCATCCATTCGGTTGTTTAATAAGTTCTGGAGCCGTCCTTCATAGATAAGCTCCAGCTTTGGCGTATTCTCGAGATCGCCTGGCGTCACTAAAAAAGAAGATTTATTTACGAGATCAACACCGCTTTTCTCAAATACCGATGCCACAAATTCCGAGCAGAAATAAGCGTAATCTCTCTTAATCAGTTGAATGTTAAATAATACTCCAATGACACCTATCAAATTGTAGCGATACTGGTCACTGTTTCGGTCCATATCGGCAATGACGCTGCGCATCTTCGCATAAGCGGCAGGTTGAATCCGACAACGATATAACGCGCATGTAGCCTGCTCGAATAGCTCTCCGCGCATATTCTCCCTCACAAAGCCTGCGAAAAAGGGATTCTGAGGATTTTTGCGGCCAAAGCTATACACCTCATTCAGACCACTATCAAACGCAATAGATGCATGATTAAGCGCATCCTTCGTAAACCACTTAATCGTTCTTGTAAACAACGTTCCGGTATCCGTTAGGACAACGTAAACCTCCAACTCACTTGTCATGCCTGATAACCTCCACATTAAAGAAGTAACGCTACTATATCTAACTTTAATGCAGGAGCCATGGCTTCATAACCATCTGAGGTACAGTCCTTATCCACGACCTTGGTCCTGTTCTAACTAAACTCTTCCTTTTTATTTTAATGGAATTAATAGGATCTCTCAACCATAACTTAACAATTCCACAGATAAGTGTAAATAAATTCGCTATAGTCCTTACGTTGGCCATAATGAGCATTTGGTACTAGCTCGATTTCTAGTATTCCCCTTAATTATGGTATAATAAGGCACATTATACCCAGGATATAAAGGAGATTGCTATAAACATGGAATTCAAAAAAATTAACACCCCCCTCCAGCTTGTCGGTATTCATAAGTACAGAACCAAAGACGGAAGAACCTGGATCAAATACCCTGGAAGTTCAAGAAAGCCTATTAAGAAGAGTACAGTCATATGGACTCGGCTGCTGACCATTATTATTGTGATTGGTGTTATTGGATTTGCCGGCTATAAGTTTGGGTTTCATTATTTGTCTAATAAGATGATGAATGAAATGGCCGATCAAATTTTGACCACAGATGAAGTGGAGTCTTTAAAGAATGACCCTGCAGTTCAGAAAATCATAGCCGATAACTCCAAATATTTTGATAAAAAAGCAGTCGAGGCTATTCAAGGCTCCCTTCCTGCCACTGTCAATGACAGTGACAAAGCTGCAGGACAATCTGGTAAGACGACCTCCTCCTCAACAAGCAAAACAAATGAAACAACAGATACAGTAACGGACAAGCCGTCAGTGAATGATAAGCTTGTCGTCAAGACAAAGGATGAGGCCGCTAACTTGCTGCTAAGCAAGTTTTCTATGAAAGAACTGACAGGATTAGCGGATAAGGCGAAGGATGGCTTAACAGCAGAAGAGAAGCAGTCGATTAAATCAACACTGCTCGGCCGATTGTCAACAGAAGAGTACAATTCCGTTAAAATTATCGCTTTGATGGAGATTATGAAGGATGAATCTAACTAACAAGCGGGGAACCTGCAGATGAATTATTTTGAGCCTTATGCATCCGAGCTTCATATCGTATTCTCCGAGGCAAGACAGCGTATCGCCAATTTCCCAGAGCCATTTAGACATGCGGGATTAACTTATTTGGATAAATTCGATGTATTTAAACCGGACAGTTCAAAAAACTATATCTGTTATTTACTGCCTTACTGGGTTAATGAGACTACCTCCATTCCAATTGAACAATGCCGCAGTCTAGCCATCGCTAATGTATTCAACATGCTCTATTATTTTCTGCAGGATGATGTAATGGATGAAACTCCCTCGGCTTGGAAAGAGCAGCTGGCTCTCGCTCACTTATGCCATGAGGAGCTAGAGGCGATCCTGCGGGAGTTATTTGCCGCTGATTCGCCTTTTTGGAGCTATCGACACCAATATGTGAACGAATGGGCACAGGCTGTCGTTAATGAAGATAAACATGACTACTTTATGACAGATGTCGTGAAAATAGCGAAGAAGGCTTCTCCTCTCAAATTAGCAAGCACGGGTGTACTTCTGCTGGCAGATCATTCAGAACTTATAGAGCAGGTAGAGAAGCTTGTAGATTACAGTCTCGTCCTGCTCCAGATGGCTGACGATTTGGACGATTGGGAGGATGACCTAAAAGAGGGGAATTACAACTGTCTGTTGTCGATCATTCATGCTAAGAGGCCATATAATAGCCCGCTTCATGCGAAAGAGGCATCGTCCTATATCTATGACCGTGGGTTATTAAGTACATATTGTACTTACAGCAAAGAAACTCTCGACATCCTTATCAACAGTCCGCTACAACTACGATCCCTATTCACTTTCAGCCATTCCATTAACGAGGGTATAACCTCCTATGCCGAAAAGGTAGAACAGACTAAGGAGTCTTTATTACTAGGCGGATTTGATTATATTTTGTCGAATAATCAGAAAAATTAGTATAAATTAACCAATAATCATGCTATAATCCTAGTACTCAAGTGGTATTACCATAGCATAGTTGGAGGGGTTATTTTGTCGAATCAAATTACTCGGGATCAAATTATTCAAAAAGCTTGGGAAGACGATGCATTTATGCAACAGTTACTTCAAGATCCTAAATCAGCTATTAAAGACGCTTTTGGTGTAGACATTCCAGAGAGCATCGAGGTTACTGCTGTTGAAGAAACACCAGAGCACGCCTATCTGGTTATTCCGCCGAAACCCTCCGCAATGAGAACCGCTTCAGCAGTTGAATTCCCTACTTGGTAATTGATATAATAACAAAAGAACCACTCCATGGAGTGGTTCTTTTGTTATGCAGCAGGGAATTTAACTATCACTTCCGTACCTACACCTTTGGTACTATTAAATATAATCTCTCCCTGCATCACTTCAATAATACTGAAGGTAACCATGAGCCCCAGCCCTGTTCCTTTTGTCTTATTTGAATAATAGGGCTCACCAAGCTTTGCAAGCTCACTCTCCGTCATACCTTCCCCATTATCCCTAATTCGAATAACGACCCGGTTATCTTCCATATAACCTCTAATTTCAATCTCACCTTCGCCTTGCAGCGCTTCAATACTATTCTTAATCATATTAATAAAAGCTTGCTTGAATTTGGAGGAATTTCCTTGTATAAGCAACTGTTCGGGAATGTTCAACTTTAATTGCCCGCCCTGCATATTTGCTAATGGTATAAGGATACTTCCAATGTGTTTAAATTCGCTGGCAAGATTCAATACTGAAACATATTCCAACTGAGGTTTAGCAAAGGTGAGGAAATCAGTAATAATCTCCGAAGCACGGTCAAGTTCGTTAATTGCCAATACCATATAATTCTTCTCTTTGCTGCTGGCACTTTTCTCTTCCAGAAGTTGTAGAAATCCTCGTGTAACCTGCAATGGATTACGGACTTCATGAGCGACAGAGGCAGCTAATTGACTGATCATATCCATTTTATCTGATCGCTGAAGTTCATTATTATAAATTTCTAGTTGCTTGGAGTAGGTAACAACCTTCTCAAAACTGATTACGATCTGCCTGCCAAGAATAACGACCAAAGTCAATACGAAGCAAACGATACCCCACTTCCAGAATATAAACTCATAGTTTTTCGACTGAGCATAATATTGAATCATATCTACAGACGTGAACAAGATAAAGAGTCCAAGTCCTGAAGAAAGAATGATGGCATCTTTTTCTTTTCTGAAACTCTGAACTGATAGTATCCCAAGTATGATAAGACTTCCTCCGATAACACCAAAAGCAAATAAAACAGTGAATATGGAGTAATAAATAGAGTAGTAAGCATTCTCCGTAACGATATTTACAGCTAAGCCAATTGACGAAAAGATTGCAATCGCTATCGCATAATATTTGAAGATACGTACTAGAAGAAATTTCCCCTTACCAAATATCGTTTCAATGAAGAAAAGTAAAGCTGGAAGAAAAATGTTAGTTGATATATCAAAAGCAATCGTATATAAATAGCCGATCCTCCCATAAACCGTATACAGAAATGGTGAATATAAGGTTAACATACATCCAATTGATAAAATAATTAAACTAAGTGACTTCCAACCGGATACATTTACTTTCTTGAGAAATAACATACAGAAGAACATAATTGCTGAAACAAATATAAATGCCGCACCTAATATAACGTCTGGCATCTCTTTTACAAGCATCGTACGGTATAACTTTGTATAGTCGCCGAGAGTGAACCCATTTATGCCAATATTCCCTGTTTCATTAACTAGGTGAATATAAAGCACTCTAATAGAATCTGATCGATCTAATGGAATAACCAATCGATTCACATCGTAATAGTGTTTCCGAACAGATTCATAAACACTGTCTCCATTCACATATGCAAAGATATTCTGAGCATATGCTTTATCAACCAATAGTCCAGCATGAGGCCCCGTAATAGCAGGAAGCTCGACCTTCACCCATAACGAGCTTGTCCCTTTTGGCAATTCAGGTGCTGCTCCATTTTCCTTAACCGTGATCCAACCCTCGTCTGGCGGGATCGTTCCTTCATCATCTGTCCCCGGAATAATTTGCCATTCTGTAATTTGAATCTCCTGAGTTGCCTCATCTGTATTCGCATAGGTGACTGTCGGGCGTAATGAAGTGATTACTGCTAGGAATATAAGAACGAACATTGCATACTTCATAACTGCCTTCATTTCTTTACACCTCAGAATTTGGAAAATAGTTCTTAATGCTCATTAGTTCGACATATTTCGATCAAATCCTTCATTTCAATTCATTGGAAATTAAATTTCTTAACATTAAAAAGAGCGGAATCTCCGCTCCTTCTTTTCACCTTATATTACCGCTCTTCTTGCCGGTACCGATATAGCTCTGACATTACCATCGATAATCTCCAACGCATTTAACTGCAAGCCGCTAGCGCATCCACCATCGATGCCAATCTTGCCTTTGCCATACCAGACATCTGCTCGTCCATGCAAATCAACCGTCTTCGTATGGCCGAATACAACTACTTTATCAACCATCGTATCTTCCTTGTGAAAGGAATCCTTGATATATAGAAAATCCCTCTTCGGCTGGTCCTTCCAATTCGGATATTTCGGATTAAGACCCGCATGTACATAAATAAATTGTTCATCTTCGAAGAAATAAGGTAGCTCCTCCAGAAAATCCGCATGATGCGGGTAAAGCTCCAAAACCGTCTCTCTAAGCCTGGCCAGCAGATCCTCTTCGCTGCCTGTCATATCGAGTCCTCTCAAATAGCTGTATACGGTTTGGCGACCGCCATGACGAAAGAACTTGTCCCTCGCATCTTTGGTTTTATTACGGACAATGTCTACGAAACGTTCATCATGATTGCCCTGGATTGCGATAGCCCCGTCATCGCTTACCATATGGAATGCCTGCTCCACCACCTGCTTACTATCCGGCCCTTTGCTAACGAAATCTCCTAGCAAAATCAGCTGATCACTTACAGGTTCGTAATTTACCCGTTCCAACAGCCTGTTAAAAGCATCATAACAGCCATGAATATCACTTATAACAAGCGTTCTTTCCTTCCCCATGACATCCCATCCTTCCCCTATACGTATTTGAATTCTACAGCTATAGGGAAAAACCTTCCTCTCGAAAAAAACCGCAGGTCTATTGGCCTGCGGCTCTCCTACTATCAACTTGTCCGGTGCTTCAACAGGCTGCGCCTTACCTTGTAATTGAGCAAAATATGCTCCTTTATACGAGTTCTTGTCTTTTTTTGAAATGGACCGGTTTTTTTGTATGACGATTGGCATAAGCCGACGCAGCATAAGAATCCGGCTTCACTCTGGCCGCATACGTGCCCATCCCTTTTACCCGATCAATCATCTCATCTACATAGAGGTATGTCTTATTAATTGTAGGCTCTGTACCTGCGTCGATATCGATAAACAGATCAAGCGATGCCCCTTGGTATACAAAAGGCAGCAGCAGCTCCTCCATCTGCTGAATAGCTCCTTCCACGAAGTAGTAGGCTACTTCCTGGGATAACGCCGTTTCCATCGTCAGCTTCTCCTTCAGCGAGGTCAGCTCACGCTGCACCACTACCTGTCGATAGCAGGCCCATGCACCTTTTCCCATACGCCGAATAATAATGCCTGTTACGAACTTCGTATATCCGTTAAACCCTTGGCTGTCTGTTCCAATTACAAAATGATATGCCGCCCGTGGATCACTCGCCATAAAATTCAAAATGCGATCATATACCTCTTGAATGGTCAGCCTGCTCTCCGTCACGTTCTGGAACCTCAGCTCTTCCGGTAGAAGGAGCCGTTTATTCGATTGATTTTTTCTCATCATCGTCACCTGTACAATGTACATTTCAGCCCTTTCTTATCAGCAATCGCCTAAATTCCATCTCTCTATACCCATGAGTATGCAGAAGGAGTTGTATTTTATTATTAATGTTATATGTGAACAAGCACGAATGTGGCACGGTCAAGACACAAGAAAAATAGCCCCTTCACCGCAATGTATGCAGCTCAGGGGCTATTTCCTATTGATTCTTATTTAAATTTTCGCCAATCCTGCTTGCTGTTCTCCAGCAAGTAACCCATATCACTCTCAAGCCGCTTCTGTTCCTTTTTACGGGCTTCCTCGGCCTGCGCTCTAACCTCTTGCTTACGCTGCTCCTCAGCCGCCTTCATCTCGTCAGATTGCTGGTTCAGCTTCTGCAACACATCTGCGCCAAGTAAATCCTTCAGCGTAGTTCCTTGCTCCTGCTGTGGGCTGGAACTAGCTCGATGATTTTGAGTGATATTTTTCTTTTTCGGCATTGCTGTCATCTCCTTGAAATCCATTCATTGCCGAACATTATAGCATGCTCAGCTTAGAATGCCCAGTTGCCTTTGCGGAAGATTGGGACAACCGTGCCATCTGCCTTAATACCGTCGATATCCATTACAGCCGAACCGATCATAAAATCAACATGTGTGATGCTGGCATTAACGCCATTCTCAGCAAGCTCCTCCGGGGACATCTTTTTACCGCCTTCAATATTAAAAGCATAACCACTGCCAATCGCCAGATGGTTTGATGCATTCTCATCAAACAAGGTTTGGTAGAACAAAATATTCGATTGCGAGATCGGGGATTCATGAGGTACAAGAGCCACCTCACCTAGGTAATGTGAGCCTTCGTCTGTATCAACCAGCTTCTGAAGTATCTCCTGCCCTTGCTCCGCCTCAACCTTAACGATACGCCCTGCTTCGAATGTAATCTTAAAGTTGTCGATAATATTACCGCCATAGCTAAGTGGCTTCGTGCTGGATACATGACCGTTTACGCCGGTCTTCAGAGGCACTGTGAATACTTCCTCAGTCGGCATGTTCGCCATAAAGGAGATTTGGTTCTGGTTCTCACTGCCTGCTGCCACCCAAATATGTTTGTCTGCAAGCTCGATCGTAAGATCGGTGCCAGGAGCCGTGTAATGCAGCTTTTTAAAATGATTCCCATTTAATGCTTCCGCTTTAGAATGAAGCGTTGCGTTATGCTCCTCCCACGCTTTTACAGGGTCTGCTGCAAGCAGACGAACCGCTTTAAAGATTGCTTCCCATAACAACTTGACTGACTCTTCTTCCGTAGCATTCGGGAACACTTTACCTGCCCATGCCTTACTAGCCGCAGCTACTACTGTCCAGCTTACTTTATCTGATTGAACAGCACTGCGGAACTGCTGTAGCCCTTGGCCTGAAGCCTTCTGGAAGTTGGCAATCCGCTGCGAATCAATTCCACTCAGCAGATCAGGGTTCGAAGAGACAATGGAGATAAATACTGCGTTACGCTCTACAAAAGAATTTCGCTTCGCTGTTTCCCATTCCGGATAACGCGTGAACACATCGTCTGCTGCTTTCTCATATTTCAGCCGGGACAATCTGTCATCCGTCCAATCAACATGTACATTGCTTGCTCCAGCCAAATAGGCCTGCTCGGCAACGAGTCGAACGAGAGCAGCCTGTTCAACAGCTCCTGTGATAAATACCTCTTGATCCTGCTGTACATTAACGCCTACTCTTACAATCAGTTCAGCGTACTTAGTTAGATTGCTTTCGAATGCTTCATTAGTCATGTCTCATTCCACACCTTTCTGGATATGTATAATCTTATTGTTTGCTTACGGCCCCAGGCCTATGAATAATGGAACTTTACTGGGGGCAGGAATGGAAAATGTAGGTTTTTCGTTTTTCCATCCCTCTTTTTATGTTATTATAGGAATGTACTCTTGCATAAAAGATTTTCGCATGAAGGAGCTATTATGTCTAAACTAGGTAGAAATGATCAATGTCATTGCGGCAGCGGCTTGAAATATAAAAAATGCTGCATGTCCAAGGACGAACAATCGGCTAGAACAAGTAAAGCCTCCAATGCTATTCGTCATTTTACAGAAGCTGAGCTGGTGCATTTGGTTGACCACGAATCCACGTGGGCTAATCCACAATACGCAGAACTGGCACATGAAGTTATTGCTTCCATGAAACAGGATTACAAGCCTAACCATATCGCGATGGCCGTTATGATCTGGCATGATTTCACGAATATGACGAAACCAACGTATCGTAAATCAGGCGCATTTTGTGCCGCGTTGGAATATATGGTCTGTGAGGTTACCGAATCCGGCAAATCTAAGAACGAGCTTGCCGACAAATACGAAGTATCTGCTTCAACCATCACGAAGCGTTACCAAGAGCTTTCTGCATTCCTTATGCAGCAGTTGGAACAAAACAACGAGCAAGTCGCGGAGCAAGTGGCGCAATAATGGGACAGGCTGTTCTGGAGATTACTCCGGAACAGCCTGTTTTTTATCCACTTATTTCTGATCAGCCGGGAAAACAAGTCCGATTTGTCTACGGGCTTCGTCCATAATCTCCATAACAATAAGCGAGTTTGCAAAAGAGTTAATTGGCGATTCAAGCTCACCACGTTCAATCAGCTCAGCAAACGATTGAATTTCATAGACCATCGAATTGCTCACCTGATCTCTGCTAACATTCTCTTCTTCACGACCATCGCGATATTGAATAAGAACGCTCGAAGGCTGGCTGATTCTCTCGATAATCATATTTCCTTCTTCCCCTTGGATTTCTGTCGGCATATTCGAGTTCGAAATCTTCGAATGGAGCAGCACTGCTTCCATATCCCCATAATTCAAGATCAGGCTGCCCTTACCGTCAACACCTGACTCCAGCATAACCGCGCTTGCTTTAACACTATCCGGCTTGCCAAACAATACTACCAGTGGATAAATGCAATATGTTCCAATGTCCATCAGTGAGCCATTCGAAAGCTCTGGCAGGAATGCATTTAATACTTCTCCAGCTTTATATTTATCATAACGTGACGAATACTGACAGAAAGATGCGAAGAATGTACGTACCTTCCCAATCTTATGCAGATTCTCACGTACCGCGTCAAAATTAGGAACAAGTGTCGACTTCATCGCTTCCATAAGCAGCACGTTATTCGCTTTCGCTGCTTCGATCATGGCTTGTACTTCTGCAGCATTCGAAGCAATTGGCTTCTCACATAGTGCATGCTTGCCATGGTTCATGAACGTAATCGCATGCTGCGCATGTAACGAGTTAGGACTAGCTATGTAAATCGCATCGATTAAATCACTTTGCGCCATCGCTTCCAGATCAGTAAAGGTGTGTGGAATGTCCTGAGCAGCTGCATATTCCTTAACTCGTTCCTCCGAACGAGAATATAATGCCGCTACCTTAACCATATCGACCTGACGAGCAGCATCCATAAAAGTTTCCGTGATAAAGTTTGAGCCAATAATACCAATACGCAGCATTATGGTTTCACCTCTTCTTTCGTTAATAAAATTCCATTTTGCCAATAAACTAAAAAAAAGCCTGCCAAACGTATCAAGTACGTCTGCTGACTTCTAATGAATTGAAATGGTCGGGATGACACGATTTGAACATGCGACCCCCTGGTCCCAAACCAGGTGCTCTACCAAGCTGAGCTACATCCCGTTATTCAATTAAGAAAAAATGGCGCGGCCTAAGAGATTCGAACTCCTGGCCTTTTGATTCGTAGTCAAACGCTCTATCCAGCTGAGCTAAGGCCGCAAAAAAATATGGAGCGGAAGACGGGAATCGAACCCGCGACCCTCGCCTTGGCAAGGCGATGCTCTACCGCTGAGCCACTTCCGCATATGGTGCGGTCGAGAGGACTCGAACCTCCACGGCTGTTACACCACTAGAACCTGAATCTAGCGCGTCTGCCAATTCCGCCACGACCGCATGCATATTAAAATTGTAAAAATGGTGCCGGCGATAGGAGTCGAACCCACGACCTACTGATTACAAGTCAGTTGCTCTACCAACTGAGCTACACCGGCATAATATTTGGTAAAAATGGCGGAGCTGACGGGATTCGAACCCGCGGTCTCCTGCGTGACAGGCAGGCATGTTAGGCCTCTACACCACAGCTCCATGCTGTTTTCGAAACTTGTTCGAAGAAATTGGTTGCGAAGACAGGATTTGAACCTGTGACCTTCGGGTTATGAGCCCGACGAGCTACCGGACTGCTCCACCTCGCGGCATTCTAAATCTTCTATGGTGGAGGCTGAGGGGATCGAACCCCCGACCCTCTGCTTGTAAGGCAGATGCTCTCCCAGCTGAGCTAAGCCTCCATATAAGTGGAAATTGGTGACCCGTAGGGGATTCGAACCCCTGTTACCTCCGTGAAAGGGAGGTGTCTTAACCCCTTGACCAACGGGCCTAGCTATCAAGATTTGAGCCTTGAAAACTGGATGCGAAAGTGAATCTTCCTTAAGTCTTTTAGGATAAGCCCTCGACCGATTAGTATTCGTCAGCTCCACACATTGCTGTGCTTCCACCCCGAACCTATCAACCTCGTCGTCTTCAAGGGGTCTTACTAATTGGGAAATCTCATCTTGAGGGGGGCTTCACGCTTAGATGCTTTCA